>NZ_JAGGOZ010000074.1 GCF_018614075.1 Streptomyces sp. ISL-94 | reverse complement strand
TCACCGGGTCGCGACGCCCAGTACGGCACCTCGCCGCGTTGTCGGACCGCGCAAGTACGTCCAGTACGAGCCGCGGCCCTCCGCCTTGCGATGCACCGCACCGGACGCCGCGCCCCGGCAAACCTTTCCGGCCACAGCACTAGGCGGGCAGGGCGGCGAGCTCGGCCGTGACGGCCGCCGCCTCGGCGGGCGAGCCGGCGCGCTCGACCCGTACCTCCTCGCAGCCCACCCACTGAGCCGCCTCCTGCAGGGCCTCCGCCATCGGGCGGGCGGCCTTCGGGGAGGTCAGGGAGAGCTGGCGGGCCACCAGGGTGGAGCCCTCGCGGGCCGGGTCGACGCGGCCCTGGAGCAGGCCGCCCGCCAGCAGCGGCATCGCGAAGTACCCGTGTATCCGCTTCGGCTTGGGGACGTACGCCTCCAGGCGGTGCGTGAAGCCGAAGATCCGCTCCGTGCGGGGGCGGTCCCAGACCAGCGAGTCGAAGGGCGACAGCAGCGTCGTGCGGTGGCGGCCCCGGGGAGGCGTCGCGAGCGCCGCCGGATCCGCCCAGGCCGCCACTCCGCGATGACGCTGTGCCCAGCCCTCGACCTCGACCGGGACCAGACCGGAGTCGGCGATCACCGCGTCGAACTCATCGCCCTTGAGGCGGTGGTAGTCCGCGATGTCCGCGCGGGTGCCGACGCCCAGGGAACGGCCGGCCAGGGCGACGAGGCGGCGCATGCACTCGCGGTCGTCCAGGTCGTCGTGGAGCAGCGCGTCGGGCACCGCGCGCTCGGCGAGGTCGTAGACCCGCTTCCAGCCGCGGCGCTCGCTGCACACCACCTCGCCGGTGTCGAGCAGCCACTCCACCGCGATCTTGGTCTCGGACCACTCGAACCACTCGCCGCCGTTCTTGGCGCCGCCCAGCTCGGTGGAGGTCAGCGGGCCGTCGGCCTTGAGCCGGTCCAGGACCGCCCGCGTCGAGCGCTCCTTGTCCTGGAGGATGTGCCAGCGGTGGCCGCGCGCCCGGCGGGCACGGCGGCGGAAGGCGAAATGCGGCCATTCCTCGATGGGCAGGATGCAGGCCGCGTGCGACCAGTACTCGAAGGCGTGACGGTCCGACCAGTACGCCTTCTCGACCGCTTCGCGGCCCACCGCGCCCAGGCGCGCGTACGGGATCAGCTCGTGAGAGCGGGCCAGGACCGAGATGGTGTCCAGCTGTACGGCGCCGAGGTGGCGCAGAACCCCCCGGACCCCGCCGCGGCGGTCGGGCGCTCCGAGGAAGCCCTGCGCGCGCAGGGCGATCCGGCGGGCCTCATCGGCGGACAACGAGATCATGGTCATGTGCCGAAGCCTAGGCGGCGCCACTGACAACGGGCCCGTACGGGAGCCGGGATGGCAGCCCGAGGCCGCACGGGAGCAGCGCGCCGGCCGGGATTGTGCAGGGCCCCTACTCGGCGGCCGACGCCAGGTACGGCAGCGCGGGGGGCAGGCCGAGGTCGGAGGGGAGCAGGGCGCCGATCCAGCAGTCGCGTGCGGTGCCGTTCCTGATCAGGCCGGCCCGCAGGAGGCCCTCGACGCGGAAGCCGACCTTCTCCGCGACGACGCGGGAGCCGGTGTTGCCCGCCTCGGCGCGCCACTCCAGCCGTACGGCGCCCACCTCGGTGAAGGCCCAGCGGGCGACGGCGGCCACGGCCTCGGTCATGTACCCCAGCCCGCGGTGCTCCTTCACCGCCCAGTAGCCGATCTCGTACGAGTCCGGCCCGTGCACGTGGAGGCCGACGGCGGCGACCAGCGGGCCGCCGGCCCCCCGGCGGACCGCGAAGGGGTACGCCGTGTCCTCGCGCCAGCCGTTCGGTACGACCTCGGTCACGAAGCCGTGCGCGTGGGCGCGCTCGTAGGGGGAGGGGACCATCGTCCAGCGCTGGATGTCGGGATCCTGGGCGGCGGCGTAGACCTCGTCCTCGTCGGCGGGGACGAAAGGCCGCAATTCCAGGCGGGCGGTGGTCAGTGTGGTGGGTTCCATGACGTGATTCTGGTCGTGCCGCGATGCACCGTGCGAACACTTTTTTCGTAAAGGCCTCCGGGACGGCGGCACCTTCGGTGCCACCCGTACGTTCTCAATACGGGCACCCGCGCCCTCGCGGCAACGGCGGACCTCCCGACGCGACCACGTCCTCGCTTACGATGGCCGTTGCGGTGGGGCCCACCTGCCGTGCCCGTGTACGTACAGTGCCCAGGCCCGACCGGCAAGGAGACAAACCTCGGTGTCCGTCTTCAACAAGCTCATGCGTGCAGGCGAAGGCAAGATCCTGCGCAAACTGCACCGCATCGCGGACCAGGTCAACTCCATCGAAGAGGACTTCGTCAACCTCTCCGACGCCGAGTTGCGGGCGCTCACGGACGAGTACAAGCAGCGTTTCCAGGACGGCGAGAGCCTGGACGACCTGCTGCCGGAGGCCTTCGCGACCGTCCGCGAGGCGGCCAAGCGCGTCCTCGGCCAGCGGCACTACGACGTCCAGATCATGGGTGGCGCGGCGCTGCACCTCGGCCACGTGGCCGAGATGAAGACCGGTGAGGGCAAGACCCTCGTCGGCACGCTGCCCGCGTACCTGAACGCGCTGTCCGGCAAGGGCGTCCACCTGATCACGGTGAACGACTACCTCGCCGAGCGTGACTCCGAGCTGATGGGCCGGGTGCACAAGTTCCTCGGCCTGGAGGTCGGCTGCATCCTGGCGAACATGTCGCCGGCGCAGCGCCGCGACCAGTATGCCTGCGACATCACCTACGGCACGAACAACGAGTTCGGCTTCGACTACCTACGCGACAACATGGCGTGGTCGCAGGACGAGCTCGTCCAGCGCGGCCACAACTTCGCCGTGGTCGACGAGGTCGACTCGATCCTGGTCGACGAGGCCCGTACCCCGCTGATCATCTCCGGTCCGGCCGACCAGGCCACGAAGTGGTACGGCGACTTCGCGAAGCTGGTGACCCGCCTGACCAAGGGCGAGGCCGGCCAGCCGCTGAAGGGCATCGAGGAGACCGGCGACTACGAGGTCGACGAGAAGAAGCGGACCGTCGCCATCCACGAGGCCGGTGTCGCCAAGGTCGAGGACTGGCTCGGCATCGAGAACCTCTACGAGTCGGTGAACACCCCGCTCGTCGGCTACCTGAACAACGCCATCAAGGCGAAGGAACTGTTCAAGAAGGACAAGGACTACGTCGTCATCGACGGCGAAGTCATGATCGTCGACGAGCACACCGGCCGTATCCTCGCCGGCCGCCGCTACAACGAGGGCATGCACCAGGCGATCGAGGCGAAGGAAGGGGTGGACATCAAGGACGAGAACCAGACCCTCGCCACGATCACCCTGCAGAACTTCTTCCGCCTCTACAAGAAGCTGTCGGGCATGACCGGTACGGCCATGACCGAGGCCGCCGAGTTCCACCAGATCTACAAGCTTGGTGTCGTCCCGATCCCGACCAACCGCGACATGGTCCGCAAGGACCAGGCGGACCTGATCTACCGGACCGAGGTCGCGAAGTTCGCCGCCGTCGTCGACGACATCGCGGAGAAGCACGAGAAGGGCCAGCCGATCCTCGTCGGTACGACGTCGGTCGAGAAGTCCGAGTACCTCTCCCAGCAGCTCTCCAAGCGCGGCATCCCGCACGAGGTGCTCAACGCCAAGCAGCACGACCGTGAGGCGACGATCGTCGCCCAGGCCGGCCGCCGGGGCGCGGTCACCGTCGCCACGAACATGGCCGGCCGCGGTACCGACATCAAGCTCGGCGGCAACCCGGACGACCTTGCCGAGGCGGAGCTGCGCCAGCGCGGCCTGGACCCGGAGGAGCACATCGAGGAGTGGGCGCACGCCCTGCCCGAGGCGCTCATCAGGGCCGAGGCGGCGGTGAAGGCGGAGTTCGAGGAGGTCAAGGAGCTCGGCGGGCTGTACGTGCTGGGCACCGAGCGGCACGAGTCGCGCCGTATCGACAACCAGCTGCGCGGCCGCTCCGGCCGACAGGGCGACCCGGGCGAGTCCCGCTTCTACCTCTCGCTGGGCGACGACCTGATGCGCCTGTTCAAGGCGCAGATGGTCGAGCGGGTCATGGCGATGGCCAACGTGCCGGACGACGTGCCGATCGAGAACAAGATGGTGACGCGCGCGATCGCGTCGGCCCAGTCGCAGGTGGAGACCCAGAACTTCGAGACGCGCAAGAACGTCCTGAAGTACGACGAGGTCCTCAACAGCCAGCGCGAGGTCATCTACCGCGAGCGCCGCCGCGTCCTGCAGGGCGAGGACCTGCAGGACCAGGTGCGCTTCATGATGGACGACACCATCGACGCGTACATCGCGGCCGAGACGGTCGAGGGCTTCGCGGAGGAGTGGGACCTGGAGCGGCTGTGGGGCGCCTTCAAGCAGCTCTACCCGGTGAAGGTCACCATCGAGGAGCTGGAGGAGGCCGCGGGCGACCGGGCGGGCATCACCGCCGAGTTCATCGCGGAGTCCATCAAGGACGACATCCACGAGCAGTACGCGGCGCGCGAGAAGACGCTGGGCTCGGACATCATGCGCGAGCTGGAGCGGCGCGTGGTGCTGTCGGTGCTGGACCGCAAGTGGCGTGAGCACCTGTACGAGATGGACTACCTGCAGGAGGGCATCGGCCTGCGGGCGATGGCCCAGAAGGACCCGCTGGTCGAGTACCAGCGCGAGGGCTTCGACATGTTCAACGCCATGCAGGAGGGCATCAAGGAGGAGTCCGTCGGCTACCTGTTCAACCTGGAGGTCCAGGTCGAGCAGCAGGTCGAGGAGCTTCCGGTGCAGGACGCGGCGCCGTCGCTGACGAAGGAGCCGGTGCCGGGGGCGCGGCCGGAGATCCGGGCGAAGGGGCTGGATGCTCCGCAGCGGCCGGACCGGCTGCACTTCTCGGCTCCGACGGTCGACGGGGAGGGCGGGGTCGTCGAGGGCGACTTCGAGTCGGACGCCGCCGGTGACGGCGACGGTGACGGGATGACGCGGGCGGAGCGGCGGAAGGCGGCCAAGGCCTCTGGTGGGCGGCGCCGTAAGAAGTAGCCCTGCGCCGGGCGCTGGGTTGCGTTATCGGCCGGGGCCGGACCTGTACGCGGGGTCCGGCCCCGGCCGCGTTGTGTGGGGCGGGTGCGGCGCCGCTGCGCAAGCGGCCCCGGGCTGCGCCCGGGGCTTCTGGGGCTCCGCCCCAGACCCCGCGCCTCAAACGCCGGCGAGGCTCGATTTGTGCGCCTCAAACGCCGGCGAGGCTGAAAGATCGGGGCTCCGCCCCGGACCCCGCGCCTCAAACGCCGGCGGGGCTTGATTTGCGCCGCCTCAAACGCCGGCGGGGCTGAGAGGGCGCCCGCGAGGCTTGATTTGCGCGCCTCAGGCTCCGGCGGCGCTGGATTCTGGTCAGGGGCGGGGGCCCTGGATTTCTACCGCTGCGCAGCGCCAGCGGAGGTCTGGGCCCTGTTCGAGGCGGAAGGCCATCGCCGTCAAGCGATCGCCCGTCGCGATGCGGGCGAAGGCCTCGATGACGCCCGGGCCCGGGGTGAAGCGGCCGCACTGGCGGACGACCGGGCGCAGGCGGTCGCGGAGGGGGTCGGAAGGTGCCAGGGTGACCAGCTGCTGGTAGGCGGGGCCGACGGTGTGGCCCAGGAGCGAGTGGACCGGGCGGCGGCCGCTGACGACCGCCAGGAGGCGTTCGGCGAACCAGTGGTGCGGGCCGGGCCGCAGGGCCCGCGGGGGTCCCGCCGGGCGCCGCGAGTCGTGCCGTCCGGCGGGCCGCGACCGGGCCGGCCCGCCCGGTCGGCGGCGGCTCCCCTCGCCGCCGACCGTGCCGCGCATCGTGGTCTCCATGGGGCCTCCCTCGCGATCTGCCGTACCAATCGGTAACTTGCTGGGGAACCTTGTACGGCCGCCCGGACACGCTCCGCAACCGGCCGGAGACCCCGGTCCCGGCCCCGTGCCGGTTCACCTATCCGAGTGCCAGGCGGGCAGCCCCGGCGCCCTGCGCGGGCCGGGAAGAGGACGCGGGTGGACGCCCCCGCGAACCGCTCCGGCACCCCGAAGGGGGACGGTCCCGGTCACCCACAGGGACGCGCGCGACATCCCCCCGGGTGCGCCGGCCGCGCGGGCCTGGGGGCGTCTCCAGGTGGGGCCGGGTCGCTACCCAGAAGGAGCGCGGCCGGGCCGGCGCCGCAGGGGCCGGGCCCGGTGGGCGTCCCCCGGTGGGCGTCCCCCGGTGGGCGTCCCCCGGTGGGGCGGGGTGTCGCCCCGAAAGGAGAGGGCTGGGCCGGCGCCGTGGAGCGCGTGCCCGGTGGGCGTTTCCCGGTCTGGGTGGGGGCGGTCGTATCCTGGGGGCGTTTCCGACTACCGAAAGCAGCCGGCCATGCGCGTGTACGTCCCCCTGACCCTCCCCGGGCTCGCCGAGGCGCACAAGGCGGGGGAGCTGGGCCCCGCCCCGCTGCGGGCGTACGCCGTCACGCCGGGGCTGCGGGAGTGGTACGTGTCCGACGACATCGAGGAGCTGGAGTACGCGGCCCTCAGCCGGGCCGCCGCCGCCTCCCTGCGGCTGATCGCCGCCGACCCGGCCGCACCGCGCAGGCGCGTCGTCGTGGCCCTGGACGTCGCCGACCAGGCCGCCACCGCCACCCCCGGGCTCGACGAGGCCACGCTCGGCCAGGTCGCCCTCGCCGAGGCCGTACGGCTCGCCAAGGCCGCCGCCGTGCACGTCGACGCCGATGATGCCGAAGGAGACGTCGCCGCGGCCGCCGCCGCCGTGGACGCCGCCGACGGAGGGGACGGCGACGCGCAGTTCGTCGTCGACGGCGCCGAGGACCACGAGCTGCTCTGGTTCGGCGTGCAGGAGATCCCGGGGCTGCTGAAATGACCCGAGCGACCCACATAGTCCGAGCGACCCACATAGTCCGAGCGACCCACATAGTCTGGGACTGGAACGGCACCCTCCTGCACGACATCGATGCCGTGATCGTCGCCACCAACGCGAGCTTCGCCGAGCTCGGCTTCCCGCCGATCACCCTGGAGGCGTACCGCGAGCTGTACGTCGTACCGGTGCCGAAGTTCTACGAGCGTTTCATGGGACGGCTGCCCACCGAGGACGAGTGGACGGTCATGGACGAGGCGTTCCACCGCCACTACTGGGCCGCCGCCGAGGACGCCGGGCTCGCCGAAGGGGCCAGGGAGCTGCTCCAGGACTGGCAGCGGGACGGGCTCACCCAGTCCCTGCTGTCCCTCGCGCCCCACGAGAAGCTCGTACCGCTCGTGCGGTCCCACGGCATCGACCGGCACTTCGTCCGCGTCGACGGGCGGACCGGGCCCTCGCACACGTCCAAGGCAGGCCACCTCGTACGTCATATGGCTGCCATGGAGGCCGCCGGCGTGACGGCCCACCGTACGATCCTGGTGGGAGACGCGGTGGACGACGCCCTCGCCGCGGCTCACGTCGGAGCGCGGGCCGTGCTCTACACGGGTGGTTCGCACAGCCGCCGCAGTCTGGAATCAGCCGGAGTTCCCGTCGTGGACACGCTGGCAGACGCCGTCCGCACCGCTCGCGAACTGTCCGAATAGGTACTGGCACGCGCGGCCGACCGCGTCACTGCGCACATCGTCAAACTTGCGTACTCACTTTTGTACAGATCCGGCCGGTGACGTGGTGGGGGTCTGGCGAGATAGCCTTGTACCCGTGATCAGCGCGATAGTCATCGGGGGCGCCGAAGCCCCCGGCATGCGCCCGGCGCACAACCGTGCCCGGGCCCTCGCTGATCTCCGCCACCGGGACCCGATGACGATGTCTCAATCCCTCCCGGTCGGCTCTCCCGACGGCATAGCGTCGATATCGATTACGGACGGACACCCCGCCTCACCGCGGCGCTACGTCGTTTCTTCCTTCACCACCTACGTCACGCAATGGCGCGCGACAGGAGCCAGAGGACATGCAGACCAAGCTGGACGAAGCAAAGGCCGAGCTGCTGACGAGGGCGGCCCGGGTAGCTGAGAACAGCCCGGCCGGGGGGCTACTTCCGACTGGGTCCGAGCAGGGGGAGCGTCCGGACCAGGACACCGTGCTCGCCTACCTCCAGCGCTACTACCTGCACACCGCCCCCGAGGACCTCTTGGACCGGGACCCGGTCGACGTGTTCGGGGCAGCGCTCTCGCACTACCGGCTCGCCGAGAACCGGCCGCAGGGCACCGCGAACGTACGCGTGCAGACCCCCACGGTCGAGGAGATCGGCTGGACCTCCAGCCACTCGGTCGTCGAGGTGGTGACGGACGACATGCCCTTCCTCGTGGACTCCGTGACCAACGAGCTGTCCCGCCAGGGCCGCGGCATCCACGTCGTGATCCACCCGCAGGTCGTCGTCCGCCGTGACATCACCGGCAAGCTGATCGAGATCCTCGGCCCCGACTGCGACGCCCACGGCCCCCGCACCGCGCGCCCCCACGACTCCCTCGTCGAATCCTGGATCCACGTCGAGATCGACCGCGAGACCGACAAGGCCGACCTCAAGCAGATCACCGTCGACCTGCAGCGCGTCCTGTCCGACGTCCGCGAGTCCGTCGAGGACTGGGAGAAGATGCGCGACGCCGCGCTGCGCATCGCCGACGGCCTGCCCGACGAGCCCACCGCCCCGGACCTGCGCGAGTACGAGCTCGAAGAGGCCCGCGAGCTGCTGCGCTGGCTCGCCGACGACCACTTCACCTTCCTCGGCTACCGCGAGTACAACCTCGTCGACGGCGACTCCCTGGCCGCCGTGCCCGGCACCGGCCTCGGCATCCTGCGCTCCGACCCGCACCACAGCGGCAAGGACGACGGCCACCCGGTCTCGCCGTCCTTCAACCGGCTGCCCGCCGACGCCCGCGCCAAGGCGCGCGAGCACCGCCTGCTGGTGCTGACCAAGGCCAACAGCCGCTCCACCGTGCACCGCCCCTCGTACCTGGACTACGTGGGCGTCAAGAAGTTCGACGCCGAGGGCAACGTCGTCGGCGAGCGCCGCTTCCTGGGCCTGTTCTCCTCCGCCGCGTACACCGAGTCCGTGCGCCGCGTCCCGGTCATCCGCCGCAAGGTCAGCGAGGTCCTCGAAGGCGCCGGCTTCGCGCCGAGCAGCCACGACGGCCGCGACCTGCTGCAGATCCTGGAGACCTACCCGCGCGACGAGCTGTTCCAGACCCCGGTCGACAAGCTCCGCGAGATCGTCACCTCCGTCCTGTACCTCCAGGAGCGCCGCCGGCTGCGGCTGTACCTGCGCCAGGACGAGTACGGGCGCTACTACTCGGCACTCGTGTACCTGCCGCGCGACCGCTTCACCACCGGCGTCCGGCTGCGCCTGATGGACATCCTCAAGGAGGAGCTCGACGGCATCAGCGTCGACTTCACCGCCTGGAACACCGAGTCGATCCTCTCCCGTATCCACTTCGTCGTCCGCGTCCCGCAGGGCAAGGAACTGCCCGTCCTCACCGACGCCGACGTCGAGCGCATCGAGGGCCGCCTCGTCGACGCGGCCCGCTCGTGGGCCGACGGCTTCGCCGAGGCCCTCGTCGCCGAGCTCGGCGAGGAGCGCGCCGCCGAACTGCTGCGCCGCTACGGCACCTCCTTCCCCGAGGGCTACAAGGCCGACCACTCGCCGCGCGCCGCCGTCGCCGACCTGTGCCACCTGGAGAAGCTCTCCGCCAGCGAGCGCCCGTTCGCCCTCTCCCTGTACGAGCCGGTCGGCGCGGGCCCCGGCGAGCGCCGGTTCAAGATCTACCGCACCGGTGAGCAGGTCTCGCTCTCCGCGGTCCTGCCGGTGCTCCAGCGCCTGGGCGTCGAGGTCACCGACGAGCGCCCGTACGAGCTGCGCCGCTCCGACCGCGTCAGCGCCTGGATCTACGACTTCGGCCTGCGGATGCCGCTGTCCGCGGGCAACGGGGACGCGTACCTCGGCGACGACGCCCGCGAGCGCTTCCAGGACGCCTTCGCGGCCGTCTGGACCGGCGAGGCCGAGAACGACAACTTCAACAGCCTGGTGCTGAGCGCCGGGCTCACCTGGCGGCAGGCCGTCGTCCTGCGCGCGTACGCCAAGTACCTGCGCCAGGCCGGCTCCACCTTCAGCCAGGACTACATGGAGGACACCCTCCGCAACAACGTCCACACCACCCGGCTGCTGGTCTCCCTCTTCGAGGCCCGGATGGCGCCCGTCCGGCAGACCGCCGGCAGCGAGCTCGTCGACGCCATGCTGGAGGAGCTGGACGGGGCCCTGGACCAGGTCGCCTCGCTCGACGAGGACCGCATCCTGCGCGCCTTCCTCACCCTCATCAAGGCCACCCTGCGGACCAACTTCTTCCAGCTGAACTCCGTGGGCGAGCAGCACTCCTACGTCTCGATGAAGTTCGACCCGCAGGCCATCCCGGACCTCCCGGCGCCGCGCCCGGCCTTCGAGATCTGGGTGTACTCCCCGCGCGTCGAGGGCGTCCACCTGCGCTTCGGCAAGGTCGCCCGAGGCGGCCTGCGCTGGTCCGACCGCCGCGAGGACTTCCGTACGGAGATCCTCGGCCTGGTCAAGGCGCAGATGGTCAAGAACACCGTCATCGTGCCGGTCGGCGCCAAGGGCGGCTTCGTCGCCAAGAACCTGCCCGACCCGTCGGTGGACCGCGACGCCTGGCTCGCCGAGGGCATCGCCTCGTACAAGATCTTCATCTCGGCGCTGCTCGACATCACCGACAACCTGGTCGCCGGGGAGGTCGTGCCCCCCAAGGGCGTGGTCCGCCACGACGAGGACGACACCTACCTCGTCGTCGCCGCCGACAAGGGCACCGCGACCTTCTCCGACATCGCCAACGGGGTCGCCGAGTCGTACGGCTTCTGGCTCGGCGACGCCTTCGCCTCGGGCGGCTCGGCCGGCTACGACCACAAGGGCATGGGCATCACCGCCCGCGGCGCGTGGGAGTCCGTCAAGCGGCACTTCCGCGAGCTCGGCCACGACACCCAGACCGAGGACTTCACCGTCGTCGGCGTCGGCGACATGTCCGGCGACGTCTTCGGCAACGGCATGCTGCTCTCCGAGCACATCCGCCTGGTCGCCGCCTTCGACCACCGGCACATCTTCATCGACCCGACCCCGGACGCGGCGACCTCGTACGCCGAGCGCCGCCGCCTGTTCGAGCTGCCGCGCTCCTCGTGGGCCGACTACAACACCGAGCTGCTCTCCGCGGGCGGCGGCATCCACCCGCGCAGCGCGAAGTCCATCCCGGTCAACGCCCACGTCCGCGAGGCCCTCGGCATCGAGACGGGCGTCACCAAGATGACCCCGGCCGACCTGATGAAGGCCATCCTCCAGTCCCCGGTCGACCTGCTGTGGAACGGCGGCATCGGTACGTACGTCAAGGCGACGGCCGAGACCCACGCCGACGTCGGCGACAAGGCCAACGACGCCATCCGCGTCAACGGCTCCGACGTGCGGGCCAAGGTCATCGGCGAGGGCGGCAACCTGGGTCTGACCCAGCTCGGCCGCATCGAGTTCGCCCGCAGCGGCTCCGGCGGCGAGGGCGGCAAGGTCAACACCGACGCCATCGACAACAGCGCGGGCGTGGACACCTCCGACCACGAGGTGAACATCAAGATCCTGCTCAACGCGGTCGTCGCGGACGGCGACATGACCGTCAAGCAGCGCAACAAGCTGCTCGCCGAGATGACCGACGAGGTCGGCCGGCTGGTGCTGCGCAACAACTACGCGCAGAACACCGCGCTCGCCAACGGCGCGGCGCAGGCCCCCAGCCTGCTCCACGCGCAGCAGCGCTTCATGCGCCGCCTGGAGCGCGAAGGACGGCTCGACCGGCAGCTGGAGTTCCTGCCCACCGACCGGCAGATCCGCGAACTGCTGAACAACGGCAAGGGCCTGACCCAGCCGGAGCTGGCCGTCCTGTTCGCCTACACCAAGATCACGGTGGCGGACGAGCTCATCCACACCGGGCTGCCGGACGACCCGTACCTGCGGCGCCTGCTGCACGCGTACTTCCCGGCCGCCCTGCGCGACAAGTTCCCCGAGCAGATCGACGGGCACGCGCTGCGCCGGGAGATCATCACCACCCTGCTCGTCAACGACACCGTCAACACCGGTGGTTCGACCTTCCTGCACCGCCTGCGCGAGGAGACCGGGGCCTCCCTGGAGGAGATCGTCCGGGCGCAGCTCGCGGCCCGCGAGATCTTCGGCCTGGCCGATGTGTGGGACGCGGTCGAGGCCCTCGACAACAGGGTCGCGGCCAGTGTCCAGACCCGGGTGCGGCTGCACTCGCGCCGCCTGGTCGAGCGCGGCACCCGCTGGCTGCTGAACAACCGGCCGCAGCCGCTGGAAATCACCGAGACCATCGACTTCTTCGCGGACCGGGTGGGCCAGGTCTGGTCCGAGGTGCCGAAGCTGGTGCGCGGCGCGGACCTGGAGTGGTACCAGTCCGTCATGGACGAGCTGGTCGGCGAGGGCGTCCCGGAGGAGCTGGCGGCCAAGGTCGCCGGGTTCTCCTCCGCCTTCCCGACGCTCGACGTCGTCGCGATCTCGGACCGGACGGGTGGGGAACCGCTGGCCGTCGCCGAGGTGTACTACGACCTCGCCGACCGCCTGGACATCACTCAGCTGATGGACCGGATCATCGACCTGCCGCGGGCCGACCGCTGGCAGTCCATGGCCCGCGCGTCCATCCGCGAGGACCTGTTCGCGGCGCACGCGGCGCTGACGGCCGATGTGCTGTCGGTGGGCAACGGCGACTCGACTCCCGAGGAGCGCTTCAAGGCGTGGGAGGAGAAGAACGCGGCGATCATCGGGCGGGCGCGGACGACTCTGGACGAGATCCGGGGGTCGGACGCCTTCGATCTGGCGAACCTGTCGGTGGCCATGCGGACGATGCGGTCGCTGCTGCGCGCGCACAGCTGATCGCTGGCGCGGGCTGAACCGCTACGGGCCGGGCCCGGGACCTTATCGGTCCCGGGCCCGGCCCGTTCCGGTTGTGGGCCGTCCGGTTGAGGGCCGGGTGCGGCGCCGTTGCGGGGGCTCTGCCCCCGGACCCCCGCGCCTCAAACGCCGGCGGGGCTGAGATGGGCCGGCGGAGCCGACGGAGCCGACGGAGCCGGGGTGCCGAGGGACTGAGCCGACGGAGCCGGGGTGCCGAGGGGCTGAGATGGGCCGGCGGAGCCGGGAGGCGCCGAGGGGCTGAGGTGGGCCGGGGGAGCCGGGGGTGCCGACGGGGGTGGGCTAGCGGCGGGTGAAAGATTCGTAGGCGGCGCAGACTTCTGATGAGGGGCCGTCCATGCGGAGGGTGCCCGATTCCAGCCAGAGGGCGCGGTCGCAGGTTTCGCGGACCGTGTTGATGCCGTGGCTGACGAGGAAGACGGTTCCGGCGCGTTCGCGGAGTTCCTCGATACGGGCCTGGCTGCGGCGTTGGAAGGCCGCGTCGCCGGTGGCCAGGGCCTCGTCGATCATCAGGACGTCGTGGTCCTTGGCGGCGGCGATGGAGAACCGCAGGCGGGCGCCCATGCCGGAGGAGTACGTGCGCATCGGCAGGGAGATGAAGTCGCCCTTCTCGTTGATCCCGGAGAAGTCGACGATGTCCTGGTAGCGCTCCTTGATCTGCTCGCGGCTCATGCCCATCGCGAGGCCGCCGAGGACGACGTTGCGCTCGCCGGTCAGGTCGTTCATCAGGGCGGCGTTCACGCCGAGCAGCGAGGGCCGGCCCTGCGAGAAGATCCGGCCGCGGGCCACCGGCTGGAGGCCGGCGATGGCGGCCAGCAGGGTGGACTTGCCCGAGCCGTTGGAGCCGATGAGGCCGATGGCCTCGCCCTTGTACGCGGTGAAGCTGACGCCCTTGACGGCGTGCACCTCGTGGATGCCGGGGGCGGGCTTGCGGGAGAAGATCCGGCTGAGGGCCGCGGTGGCGCCGCCCTTGCGGGTGCCGCCGCCGTGGACCTTGTAGACGACGTGGACCTCGTCGGCGATCACGGTGGGGGTGGGGATCGGGGTGTCAGCCACGGCCGTATTCCTCCTCTGCCTTCCAGAAGTAGACGAAGCCGCCGACGCCGGCGAGCAGGGCCCAGCCGAGGGCGATCGGCCAGGCGTGGTGCGGGAGCGAGTGCGCCTGGAAGCTGTCGATCAGGGCGAAGCGCATCAGGTCGATGTAGACGGCCGCGGGGTTGAGCTTGAGGGCCATGGAGACCCAGTGGGGGAGCTGGTCCGTCGTGAGTATCTGGTCGATGGACCACATGACGCCCGAGGAGTACATCCAGGTGCGCAGGACGAACGGCATCAGCTGGCTGACGTCCGGGCTCTTGCTGCCGATACGGGCCATGACCATGGCGCAGCCGGCGGCGAAGACGGCCATGAGCAGCAGGGTCGGGACGGCCAGGAGCCAGGACGGGCCGGGGGTCTGTCCGAAGGCGAGCAGCAGGATGACGAGGGCGCCCATGGTGACGAGCAGCTGCTGGAAGAGCTGGACGACGGTGGACAGGGGCAGGCTCGCCCGGGGGAAGTGCAGGGCGCGGACCAGGCCGAGGTTGCTGTGGACGGAGCGGGTGCCGGCGTTGATGGAGCTGCCGATGAAGTCCCAGACGAAGACGCCGGTGATCAGGAACGGCAGGTAGTCGGGCACGCCGTGGCTGGCGTGCATGACGAGGCCGAAGATGAAGTAGTAGACCGCCGCGTTGAGCAGCGGGGTCACCAGGTGCCAGACCTGGCCGAGCTTCGCGGTGCTGTACTGCGCCTGCATGCGGGCGGACGCGTATGCGGTGACGAAGTGGCGGCGGCCCCACAGCTGCGCGGCGTAGCGGGTGAGCGGGGGGCGGGCGCCGCTGAGGGTCAGGCCGTGGGCGGCCGCCAGGGCCGCGCGGTCTGCGGAGGTCGGGGGTGCGGGGAGGGAGGCTGGGGCGGGTGCGGTTGCGGTGGTCACAGGGGTCGCTTTCGCCGGGGTCAGGGCGTCGCCGACGATGGAACGGGTCCGTATCGTCGCTACGGCGAGGTTAGGGCAACGCTGCGTCGGAACGCAACCGTATCGTCGTGACGCGTGGGGGACGGCGTCCGCGGCTATGCTCGGTCCATGACCACGGACCCTGCCGCGACCCCCGCCCGCCGTGCCCCCGCCGGGGCCGCCGTCCTGCGCGAGGACGTGACCGAGGCGATCCGGGAGGCGGTGGTCGCGGAACTCGCGGCCGTCGGCTTCTCGCGCATGTCCATCGAGGGCGTCGCGCGGCGGGCGGGCGTCGGCAAGACGGCGGTCTACCGGCGGTGGAAGTCGAAGCTGCCCTTGGTGCTGGACCTCGTGGGCGCCTTCGCGGTGGACGGGCTGCCGGTGCCGTCGACGGGGTCGCTGTACGGGGACGTACGGGCCCTGCTGGAGGTCATGTCGCATGTGCTGCGGCATCCGGTGGCCTCGGCGGTCATCCCCGACCTGCTGGTGGAGGCGGCGCGGAATCCGGAGATCGCGGAGGCGGTGCGGGGGGTGCTGCTCGAAGGGCAGCGGCGGATGGCGGCGGGGGTCGTCGCGGAGGCGGTTGCGCGGGGGGAGCTGCGGGAGGGGACGGATCCGGAGCGGGCGCTGGATCTGGCGATCGGGCCGTTGTATTGGCGGCAGGTGGTGGTGCGGGATGCCGTCCCGGCGGGGTACCTCGATGACTTGGCGCGGTCGGTGGTGGCGGGGCTGCGGGCCGCCTGACCCTGCCGCCGGGTCGCCGGCGCTTGGCCGCTGCGCGGGGCTGTCCCCCACCCCGCCCCTTCCCGAAACTGTGGGCTCCGCCCCCAGGCCCCGCGCCTCAAGCGCCGGCGGGGCTGGGTGTGCCGGTGAGGGTGTGTGGGTGCGGCTGACCGGTGGTGAGCGTCAGAGATTCGGGGCTCCGCCCCGGACCCCGCGCCTCAAACGCCGGCGGGGCTGAATTTTGCCCCGGCGCGGCTCGATGGCGCCCGGCGCGGCTGGATGGTGCCTGGCGAAGCCGGATGGTGCCCGGCGCGGCTGGATGTGGCTAGGGCCAGAAGGGGGCGGAGCCCAGTGGGGCTAGGGGTGGGGTTTGGGTGGGGGCCGCGGGGGTGGGGTGGCGGTCGGGCAGCGGGGTGATGGGCGGGACAGGGGCGGAGTGGCCCAGGAAGACGTGGTGGACCACGCGTTCCGCCGCGTGGCCGTCGTCGTACGAGCAGAAGCGGGCGCGGAAGGCGGAGCGCAGCTGTGCGGAGCGGGAGCCCTGCCAGTGGCCGGTGGTGAAGATGTCGACCAGCTCGTCCTCGGTCCGGGCGATCGCGCCCGGCGGGAAGGCGCGCAGGTCGAAGTAGGTGCCGCGGGCGGCCTCGTACGCCTCCCAGTCGTCCGCGTGGATCACGATCGGCCGGTCCAGCGCCGCGTAGTCGAACATCAGGGACGAGTAGTCCGTGACGAGCGCGTCCGAGGCCAGGCAGAGCTCCTCCACCGAGGGGTACGAGGAGACGTCCAGCAGGCGCGGGTGCGGCTCCCACGAGCGGTGGGTGTCCGCGTACGTCAGGTGCGTGCGCGTCAGCAGCGTGAAGCGCGGGCCCAGGTCCCGCAGGACCCGCTCGAAGTCCAGGTGGTCCGGGCGGCTGCGCCGGTAGTCGCGGTGCGTGGGCGCGTACAGGATCGCCGTCGAGCCCGGCGGGATGCCGAGCCGCTCGCGCAGTGCGAGCACGTCGGCCTGACTGGCCCGGTGGAAGAGGTCGTTGCGGGGGTAGCCGTATTCCAGGGTCGTGTAGGAGGACGGGATCGCCTTCTCCCAGACGAGCGTGGAGTGCCGGTTCGCGGAGAGCAGGTAGTCCCACTGGTCGGCGCCGCGCAGCAGGCCCGCGAAGTCCGGCGTCGGGGTGGCCGCCGGGCGGTCCTGGAGGTCGAGGCCGACCCGCTTGAGCGGGGTCCCATGCTGGGTCTGGACCAGGATCTGGCCCCGGCGCTTGACGAGCGCGCGGTCGAAGTTGACGTTCGTGACCAGGTACGAGGCGCGGGCCAGGGCGGTCCAGTACGCCGCCGAGCCCGGCCGCAGCGCCGCCGTCTCCCGGGGGAGGGTCGAGGCGTGTGCCGGGTCGCAGATCCATGCCGTCCGCATCCGCGGAGCCAGCTCCCGCAGCTTCGCCTCGATCGCCGCCGGGTTGCAGGCGTAACCGCCGTGCCAGTACGCGGAGAAGACCGCCAGCTCGGGGCGGAGGGGGAGGAGGCGCTGGATCCGGTAGTGGAGGCGGAGAGCGGTTTCGCGCCCGCCCCGCCAGAGGGACGAGGTGCCGCCGGCCGCGGTCACGGCGGCCGAGCGCAGGGCCGACAGCAGGCCGTACGTGCGCCGGACCCCCAGCCGCATCAGGGCGTGCCGCAGCTGGTCGGTGTGGGACGGGGACAGGGCCCCGCCGCCGCCCGGGGCCCGGTAGCGGCGCAGCAGGGCGGAGGCCCGGCGGAAGAACTCGGCGCGGCCGGCGCGCGGGAGGCGTCGCGGATCGGCGTACAGGGCGCAGAAGTGCTCGGCCATCCGCCGGTGCACGGTGGGGCGCCAGCGCTCCAGCTCGGGGCGGCCGGCGAGGTAGCCGAAGACCCGGTCGTACTGGTCGAAGATGTCCAGGTGGCGGCGGCTGGTGGTGGTCAGGATCGAGCCGGTCCGCCGCTGGCGGTAGTGCACGCAGACGCGGTCCAGGACGGCGACGGACTCCGCCGCCAGCAGCGCCGGGTAGGTCCAGGGGGTGTCCTCGTAGAAGCCGGGCGGGAACCGGAGGCCCTCGCGCCCCACGTACTCGCGGCGGTACGCCTTGTTCCACACCACCATCAGCATGCCCAGCAGCGCCGGGCGGTCGGCGAGGCGGAAGCTGGCCGGGCCCTCCTCCGAGAGGCGGTGGGAGAGGCGGTTGCGGACCAGCTCCCCGGTCCAGAAGGTGCGCGCGTAGTCGTAGACCAGGACGTCGGGGGAGCCGGTGGCCTTCAGCCGGTCGGTGATGGCCTGGAGGGCGCCGGGGGCGAGCGTGTCGTCGCCGTCGAGGAAGACGAGGTAGTCGCCCGTGGCCCGGGCCAGAGCCGCGTTGCGGGCCGGGCCCAGGCCGAGGTTGTGCGCCAGGTGCACGGCGGTGACCCGGGGGTCCCGCGCCGCGTACTCGTCGATGATCGAGCCGCAGGCGTCCGGGGAGGCGTCGTCGACCGCGATCAGTTCCAGATCCGGGTACGACTGCGTCAGCACCGAGTCCAGACTCTCCTGGAGGTAGGCCTGGACCTTGTACGCGGGCACGATGACGCTGAACCGGGGCACGGCACATCCAGGGGTCGGCGGGCGGGCATATGGCCCTGGAACCCCCGGCGTGGTGTTCGGGTTACGCAGCGTGTGGCAATTGGGTTACTCAGCGTCAACTCCGCATGTCGGTCACTTGACCGCGCCCGCCATCACCCCCGTGACGAACTGCCGTTGGAAGGCGAAGAAGACGACGAGCGGGACCACCATCGACAGGAAGGCGCCGGGCGCCAGCACGTCGATGTTGTTCCCGAACTGCCGTACCTGCTGCTGGAGCGCGACGGTGACGGGCGGGTGCGCCGAGTCCGCGAAGACGAGCGCGACCAGCATGTCGTTCCAGACCCAGAGGAACTGGAAGATGCCGAGCGAGGCGATCGCCGGGCCGCCCAGCGGCAGCACCACCCGCGCGAACAGCCTCAGTTCGCCCGCACCGTCGAGGCGGGCCGCCTCCAGCAGCTCGCGCGGGATCTCGGCGAAGAAGTTCCGCAGCAGGAACACGGCGAAGGGCAGCCCGAAGGCGGTGTGGAACAGGACCACGCCCGCGGTGGTCTCGAACAGCCCGATGGAGCCGAAGAGTTCGGAGACCGGGATCAGCGCCACCTGTACGGGTACGACGAGCAGCCCGACGACGACGAGGAAGAGCCAGTCGCGGCCGGGGAACTCCAGCCAGGCGAAGGCGTATCCGGCGAAGGCCCCGAGCACGAGGACGAGGAGGGTCGCCGGGACGGCGATCGCGACCGTGCTGAGGAGGGAGCCGGTGATCGTGTCGTTGGCCAGCAGGCGGGAGTAGTTGTCGGCCGTCAGCCGGGAGGGCGCGGTGAGCACCTGCCACCAGCCGCCCTTGTTGAGGTCGGTGGGGGAGAGGAAGGAGGAGATGAGCAGGCCGAGCGTGGGCAGCAGCCAGAAGAGTGCGGCGGCGACCAGGAACAGGCGCAGCGCCCCGGCGGAGACCCGCGCCACCAGGCCGCCGCCGGCGGGCTTGGCGGCGGGCTTGGCGGGGGGCTTGGCGGCGGGGGGCCGGCCCCCCGCCCGGCCGACTGCCGCAGGCGCGGCTGCCCGCGGTGTGGCTGCCGTCGGTTCGAGCGCGGCCGGGGTGCGGTCGGGGACCGTCATCGGGAGCTCTCCTTCCGGAGGCGGCGGATGTTCACCAGCATCACCGGGACCACCAGCACCAGCAGCAGTACGGCGATGGCGCTGCCCAGGCCCGGGTTGGCGTCCGTGCCGAAGGAGGTCCGGTACAGCTGGAGCGCCAGCACGTTCGCGTCGTCCTGCACGGCACCCGGCGCGATCACGAAGACCAGGTCGAAGATCTTCATCACGTTGATGACGAGCGTGACGAGGACCACCGCCAAGACCGGCGCCAGCAGCGGCACGGTGATCCGGCGGAACACCTGCCACTCGTTCGCCCCGTCCACGCGCGCCGCCTCCAGCAGCTCCCGCGGCACGGCCGCCAGCCCGGCCCCGATCAGCACCATCGCGAAACCGGCCCACATCCATACGTACGCCCCGATGACCGCTGGCGTGACGAGCGTGGGGCCGAGCCACTCCACGCCCGAGTACGCCTCCCGGAAGTTCGACGCGGGCAGCCGCAGCCGCGCCCCGTCGGCCTTCGCGGACAGGGTGAAGGCGCCGTCGGCGCGGGTCGTCGCCGCATCGACCACCTTTCCGTCCTTGACCGCCTCGACGCGCATGCCCGCGAAGGCCTGCTCGTCGGGGCCGACCACGTTCGTGACGCCGCCCCCGCCGCGCGTGAAGTCCTGCCAGGCGGTCCCGGTCACCTTGCCGGGTTCGGCGGCCGCCGCCTTGGCGGCACGGGTCCCTTCGGGCAGCGCCTCCGGAGCCACCCCGACCAGCGGGAGCAGCGCCGGCACGCCCGCCCGTACGGGCTCGCGCGTCACGAAGTCGCCTCCACCGGCGGGCTCCAGCGGGGAGTCCCGGCCCGGACGGGCCTTCGGGAAGGCCGAGGACTCCGCGAAGGTGTCGTGCACCCCCACCCAGACGGCGTTGGCGACGCCCCGGTCGGGATCGTGGTCGTAGACGAGGCGGAAGATGATGCCGGCCGCCAGCATCGAGATCGCCATCGGCATGAAGACGAGGAGCTTGAACGCCGTCCCCCAGCGCACCCGTTCGGTGAGCACCGCGAAGATCAGGCCGAGGGCGGTGGCCGTGGTCGGGGCGAGCACCACCCACAGCGCCGTGTTCTTCAGGGCGGTACGGATGGTGTCGTCGGTCAGGATCTCCCGGTAGTTGCCGCCGCCGACGAAGGCGGTCCCCGACCGGTCGAAGAAGCTGCGGTAGACCGAGTAGCCGATCGGGTGCACGACGAGCGCGCCGAGCAGCACGAGGGCCGGCAGGAGGAACGCCGCCGCTATCAGGCGCCGCCGCCGGGCCTCCGCGGAGCGTGCGGTCTTCCCCTCGGCCGCCGCGCCGGCCGAGGGGGTGGCCATGGCCGTCACCGGGCTAGTTCCCGTAGGCCTTGGCCGCGTCCGCCTCCAGTTTCGCCTGGGCCCCCGCCACGTCCGCCGGGTTCGCCAGGAAGTCCTGGAGCGCCTTCCACTCACCCGCGCCCGGGGTCCCGCCGAAGGCCGCCGGAGCCTGGTCCGACATGTCGAAGCGGAAGTCGTCGCCCGCCGCGATCAGCGCCTTGGCGATGCCCCGCTGGATGTCGTTCGGGTACGCGGCCGGGTCGACGGCCTTGTTCGGGGAGACGAAACCGCCCGCGCGGGCCTGGATCTCGGCCGCGTCCGGCGAGGCCAGGAAGGTCAGCAGGGCCTGTGCGCCCTTCGACTGCTTCAGCGCGACCGCCACGTCACCGCCCGAGACCACCGGCGCCTTGGCCCCGACCGCCGGGAAGGGGAAGACGAGGGCGTCCTTGCCGACCTTGGCCTCCGTCTGCGCGATGTTCACCGCCACGAAGTCGCCCTCGTAGACCATCGCGGCCGCCGGGCGGTCCCCGCCGGTGAAGGTCTGCGTCACCGACTTCGGGAACTCGGTGGAAAGGGCCCCGCTGGGCCCGCCCGCCAGGAAGTCCTTGCGCCCGAACAGCTCGCCCAGCGTGGTCAGCGCCTGCTTGACGCTGTCGTCCGTCCACTTGATCTGGTGCTTGGCCAGCTGGTCGTACTTCTCCGGGCCGGCCTGGGAGAGGTAGACGTTCTCGAACCAGTCGGTGAGCGTCCAGCCGTCCGCGCCCGCCACCGAGACGGCCGGCGTGCCGGAGGCCGAGAGGGTGTCGGCCGCGGTGATCAGCTCCTTCCAGGTGGTCGGGGGCTTGACCCCCGCCGCCTCGAAGGCCTTCGCGTTGTACCAGATCAGGGACTTGTTGGCGGCCTTGTAGTAGACGCCGTACTGGGTGCCGTCGACCGCGCCCAGCTTCTTCCAGCCCGCCGAGTAGTTCTTGTCGAGCTGGGCACGGGCCTCCGGGCCCACCGGCTGCGCCCACTTGTTCTGCACCGCCGAGACCAGCGCCCCGACCTGCGGGAGAAGCGCCACGTCCGGCGGCTGCCCGCCCGCGATCTTCGAGCCGAGGAAGGTGACGATCGGGTCCTGGGCCGGTACGAAGGTGACGGAGGCGCCCGTCCGCTTCTCGAACTCCTTCAGGACCTTGGTGAAGTTCTCCTGCTCGGGGCCCGTCCAGACCGCCGAGACCTCCAGCTTTTCGCCGGTCAGCTGCGGTAACACCAGCGACGACGGGGCCGAGACGGTGCCGCCCTGCGCCGGTTCCTTCTTCTCGCCGTCCCCTCCGCACGCGGTGAGGACGAGGGTGCCCGCTGCCGCGAGCGCCGCCCAGCTGACTGCTGTACGGCTCGTTCCGTGCCTGTGCATGGTTCTGCCCCCGATGCCCGTGGTGTGTCCCGGACCACAAGGTCTACGCCGACCCGCGCGCCCCCGCAATACCGCCTCGCGGGGGCGCGGTCGAGGGTCACGGCGCGGACGGGAACAGCACGGGTATCGCCGAGACCAGGTGCGAGGCCCGGTCCAGGGCGCTGGCCAGCAGCGCGAGGTCGGTCGGCCCGTTGCCCAGCTCACGCACCGGGCGGCGGGCCGGCGGATCGCCCATCCGCTCCCACTCCACCGGGACGACAGTCGGCCTCAGGGTCGCCGTCCGCGGAATCCGCCCGGTGACCCGGCCCGCTTGGAACGGCACCGTCCGGCCGTCCGCGTACCGGAGCAGGCCGCGGCCCGGGCCCGGCTGGTCGGGGGCGTCGAGCTCCACGCGCAGGGTCGCCAGCCGGGCCGGCACGGTGTCGGCCGTCCGGTCCGGGCGGGCGGTGGTGGCCACCAGGTGCACGCCGAGCCGGGCACCCTCGCGGGCCACCCCCTCCAGGATCCGGACCACCGAACCGGCGGCGGGCCGGCCCGTACTGCCGAGGCCGGGCGCCACCAGCGCGTCGAAGTCGTCGACCAGTACCACCAGCCGGGGCAGCGGATTCGGGCCCGCCGGATCGGTCCGGGTCGCCGAGGAGCGCAGCCGCAGTGTGCCGGAGCGCTGGGGGTCGAGGTCGCCGAGCAGCTCGCCGGGGGAGGGCCGGCGGGGCGAGACCATCCGGTCGGACACCTCGCGGCGTGCGTGCCAGTCGGAGAACGTCACACCGTCGAGCAGTTCGTGGCGCCGCTTGAGCTCCGCGCCCAGCGCCTGGGCGAACTCCCGCATGCGCACGGGATCGGAGGCCACCAGGTGGGCGCAGACGTGGGGGAGTTCGGTGCAGGGCAGCAGCCCGTCGCCGCGCTCGCCGCCGGCCCCGTCGAGGAGGAGCAGCCCGAGCCGGTCGGGCCGGGCGGCGGCGGACAGAGACGCGGCCACCGAGCGCAGCAGCTCGGTGCGGCCGCTGCCGGCGGGGCCCTCGATCAGCAGGTGCGGGCCGTCGTGGACCAGCTCGGCGCCGACCGGGCCGCGCCGCCCGCTGCCGAGCACGATCTCGGCCAGGCCGCCCACGCCCTGCCCCTGGTCGGTGGCGGCGGCCCAACGGGCCATCAGGGAGGCCGGGGTGGCCCGCGCCAGCCCGAGCTCGTCCAGCAGCCGGGCGGTGGAGGGCAGGGTGGCGGCGGCCGGCCGGTACGGCTCGGCGGGGCCGCCGTCGGCGCGCAGCGGCGCCAGCGCCCGGGCGAACCGTTCGGCCCAGGCCGCGGAGACGGCGTCGGCGCTGGCGGTGCCGCCGACCGGGGCGGGCCGGCCGCCGCTGACCGCGAAAGTCCGTACGGCCGTGGCCACGTCGCCGCTCAGCAGGGCGACCGTCGCGCAGTCCCGGAAGGCGGGGGCACTCGCGCAGGCCGCCTCGTACGTCTCGGCGACGGGGGAGGCGGGCGTGGCGGCCGGCGCCTCGGCGACGACCAGCACGTGGATCCCGGCGGCCGGTCCGTGCGAGGCGAGCCGGCCGGTGATCTCGCGCAGCGGGCCGGCGCCGGGATCGCCGTCGAGGACGACGAGCGTGTACGGGCCTTCGTAGGCGTCGGCGGCCTGCTGCACCTGCGCGGGACCGGCGGCGGCCCAGTGCGTGCCGAGCGGGCTGTCGTCGAGGCGCCGGGTCAGTTCACCCGTACGGGCGACGGCCTGGTCGCGGTCGTACGCGAGGAGCAGCCGGCAGTCCTGGCCGTGCGCGGGCCGTACGTGGGGCAGCCAGCCGAGCCAGCCCCAGTCGCGGCGCCGCTCGGCGAGGCCCCGGGCCCGGTCGGTGGAGACCAGCACGATCTCCAGCTGTCCCGGGGCGTGCAGGCCGGCCAGCTGGGCGACGGCCCAGCGGGCCACCCCGGCGAGGCGGGCCCGCGGCCCGGCGATGCCGAGGGCGCCGACGGCGCGCAGCGAGACCCGGCTGCCGGCACCGAGCCCCAGCTCCAGCACGGCGGGGTGCCGGGGGGTACGGGACCACAGCCGTTCGGTGGGCCCCAGCGCGGCCAGCAGCAGCGCGGCCGGATCATCGGGGTCGGGCACGGCCGCGACGGCCACCGCCGGCTCGGCCACCACCTCCGCGACCTCCTCCCCGCGCACCCACTTCCGAGCCCAGGCCCCCAACCCCTTCCGCCGCCCCCCACCGGCCGCCCCGCCACCCTCGGCGGCGCCCGCACCGGCCCCGCCGTCCCGGCCGGTGCCGGAGGCGCCGGGATGCGGGGGGCGCAGACCGCCCGCGCCGGGCCACTCGGCGCCGGGGGAGCCCTGCGCGGGCTCGGCCGCGCCCGGCGCCGGGCCGGACCCGGACCGCTGCCCCGCGCCGGAGGCGCCGGGGTGTGCGGGGCGGAGCCCCGGGAGGCCGGGGTCGGGGGCGGAGCCCCCGTTTCGGGAAGGGGCGGGGTGGGGGAAAGCCCCCTGCGGTCCGGCCGCGGCGCCCGGCGCCGAGCCGGGACGAGCGGGCGCGCCCGCGCCGCCGTGCGGATCCGCACCGGGCTCATGGCCGCCCCCGGGCCTCCATCCCGCGCCGGAGGTGTCTGCTGCCGAGCCGGATCCGAACCCGTACGCCGCGCCGGAGGTGTCCCGGGCCGGGCCGGAGCCGTACCCCGTGCCGGGGGCGTCCAGGGGCGCGTCGGGGCCCGTCCCGACTCCCGCGCCGGAGGTGTCCCCGGTCGAGCCGGAGCCGTACCCCCCGTCGGCGGCGGGGCGGTTCGGGAGCGAGAGGTGGCCCTCCAGGTCCGGAGCCACCGGCAGCGGAGCGGCTCCCGTGCCCGCCGGGGCGAGCCGCAGCGTGGACTCGCCCACCCGCAGCAGCGCCCCCGACGGCAGAGCCACCGGCTGGGGGCCCACCGCCGCACCGTCCAGCGTGGTGCCGTTCGTCGAGTCCAGGTCGGCCACGGTCACCCGCCCGTCCCCCAGCACCGTCACCGCGCAGTGCAGCCGCGACACGTCGGGGTCGTCCAGCGGGACATCGGCGTCGGCGGACCGGCCGACCCGGATCTGCCCGCTGTGCAGCAGGTGCACCCCGCCCGCGTCGGGCCCGCAGACCACGTGCAGCTGGGGCGCCCCGAGGCTCTCCGGCAGGACGTCCGGCACCGGCGCGTTCAGCGCCAGCACCGCCCCGTCCACGAGCGGAGGCTCCCCCAGCACCCGCCGCTGGAGGTCGAGCCGCTCGGCGCCGGCGTAGAGCACGACCGTGCCCCCCGTATCGGGCCCGCCGACGGTCGCCGCGAGCCCGGAGGCGACCGCGGCCAGCGCGGTCCCGGCCGGCGCGGTGACGAGCACGTCACAGCTCACGGGTGCGGTCGCGGTCTGGTGGCCGCTGCGCGACCCAAGGACGGTCAGCCGGATCTGCATCGCCGTCAGCGGTCCCTTCTGCGCGGTGCGCGGTGTGTGCGCCCGGCAGGGGAAGTTCCGGACATGGCTGCCCGCTCACACCCCCCACCCGGCACGGACGCGTCGTCCGGTCAGGTCTGCCGGAAGGCGGGGCTCCCGTCCCGTGCCGTTCCGTACGGTGCATCCTCGCACCTGTCGCCCACAACACGCCCGGCACCTGCCAACAAGTGATCTTGATCGGTCGCGGGCCGGCAGGGAGGTGAGGAAAGCAGAGGAAAAACGCCTCCGGCATACCCCGCAAACTTCACTCTTCGTACATATGTACGGCAACCAACCTTCGGCACCCGGCGTCTTCCACAGGGACACCCCCTAGAGTGGGCCGGAAAACCATCAGCGGATCGACCACAGCAGACGACAGCAGGGGAGCGCGGGACGTGCGGCCAGTCGGCAGCAAATATCTGCTCGAGGAGCCGCTCGGGCGCGGCGCCACGGGCACCGTCTGGCGTGCCCGCCAGAGGGAGACCGCCGGCGCCGAGGCGGCCGTCGCCGGACAGCCCGGCGAGACCGTGGCCATCAAGGTCCTCAAGGAGGAGCTGGCCCAGGACGCGGACATCGTCATGCGCTTCCTGCGCGAGCGCTCGGTCCTGCTGCGCCTGACGCACCCCAACATCGTGCGCACCCGCGACCTCGTCGTCGAGGGCGATCTGCTGGCCCTGGTCATGGACCTGATCGACGGCCCGGACCTGCACAAGTACCTCCGGGAGAACGGCCCCTTCACCCCGGTCGCGGCGAGCCTGCTCACCGCCCAGATCGCGGACGCGCTCGCCGCCAGCCACGCCGACGGCGTGGTCCACCGCGACCTGAAGCCCGCCAACGTGCTGCTCGACGAGCGCGGCGGCCAGATGAAGCCGATGCTCACCGACTTCGGCATCGCCCGCCTCGCGGACTCCCCGGGCCTGACCCGCACCCACGAGTTCGTCGGCACCCCGGCCTATGTGGCCCCCGAGTCGGCCGAGGGCCGCCCGCAGACCTCCGCCGTCGACATCTACGGCGCCGGCATCCTGCTCTACGAGCTCCTCACCGGCCGCCCGCCCTTCGCCGGCGGCACGGCGCTCGAAGTCCTCCACCGCCACCTCAGCGAGGACCCGCAGCGCCCCTCGACCGTGCCCGAGGCGCTGTGGACCGTCATCGAGCGGTGCCTGCGCAAGGAGCCGAACGAGCGCCCCAGCGCCGAGAGCCTGGCCCGCGGCCTGCGCGTGGTCGCCTCCGGCATCGGCGTGCACAGCGCCCCCGCCGAGGTGGAGGCCGCGCTCGGCGTCGGCGCGCTGCTCGCGCCCGACCCCTCGCCCGCGCCCGTCCCCGTCACCCCGGGTGCCGCGGACGCCACCCAGGTCCTGCCCGGGGGCGCCGGCTCGCCCATGGGCGCCTACGACCCGAACGCCATGACCAGCGTCATGCCGCCGGTCGGCGCGGCCGACGCCACCTCCGTGCTGCCGAGCACCGGAGCCGGCGGGGCCGACCCGACCTCGGTCATGCCCCCGGTGGAGCGCCCGGACCAGCCGCACCCGTGGCAGTCGCAGATGCGGGCCGCCCGCGACCGCAACGAGCAGACGCAGATGCAGTACCTCGACCCGAGCGAGGACCCCCTGCGCCGCCGGCCGCAGCGCCAGGCGCCCCCGCCGCCGCAGTACCAGCCGCAGCAGCAGCAGTACCGGCAGGGTCCGCCGCCGCAGCAGTACCCGCAGGGCCAGTACCAGCAGCCGCCGCAGCCGCCGCAGTACCGTCAGCCGCCGCAACAGCAGCAGTACGCGCCGCAGCCGCCACCTCAGCACTACCAGCCGCAGCAGCACCAGCCCCAGCCCTATCAGCAGCCGCAGGCGCCGCGGCGGCAGCCCCCGCAGGGTCCGCCGCCGCGGCAGCAGGACCCGCGCGAGCCGCGCCGCCGCAGCGCCAACCCGGTGCGGATCCCCGGCCTCGGCTGCCTCAAGGGATGCGTGGTCATGATCCTGGTGTTCTTCGTGGCGGGCTGGCTGATCTGGGAGTTCAGCGGACTCCAGGAGTTGGTCGGCACCAGCAGGGGCTGGTGGGACCAGGTGTGGACCTGGGGCTCCGACGTCGTCGACTGGATCGGCGCCATCGGGGACGCCACGGGGTCCAACGCGCCCTGAGCGGGGCCCCGTAGCGGTGAGTTCGTGGATTTGTCGACTTCTGGGACATGTTTTCGCCCGCAGAAGTGAAGGTCGCGGCGAATCCGGCCCCCTGCTGGCCTCCAACCCCCACCAGGCCGCGTAGCTTTGGTGCGTAGGCCAGCCGCTGAGGGAGCAGTCGTGGCACGGAAGATCGGCAGCCGGTACACCGCGCACCAGATCCTGGGACGCGGCAGCGCGGGGACGGTGTGGCTGGGCGAGGGGCCGGACGGGCCCGTCGCCGTCAAACTGCTGCGCGAGGACCTCGCGTCCGACCAGGAGCTGGTCGGACGCTTCGTCCAGGAGCGCAGTGCGCTGCTCGGCCTGGAGCATCCGCACGTGGTCTCCGTCCGCGACCTCGTCGTCGACGGCAACGACCTCGCCCTCGTCATGGACCTCGTACGGGGTACGGACCTGCGCACGCGCCTCGACCGCGAGCGGCGGCTCGCCCCCGAGGCGGCCGTGGCGATCGTCGCGGACGTGGCCGACGCGCTGGCGGCGGCGCACGCCGCCGGGGTGGTCCACCGAGACGTCAAGCCGGAGAACGTCCTGCTGGACATGCAGGGGCCGCTCGGGCCGGGCGGGGCCCATCCGGCACTGCTGACCGACTTCGGCGTGGCCAAGCTGATCGACACCCCGAAGCGGGCCTCCGCGAGCCGGCCCTCGGCCCCGACCACGCGGATCATCGGCACCCCGGACTACCTGGCGCCGGAGATCGTCGAGGGTCTGCCCCCGCGGGCGGCGGTGGACATATACGCCCTGGCCACCGTCCTCTACGAACTGCTGGCCGGTTTCACCCCCTTCGGCGGGGGACACCCGGGTGCGGTGCTGCGGCGGCACGTGACGGAGACGGTCGTCCCGCTGCCGGGGATCCCCGACGAGCTGTGGCAGCTGATCGTGCAGTGCCTGGCGAAGGCACCGGCGTCGCGGCTTCGGGCGTCGGAGCTGTCGGTGCGCCTACGGGACCTCCTGCCGCTCCTCGCCGGGATGCCGCCGCTGGACGTGGACGAGCCGGACGAGCCGGAGCCGGAACCGGCGTCGGCGGAGCCGCAGGCCGACCCGGTGCGGCGGCGGGGCGTGGTCCCCCTCGTCCCGGGCTCCGCGACGGATTCCAACCGGGACACCCACACCTCGATGCGCGTGCCGGGGCCGGACGAGCTGGCGGGCGGTGCGCTGGGCACGGCCCGCGTCCCCCGGCCGGCCGGGGGCCACCGGCCGGGCTCCGCCCGGCACCGGGCGGAGGCGGCCCGCAAACGGAGGCTGGTGCTCACCGCCTCGGCGGCGGCCCTGACGGCCGCCGTCGGCCTGGGCACGTGGTTCGCCGTATCCGGCGACGACACCCCACCCCCACCCCAGGACAGCAAACAGTCGGTCCCCGCCCACCCGTAGCCCCGGGACCCACCCCGCACCTCAAACGCCGGCGGGGCTGGGATTGCGCTCCGCGCAGACCAGCACGCTGGGGCGTAGGAGTGCACGGTGTGCATTTGGAGGCATACGCCGGCCAAAATCCAGCCCCTCCGGCGTTTGAGGAGCGGGGTGCGGGGCGGAGCCCCGGGTTTTCAGCCTCGCCGGCGATTGAGGCGCGGGGCTCCCGGGGGCCCGCACCCCGCCCCGCGGTGCCGTGCCCAGGTGGGGGGGGTCCCGGGGCCCGGCCCCGCGGCGAAGGGGGGCCGGGGGATTAGGCGGTGATCAGTTCCGGGTGCCAGCGGCGCGCTACGGCGGGGTGGGCGCGGACCCACCCCTTGAGCTCGTTGCGGCCGTATTCCGCGTGCAGCGGGTTCGAGGCGTCGTGCGCGACCCCCGGCGCCTGCCGGAGGTAGTCGCCCGGGACCGTTTCGACGACCGCGTCGAGGCGCGGGTTGTAGAAGAACGGCACCGAGTACCGTTCCACCGCACCCGGCGGGCTGACCACCCGGTGGTCGGTCGCCGTCAGGTAGCCCTCCGTCGCGATCTCCAGCAGCTCGCCCAGGTTCACCACGAACGCCCCCGGCAGCGGAGGCACGTCCAGGTAGCCGCCGTCCCGGACCACCTGCAGGCCGCCCACCGAGTCCTGGAGGAGCAGGGTCAGGAACCCGTAGTCCTTGTGCGCGCCGACCCCCTGGTCCGTGCCCGACGGCGCCGAGCCCGGGTAGCGGATGAGCTTCGTGTGCAGGTGCGGGCGGTCCGCGAACGCCGCGTCGAAGAAGTCCGCCGGGGCGCCGATCGAGGCGAGCAGCTCCTGGAGCAGGCGGTGGGCCACCGCCGCCAGGCGGGACTGCCAGTCCAGGACCACCGTACGGAGCTCCGGCAGTGCCGCCGGCCACTGGTTGGGGCCCTCCAGCCACAGGTACGGCGGATCCTCCGGTCCCACCACCGGCGCCGGCCGCTCCGCGCCGACGTCCAGCTGGTCCCGCCAGTCCGAGGCCCCGCCGGTCAGCTCGTGGCCGATTCGGGTGTAGCCGCGGAAGTGCGGGGAGTTCAGATTGCTCACGGCGAGCCGGCCGGCTTCCGGGAGCGCGAAGAAAGCCCTGGTCAGCTCAAGGATGCGGGCGCTCTCGGCGGCGGTGACGCCGTGCCCGGTGAGATGCAGGAAACCGGTGTCCCTGGCCGCTGCGTGCAGCTGCTTCAGGAAGTCCGGCCGCAACTCGGGATCGTCGGCCTGGGAAAGGTCAAGGACGGGCAGGGTGTGCGCGGACGGCATGACGGCTCCGTTTCGGGATGTCACGGGGTCCTGTTCCCCAGAGGTGGCGGGGGCCGCGGGTGGGGTGGGCCGCCGGCAGGGATGGCGCCGGGACCGCTTGGGCCGCGTACAGGACCAAGTCGGATCGGTGTGGATCAGGCTTGGGGATGGTCCGGCGGCTGACAGCCCGTCGTCGTGACCCGCATGTGGTCCACATGGCGGCGCTTCACGAGGCGCGTGACGACGAGAACGGTCATACCGTGAGCGTACGCCCGTGCGACCGCTCGCCAGTACGGGTGAATCGGCCTGCCCGGACGGCCTTGCCCGGGGACCGGCTACGCTGGACCCGTGGCAGTCGTCGATGTATCCGAAGAGCTGAAGTCCCTCTCCTCGACCATGGGGTCGATCGAGGCCGTCCTGGACCTCGACAAGCTGAGGGCAGATATCGCCGTGCTCGAGGAGCAGGCCGCCGCGCCGTCCCTGTGGGACGACCCGGACGCCGCTCAGAAGATCACGAGCAAGCTTTCGCACCTCCAGGCCGAGGTCCGCAAGACCGAGAGCCTGCGCAGCCGCATCGACGACCTCGCGGTCCTCTTCGAGCTGGCCCAGGAGATGGAGGACGCGGACACCCTCGCCGAGGCGGAGGCCGAGCTGGTCGCCGTCCGCAAGGCGCTGGACGAGATGGAAGTCCGGACCCTCCTGTCCGGCGAGTACGCCGAGCGCGAGGCCCTGGTCAACATCCGCGCCGAGGCCGGCGGCGTCGACGCCTCCGACTTCGCCGAGCGCCTCCAGCGCATGTACCTGCGCTGGGCCGAGCGCCACGGCTACCCGACCGAGGTCTACGAGACCTCGTACGCGGAAGAGGCCGGCATCAAGTCGACCACCTTCGTGGTCAAGGCGCCGTACGCATACGGCACCCTCTCCGTCGAGCAGGGCACGCACCGCCTCGTGCGCATCTCCCCCTTCGACAACCAGGGCCGCCGCCAGACCTCCTTCGCGGGCGTCGAGGTGCTGCCGGTCGTCGAGTCCAGCGACCACGTCGAGATCGACGAGGGCGAGCTGCGCATCGACGTGTACCGCGCCTCCGGCCCCGGCGGCCAGGGCGTCAACACGACCGACTCGGCGGTGCGCATCACGCACCTCCCGACCGGCATCGTGGTCTCCTGCCAGAACGAGCGCTCGCAGATCCAGAACAAGGCCAGCGCGATGAACGTGCTCCAGGCCAAGCTGCTGGAGCGGCGCCGCCAGGAGGAGCAGGCCAGGATGGACGCCCTCAAGGACGGCGGCAGCTCCTGGGGCAACCAGATGCGGTCCTACGTCCTGCACCCGTACCAGATGGTCAAGGACCTGCGGACGGAGTTCGAGGTCGGCAACCCGCAGGCGGTGCTCGACGGCGAGATCGACGGCTTCCTGGAGGCCGGCATCCGCTGGCGCAAGCAGCAGGAGCAGACCGCGTAGTCCCACACGTGTGAGGAAGGGTCCGGACACCAGCGGTGTCCGGACCCTTCGTCATGCGTGTGATCGGTACGTGGTACGCGAGCGACTACGCGGTCTGCTGGGCCACCAGTACCAGAGCCGCCACGAGGATCACCATGAGCGCGATGAGCGCCACGGGGTTCAGGCCGGAGAAGGGGCCCTCCTGCTGGAGGCGCTCCCGGTTCGCCCGGCACACAGGGCAGCGGCCCTGGCTCACGGGTGCGGCGCAGTTCGCGCACACGAGCCGGTCATATGTCATGCGCTCCTCCTCTCGTCCCCATCTCTACAACGCAGCGGGGAACGAGACCGTTCCCCCTACCACTGTGCCAGCTTCACCGGCGTTCGGCGCGGTCCGTCCCGTCAATCACACCCCGGACCGCCCGGGACCAGGGGATAAATAGGGCAAGTCCGGATGCCGGGTCCACACCCCGCGCCCGTTCGCGTATGGTCACGCACACCTACTCCCGGCGACCGTGGTGCACCCGTGATCCGATTCGACAGCGTCTCCAAGTCCTACCCGAAGCAGAACCGCCCCGCACTCAGAGATGTCTCCCTCGACATCGCGAAGGGCGAGTTCGTCTTCCTGGTCGGCTCCTCCGGCTCCGGCAAGTCCACTTTCCTGCGGCTCATCCTGCGCGAGGAGCGGGCGAGCCACGGCCAGGTGCACGTCCTGGGCAAGGACCTCGCCAAGCTCTCCAACTGGAAGGTCCCGCAGATGCGGCGCCAGCTGGGGACCGTGTTCCAGGACTTCCGCCTCCTGCCCAACAAGACGGTGGCCGAAAACGTCGCCTTCGCGCAGGAGGTCATCGGAAAGCCGCGCGGCGAAATCCGCAAGGCCGTCCCGCAGGTCCTCGAACTGGTCGGCCTCGGCGGGAAGGAGGACCGGATGCCCGGCGAGCTCTCCGGCGGTGAGCAGCAGCGCGTGGCCATCGCCCGCGCCTTCGTCAACCGCCCCGCCCTGCTGATCGCGGACGAGCCCACCGGCAACCTCGATCCGCAGACCTCCGTCGGCATCATGAAGCTGCTGGACCGGATCAACCGGACCGGCACCACCGTCATCATGGCGACGCACGACCAGCAGATCGTGGACCAGATGCGCAAGCGCGTCATCGAACTCGAACAGGGCCGTCTCGTGCGCGACCAGTCGCGCGGCGTCTACGGCTACCAGCACTGAAAGGTCCCTGAGACGCAATGCGCGCCCAGTTCGTCATGTCGGAGATCGGCGTCGGTCTCCGCCGCAATCTCACCATGACCTTCGCGGTCATCATCTCCGTGGCCCTGTCGCTGGCCCTGTTCGGCGGCTCCCTGCTCATGCGCGAGCAGGTGAGCCGGATGAAGGGCTACTGGTACGACAAGGCCAACGTCTCGATCTACCTCTGCAACAAGCAGGACGCCGAGCAGGCCGGCGAGGCCGCCAACAAGGCGGCCGGGTCCGCGGGCGGCGACCTGGGCGTCGCCACCTGCCGCAAGGGCGCGGTGACCGACGAGCAGAAGAAGCAGATCGAGGCCGAGCTCAAGCAGATGTCCCTGGTGAAGTCCGTCGCCTACGAGTCGGCGGACGAGGCCTACAAGCACTACCAGGAGCAGTACGGGCACACGGCGCTGGCCTCCTCCATCACCCCGGACCAGATGCAGGAGTCCTTCCGCGTCAAACTCAAGGACCCGGAGAAGTACAAGGTCGTCACCTCCGCCTTCGCCGGCCGGGACGGCATCCACACCGTCGACGACCAGCGCCAGGCCATCGACGCCCTCTTCGGGATCCTCAACTACGTCAACATCGCGGCCCTCGGCATCATGCTGATCATGCTGATCGTGGCGCTGCTGCTGATCGTCAACACCGTGCGCGTCTCCGCCTTCAGCCGGAGGCGGGAAACGGGGATCATGCGGCTGGTGGGTGCCTCCAGCTTCTACATCCAGGTCCCCTTCATCATGGAGGCGGCCGTCGCCGGCCTCATCGGCGCGGCCCTCGCGTGCACCATGCTCGTCTCCGGCCAGTACTTCGTGATCGACCACGGCTTCGAGCTGCGGGACAAGATCCAGCTCATCGACTTCATGGGCTGGGGATCGGTCCTCGCCAAGCTCCCGTACGTCCTCTTCATCGGCCTGCTGATGCCCTCCATGGCGGCCTTCCTCGCCCTGCGCAAGTACCTGAAGGTGTGACAAGCGCCCCGCGAGCGGTCCGGTCAACCCTCCGTACCGGCGCGGGGCTTGTCCTAGACTCGGCGCCATGCCGGGTCTGCCCGCCTTCTGCCACCGGCCCCGCGACCTGCGTCGCGGGGCCGCTTTGACGTTGGCCTTCCTCGCTGCCGTGGGCACCGCCGGGACCATGGGCTGCTGGGACCGCGAGGACGCCGCGGCCGCCGCGCTCTCCGCCCGTACGGGGGCCGCGGCGCCCGAAGCGCCCCGCGCGGCCGGTACGGCCGACCGGGAGGCCGTGGCCCGCGCCGCCGCCGAGGCCGTCGCCGACGGGAAGTCGGGCAAGAAGGCCGCCCAGGAGGTGGTCAGCCGCAGCGGCGACCGCTGGGGCACCGTCTACGACCGGGGCGAGTACGCCGCCTTCGCCGAGGGCCTCGACGGCCGCTGGACCGGCGTCGGCCTCTGGGCCTTACGCGGCGGCGACGGCCGGATCACGGTCGACAAGGTCCAGCCCGGCAGCCCCGCCGCCCGGGCCGGCCTGCGCGCCGGGGATCGGCTGCTGAGCGTCGACGGGCACGCCGTCACCGGCCTGGCCGTCACCGACGTCATCTCCCTGCTGCGCGGCGAGGCCGGCACGCCCGTCGTGCTGAACCTGACCCGCGGCGGCGCCGACCTCACCGAGACCCTGCGCCGCGAGGAGCTGCGCACCGAGCCGGTGACCGTACGGCAGCTCCCCGGCGGCATCACCGTCATCAAGGTCGCCTCCTTCACCCGCGGCTCGGGGGAGCGGGTCCGCGCAGCCGTCCGGGAGGCCCCGCCCGGCGCCGGGGTCATGCTCGACCTGCGCGGCAACCCGGGCGGGCTGGTCACCGAGGCGGTCACCGCCGCCTCCGCCTTCCTCGACGGCGGGCTCGTGGCCACCTACGACGTACGGGGGGACCAGCGCGCCCTCTACGCCGCTCCGGGCGGGGACACGGGCCGCCCGCTGGTGGCCCTGGTCGACGCCGGCACGATGAGCGCCGCCGAGCTGGTCACGGGCGCCCTCCAGGACCGCGGCCGGGCGGTGGCGGTCGGCAGCCGGACCTTCGGCAAGGGCTCGGTGCAGATGCCGACCGAGCTCCCGGACGGCTCGGTGGCCGAGCTGACGGTCGGCACCTACCGCACCCCGGGCGGCCGCAGCCTCGACGGCAGCGGCATCACACCCGACCTGGCGGCGGGCGAGGGCGCCGAGGAGCGGGCCGCGCAGGTATTGGGTGGCCTCGGGGTGGGTCCTTAGTGCGAAAATGACCGCACTATGGCTAAGGAAAAAGGGCGCAAGCTGATCGCCCAGAACAAGAAGGCGCGGCACGACTACACGATCATCGACACCTACGAGTGCGGTCTCGTGCTCACGGGTACCGAGGTCAAGTCCATGCGCCAGGGCCGGGCCTCGCTGGTGGACGGCTTCGTGTCGGTGGAGGGCCGCGAGGCGTGGCTCTACAACGTGCACGTGCCGGAGTACAGCCAGGGCACCTGGACCAACCACAGCGCCCGCCGCAAGCGCAAGCTCCTCATGCACCGGGAGGAGATCGACAAGCTGGAGCGCAAGGCGGACGAGTCGGGTCACACGATCGTGCCGCTGTCCCTGTACTTCAAGGACGGCCGGGCGAAGGTGGAGATCGCGCTGGCGAAGGGCAAGAAGGAGTACGACAAGCGGCAGACGCTCCGCGAGAAGCAGGACACCCGCGAGACGAACCGGGCGATCTCGGCCATCCGTCGCAAGCAGCGCGGCACGGTTTAATCACCTGGCACGTGGTGGTCCACTTCGCGTACCATGGCGTCAGCACCGCCCCCCGGGGTGGAGCACATTGTGCGGTATCTAACTGAACAGCGTGAAACATGGGGATGATCGGTTTCGACAGCGGATGTCGATGCAGGGGAAGCGAGCCGAGGAAGCGGCAATGATCTCGCTAACCACATGTCGCAAACAATAATCGCCAACTCCAAGAGCGATAACTCCCGCTTCACCCTCGCTGCCTAATAACAGTGAGCTGAAGCCTCTGTGAGGAGCGTCAGCCCGGAAGTGGTCCCGGTCCGGATCCTGGCGTCAACTAGGGATCTAAACCTCTAGCCCCGGTCACGGGGGCTGGAGGGAAACCAAACAGTGACTGAGCCCGTCGGAGACTTGTCCGTGTGATCTCCGGGGCTGAGAAAAGCGCAGCGGACTGCGCTCGGAGAAGCCCTGCTTCTGCACCGTTGGACGCGGGTTCGATTCCCGCCATCTCCACTCATCCCATGTGGGCAAGGCCCCTGGTCGCGACGCACGTCGCGGGCGGGGGCCTTGTGCTTTTCCGCGCCGCTCGGGCTGAGGGGCCGACAGGTCAGTCCGAGTAGTGGTACCGGGCCTTGAGGATCTTCACTTCCTTGTCGTCGGCCCGGTAGACGAGCCGGTGCTCGTCGTCGATCCGGCGGGACCAGTAGCCGGTCAGATCGCCCTTGAGCGGTTCGGGCTTGCCGATACCCGTGAACGGAGACCGCTGGATCTCGCCGATCAGGCGGGTGATCCGCTTGGCCATCTTCCGGTCTGCCGCCAGCCAGAACAGGAAGTCTTCCCAGGCGTCCGGGTCGAAGTGGACGCTCCTCACTCGTCACCGGCCAGGGCTTGCAGCTCCTCCATGGTCTTGGCGACGCTTGCGGCGCCTTCCCTGTCCCGGGCGACGGCTTCCATGAGCCTGCGGGCGTTCGCGGGGGAGCGCAGGAGGTAGACGGTCTCCTGCCAGGAGTCGTAGTCGGCGGCCGACATGAGGACCGCGTCCCCGTTCTTGGAGCTGATGCGCACAGGAACGTGGTCGTCGTTGACCCGCTCGATGAGCGGGAAGAGGGTCTTGCGTGCTTCGCTGGCGCTTATGGGCATGTGCCGTCTCCGTTCATGCTGGTACGACTTTATGGTACTGGGTACGTACCAGATCCTGGTACCGGATCGGGTGGGTCATCACTCGGCCGCCGGGTGAATCCGTCCGGTCGCGGCGGTCGTGAGGGCGAGCAGGGCGGCCGCTGCGGGGAGCAGGTAGGCCGTTGCGGGGCCGAGGTGGTCGACCGCCAGGCCTGCCGCGGCCGAGCCGGCCGCGATGCCCGCCAGGATGGCGGTGACCGCGAGGGTCATGCCCTCGTTGAGGCGGCCCTCGGGGGTGCGGGCGTGGACTCGGGACATCGCGGTGACCATCGTCGGCGCCGTGGCCATGCCGGCCAGCAGCAGGGTGGCGGCGAGGGCGGGCACGGAGCCGGTGGCCGCAGCGGCCCAGGGCAGGGTCATGAGGGCGGCCAGGGCGCACACGCAGGCCCGCAGCGAGCGGGGCCGCAAGGTGCCGTAGAGCAGGCCGGCGGCGCAGGAGCCCGCCGCCTGGAGGGCGAGGACCAGGCCGGAGGCGGCGCCCAGGCCGTGGGCGCCGAGGTAGGCGATCGAGGCGACCTCCATCGAGCCGAACACCAGGCCCAGGGTGAGGAACAGGGCGAGCAGCGGTCCCAGGGCGCGTACGGGCGAGCCGAGGCGGGCCGCCGCGGCCCGGGTCACGGGCGGCTCGGTGGCGCGCTGGGCGGTGAAGACCAGCATGCCGGTCAGGAACAGGGCCGCCCCCGCGAGGGTGCCGGCCTCGGGGAAGACGGCGGTGCACAGGAAGGCGGCCAGGACCGGGCCGAACATGTAGCACAGTTCGTCGGCGGCCTGCTCGAAGGACATCGCCGTGTGGTGGTCGGCCGGTGCGCCGCGCAGCAGGTGGGTCCAGCGGGCGCGGGACATGCCGCCGATGTTGGGGGTGGTGGCGGTCGCGGCGTATGAGGCGAAGAGGGTCCACGCGGGGGCCTGCGTACGGACGCACACGATCAGGGAGAGGGAGCCGAGGACCGCGACCAGGGTGGCCGGGACGGCGACCCGGGCCTGGCCGTGGCGGTCGACCAGCCGGGCGGTCCACGGTGCGACCAGCGCGGTGGCGGCCATGCCGGTCGCCGTGACCGCGCCGGCGAGGGCGTACGAGCCGCGCTGCCCGGCGATCATCATGACGGCGCTGACCGCGAACATGCCCATGGGGAGCCGGGCGAGCAGGTTCCCGGCAGTGAAGGCGCGGGTGCCGGGCAGGGCGAACAGGCGGCGGTACGGCCCGGGGGCGCGGCGCGCCGCCCGGCGGGCGGTACGGGCCGGGGCGGGCGGGGCGGTGATGACGAGGGTGCTGCCGGTGACGGTCATGCGGGGCGGCCGGGCGGCGGTCGTGGCGGCGGTCGTGGCGGTGGAGGGCATGGGGCAAGCCTCCGGCCCGGCCGCCGCCACCGTCCAACACCTGTTCGGGGCCCATTCACGCCTTTTGGTTGTTAGTCTCCCGGGGTGATATCCCGTGACGTGGAACCCCGGCTGCTGCGCGGATTCGTCGCCGCCGCCGAGGAACTGCACTTCACCCGCGCCGCCGCCCGCCTCTTCCTCGCCCAGCAGGCGCTGAGCCGCGACATCCGCCGCCTCGAACAGGCCCTGGGAGCCGCGCTGTTCGTACGGACCACCCGCGCCGTCGAGCTCACCGCCGACGGGGAGCGGCTGCTGCCGCTCGCCCGCCGGGTGCTGGCCGCGCACGAGGAGATGGCCACCGCCTTCACCGCCCCCCGGGCGCTGCTCGTCGACCTGAACACCGACGGCCCGAGCACCGGGCGCCGGGTGCTGGAGCGGGCCCGAGAACTCGCCCCCGGCCAGGAGCTGATGGCCCGCTTCGAGAGCGGGCTCACCCACGCCGCCGCCGAGATCGCCGCCGGACGCCTGGACGTGTCCTTCGGGTACGCCCAGGGGCTCGACCCGGCGCTGCGGGCCAAGCTCGCGCACCGGCCCGTACGGTACGAGCCGCTGGCCGTGCTGCTGCCCGAGGGGCATGCGCTGAGCGCGCTGGAGGCCGTACCGCTGGACGCGCTCGCCGGGGAGACCGTGTACGGCGGTGCCGGGAATCCGCGGACCCTGGAGTGGACCGGGCTGGCGCGCGAGCTGTTCGCCGGGCGGGGGATCGCGCTCGCGCCGCCCGCGCCGGTGGCGGTCGGCAAGGAGGAGTTCCGCCGGGTGATGGCCAAGACCCGCAATCCGGTGCTGGTCACCGTCGACTTCCTCGACATGCCCGGGTGCGTGAAGCGGCCGCTGACCGACCCCGTGCCGCTGTCCCCGCTGTCGATGGTGTGGCGCAAGGGCTTCGGCCACCCGGGGCTGGATGCGCTGCACGAGGCCGCCGCCGGGCTCACGGCTGAGTGCGGCTGGCTGGACGTGCCCCCGGGAAGCTGGCGCCCCGCCGCGCTCACACGCGGTCCCGGCGGCGGGTGAGACCAAGGTTTCCCGGCGGTCATCGGGCGGTGACCGAGGCCGAAACGCGCTGTTCCTACCGTCGTCACCACGGACGCGACAGCTGTGGAGGCGAGCGATGACCGGTACGACCGCACCGCGCAAGGGGGGCCGCTGGATCGAGCGGTGGGATCCCGAGGACGAGACGTTCTGGAAGGAGACGGGGGAGCGGACCGCCCGCCGCAACCTCCTCTACTCCGTGTTCTCCGAGCACATCGGGTTCTCCATCTGGTCGATGTGGTCCGTGATGGTCCTCTTCATGGGCCCGCAGTACGGGATCGACCCGGCCGGGAAGTTCTCCCTCATCGCGACCGCCACGCTGGTCGGTGCCGTGGTGCGGGTGCCGTACACCTTCGCCGTCGCCCGCTTCGGCGGCCGGAACTGGACCGTCGTCAGCGCCCTGCTGCTGCTCGCCCCCACCAGCGCCGCGCTGGTGGTCATGGAGCCCGGGACCTCGTACGGCACCTTCCTGGCCGTGGCCGCCCTGACCGGTGTCGGCGGCGGGAACTTCGCCTCGTCGATGACGAACATCAACGCCTTCTTCCCGCTCCGCAAGAAGGGCTGGGCGCTCGGGCTGAACGCGGGCGGCGGCAACATCGGGGTGCCGGTGGTGCAGCTCGCCGCGCTGCTGGTCATCGGCACCGCCGGAGCCGGACACCCGCGGCTGCTGCTCGGCGCGTACATCCCGCTGATCGTGGCCGCCGCGACCCTGGCCGCCCTGCGGATGGACAACCTGGCGCCCGTGCGCAACGACACCGGCGCGGTGCGCGAGGCGGTCCGCGAGCCGCACACCTGGATCATGGCCTTCCTCTACATCGGCACCTTCGGGTCGTTCATCGGCTACAGCTTCGCCTTCGGGCTGGTGCTCCAGACGCAGTTCGGCCGCACCCCGCTCCAGGCGGCCTCGCTGACCTTCATCGGGCCGCTGCTCGGCTCGCTGATCAGGCCGCTGGGCGGGGCGCTGGCGGACCGGTTCGGCGGGGCGCGGATCACCCTCGCCACCTTCGTGGCGATGGCCGCGGCGACCGGGGTCGTCGTCTTCGCCTCGGTCCGGGAGTCGCTGCCGGTGTTCCTCGTCGGGTTCGTGTCGCTGTTCGTCCTGAGCGGGCTCGGCAACGGCTCGACGTACAAGATGATCCCCGGCATCTTCCAGGCGAAGGCGCTGGCCCGCGGCATGAGCGGCGAGGACGCGGCCGCCTACGGGCGGCGGCTGTCCGGGGCCGCCATGGGCCTGATCGGCGCGGTGGGCGCGCTCGGCGGGCTCGGCATCAACCTCGTCTTCCGCGAGGCCTTCCTGAGCTCCGGGTCGGGGACGGCCGCCTTCGTGACCTTCCTCGGCTTCTACGCGGCGGCCTGCGGCGTGACGTGGGCGGTATACCTTCGCCGACCGGCCGTGATGATCGTCACGGAGCCCGGGGCGGCCGCGAAGCCGCAGCTCACCTCGGTGTAACCGCGCTTTACCGCGCCGAAACGCTGCGGAACCGAGCCTGACACGCCGACTTGGCAGGCTCGGTTCCGCTCCCGCGATGCGCTACGGACCCACTGGGCAAGGCAGGTCACCATGGACGAGGTCAGGAACACCGGTCGGAACACCGGTCGGGACACCGCCCCGCTCGCGGGCTACACCGTCGGGGTCACCGCCGCCCGCCGCGCCGACGAGCTGATCGCGCTGCTGCGCCGCCGCGGGGCCGCCGTACTGCACGCACCCGCGCTGCGGATCGTGCCGCTGGCCGACGACAGCGAGCTGCTCGCCGCCACCAAGGAGCTGATCGGCTGCGCTCCCGACGCGGTGGTCGCCACCACCGCCATCGGGTTCCGCGGATGGATCGAGGCCGCCGACGGCTGGGGCATCGGCGAGGAGCTGCTGGAACGGCTGCGGTCCGCCGAACTGCTCGCGCGCGGCCCGAAGGTGAAGGGCGCGATCCGCGCCGCCGGGCTGGTGGAGGACTGGTCCCCCGATTCGGAATCCCTCGCGGAGGTACTGGAACGGCTGCTGGCGGCCGGGGTGGCTGGGCGGCGGATCGCGCTCCAGCTGCACGGGGAGCCGCTGCCCGGGTTCGTCGAGGCATTGCGGGCCGGCGGGGCGGAGGTGGTGGTCGTCCCGGTGTACCGGTGGATGGCGCCGGAGGACCTCGGCCCGCTGGACCGGCTGCTGGACGCGGTGGTCGGCGGCGGAGTGGACGCGGTCAGCTTCACCTCGGCCCCGGCGGCGGCCTCGCTGCTGTCCCGGGCCGAGGATCGCGGCGTACGGGAGCCCGTGCTGGAGGCGCTGCGCGGCGGGGTGCTCTCCGCGTGCGTGGGCCCGGTGACGGCGCTGCCGTTGCAGGCCCACGGGGTGGACACGGTGCAGCCGGAGCGGTTCCGGCTGGGCCCGCTGGTGCAGCTGCTCTGCCAGGAGCTGCCGGGCCGGGCACGGGTGCTGCCGGTGGCCGGGCACCGGGTGGAGATCCGGGGGCACGCGGTGCTGGTGGACGCGGAGCTGCGGCCGGTGCCGCCGGCCGGGATGGCCCTGCTGCGTGTGCTGGCCCGGCGGCCGGGCTGGGTGGTCTCGCGGGCGGACCTGCTGCGGGCGCTGCCGGGGGCGGGGCGCGACGAGCACGCCGTCGAAACGGCGATGGCCCGGCTCCGGGCCGCGCTGGGGGCGCCGAAGCTGATCCAGACGGTGGTCAAGCGGGGGTACCGGCTGTCGCTGGACGCGGGCGGAGAGGGCAAGTACGGGGGCGCTCCGCTTGGTTGAGCCGGTGGGGGCGGGCCGCTAGCGTGCTCGGGTGATCATTGACGGGGTGGAGATGAGGGGCATCGCACTCGACGATGCCGCCGCGCTGGCCGAGGCGTTCGCGCGCAACCGGGCGTACATGGCCCCCTTCGAGCCGGTGCGGCCGGAGGCCTACTACACGGAGCGGGGGCAGCGGGCGCGCATCGCGGGGCTGCTCGGGGAGCGGGACGGGGGGCGGCTGGTCCCGTACGTGTTCGCCGAGACGGCGACCGGCGCGATCGTCGGCGCGATCAACCTCGGCTCGATCGAGCTCGGGCCGCTGTGCAGCGGGGGCGTGGGCTACTGGGTCGACCAGGCCTGGAACGGGAAGGGGCTGGCCACCGCGGCCGTGGAGGAGGTGTGCCGGGTCGCCCGCGACGAGGTGGGCCTCCACCGGGTGGAGGCAGGCACCCTGCTGGACAACTGGGCGTCGCAGCGGGTGCTGGCGAAGGCGGGCTTCGAGCCGTACGGCGTCGCGCCGCGCTACCTCCACATCAACGGCGCCTGGCGGGACCACCGCCTGTTCCAGCGCCTCCTCCACGACACACCCCCACCGGCTTAACCGGGGCCCCGCCACCGGGGGTTCCGCCCCAAGCCCCGCGCCTCAAACGCCGGCGGGGCTGGCTGTGGCCGCCGTTGAGGCTTCCCTGCGGTCCGTGTGTTGGGGCTCCGCGCCAAGCCCCGCGCCTCAATCGCCGGCGGGGCTGGAGTTGCCCTGCGGGCAACCCAGCCGCGCCAGGCGGACGGCAGGCCACATCGAGTTCGGCGAGGCGGAAATTGCATGGCGGACGGCAGCAGCCACATCCAGCCTCGCCGGCGTTTGAGGCGCGGGGTCTGGGGCGGAGCCCCAGGTCTTTGAGGCGCGCCGGCGAACGGGGGGCGGAGTCCGGGGCGGAGCCCGGCGGGGTCTGGGGCGGAGCCCCCGGGGAACGGGGCGGAGCCCCCGGGGAACGGGGGAAGGGCGGGGTGGGGAAGGGCTCCGCGCGGCGGGAGCGGCAGCGGCTGGGGCGGGACCCCCGGAGGGACCGGTCCGGGGGGTTCCGCTGCGGCGCAGCGGGCGGCACTCTGGTGGGGCGCCCCCCAACCGAGGCGGTGACGGGCATGCGGTTCGACTCCGGGCGGGTCTGCCTGGACCTGGTGGCCACATTCACCCCCCACGAGGGGATCCGGGACGGCGACGAGCTACGGCTGTGGCTCGCCGGGGCCGGGCTGGTGCCCGACCGGACGCCGCTCGCCCGGGTCGGCCCGGACTGGGTCGCGGCCTTCCGGGCCCTGCGCGCCGATGTGGAGGTCCTCGTACGGGCGGAGCTGGACGGGACCGATCCCGACGAAGCGGCCCTCGCCCGGGTCAACGTACTGGCCGCCGGACCACCCCCGGGCCTGTGTGCCGTACGGGACCAGGAAGGCCACCTCGTACGGGAGTTGTGCGGCGGCGTCGAGTGCGGCGCACTGCTCGCGGCCGTCGCCCGGGACGCCGTCGAGATGCTGACCGACCCCGGTGAACGGGCCCTCCTGCGTGCCTGCGAGGGCGACCGCTGCACCCGCGTCTACCTGGACACTTCCCGCGGCCACCGCCGCCGCTGGTGCTCCAGCGAGCTCTGCGGCAACCGCGAGCGCGTCGCCCGGCACCGGCGCCGGGCCCTCGCCGCCGGTCCCGCGTAGCTCCCCGCGGGACGGTTCCGGAACGGGCGTGCGGACAGGGTGCCGTTTCGCGTACGGTTGACGGTCGCCCATGCACGTCAGAAGGGGGCCTTGGTGGCCGCGCAGAATGCCGCTGTCGACAGCACGGCGGATTCCGTCCGAGATCGGGAGATCGCGGTCGAGCAGACGCATCTCGACCGGGTGTACCGACGCCTCGAGGAGAAGATCCACGAGGCCGAGTTCCTGATGAACGACGCCGCCAAGCGCGGGCAGGTCGGCACGCCCGGCGCCCTCGCCGAGCGCGACGCGCAGGTCTTCCGGGCGGGCATCCACCTGAACCGGCTGAACAACGAGTTCGAGGACTTCCTCTTCGGCCGGGTCGACCTGGTGCTGGGGAAGGACGGGGAGCGCGGCGCGGACGGCGCCTACACCTCCGTCGAGCCCGCCGACGACGCCATCCGCGCCGATCTGACCGCGGACATCGCCGAGACCCTGCACATCGGGCGCATCGGCGTGCTCGACGCCGACTACTCGCCCCTGGTCATCGACTGGCGCGCGCCCGCCGCCGCGCCGTTCTACCGCTCCACGCCCAAGGACCCCGGCCGCGTCGTGCGCCGCCGCGTCATCCGCTCCAAGGGCCGCAAGGTGCTCGGCGTCGAGGACGACCTGATGCGCCCCGAGGTCACCGCCTTCCTGGACGGTACGGAGCTCCCCGCCATCGGCGACGGCGCCCTGATGGCCGCGCTCGGCCGGGCCCGTACGCACTCCATGCGGGACATCGTCTCCTCCATCCAGGCCGAGCAGGACCTGGTCATCCGGGCCCCCGCCGCCTCCGTCGCCGAGGTCGCCGGCGGCCCCGGCACGGGGAAGACCGCCGTCGCCCTGCACCGCGCCGCCTACCTGCTCTACCAGGACCGGCGCCGCTACTCCGGCGGCATCCTGATCGTCTCCCCGACCCCGCTGCTCGTGGCGTACACCGAGGGCGTGCTGCCCTCCCTCGGCGAGGAGGGCCAGGTCGCCATCCGGGCGCTCGGCTCGCTGGTCGACGGCGCGGAGGCGACCACGTACGACGATCCGGCCGTGGCCCGCGTCAAGGGCTCCTCGCGGATGCTCAAGGTGCTGCGCAAGGCCGTCAGGGGCGCCCTGGAGCTCGGCAACGCCCCCGACCGCCTGCGCGTGGTCGCCTTCGGCCGCCGCCAGGAGCTGGAGGCCGGCGAGCTGAACCGGATCCGGCAGAACGTCCTCAGCGGCACCGCCCCCGTCAACCTGCTGCGCCCGCGCGCCCGCAAGCTGCTGCTCGACGCCCTCTACGCGAAATCCGGCGGCGCCGGCCGGCACAGCGACCCCGAGCTGGCCGCCGAGCTGCGCTCCGCCTTCGACGAGGACATCTCCACCGAGGACGCCTTCATCGGCTTCCTGAACGCCTGGTGGCCCGAGCTGACCCCGCGCGCGGTGCTGGCCGCGATGGCCGACGAGCGCAAGCTCGGCCGCTGGTCGCGCCGGGACCTGAACCCGCGCGAGACCCGCATGCTGGCCCGCTCGCTGCGCCGGGTCGGCCCGGACGGCAAGGGCCCCCTGTCGGTGCACGACGTCGCGCTGCTGGACGAGCTCCAGCAGCTGCTCGGCGCCCCGGCGCGGCCCAAGCGCAAGCGGGAGATGGACCCGTTGGACCAGCTCAGCGGGCTGGAGGAGCTGATGCCGACCCGCGAGGAGACCCAGTGGGAGCGGGCCGAGCGGCTCGCGGCGGAGCGCACCGAGTACGCGCACGTCATCGTCGACGAGGCCCAGGACCTGACGCCGATGCAGTGGCGGATGGTGGGCCGCCGGGGCCGGACGGGCACCTGGACGGTGGTCGGCGACCCGGCGCAGTCCTCGTGGACCGACCCCGAGGAGGCGGCCGCGGCCCGCGACGAGGCCCTGGGGTCCCGGCCGCGCCGGCGGTTCACGCTGACGGTGAACTACCGCAACCCGGCGGAGGTCGCCGAGGTCGCCTCCCGGGTGCTGCGCCTGGCGATGCCCGGCATGGAGCCGCCGTCGGCGGTGCGCTCCACGGGCCTGGAGCCCCGTTTCACGGCCGCTGAGGGCGATCTGGGCGCGGCGGTGCGGGAGGAGACCCGCAGGCTGCTGGAGCAGGTGGACGGCACGGTCGGCGTGGTCGTGGCCATGGACCGGCGCGCGGAGGCGGCGGGCTGGCTCGCCGACCTCGGCGAGCGGGCGGTGGCGCTGGGCAGCCTGGAGGCCAAGGGCCTGGAGTACGACGCCACGGTGGTCGTCTCCCCGGCGGAGATCGCGGACGAGTCCCCGGCGGGCCTGCGGGTGCTGTACGTGGCGCTGACGCGCGCGACGCAGCAGCTGACGGTGGTCTCGGCGAACCGGGACAAGCCCTACGCGGACGGGGTGCCCGAGCTGCTGCTGCCGTAGCGCACCGGGCGCGGACCGGGCCGCGCCCGGGCCGGAACCGCGCCCGGGCCGGAACCGCGCCCGGGCCCGGACCGGGCCGCGCAGGGCCGTATGGTCCGCGGCCAGGCGCGTGGTGCCGTGAACGGACTTCGAGCACGGGGATGACATCGGGCGATCCTTTGTTAGCCTGGGTACGGCACCGACTCGATCCAAGCCCCCGGGCCCAACCTTCGTCGCCTAGAGCGACCACTTGCCGCGAGGCGAGCATGGCGGGTCGGTGTCACTAGTCAATCAACAGGTCCGCGCCCTCCCCAGTGGAGGGCGCGGACCTGTTTTGTATGGACCCACCATTCCGAACCCTCCTGGTATCTCGTATGGTGGAAGAGTCTTTCCGAAATTTGTAGCTGGTTACCTTGTACCGGCTGGTAGGTGGGACGATCGGACAACAGGTCCTGCCACACCTGCCGTGTGCCGGGCCCTGTGCGTACAAGCGAAAACCAGGGACAGAAGAGGAACACGGCCATGGCAACGGCGCCCAGCGTCTCGTATTCGATGACGGTCCGCCTGGAAGTGCCCGCGAGCGGAACCGCGGTCTCCCAGCTCACCACTGCCGTGGAGTCCTCCGGTGGTTCGGTCACCGGCCTCGACGTGACCGCCTCCGGCCACGAGAAGCTCCGGATCGACGTCACCATCGCCGCGACCTCCACCGCGCACGCGGACGAGATCGTCGAGAAGCTGCGCGGGATCGAGGGCGTCAGCCTCGGCAAGGTCTCCGACCGCACCTTCCTGATGCACCTCGGCGGCAAGATCGAGATGGCGTCCAAGCACCCCATCCGCAACCGCGACGACCTCTCGATGATCTACACCCCGGGCGTGGCCCGCGTGTGCATGGCGATCGCCGAGAACCCCGAGGACGCCCGCCGCCTCACCATCAAGCGCAACTCCGTCGCAGTCGTGACGGACGGCTCCGCCGTGCTGGGCCTGGGCAACATCGGCCCGATGGCCGCGCTGCCCGTCATGGAGGGCAAGGCGGCCCTCTTCAAGCGCTTCGCCGGCATCGACGCCTGGCCGATCTGCCTCGACACCCAGGACAGTGACGAGATCGTCGCCATCGTCAAGGCGATCGCCCCCGGCTTCGCCGGCATCAACCTCGAGGACATCTCCGCGCCCCGCTGCTTCGAGATCGAGGCCCGCCTGCGCGAGGCCCTCGACATCCCCGTCTTCCACGACGACCAGCACGGCACCGCGATCGTCGTCCTGGCCGCCCTCACCAACGCACTTCGCGTCGTGGGCAAGGCAGTTGGCGACGTCAAGGTCGTCATGTCGGGTGCCGGCGCGGCCGGTACGGCCATCCTCAAGCTGCTCCTCGCGGCGGGCGTCAAGAACGCGGTCAGCGCCGACATCCACGGTGTCGTGCACGCGGGCCGCCCCGACCTCGTCGACGCGCACGAGGACTCCCCGCTGCGCTGGATCGCCGACAACACCAACCCCGAGGGCTACACGGGCACTTTGAAGGAGGCCGTGGTCGGCGCCGACGTCTTCATCGGCGTCTCGGCCCCCAACGTGCTCTCCGGCGAGGACGTGGCGGCCATGGCCGAAGGCGCGATCGTGTTCGCGCTCGCGAACCCGGACCCCGAGGTGGACCCGGCCGTCGCCCGCCAGACCGCCGCCGTCGTGGCCACCGGCCGCTCCGACTTCCCGAACCAGATCAACAACGTGCTGGTCTTCCCGGGCGTCTTCCGCGGCCTGCTGGACGCCCAGTCCCGCACCGTGAACACCGACATGATGCTGGCCGCCGCGACCGCCCTGGCCGACGTCGTCGGCGAGGACGAGCTGAACGCGAACTACATCATCCCGTCGGTGTTCAACGACAAGGTCGCGGGTGCGGTCGCGGGCGCCGTCCGCAAGGCCGCCACGGCCGGGTGACGGCCGGGTCACGACCGCTGTGACCGCCCTCACGGCCCGCTGATACCGGCGCGTCGCGAGATGCGGCCCGGTGGGCCGCCTCTAGGGTTGCGGGGATGCCCGCGAGGTCCGCGGTCCGCACCGGCGCGTGAGCGAAGGCGTGGACGGAGCGTCACCGCGGCGTGACTGTGGCGCTTTTCGTGTGACCCCGGCGGGTGCCGGATTGGCTTTCCCGCCGCTGGTGGGGGCAGGATGCGTAACCGGGCGAGAGGGTCTGACGTTCAGACCCGGGTCCGGGGACTGTCCGAGGGCCCTGGCAGCATCGGCTTCGATCTCACGCCTCTAAGGCAAGTTGAACACGGGAGTACAACATGAACCGCAGTGAGCTGGTGGCCGCTCTGTCCGAGCGCGCCGAGGTGACCCGCAAGGACGCCGACGCCGTTCTGGCCGCGCTCGCCGAGACCGTCGGCGAGATTGTCGCCAAGGGCGACGAGAAGGTCACCATCCCCGGCTTCCTGACCTTCGAGCGCACCCACCGTGCCGCTCGCACCGCGCGCAACCCGCAGACCGGCGACCCCATCCAGATCCCGGCCGGCTACAGCGTGAAGGTCTCCGCGGGCTCCAAGCTCAAGGAAGCCGCCAAGGGCAAGTAGTCCTGCCCCGGCGCCGAAGGCCGCACAGGCCTTTGGAACGGCAGTAGTGCGCAAGTAGTGCGCAGTAGTACGCAGAACGGCGAAGGGCGGCCACCCCGGGCGGGGCGGCCGCCCTTCGGCGTGTTCCCGGCCTGGCTCCCTGGTCCCCGCCTGGTCGCCGCCTGTTCCCGGTGCCCACGCGGCGCCTGAGGGCCCGCCAGGGCCCGCACAGGGCCCGCACAGGGCCCGCACAGGGCCCGCCGGGGGACGGGAAAGCCCCCCGGGCCCTGTGCGGGGCCCGGGGGGCTTCGGCGTGCGCGGTGCACGCGGCGTACGCGACGCGCGCGGTACGGCTCAGGCGAGGTCGCCGCCCGGGAGTTCGACCTTCGCGCCGAGCTCCACGAGCTTCTCCATGAAGTTCTCGTAGCCGCGGTTGATCAGGTCGATGCCGTGGACCCGCGAGGTGCCCTCGGCCGCCAGCGCCGCGATCAGATACGAGAACCCGCCGCGCAGGTCGGGGATGACCAGGTCGGCGCCCTGGAGCTTGGTGGGGCCCGAGACGACCGCCGAGTGGAGGAAGTTGCGCTGGCCGAAACGGCAGGCGCTGCCGCCCAGGCACTCGCGGTACAGCTGGATGTGGGCACCCATCTGGTTGAGCGCCGAGGTGAAGCCGAGCCGGGACTCGTAGACCGTCTCGTGGACGATCGAGAGGCCGGTCGCCTGCGTCAGGGCCACCACGAGGGGCTGCTGCCAGTCGGTCTGGAAGCCGGGGTGGACGTCCGTCTCCAGCGCGATGGCCTTGAGCGGGCCGCCCGGGTGCCAGAAGCGGATGCCGTTGTCGTCGATCTCGAACGCCCCGCCGACGCGGCGGAAGGTGTTCAGGAACGTCATCATCGAGCGCTGCTGCGCGCCGCGCACGTAGATGTTGCCGCCGGTCGCCAGGGCCGCGGACGCCCAGGAGGCGGCCTCCAGGCGGTCCGGGAGCGCCTTGTGGTTGTAGCCGCCCAGGCGGTCCACACCCGTGATCCGGATGGTCCGGTCGGTGTCGACGGAGATGATCGCGCCCATCTTCTGCAGGACGCAGATGAGGTCCTCGATCTCCGGCTCCACCGCGGCGTTGCTGAGCTCGGTGACGCCCTCGGCCAGGACGGCCGTCAGCAGCACCTGCTCGGTCGAGCCGACCGACGGGTAGGGGAGGCGGATCTTGCAGCCGCGCAGGCGCTGCGGGGCCTCCAGGTACTGGCCGCCCTCGCGCTTCTCGATGGTCGCGCCGAACTGGCGGAGCACGTCGAAGTGGAAGTCGATCGGCCGGCCGCCGATGTCGCAGCCGCCCAGGCCCGGGATGAAGGCGTGGCCGAGGCGGTGCAGCAGCGGACCGCAGAACAGGATCGGGATGCGCGACGAGCCCGCGTGGGCGTCGATGTCGGCGACGTTCGCGCTCTCGACGTGCGTGGGGTCGAGGATCAGCTCGCCCGGCTCCTCGCCGGGGCGGACCGTCACCCCGTGCAGCTGGAGCAGCCCGCGGACGACGCGCACGTCGCGGATGTCGGGAACGTTGCGCAGCCGGCTGGGTTCGCTGCCGAGCAGAGCGGCGACCATGGCCTTGGGCACGAGGTTCTTCGCACCGCGGACCCGGATCTCGCCCTCGAGCGGGGTGCCGCCGTGGACAAGCAGTACATCGTCACTGATGCCGGTCATGAATCTCGCGTTCCGGAGAGGGATGGGCAGGGGACCAGAGGAAAGGGTAAGGGCCATCCCCCCCTTGTTCGTAAGGCCGACGCGGCCGTAGGACTGTCATGAATTAGCCACAGCACCCTGTGTGTCCGCCAAGTGGCGGAGTGTCGCGTTCCGTCCGCGATGAGCGTGCGCGCTCCTTCCTGCTGCCGTGCGCCCTGAGCTGCGTGCGATCCGATCTCTCCGCCCGCTCCCCGCAAAGGGCGAATGTGCGGGATCATGGCGGCATGACCGAGGTGTCCTCCCTCACAGGGCGGCTGCTCGTGGCCACCCCCCGCCTCGCGGATCCGAATTTCGACCGCGCGGTGGTGCTCCTGCTCGACCACGACGAGCAGGGCTCGCTCGGCGTGGTCCTCAACCGGCCGACCCCCGTCGGGGTCGGCGACGTCCTGCTGCCCTGGGCCCCCCTGGCCGGCGACCCGGGCGTGGTCTTCCAGGGCGGGCCGGTGGCGCTCGACTCGGCCCTGGGGGTGGCGGTCATCCCGGGCGAGGAGGGCCCACTCGGCTGGCGCCGGGTGCACGGGGCCATCGGCCTCGTCGACCTGGAGGCCCGGCCCGAGCTGCTGGCCGCCGCCCTGGGATCGCTGCGCATCTTCGCGGGCTACTCGGGCTGGGGCCCGGGCCAGCTGGAGGACGAGCTGGGCGACGGAGCCTGGTACGTCGTGGAATCCGAGCCCGGCGACGTGTCCTTCCCGGACCCGGAGCGCCTGTGGCGGGCGGTGCTGCGCCGCCAGCGCAGTGATCTCGCGATGGTCGCCACCTATCCGGACGACCCGTCGCTCAACTGACCCGGGCGGGGGTCGGTACCCTGGTCCCATGAGCACTCTTGAGCCCGAGCGCGGGACTGGCACGGGGACCCTCGTAGAGCCGACGCCGCAGGTGTCGCACGGTGACGGCGACCACGAGCGCTTCGCCCACTACGTCCAGAAGGACAAGATCATGGCGAGCGCCCTCGACGGGACCCCCGTCGTCGCGCTCTGCGGCAAGGTCTGGGTACCGGGCCGCGACCCGAAGAAGTACCCGGTCTGCCCCATGTGCAAGGAGATCTACGAGTCCATGGGCCCCGGCGGGGACAAGGACAAGGGCGGCAAGGACAATTGACGATCCTCGTCCTCATCCCATGAGGACGATTCCCTTCGGCTCGCGCGGGCGGGCTTCGGGGCTTCACGCATCCGCCTCCGGCCGGCGGCCGGGACTTGCACCTTGCGGGTGCTGCGCGTGCTGTTGATGTCCGAGCCGCCCGTCCGGCGGGCTCGGGCCTCGATTTCCATCGACGCGTTGTGGTCGGCGTCGTCCTCGTACCCGCAGCGGGGGAGTGGTCTCGGTGGACACGAAAGAGCGCGCGCGTATGGCCCCACCGGGTCAGCACCTCCTCCTGAACCCCGGCGGGGTACGCGCGTTACTTGCGGAATCGCAAAGGGCAGACGTTGCGCATGCGGTCGTCGCTCATGTCACTTTCTTGACGAAATACCGGTGCAACGGGGCTTTCGGCCTTGTCCTGTGTGACCGAAGCCCCCATGCGCGCAGAGGCGCGTCCCGGGGTTTTTCGCGTATGAGGGTCGGCGCCACGGGCACTCTGTGGAACGGACGTTGCGCAGGGCACAACAGGCTGCTGTGAAGGGCTGACGCATGGACCTGATCCCCGCACCCCAGGTTGCCGTCTTCGACGAGGGCGGGCGCCGCTACGCATTCGGCCCCGAGCCGCTCCTCGGGGCCGGTCCCGGCACGGAGGGCGTGGCGCGCCTGCTGCGCCGGGAGCTGGGCGCGGCCACCGGCTGGAGCCTGCCGGCCGCCGGGCCCGGCGCGGCCGCGGACGTGAGGCTCCGCCTGGATCCCGAGTGCGGGGAGCGGATGGGGCACGAGTCGTACGGGATCACCGTCGACGGGACGGGCGTGGAACTGGCCGGCGCGAGCCCGGCCGGGCTGTTCTGGGGCCTCCAGACGCTGCGTCAGCTGCTGGGGCCGGACGCGTACCGCAAGGCGCCGCTGCCCGGACGGGCGTGGAGCCTGCCCCATGGGCGGATCGCCGACAGCCCGCGGTTCGGGTGGCGCGGGCTGATGCTCGACGTCGCCCGGCACTTCCTGCCCAAGGACGGGGTGCTGCGCTACATCGACCTGCTCGCCGCGCACAAGCTCAACGTCCTGCACCTGCACCTGACGGACGACCAGGGCTGGCGGGTCGAGATCAAGCGCCACCCGCGGCTGACCGGCGTCGGCGCGTGGCGGGCGCGCAGCCGGCGGGGGCACCGGGCCTCGCCCCTGTGGAACGAGACCCCGCACGGCGGCTACTACACGCAGGACGACATCCGCGAGATCGTCGCGTACGCCGCCGAGCGGCACGTCCGGGTCGTCCCGGAGATCGACGTACCGGGGCATTCCCAGGCCGCGATCGCCGCGTACCCGGAGCTGGGGAACACGGACGTCGTCGACACCTCGGCGCTGGAGGTGTGGGACGACTGGGGGATCAACGAGAACGTGCTCGCGCCCACGGAGGCCGTGGTCCGGTTCTACGAGGGCGTCTTCGAGGAGCTGCTGGAGCTGTTCCCCGCCGAGGTCTCCCCCTTCGTGCACGTGGGCGGGGACGAGTGCCCCAAGGAGCAGTGGAAGGCCTCCGCGGTCGCGCAGGAGCGGATCCGCGAGCTGGGGGTGGACGGCGAGGACGGGCTGCAGTCCTGGTTCATCCGGCACTTCGACACCTGGCTCGCCGAGCGCGGGCGGCGGCTGATCGGGTGGGACGAGATCCTGGAGGGAGGGCTCGCGCCGGGGGCGGCCGTGTCCTCGTGGCGCGGCTACGCGGGCGGGATCGCGGCCGCCGAGGCCGGGCACGACGTGGTGATGTGCCCCGAGCAGCAGGTGTACCTGGACCACCGTCAGGCGGGCGGCGCGGAGGAGCCGGTGCCGATCGGGTACGTGCGCTCGCTGGAGGATGTGTACCGCTTTGAGCCGATACCGCCGAAGTTGTCGGCGGAGGCGGCGGCCCATGTGCTGGGCGCGCAGGCCAACATGTGGACCGAGGTGACGGAGGACCAGGCGCGGGTCGACTACCAGGTGTTCCCGCGGCTCGCGGCCTTCGCGGAGGTGGTGTGGTCACGGCTGCCGGAGCCGGAGGAGCGCGACTTCGCCTGGTTCGAGGGCCGGATGGCGGCGGCGCACTACGGCCGGCTGGACGCGCTCGGGGTCGGCTACCGGCCGCCGGGCGGCCCGCTGCCGTGGCAGCGGCGGCCGGGGGTGCTGGGGCGGCCGGCCGAGGGCGCGCCCCCGAACGTGTGACAGGGCGCCGGGGGCGAAGGGAAGCGGAACTCTGGCTGTATTTCTGGTGATACGGGGAAAAACGGTCAGTCGGGGGAGTGGGGCGGAGCGCGGCCGGGGCGTGGCCGGGGCGCGGGTGGCGCCCGGGTGGCGCCCGGGCGCTGAGGGGGCGTTGCGGGGGCTTTGCGGGGGTGGGTGCCGGCCGGGCGGCGGGCGCCGGTGAGGCGGCGTCCGCGGCCCCCTGGAGTGCCGGGCTCCACGAGGGGGGCGCCCGGTCGACCCTCGCGCCGGACGTCCGCGAAGATGTGCCAGAGTTGCCACCTCCCGGCGGTGAGCACGTACCGTACGGCGGACAGGCGTGAGCGCCGGGACCGGGACATCGGGAAGGGGCAGCTGGGTTGACCACGCACGCACCGCAGGCGGCGCAGTCCGTGACGCTGCCGGCCTCACTCGAGGAGGCCGTGGCGGCACTCGCCGCCATGCCCGCCGCCGTGCCCGTGGCGGGCGGCACCGACCTCATGGCCGCCGTCAACGCCGGGCTGCTGCGGCCCGCCGCGCTGGTGGGCCTGGGCCGGATCAATGAGATCCGCGGCTGGCAGTACCAGGACGGCCACGCGCTGCTCGGCGCGGGACTGACCCACGCGCGCATGGGGCGGCCGGATTTCGCCGCGCTGATCCCCGGGCTGGCGGCCGCCGCGCGCGCCGCCGGGCCCCCGCAGATCCGCAACGCCGGCACCCTCGGCGGGAACATCGCCACCGCCGCGCCCACGGGTGACGCCCTCCCCGTGCTGGCCGCGCTGGAGGCCGTGCTCGTCATCGTCGGCCCGGTCGGATCGCGCGAGGTCCCGGTCTCGCACCTGCTGGCCGGCCGGGAGATGCTGCGGCCCGGGGAGCTGATCGGCTTCGTACGGGTGCCGCTGCTGCACGCGCCGCAGGTGTTCCTCAAGGCCACGGGGCGTACGGGGCCGGGGCGCGCGGTGGCGTCCGTGGGGCTGGTGCTGGACCCCGCGCGCCGGGGCGTGCGCTGCGCGATCGGCGCGGTCGCCCCGATGCCGCTGCGGCCGCTGGAGGCCGAGCAGTGGGTGGCCTCGCTGATCGACTGGGACGGCGAGCGGAGCCTGGCCCCCGAGGCGCTGGAGGCCTTCGGCGAGTACGTCGCGGCCGCCTGCGTTCCCGACCAGGGGGAACCGGTGGCTCCCGGTGTACTGCATCTGCGGCGGACGGTGGCCGTGCTGGCACGCAGGGCCCTGGGGAGGGCGCTGACCTCATGAGCGGGAACGAGAACGAGAACGTGAGCCAGGGCCAGGGGAACGGCGCGGCGGACTGGGGCTGGGAACCGGTCCCGCAGGGCGGCGAGCACGACTCGGACGCGACGGCCTTCGTGAAGCTGCCGCAGGACATGCTGGACGCGCTCGGCACGGGTGAGCCGCTCGCGGCGCCCGGGCACGGCTACGTGCCGCCGCCGATGATCGTGCCGCTCGGCTCGGCCAGTACGGACCCGGCGGCCACGGGCACGTGGGCGATGCCGGTGCACTGGCCGGAGGCGGGGGCTTCGGTTCCGGTCGACTCGGCGGGCGGCGGTGCCGCTGCATCTGCTCCTTCTCCGGCGCCGGTCGGTGGGCCGATCCCGGCGTCGATCCCGATCCCGGCGTCGGTGGCCGCGGCGTTCGCCGAGGCCGAGCCGGAGCCCGATCCGGCGGCGACCGCGGAATGGCGGTTCCCGGACGTGCCGCCGGAGCCCGAGGGCGGGGCGACCGGCCAGTGGGCCATGCCGGACATCTCCCACATCTCCCACATCTCCCACATCTCCCACATCTCGCATATGTCGAACATGTCGACCGCGCAGGAACGGGCCGAGCAGTCGGGCGAGTTCCGGCAGAGCGGGCTGGACGCCGACTGGAGCCAGGCCCCGGCGACGCTGCCGGGCGGCGCCGCGGCGCCCTGGGCGAACCACCCCGACTTCGAGGGCGCGCGCGGGTACGCGGCGCAGCAGCCGGCCGGGGAGCCGGACCCGGGCGTCCTGCCGGGCACGGACGAGGCGGTGGCTTCGGCGGCGGCCGACGCGGCCACGGGCGCCGAGCGGCTGCTCGGCGGGCCAGAGGTCGGCGCCATGGGGCGCGGCCCGCGGGTGCTGGGCGGCCCCGGGGTGGGCACCCCGCTGCCGGAGGGCGAGCCGGTGCATCCGGCTCCGCATGACATCGAGGCCTCCCACGGGCCGGCGGAAATGCCGGTCGAGGGGTCCCGGCCCGCGCCGTCGGCGCCGGCCGCACCGCCCGCGTCGTCGGGATCGCCCGCGTCGTCGGCATCGGCCGCGGCGCCGGCATCGGCCGCGGCGCCGGCAGGGCGCGAGGGGACCGACGGGCACGGCTTCTCGGCGTTCGGCCACGCGCCGGAGCCGGTGGTCGCGGCCGAGCCGGACCCGGCGGCCGGGCCGGAGTCCGAGGCCGTGGTCGCGGCCGAGCCGGTGGGCGCGGCCGGGCCCGCGCCGGAGCCGGCCGACGCGGAGGGGCACGGCTTCGCCGAAGCCGCCCCGGCACCGGCTGGAAGCGGGCCCGAGCCCACGTCGAATGCGGACACCGCCGACACTGCTGTGGTGGTCCCGGACGGGGGCACCGCCGAAGGTGGCCCGGCCGAGGGGCCGGCGTACGAAAAAATCGAGGGGCTCGGGGGATTCGGGGAGCTCGCGGATGACGCGGCCGCCGAGCCCGTCACCCATCACGAGCACCCGTCGGCCTCCTACGTCCTGCGCGTCAACGGCGCCGACCGCCCCGTCACCGGCGCCTGGATCGGCGAATCCCTCCTCTACGTGCTGCGCGAGCGCCTCGGCCTCGCCGGCGCCAAGGACGGCTGCTCGCAGGGCGAATGCGGCGCCTGCGCCGTGCAGGTCGACGGCCGGCTCGTCGCCTCCTGCCTGGTGCCGGCCGCGACGGCCGCCGGGAGCGAGGTCCGGACCGTCGAAGGTCTCGCGACGGGCGGGGAACTCTCGGACGTGCAGCAGGCGTTGTGCAGGTCGGGTGCGGTGCAGTGCGGGTTCTGCGTACCGGGCATGGCCATGACCATCCACGACCTGCTGGAGGGCAACCACGCCCCCAGCGAGCTGGAGACCCGTCAGGCGCTCTGCGGCAACCTCTGCCGCTGCTCCGGCTACGCGGGGGTCATCGACGCCGTGCGCGAGGTCGTGGCCGGGCGTGAGACGGCGGCCGCGGAGTCCACGGCTTCGGCGGAGCCGCGCATTCCGCATCAGGCAGCGCCCGGCGAGGGCGGCATCCACCACGGAGGCACGGTGTGAGCGGGCAGGACGCGGCGACGGCGACGACGACGGTGAACACCACGGTGACCGCCCTGGCGGCGCCCGCGGAGGCCGCGGAACCGCAGGTACCGCGCGGAATCGGCGCCTCCGTGCCCGCCGCCGACACCCGCGCCAAGACCGAGGGCACCTTCCCCTACGCCGCCGACCTGTGGGCCGAGGGGCTCCTGTGGGCCGCCGTGCTCCGCTCCCCGCACGCCCACGCCCGGATCCTCTCCATCGACACCTCGGCCGCCGCCGAGATGCCCGGCGTCCGCGCCGTCGTCACCCACGCCGACGTCCCCGGCGCCACCACCCACGGCCGCCGCATCGCCGACCGGCCGGTCTTCGCGCACGACGTCGTACGCCACCACGGCGAGCCCATCGCCGCCGTCGCCGCCGACCACCCGGACACCGCCCGCCTCGCCGCGGCCGCGATCGCCGTCGAGTACGAGCTCCTCGACCCGGTCACCGACCCCGAGCAGTCCTTCGGCGCCGCCCCGCTGCACCCCGACGGCAACCTGATCCGGCACATCCCGCTCCGCTACGGCGACCCGGAGGCCACCGGCGAGGTCGTCGTCGACGGCCTGTACCGCATCGGCCGCCAGGACCCCGCCCCCATCGGCGCCGAGGCCGGGCTGGCCGTGCCGCGCCCCGACGGCGGCGTGGAGCTGTACACCGCCTCCACCGACCCGCACACCGACCGCGACCTCGCGGCCGCCTGCTTCGGCCTGGAGCCGGACCGGGTGCGCGTGGTCGTCACCGGGGTCCCGGGCGCGACGGCCGACCGCGAGGACGCCGCCTTCCAGCTGCCGCTCGGCCTGCTCGCCCTGCGCACCGGCTGCCCGGTCAAGCTGGCCGCTACCCGCGAGGAGTCCTTCCTCGGCCACACCCACCGCCACCCGACGCTGCTGCGCTACCGCCACCACGCGGACGCGGAGGGCCGCCTCGTCAAGGTCGAGGCCCAGATCCTGATGGACGCCGGCGCGTACGCGGACGCTTCGGCGGAGTCGCTGGCCGCCGCGGTGGCCTTCGCCTGCGGCCCGTACGTCGTCCCGCACGCCTTCGTCGAAGGCTGGGCGGTCCGCACGAACAACCCCCCGTCGGGCCACGTCCGGGGCGAGGGCGCGATGCAGGTCTGCGCCGCGTACGAGGGCCAGATGGACAAGCTCGCGGCCGCTCTCGGCATCGACGGCGCGGAATTGCGCATGCGCAACGTCCTCGCCACCGGCGACCTCCTCCCCACGGGCCAGACGGTGACCTGCCCGGCCCCCGTGGCCGAACTCCTGCGCTCGGTCCGCGACTACCCCCTCCCCTCCCTCCCGAAGGACACCCCGGAGGACGAGTGGCTGCTCCCGGGCGGCCTGGAGGGCGCGGGCGAGCCGGGCGCGGTGCGGCGCGGGGTCGGCTACGGCGTCGGCATGGTGCACATGCTCGGCGCGGAGGGCACGGACGAGGTCTCTACGGCGACGGTCAAGGTCGTCAACGGGTCGGCGACGGTCATCTGCGCGGCGGTGGACACCGGCCAGGGCTTCTCCACTCTCGCCCGCCAGATCGTCCAGGAGGTCCTGGGCGTCGACGAGGTGACGACGGCCCCCGTCGACACCGACCAGCCGCCGGCGGGCCCGTCGGCCCACGGCCGCCACACGTGGGTCTCGGGCGGCGCGGTCGAACGGGCCGCCAAGATGGTCCGCACCCAGCTCCTCCAGCCCATGGCCCACAAACTGGGCATGTCAACGGAACTGCTCCAGATCACAGATGGCCGGATCACGTCATACGACGGTGCCTTCTCCACGACGGTCGCGGAGGCGATGGAGGGCAAGGAGCTCTGGGCGACGGCCCAGTGCCGCCCCCACCCGACCGAGCCCCTGGACGGTGACGGCCAGGGCGACGCCTTCGTGGGCCTCGCCTTCTGCGCGATCCGTGCGGTGGTCGACGTGGACATCGAGCTGGGCTCGGTCCGCGTGGTCGAACTGGCCGTGGCCCAGGACGTCGGCCGCATCCTCAACCCCCGCCAGCTGGAAGCCCGTATCGAAGCGGGCGTCACCCAGGGCGTGGGCGCGGCCCTGACCGAAAACCTCCGCACGGTCGCGGGCCTGGTCCGCCACCCGGACCTGACGGGCTACGCCCTGCCGACGTCGCTGGACGCCCCGGTGGTCCGCATCGTCAAACTGGTCGAAGAGCGGGACGTGGTGGCTCCCTTCGGCGCGAAGGCGGCGAGCGCGGTCCCTGTGGTAACGGCGCCGGCGGCGGTAGCCTCGGCAGTACGCGCGGCCACGGGCCGCCCGGTGAACAGGCTCCCGATCAGGCCATCGGCGGCGGTCGCGGCGCCCAACTCATGACCATGTGACCCGCATTGCACGTGCAACACCGGACTTGGGACTGTCGGCGCCGGTCGCTAGAGTGATCGGTGAGAGTGCGCACGTGTGCGCGCGAACTCGTGCGAACGGGTGCGAACGGGGACGGTAGCGGTGCTTGCGCGCCGGTACTACGGGGAGACGGGGAGGCCAACGTGGCAGAGGACAACGGGGCGAGCCTGGTGGGAGCGAGCCTCGCGCTGGGGCTGGCGGGTCCGATGGGCGCGCTCGCAGGCGCTGTCTACGGGGCGGCCGCTGCGGCGCTGAAGGTTCAGTACGACGACTTGAAGGCCTATCAGAAGCTGGTCGACGGGCTCCTGACGACGCTTCAGGACTCCCCGGCGCACCACGGGAAGCTGGCCGACGGCACGCTGCCGAAGGGTGCCCTGGGCAAGGACTTCACTCAGGCCGAGAAGCTTTACAACGCGTACACCACCGTCCATACGGAGTTGCAGAAGCTGTCGAAGGGGCTGGCGGTGCAGATCGAGGCTCTCGGCATCGCCATCCAGTCTGCGGGGGGCGGCTACAGCGAGGTGGACGAGGAGACGAAGCGGCGCATGGCCCTCCTTGCCAAGCAGGCCCATGACCTGTACATCCCGAAGCTTGACCCGTACGCGGACAAGATGGCCGATGGCGGACAGTCAGCCGCGCCGAACACGTCGCAGCCGAAGGGGACGAAGAAGGGCGGTGCTCTCGATGAGTGAATTTGAGGGCTACACACACGCGCAGCTGTACGCCATGGTCGCTGCGATGGACCCGGACAAGGCCCATGACTGCGCAACGCAGCTCACCAATGCCGCCAAGACGATCGAAGAGATCGGAAATAAGCTCAAGGACCACAAGGTCAAGGGCTGGGAGGGCGAAGCGGCCGAGGCCTTCCAGAACTGGGTGAACCAGACGGGCAGCGCCACGCTGGTGCTGGCCGAGTACAGCGCCACTGGCGGCAAGTACATGGCGGAGTCCGCCCAGATCATGCGCGAGGTCAAGCCGACCGACTACGGCGCGGGCAACATGCCCAAGTACGACGCGTCTACGGAGGCGACCCTCAAGCAGAACCTCGCGACGTCCCGCGAATACCACAACGACCCGGATGCGGTGAAGCTGGGCCAGGAGGCGTGGTCGAAGCTGAGCGGAGACCACGCGCGGGCCGTGGACGCGATGACCAAGCTGGCCGGGTCGTACGAGAAGTCCTCCCAGCATATGGGGGATGCGAAGATCCCGACGTTTCCGCCGCCGCCGCCGGTGCTCGTACCGGAGCGCTATGGAGAGCAGGACATGGCGAGGCCCGGGGGAGGGTCCGGTGGGGGAGTTAGCTCGGCCGGTTCCTCGTACACGCCGTCGAGCTCGGGCAGTGGTGCGTCTTCGAGCGAGCCCGGGTGGGTGCCTGGGCACCAGCCGCAGCCGGACAACACGGTCCCGTCGGTGTCCATGCCGGGGATCCCGGACCGTAATGTGGACGTGGGCCTCGACTCCGTTGGCACGCTCCCGGATCGGACTGTGCCGCCGATGACGACCACGCCAGGTGTGCCGCTGCCCACGGGCCCCGGCCCCGTCGGTCCCACCCCCGGCCCGTTCGTCCCTCCTATGGGTCTCCCGCCGGTAGGCCGCGTGAAGGGGCTCGGTACGGGCCCAGGCCACGGCCTTGGCCCGTACCCGACTCTGACGGGTCCCGGTCATCCGGGTGGCAAGGTCGGCGGTATGCCGCCGGGCATGCCCCCGCGTGACAGCGGCATCATGGGCGGTCGTCCGATGAAGTCCAACGGTCCCAGCTCGGGCATCCCGCGTGGCACGGTCATCGGCGAAGGTGCTCAGGCTGGCCGTGGCATAGGCGGCATGGGTGGCGGCATGGGCGGTGGCGCTCACGGCGGCGCGGGCAGAGCGTCGGCAGGCCGTCGGCTGGCCTCGGAGCCGGGAGGCAGCGTCGGTGGGCGTCAGTCTGCAGCCGGTCGCCCGGTCGCGGGCGGCCAGCCGTTCACCCAGGGCGGCTCGGGACTGGTGCGAAACGGCGCTGTTGGCGCGGGCGCGCACACTCCGGGTAAGCGACGGGACGACCAGGGGGGCGAACGCCCCGACTACCTGGTTGAAGACGAAGAGACCTGGCAGGGCAACCGTCGTGTTGCTCCGCCGGTGATCGACTGAGCAGAACGGACGTTGCACGGGATGCGCATGCGTAAGGCGACCTCGGCCCTGGTGGGTCTGCTGCTGGCCGGGGTCGCCGCGACCCCGGCCCACGCGGAGACCATTCGATCGCAGCAATGGCATCTCGACGCCATGAAGGCTGACGAGATTTGGAAAATCAGCAAGGGGAAGGGCGTTACCGTCGCGGTAATCGACGATGGAATCAAGGAAATTCCCGAACTAGAAGGCCAGGTTGTCTCTGGCAAGGATTTCACGTCGCAAGGTGGCGACGGACATGCTGACAACAGCACTCACGGCACAGGCATAGCAGCCATGATCGCCGGAACGGGAAAACATCCGAGTGGCGACGGTAGCTACGGACTCGCACCTGGCGCCAAGATTCTCCCACTCCGCGTTTCTAACACTGAAATGGCAACCCCGTCGTGGGTCGCTGCCATTCGGTATGCGGCAGAATCGGATGCCAAGGTCATTAATATCTCCCTGGGTATCGACGGCAAGCCCGAAGATGATCTGGCGCGGGCCGAAGCGGTGAAATATGCGCTCTCGAAGGGCAAGCTGATCTTCGCCGCCGTGGGAAATTCTGGGGACACGCTCAACAAGGTCGAGTACCCGGGTGCGACCCCTGGGGTGGTCGGCGTAGGCGCAGTGGATCCCAGTGGCGAGCCGACCAAGGAGTCGCAGCACGGTCCCCAGGTGGACATGGCCGCGCCTGGCATCGACATCGTCACGGCTTGCACGGGCAAGACGGGGCTGTGCAAGACCTCCGGCACCAGTGACGCCTCCGCCCTCGCCTCCGCCTCCGCCGCCCTCCTCTGGTCCGCCCACCCCGACTGGACCAACAACCAGGTCCTCCGCGTTCTCCTGAACACCGCCGGCAAGCCCTTTGACGGCTCTCAGCGCAACGACTTCGTCGGCTACGGCGTGGTCCGGCCCCGCCTCGCGCTGCAGACGCCCGGCGACCCCGGTCCGGCGGACGTCTACCCCCTGCCCGACCTGGCGGCGGCGGACGCAGCCAAGAAGCCCTCGGCTTCCCCCGACGGCAAGGCTCCCGACTCGGCGGCGTCCAAGCCGGCACCGCAGGCGGAGGAGAAGAAGAGCGGCAGTTCCCTGCCTTGGATCGCCCTCGGCCTGGGAGCCTGCGTGCTCATCGGCGGAGCCGTGACCGTAGTCGTGGTGCGCCGCAACCGCTGACTGACCTGTACGACCTGACTGACCTGCCTGACGGACCCGACCTGACACGGGAGTTCACGCGATGTCGTTCGACGAGGAATGGTCGGCGGCTCGCGCCACGGCCACCGCCAATGTCTCCATGCGGCTTAACCAGGTCCCCGCCGATCCGGGCGGGGGTGGCGGTGGCGGCGACCTCGAACTCAACCAGGACCACATCGGTGCCGTCGGCTCCGAGGCGTACAAGCTCCACACCCGCCTCCAGACCGACGGCAAGCACGCCGCCACCTCCACCACCGAAGCCGCAGGCGCGCTCACGAAGGAGAACTTCGCCAGCGGGGCGGCGCTCCTCAAGGTCAACACCACCTGGGAGACCCAGGTGAAGACCCTCGTGGCCGCCTGCGCCAACATTTCCAACGGCCTGAACTACTCCCTCACCTCCCACGCCAAGGACGAGCAGCAGCTCCACGCAGACTTCACCGCGTCCGCGATCGACAAGTACCTGAAGTAGGGGCCCGCCGACATGCTGACGTACGAGAACGTGCTGAACGCACCCCTGGACAAGCTCCAGACGGCGGTCACTGACTGGACGGCGATGGCCGGCAAGCTGGACGAGATGGCCGAGGCCGCTCGCAACGGCATGAAAGCCAAGTCCGACAAGGCCGAGTGGAGCGGGGTCACCGCGGGCGTGGCGCGGGGGTTCGTCGACAAGACGGCCAAGGAGTTCGAGGACGCCGCCAAGGCGGCCAAGGGCGTCCACAAGGCCCTGACCGAGGGCCTCGCCGTCTTCAAGTCGTTCAAGGAACAGTTAAAGAAGATCGCTACGGAGGAGGCTCCCGCGGCCGGCTTCCAGGTCGACGCGTCCGGGCGGGTCTCCGCCATTCCGCCGGCGACCGAGGGTGAGCGGAACGCGGCCCGTCACGACCCCGACTACCAGCAGGCCGTGCGGGAGAACCGGGGGCTGTGGCAGCAGAAGATCGACGCCATCATCGACAACTGCGACGACGTCGACCAATCGCTGGCCCGGATGCTCGGCGCCAACGTCACCGACGGGCATGACTTCAGCGCACCGAAGTACGGCAGCCTCGATGCCGAGCAGGCGGGCCGTGCCGCCGACCTCGCGAAGAAGGGGCGGGAGCTGAGCCACGACGAGCTCGTGGAGCTCAACGAGCTGCTGGCGGACAACGCGAAGGTCCCGGAGTTCTCGAAGAACTTCTACGAGAAGCTCGGCCCCAAGGGGGCGCTCGAGTTCTTCGGGTACATGTCGACCGACACCTACGACTACTCCAAGCTCGACGAGCAGCGGCTCAAGGATGTCCAGGAGCTGCAGAAGAACCTGGGCCTCAACCTGGCGACGGCCACCAGCTCGAAGAGCGAGCCCCATCTGCCGGACTCCTACGCGCAGGAGCTGCGCAAGCTCGGCACGCAGCACATCCCGCTTGCCAAGTACGACCAGAACCCGCCGTACGGGTACCAGTTGCTCGGCGGCATCATGCGGTACGGAAACTACGACCCGAAGTTCCTGGTCCCGATCGCCGAGCACGCGACGCAGATCCACGCGAAGGACCCGGACTTCTTCAATTCGACCCGGCACATCAACGGGTTCGGCAAGAACCTGTTCAACCCGTCCGGTGTCAACGGCGCCGGCTACGACCCCGTGGTCAGTTTCCTGGAGGCGATGGGGCACAGCCCGGACGCCGCGAAGGAGTTCTTCGACCCTGAGCGCACGCCGCACGCGTACAACCAGGACGGTACTGAGAAGTCCGGCCCGGCCGACCTGGGCAAGGGCGAGGACAAGAAGCCGATCAAGAACTACCTCGACTTCTTCGGCAACGAGAAGTACGACTTCACGATCGACACGGAGAGCACGAATCCGGACGACATGAAGAAGGTCCAGCAGTACATGCCGGACGCCCTCGGGCATGCGCTGGAGGCGGCGACCCTCGGCCACGCGTGGGACGACCCGTCGCCGAAGCTTGAGCGCGACGAGGTTTCTTCGCGCATCATGCAGGAGGTCGTCTCGAAGTACGGCGGGGACGCCGAGCTGCTGAAGAACCAGGAGTCCCTGGCGGACAGCCTGGGGACTATGGGCGCGGGATACATTGACGATCTGAACCACAGCTTGCGGGAGAACGGTGGGAGGAGTTTGTTCGCGGGCGTGGGCGAAGGCCATGCGGAGTTCGAGCGGGACGACACCCTCAAGTTCCTCAGCAGCCTTGGCCAGCACCCCGACTCCTACCTCACCATGTCCCGAGCCGAGTCGGTCTTCCAGGCGTCAATGCTCGAGTCCCAGGTGGGACCCGACGGCAAGCTCAACCAGAGCGCTCTGATGGAGGCGGCCCGTACCGGCGGTGAATTTCAGGGCATTCTGGACGAGTCCCGCGGCAAGCAGATTGACGCCGACGCCAAGAAGTGGGTTGAAGACTACGAGAAGGCCGTGGAGAAGCGGTCGGGCTGGATCGAGTTCGGTACGACGGCGGCGATCGCCGCGGGTGTTGCCTTCCTGCCTGCGACGGCGGCGGCCGCTGGCGCCGCGGCGGTCATCGTGCCTCTTGCGGTGGACACGGGCAGTGGCGCGCTGGAGCAGGTCGCGGGCGGCCTGATCTCGGACTGGTCGGACGCCGAGGCGGACCGTAAGAAGGAGAAGGTGGAGGGCCAAGCCCACGAGGACAAGGCGAGTGTCTACACGAACGGCGCGGAGTTGTCCGGCTCGCCTGTGAAGCAGTTCTTGAGGCATCACCCTGTGGCACTGGACGATCCGTTCGATGAGCTGCTGACGCAGTCGAACCTGACCGGCTACAACTATGGCTGGGGTCTCGAACAGCACACCGGGAACGAGCCCGTCGTGGAGAAGTGAGGTGCGAAGGTGACTCCAGGGAGTTCGGGAACCGCTGGCCGACGTGTCGGGGCACTGGCCTTGGCGGTCATGGGTGCAACGCTGCTCGTGGGCTGCGGTGGGGACGATGACGAGCCCAGCGGGCCCGCCGAGCTGTCCGCGGCAGAGGTGTGTCCGGGGGGGATGCTCGGTCCCGACGCGGTCCGCGGCCTGGAGAAGGTCACTGAGGCCACCGTCTTCGCGCCGCCGGAGAACGGGGAGAACCCGGGCGTCACGTGGGTGGCTGGCGTACTGGCCCGCGGTTACGCCAAGGCGGGCGGCTCGCTCGGCGGGCAAGCCTGCAGGGCCACTCCACTGGACGAGAAGAACCGGCGGAAGGTTTCGGTGACCTTCGAGATCCAGAGCGAGCTGCAGCGGACCGGCGAGAACAGCGAGAGCGGCAAGGGCCACTATTGGGAGTACGACCTTGGCCGCAACGCCCTGGCGATCTCGCGTCAGGCGCAGCTGTTCTTCGACTGCGCCAGCAGCAAGCTCGCGGGTCCCGACAAGGCTGTGCCGGTCGCGGCGAGCGTCAGCGTGGCGAACGGATCCGAGGCAAACGAGCTTGAGCTGCGCGAGGCCAACCTCGCCATCGTCCACTCAGCTGCCCTGGCCATGGCCAAGGAACTCGGCTGCAAGGACAACGGCGGCCTGCCGGACAAGCTGGTGGTCAAGGAGAAGGCCGCGCCGACCGCGTGAGGCCGTGAGGCCGGCGGGCCGGGGACGTGGCGAAGGCCGCTCAGGGGAGCGCTGCCCCTGAGCGGCCTGCCGCGAAGCCGTGACCGGAATCGAACCGGCGTAACTCCCCGCGGGCGGAGCCCGCTGTTAGGCACTGTGCAGGCGAGTCCCTCAACCACTCGGGCACACGGCTGTGTGGTGGTGACGTCTACGACCGTACGAGCCCCCGCCGGGTGGGGGAAGGGATGCGCGGGTGCCGCCATACGACTGCCGTGCCGCGTTCACAGTCGTAGGTCCTCGGGCGGAGGCGGGATCCGCCTAATTGACAGGGGTGAATACCGGCTGTGCGCCTTACTCTGGGGCGATGAGTGCCCTTGAACGCCGTGCCCCCGAGAAGACCGGCCCGGTCACCCCGGCCCCGCCGACCGGCGGGATCATGGGGGCCGCGTACCGGACGCTCAGCTTCGGGATCATCTCCGTTGTCTTTCTCATTGCCTTCGAGGCCACCGCCGTGGGGACGGCCATGCCCGTCGCCGCTCGCGAGCTGGAGGGGATCGGGCTCTACGCCTTCGCCTTCTCCGCCTACTTCACCACCAGCCTCTTCGGCATGGTCCTGTCCGGGCAGTGGGCCGACCGGCACGGGCCGCTGCGGCCGCTGACCGGCGGGATCGGGGCCTTCGCCGCCGGGCTCGTGGGCTCGGGGACCGCCGGGGACATGTGGGTGTTCGTGCTCGGGCGGGCCGTGCAGGGCTTCGGCGGCGGGCTGGTCATCGTCGCGCTCTACGTCGTCGTCAGCCGGGCCTACCCGGAGCGGCTGCGGCCGGCGATCATGGCGGCCTTCGCCGCGAGTTGGGTGGTGCCGTCCATCGTCGGGCCGCTGGCTGCGGGGACCGTGACCGAGCACCTCGGATGGCGGTGGGTGTTCCTCGGGATACCGGCCCTCGTGGTCGTGCCGCTCGTCGTCGCGCTGCCCGCGATACGGCGGACGGCCTCCGGGCCGGTGGACACCGGCGCGGCGCCCGCGGCCTTCGACCGGCGGCGGATCCGGCTGGCCTTCGGGATCTCGCTCGGCGCCGGCCTGCTCCAGTACGCCGCCCAGACTGCATCCGAACCAGGCGCGCGGTGGCTGTCGCTGGTGCCCGGCATCGCCGGCGCGGCGCTGCTCGTGCCCGCCGTGCGGGGGCTGCTGCCGCGCGGGACCTACCGCGCCCGGCGCGGGCTGCCGTCCGTGGTGCTGCTGCGCGGGGTCGCGGCCGGGTCGTTCATCGCGGCCGAGAGCTTCGTGCCGCTCATGCTGGTCACCCAGCGGGGGCTCAGCCCCACCCTGGCCGGTTTCTCGCTCGCGGCGGGCGGGCTGACGTGGGCGGGCGGCTCGTGGGTGCAGTCGAAGGGACGGATGGACCCCTACCGGGAACGGCTGATGGTGGGCGGGATGGTGATGGTGGCCTTCGCGATCGCCGTGGCCCCGGCGGTGCTGATCCAGTCCGTGCCCGTGTGGACCCTCGCGCTCGCCTGGGCGGTGGGCTGCCTCGGCATGGGGCTGGTGATCGGCTCCACGAGCGTGCTGCTGCTGAAGCTGTCCGCGCCGGAAGAGGCGGGCGCCAACTCCGCCGCCCTGCAGATCTCCGACGCGCTGGCCAACGTCGTGCTGCTCGCGGCCGGCGGGGCGGCCTTCGCCGCGCTGGGCGGCGGGGCGGTGGGGGCCGGGCACACGGTGGCGGAGGGCGGCGGCGCCGCGCACCCCGCGGCCTTCCTGGTGGTGTTCCTGCCGATGGCCTGCGTGGCGCTGGTGGGGGCGTGGGTCGCGACCCGTCTGGACGGCCCCCCGAGAAAGTAGTACCACGATGGCCCCACCATCGTGGTACCGTTTTGGTATGGCGATGAACCTGCGTCTCCGCGACGATCAGCAAGAGGCCCTGAAGCTCCGTGCCGAGGAGGAGGGCCGCAGCATGCATGCCATAGTGCTCCAGGCGATTGACCGCTACCTCGAACAGGAGGCGGACCGCGAGACCGTCCGCCGGCTGGGTGAGAAGTACGCGAAGAGCCACGCCGACCTGCTGCGCCGCCTGGGGGAGTAAGTGAAGTACCTGACGGTCCAGGAAGCCCTGGACCTGGCAGAGCTCGCCATGTGCGGACAGCAGGTCGCGGTACGCGATCTGGGCCTGCTCAGCTCCGCCGTGCACCGGCCGCAGTCCCAGATGTTCGGGGTAGAGGCGTACACGGACCTGTTCGAGAAGGCCGGTGCGCTGCTCCAGTCCCTCGCGGTGAACCATCCGCTGGTGGACGGCAACAAGCGCATGGCCTGGATGTGCACGGTCGTGTTCCTCGACTTCAACGGGACCGAAATGGTCGACGTCGATCAGGACGAGTCGTACAAGCTGGTGATCGAGGTGGCCACCGGCAGCCTGGAAGACGTGGCGCAGATCGCGCGGAGATTGCGGGCGCTCCACGAAGCAATGTGACGCTCACCGCACCCCGCGAGGTCACAGGCCTGTCCCTCCGCGAGGGGCGGGCCCGCCCCGGTAGGGTGGCCCGGTTGTCCTACGTACGACTGCCGAGAGCGACGAACCGGAGACCGTGACTACTACCGCCTCCCACCACCTCTCACCCGCCTTCCCCGGCCGTGCGCCGTGGGGCACCGCCAGCAAGCTGCGTGCCTGGCAGGAGGGTGCCCTGAACCGGTACATCGAGACGCAGCCGCGCGACTTCCTCGCGGTGGCGACCCCCGGCGCCGGCAAGACCACCTTCGCGCTGACCCTGGCCTCCTGGCTGCTGCACCACCACGTGGTCCAGCAGGTGACCGTGGTCGCGCCGACCGAGCACCTCAAGAAGCAGTGGGCGGAGGCGGCGGCGCGGATAGGCATCCGGCTGGACCCCGAGTACTCCGCCGGGCCGCTCAGCAAGGACTACCACGGGGTCGCCGTCACCTACGCGGGTGTCGGCGTACGGCCGATGCTGCACCGCAACCGCTGCGAGCAGCGCAAGACCCTCGTGATCCTCGACGAGATCCACCACGCGGGTGACTCGAAGTCCTGGGGCGAGGCCTGCCTGGAGGCCTTCGACCCGGCCACCCGGCGCCTGGCCCTGACCGGAACGCCCTTCCGGTCCGACACCAACCCCATTCCCTTCGTGACCTACGAGGAGGGGAACGACGGGATCCGGCGGTCCTCCGCCGACTACACCTACGGGTACGGGAACGCGCTCGGGGACGGGGTCGTCCGGCCCGTCATCTTCCTTTCCTACAGCGGCAACATGCGCTGGCGGACGAAGGCGGGCGACGAGATCGCCGCGCGCCTCGGCGAGCCGATGACCAAGGACGCCATCTCGCAGGCGTGGCGGACGGCGCTGGACCCGCGCGGCGACTGGATGCCGAACGTGCTGCGCGCCGCCGACCAGCGGCTGACCGAGGTCAGGAAGGGCATCCCGGACGCGGGCGGCCTCGTCATCGCCTCCGATCAGGACTCGGCGCGCGCGTACGCCAAGCTGATCCGCGAGATCACCGGGACGAAGGCGACCCTGGTGCTGTCCGACGACACCGGGGCCTCGAAGAACATCGACACCTTCAGCGGGAACCACGACCGCTGGATGGTCGCGGTCCGCATGGTGTCGGAGGGCGTCGACGTGCCGCGGCTGGCGGTGGGGGTGTACGCCACCACCATCTCGACACCGCTGTTCTTCGCGCAGGCCGTCGGGCGCTTCGTGCGTTCGCGCAGGCGCGGCGAGACGGCATCGGTGTTCCTTCCGACCATTCCCTACCTGCTCGGCTTCGCCAACGAGATGGAGGTCGAGCGCGACCACGTCCTCGACAAGCCGAAGAAGCAGGGCGAGGAGGATCCGTACGCCGAGTCCGAGAAGGAGATGGACGAGGCGAACAAGCAGGAGGACGAGGACACCGGCGAGGACGAGCAGATGTCCTTCGAGGCGCTGGAGTCCGACGCGGTCTTCGACCGGGTGCTGTACGACGGCGCCGAGTTCGGCATGCAGGCGCACCCGGGCAGCGAGGAGGAGCAGGACTACCTCGGCATCCCGGGGCTTCTGGAGCCGGACCAGGTGCAGATGCTGCTGCAGAAGCGCCAGTCGCGGCAGATCGCGCACAGCCGGCGCAAGCCGGACGCGGACGCGGACCTGCTGGAGCTGCCGGCCGACCGGCGGCCGGTGGTCTCGCACAAGGAGCTGCTGGAGCTGCGCAAGTCGCTCAACACGATGGTGGGCGCGTACGTCCACCAGAGCGGCAAGCCGCACGGGGTGATCCACACGGAGCTGCGCCGGGTGTGCGGCGGACCGCCGAGCGCGGAGGCGACGGCGGGGCAGCTGCGCGAGCGGATCAAGAAGGTACAGGAGTGGGCCACCCGTATGCGGTGATCCATTCCCACAGGGGATGAAACGGGGTCCGTGCGGAGGTTCGCACGGACTTCGTCCGGCTCGGGGTCGTACGACCGCGTTTCGGTGCACGTGGGCGGTCGCGCCGTGGGACCGGGGGCCTTCCGGAATCGGCATATAGCGGTAGCACGCGCCCGGATTCTGGACGAGCCCTTCCGCTGAGCGAACCTGCTCGCTACTGTCCCCGCATCGAACGCACCGTGGCAGCGCCGCCGCGGGAGCGCAGCCGGTGCCATGGCCGCTACCGGCGGCCTCTCCACGCGTCGCCGACGGACCGGCGGCGTGCCACCCAGAGAGTTACCGCCGCTCACCGAAAGAGGGAGAGGCGTCGTGACCGCGGAAACCTCCCAGACTCTCGACAGAGGGCTCAGAGTCCTCAAACTGCTCGCCGACACCGACCACGGTCTGACCGTCACCGAGCTCTCCAACCGCCTCGGTGTCAACCGCACCGTGGTCTACCGGCTCCTGGCCACACTCGAGCAGCACGCCCTGGTCCGCCGCGACCTCGGCGGGCGGGCCCGGGTCGGGCTCGGGGTGCTGCGGCTGGGCCGACAGGTCCATCCGCTCGTACGCGAGGCCGCCCTGCCCGCGCTGCGGTCCCTCGCCGAGGACATCGGGGCCACCGCGCACCTGACCCTCGTCGACGGCACCGAGGCGCTGGCCGTCGCCGTCGTGGAGCCGACCTGGACGGACTACCACGTGGCCTACCGGGCCGGCTTCCGCCACCCGCTGGACCGCGGGGCCGCCGGGCGGGCCATCCTGGCCGCCCGTCAGGGCCAGCTGATCGAGCCGGGGTACACGCTGACCCACGGGGAGCTGGAGGCGGGCGCCAGTGGCGCTGCAGCGCCGCTCGTGGGGATCACCGGGCTGGAGGGCAGCGTGGGCGTTGTGATGCTGGCCGACGCGGTGCCGGAGCGGGTGGGGCCGCGGGTGGTTGACGCGGCGCGTGAGGTCGCCGACGCCCTTCGCTAGGCGCGGCCTTGGCGGTGTCCTCCGGCGCTGCCGGTGCGCTGCGGGTGCGCTGCCGGGTGCGGCGCCGTTGCCGGGGGCTCTGCCCCCGGACCCCCGCGCCTCAAACGCCGGCGGGGCTGGACGTGTCCGCCCGGCGGGGTTGGACGTGTCCGCCCGGCGGGGCTGGGGCGGTGGGGTGGGCCGATAGATTGGGGGCGTGCTCTCTCGTCTCATGCGTCTGCCGCGTCCTGCCGCACTGGCCGTTTGCGCCGTGCCGGTCATCGGGCTGTTCGCCCTCGCGGTGTTCGCGCCGCTGCCCTTTGTGATCGCTCAGCCGGGGCTCACGGCCGACGTGCTGGGCGAGCGGGACGGCAAGGCCGTCATCGCCGTCTCCGGGGCGCCGGCCCGGGAGACCAAGGGGCAGCTCCGTATGACCACCATCCAGGCCACCGGGCCCTCCACGAGCGTGAACCTGCCCGAGCTCGTCGGCCACTGGTTCGACACCACCCGGGCCGTCCTGCCCAAGGAGGCGGTGTACTCCTCGGGCGGAAGCGACAAGGAGATCGAGGAGCACAACCTGGAGGAAATGGCCAGGTCCCAGTCGACGGCCACCGACGTCGCCCTCGGCTACCTCCACAAGGACCCGAAGGACGTGAAGGTCGAGCTGAACCTCGCCGATGTCGGCGGTCCGAGCGCCGGGCTGCTCTTCTCCCTCGGCATCGTCGACAAGCTCGACGGTGACGGCAGCGGCGGCGACCTCACCGGCGGACGCACCATCGCCGGTACGGGCACCATCTCAGCTGACGGCGAGGTCGGCGCGGTCGGCGGGGTGGCCCTGAAGACCCAGGCCGCGCGGCGCGACGGGGCGACCGTGTTCCTCGTACCGAAGGCGGAGTGCTCGGACGCCCGGTCGGAACTCCCCGAGGGGCTCCGGCTGGTGCCCGTCACTTCGCTGACGGATGCGGTGAACGCCCTTCGCGCGCTGAACCGGGGAGAGGCCGTTCCGGCCTGCTGAGCGGCGCGCGGTCCAGCCCTCGCCAGGCCGGGAAGACCACCGGGGCGAGCGTGGTCAGCAGGTACGCGCCCCCGAACAGCAGCAGTGCCCGGGGCGCGCCGAAGCCGTCGACCAGCAGGCCGGCCGCCAGTCCGCCGAGCGGCATGGTCAGTTCGCAGCCCGCCGTGCTCACCCCCGAGACGCGGGTGCGCAGCTCTTCCGGGATCCGCTCGTACATGACCGTGGTCAGGACCGGGTTGAGCACGCCCGCGCCCAGGCCGGCCAGCGCCATGATCACCGCGAGCGGCAGTGCGGTGTCCGTGAAGGCGGCCGTCACATAGCGGGGCGCCCCGCAGAGCAGGAACGCCGCCGCGAACACCGCCCGGCGCGGGAACCGCTCGCCCCACGCCCCGTAGAGCAGGGCGCCCAGCAGTGCGAAGCCGCCGAAGAGGGAGATCATCAGGCCGAGGGCGGTGGCGCCGCCGAGGGCTTCCCGGCCGTGCACCGGCAGCAGGACCGAGGACCAGCCCTGGTCCAGGCCGTTGGTCATCATGACCATCACGGTGATGCCCATCAGCAGGCGCGAGCGGGTCAGGAAGGCCCAGCCTTCGGCCAGTTCGGCCCGGTAGGCGGCGAACGAGACCTCTCCGGCGGCCCGTTGTGGTTCGGCGGCCGGGATTCCGCGCAGGAAGGCGGAGACCAGCAGGGCGGAGGCCCCGAAGGTGGCCGCGTCCAGCAGCAGTACGGTCTCGGCGCCGAAGGCCGCGATCAGTACGCCGGCCAGCGCGGCCCCGATCATCCGGGCCCCGCGCGAGACCGCGTCGTAGAGGCTGGCCGCGCGGGCGAGGGTGGTGCCCGCGTGCTCGGCGAGGTCGGGGAGCAGGACGTAGCGGGCGGTCAGGCCCGGCGTGTGCACGAGGCCGCCGACGGCCATCAGCGCGCACAGCATCCAGAACTCCAGGACGCCCGCGTGGTGCAGCAGCGGGATCGCGCCGACCGACATGCCGCAGATCACATCGGAGACGGCGGAGACCCGGCGCCGGCCGATCCGGTCGATGACCGGGCCGCCGACGAGCGCGGCGATGACAACGGGCAGGGTGGCGCAGAAGGCGACGATCCCGGCCCGGCCGGCGCTGCCCGTGGTCTGGAGCACGAACCACGGGACACCGATGAGGGTGAGTGAACTCCCGGCGATGGAGATGGTGTTGGCGGCCAGGACGGCCGTGAACGGCCGCCTGCTCATGCCGCGTGCGGGTGCTGGAGGCGGGTGTGGATGTGGGCCGGCTCCATCAGGCGTATGCCGGCGCCGATCAGGGCCTCGCCGAGCCGGTTGCGCAGAGCGGGGGTGGCGGGGGCGCCGGCGGCGGTCTGCTGGGCGCGGTGCCAGGCGGCGGCCTCGGCGGCGAGCTCGGCCGTGCGGGCGGCGTGCGTGTGGGCGTGGAGGAAGGCGTGCATGGCGGGACTCCTTCTGCGAAGCGACGTGTGCGGCGTGCGGCGTGCGGCGTGCGGCGTGCGGCGTGCGCGAGGGCTGCTCGGCGGGGCTACTCGGCGGCGCGGCGCGGGAAGGCGTGCGTGTGGAAACGGACGGTCTCCACGCCTTCGGCGTCCGGCGCGTGCGGCAGGTCGCGGTAACTGTTGATCAACTCATGGAGTGTGTCGACCAGTTCGCGACTCTGCTCGGCGGTCAGCCTGAGCGTGAAGTCGCTGATGTCCGAGGCGCCGCGCCACTGGGGCGTCCAGGTGTGCGCGGTGCCGAGCCAGGTGGTCAGCTCCTGCGCGTGGATCTTCGTGATCTCGGAGAGGAAGACGTCCGCCGCGGCCCGGGTCGCCGGGTCGTCCTCGAAGATCAGCGCCTCGTCGAAGGCCGTGCCGTCGTGGGCGGCCTTCCACCAGCGCTCCCGGCCCTTCCCGTGTTCGGGCGCGTCCTCGACGAACCCGTGCACCGCGAGCTGGCGCAGGTGGTAGCTGGTGGCCCCGCTGGACTCCCCGAGTTTCGCCGCCAGTTGCGAGGCCGTGGCCGGGCCGCCCTGGCGCAGCGCGCTCAGCAGGCGCATGCGCAGGGGGTGGGCGAGGCCGCGCAGGGCGTGCGCGTCGAGCATCCGGACCTGGGGCTCGGCGGCCCCCTGCGGGGGCGCGGAGTCCGCGACCCCATGGGTGCCTTCGGCGGCTTCGGCGGCTTCGGTGTTCTTCTCGGGCATGCCTCGACCATAGAGTTGCAAAGATGTCCATGCAAGGGTTTCTTTGCAACGTCTTCTTTGGAACTCCGGCGCTCGGCTGCCCCGGGTCAGCGGCTGTCGTCCTCGGCCGCCTGCTCGACCAGCGGGATGATCCGCAAGGGCACGGGATTCTCCATGACGATGGCCGTCGAAGCCCGCACGATCCCCTCGAACCCGACCACCCGGTCGATCACCCGCTGGAGGTCGGCGTTGGACCGGGCCACGAGCCGGCACAGCATGTCCCCGTGCCCCGTGGTGGTGTGCAGCTCCAGCACCTCCGGCACCCCGTCCAGGTGGGCCCGTACGTCCGCCCCCTGCCCCTGCTTGATCTCCAGGGTGGCGAACGCGGTCACCGGGTAGCCGAGGGCCGCCGGATCGACCTGCGGGCCGAAGCCGCGGATGACTCCGTTCGACTGGAGCCGGTCCAGCCGGGCCTGTACGGTCCCGCGGGCCACGCCGAGGCGGCGCGAGGCCTCCAGGACCCCGATCCGGGGCTCGCGGGCGAGCAGGACGATGAGCCGGCCGTCGAGGTCGTCGATGCCCATGGGTGCCTCCCGGGGTCTGGGGGTGGTCATAGTGCACAGATGTTTCAGCCATCCTGCGGCGATGCTGGTCAGTATGTACAGCAGAAATGGAAACTATTGCGCAGCTTGTGGATCGGCGGGACTCTGCGCTCATGACTGAGACCCTCGACACCACCCCGCACACCGCGCGTGAGGCAGACCCCTTCCCGGTGAAGGGCATGGACGCGGTCGTCTTCGCCGTCGGCAACGCCAAGCAGGCCGCGCACTACTACTCGACCGCCTTCGGCATGAAGCTCGTCGCCTACTCCGGACCGGAGAACGGCGTCCGCGAGACCGCCAGCTACGTCCTGACCAACGGCGGCGCACGCTTCGTGCTGACCTCCGTCATCAAGGCGACGACCGACCGCGGCCGCTTCCTCGCCGAGCACGTCGCCGACCACGGCGACGGCGTGATCGACCTCGCCATCGAGGTCCCGGACGTGCGGGCGGCATACGCGTACGCCGTCGAGCACGGCGCGCGCGGCCTGGACGAGCCGTACGAGGTCAAGGACGAGCACGGCACGGTGACGCTGGCCGCGATCGCCACGTACGGCCAGACCCGCCATACGCTCGTGCAGCGCGGGGACTACACCGGCCCGTACCTGCCCGGCTTCGTCGCCGTCGACCCGATGGTCGAGCCCCCGGCCAAGCGCACCTTCCAGGCCATCGACCACTGCGTGGGCAACGTCGAGCTCGGCCGCATGAACGAGTGGGTCGCCTTCTACAACAAGGTCATGGGCTTCACGAACATGAAGGAGTTCGTGGGCGACGACATCGCGACCGAGTACTCGGCGCTGATGTCGAAGGTGGTCGCGGACGGCACCCTGAAGGTGAAGTTCCCGATCAACGAGCCGGCGATCGCGAAGAAGAAGTCGCAGATCGACGAGTACCTGGAGTTCTACGGCGGCGCGGGCGTCCAGCACATCGCGCTGGCGACGAACGACATCGTGGCCACGGTCCGCTCCATGCGGGCGGCGGGCGTGCAGTTCCTGGACACGCCGGACTCGTACTACGACACGCTGGGCGAGTGGGCCGGCGAGACCCGCGTCCCGGTCGAGACCCTGCGCGAGCTGAAGATCCTCGTGGACCGCGACGAGGACGGCTACCTGCTGCAGATCTTCACCAAGCCGGTGCAGGACCGGCCGACGGTCTTCTTCGAGATGATCGAGCGGCACGGCTCGATGGGCTTCGGCAAGGGCAACTTCAAGGCCCTGTTCGAGGCGATCGAGCGGGAGCAGGCGAAGCGCGGCAACCTCTGAGGCCCGCCCCAGCCCGATACGCGGTGCCCTGACACGCACTGCACCGATACGGCCCGCCGGTTCATCCGGCGGGCCGTATCGGCATCTCCGGATCCCTGTCCGGATCCCGGCCCCCGTGGCCGTGCGCCACCCCCCGACCGGCGGGGGACCAGCCCCGCCGGTCGCAGGGCCGGACCGGCACCGGGGCCCTTCCCCGGGATGAAACCGGGTGGTCCAGAGGATGGAAACATGGCCGGCGGGCGCCCTGCCGCCGGCCGCCGGCAGGGCCTCGGCGCCATGTTCACCAATGACCACGGGGGATGGGCCAATACGGCGGCGACCACCGGGACCCTACGGGCGGGAGCGTCCGGTCCGGGTGTTACGGCGTGCCGGGCTTGGGCGCGGGCTTCTCCGGTTTCGGCGCGGACTTCTCCGGCTTCTCCGGCTTCTCCCGCTTCGCCGCAGCCGGCTTAGGCTGCGGCTGCGGCGCCGCCTTCGGGAGCTCCGGGGCGACCCACGGGGTGGTCGGCAGGAGGTTTTCCGGGCCGCCCGGGGGCGGTTGGCCGATCGCCGTCAGGGCCTCCTTCGCCAGCGGGGCCCGCAGGGGCGAGAAGTGCGGGTTCGTGCGCATGGCCTCCTCGAGGTGGCGCCGCGTCGCCGCCTCGTCGCCGAGGCCCCGCTCGATCATCGCCCGGTGGAAGGAGAAGTCCGCACTGCGCAGGCCCAGATCCGTCGCCTTCTTCGCGTACTCCAGCCCCGCCGCGTCCTCGCCCGCCTGGTGCAGCGCCCACCCCAGCGCATCCGCCACCTGCACGCTCTTGTGCCGCGTCCACTCCTCCGACAGCCTGCGCACCGCCGCCGCCGGATCGCCGTGGTCCGCCTCGTACAGGCCCAGCACCACGTCGTCGTCGACGCCGTTCGCATCGTCCCGCGACGCCAGCGCGCTCAGCATTCCGTACGGCGCGCGCGCCTCCTCCCCGCGGCCCAGGGAGTCCAGCAGCTCGCCCAGCTCCAGCGCCAGCCGCGGCAGCGGAGTGCGCCCCAGCGCCAGCCGGTAGTCCCGCACCGCCTCACCGTCGCGCCCCAGCGCGGCCAGCGCCCGCGCCCGGCCGCCCAGCGCCTCCGCCTGCGCCGGATCCGTCCTCAGCGAACCCTCGTACAGCCGCAGCGCCTGCGCCGCGTCGCCCCGCTCCCAGGACAGCTCCCCGAGCCGGAACAGCGCGTACGCCTTCTCCGCCGGGGTCTTCGCCGCGCCCGCCGCGTGCTCCATCGCCACCGCCGCGTCCTCGCGCCAGCCGCGGTCCCGGTAGACCTGCGAGGCCCTGACGTACGCCGCCAGCCCCGTCCGCAGCTCCAGCAGCTGCTCCGTCGCCTTCTGCGCGGCCTTGTAGTCGCCCAGGCCCGTGTAGGCGTCCACCAGCACCGGGTACGCCGTCCAGCGCCGCGGCGCCTGCGCCCGTACGAGCTCGCCCCACTTCTTCCCGGTCCCGAAGTCCCGCCGGGCGTTGGCCAGCGCCCCCATGCCCGTCATCGCGTCGAAGTTGCCCTTCTCGGCCGGGCGGACCTCCAGCGACCGCTTCAGCGCCTTCTCCGCCTTCGGGAACCAGGCCGAGTCCGCCGTGCGCCGCGCCTGCTCCAGACAGGCGGCGCCGAGCACCGCCCACGAGGCGTCGTCGTCCGGATGCGCCGCGACCCACTTCTCCCGGTCCGCGACCAGCGCCGTCAGGTCCACCGCCGCCGCGGGCGCGCCCATGCCGACCGCCTCCGCGGCCCGCTCGCTCGGCCCCGGCGGGCGGGCGTCGTCACCGGCCTTGGCCGGGCGGATCAGCAGGGCCCCGGCGATCAGGACCACGGCGACCGCGGCCGCCACGAGCGTCTTGCGGCCGGTGAAGGTCACGGGCGGCGCCGGCGTCTGCGATTCCTCGTCGATACCGTGGATACGGTCGGTTCGGTCCATGGGGTCACTGTGCGTCAATATGAAGAGCGCACCGCGGTGTCCGAAGAGGGGCGCGGGCGTGTTCACACCGATGGTCCCCCAGCTACCGCTGGGAGGTGCCCCCACCGGGTGTCACGCTGGCCCCATGGATGATGACGTCTCCGCACGGCTCACCGCCCGCCTACGCGAAGGGCTCCCGCCCGAGGCCCTGATCACCGACCCCCAGGTGGCCGACTCCTACACCTCCGACATGGCCGGCTTCTGCGCCGCCGGCACCCCGGCCGCCGTCGTCCTGCCCCGGACCGCCGAACAGGTCCGGCACGTCCTGCGCACCGCCACCGCACTGCGCGTCCCCGTGGTCCCGCAGGGCGCCCGTACCGGCCTGTCCGGCGCCGCCAACGCCACGGACGGCTGCATCGTGCTGTCCCTCGTCAAGATGGACCGGATCCTGGAGATCTCCCCCGTCGACCGGATCGCCGTCGTGGAGCCGGGCGTGGTCAACGCCGTCCTCTCCCGGGCCGTCGCCGAACAGGGCCTGTACTACCCGCCCGACCCCTCCAGCTGGGAGCAGTGCACCATCGGCGGCAACATCGGCACCGCCTCCGGCGGGCTGTGCTGCGTCAAGTACGGGGTCACCGCCGAGTACGTGCTCGGCCTCGACGTGGTCCTGGCCGACGGGCGGCTGCTGCGCACCGGCCGGCGCACCGCCAAGGGCGTCGCCGGATACGACCTCACCCGGCTCTTCGTGGGCTCCGAGGGCACCCTCGGCGTCGTCGTCCAGGCGGTGCTCGCGCTGCGCCCCGCGCCGCCCCGGCAGCTCGCGCTGGCGGCCGAGTTCCCCTCCGCCGCGGCCGCCTGCGAGGCCGTGTGCGCCGTCATGGAGGCCGGACTGACGCCCTCGCTGCTGGAGCTGATGGACCGTACGACCGTCCGGGCCGTCAACGCCCTCGGGAAGATGAGCCTGCCCGACACCACCGAGGCCCTGCTGCTCGCCGCCTTCGACACCCCGCACGCCCCCGCGGACCTCGCGGCCGTGGGGGAGCTGTGCACGGCCGCCGGAGCCACCGCCGTGGTCCCCGCCGAGGACGAGGCGGAGTCCGAACTGCTTCTCCAGGCCCGCCGGATGTCGCTGACCGCCCTGGAGACGCTGCGGCCGGCCACGATGATCGACGACGTGTGCGTACCGCGCTCGCGGCTCGCCGAGATGCTGGACGGGACGGCCGCCATCGCCCGTACGCACGACCTGCTCATCGGCGTGTGCGCGCACGCGGGCGACGGCAACACCCACCCCGTGGTCTGCTTCGACCCGGCCGACGAGGACGAGACGCGGCGGGCCCGCGCGTCCTTCGACGAGATCATGGCGCTCGGGCTGGAACTGGGCGGGACGATCACCGGCGAGCACGGGGTCGGGGTCCTGAAGAGGGAATGGCTCGCCCGCGAACTCGGCCCGGTGGGCGTGGAGATGCAGCGCGCCGTCAAACACGCCTTCGACCCGCTGGGGCTGCTCAACCCGGGCAAGCTGTTCTGACGGCGCCCCGACCCCGGCGGCGTCACAGGTCCCCGTCGGCCGACTCGTCCGACGGCCAGGGGTCGCGCAGCCGCAGCTCGTCGGCCGGGGTCGGGGTGAGCAGCTCGGCCAGCGCGTCGTCCAGGCCCAGCCGCTCGGCCTCGGTGCCGGGCGGGACGATGCGCAGCGTGCGCTCCAGCCAGGCGGACACGGAGGCGGCGGGGGCCTCCAGCAGGACTTCGCCGTCGGGGGAGCTGAGCGCCATGCAGAGCACGGCCTTGTTGTCGACCTTGGCGGGCCAGATCCGCACGTCGCCGTGGCCGCAGGGGCGGAACACCCCCTCGACCAGCAGCTCGCGGGCGAAGGTCCAGTTCACGGGGGCGCTGGAGCCGGTGTGGAAGGTGATGTGGACGGCGTACGGGTCCTCCGTGAGGTAGAGCAGCCGGGCGGGTACGGGGATGCTGCGCTCCGGGGACAGGACCAGCTGGAGTTCCAGCTCGCGCTCGATGGCGGGGTGGTGCATGGCGGCCTCACTTCGGTGCGCTGCGTGCGCTTCGCTTCTCTTCGGTGTGCGGGACGGCCGGATCGCGCCCCACACCCGGAGAGAGCTCGGTTGTGCCCGGGAATGACGCGACTTCGCGCACCGAAAAGGAGATTGGCGGAATTCTGTCGGGTGACCGAAAACCGTCGTATGGCCCGGGGTTCGCCCGAAGGCTTGGATTCTCCCGTTACCGGACCTGTCGGGGGGAGGTTCTTGGCTATGGTCCTCCCTTGCACAAGCCTCAAGCCACGATCGGAGTTGGGGACATTGACGGCCTCCCCTGGTGACGGCGAGCACGCGGCCCGCGAGGGCTACTACCCCGATCCGTCCATTCCCGGGTACGTCCGGTACTGGAACGGTGCCGCCTGGGTTCCGGGTACGAGCCGCCCCGCGCCCCCGGCGGACGAGACGGGTCCGGTGTTCCTGGACGAGACCTCCGCGACGGAGGCGCTGCCGGAGCGGGCGCGGGAGCGGGCCCCGGAGCGGGCACCGGAGCGCCCGCAGGAACGCCCGCAGGAACGCCCGCAGGAACGCCCGCAGGAGCGCCCGCAGGAGCGCTCACCAGACCGCTCGCCGGGGTGCGATCCCGAGCCGGAGCCCGTGGTGTGGCAGGCCGATCCCCTCCACCAGGCGGGCTTCGGCGGGCCGCGCGACCACCGGGTGTCGTGGGGCAACCTGCCGGAGCCGGAGCCCGGCGGCGGCCGGCCGTCGGGGATCTCCCTCGCCCGTACGCCCGAGACCCGGCTCCCCGCCCAGGCCGCGGCGGGCATCCTGTCGGTCCGCTCCCCGGCGGCCCAGATCCCGGCCCCTGCCCCGGCCCCGGCCCCTGTCTCCGCCCCGGCTCCTGCCCCGGCCCCTGAGTGGCCGGACGCTCCCGGTGCGGGGCGCTCCGGGGCCACCACCTCCTGGCCCGCCTCGGCGGCGCCGGCGTCCCCGGCCGGGGCACCCCGGCGGGAGCAGCCCCCGGCCGAGCCGGCCCGCCCGGAGCCCTGGCCGCCCCGCAGCGGTGCGTCCCGCCCCCCGGTCGAGGCCTCCGCCCCCGCCACGGCCCCGCCGACCGAGCGGTCCCGTCCCGAGCCGCGGGAGCCCCGTAGCGACGCGGCCCCGGCCTCGCGGCCCGGCACCCGGGCGTCGGCTCCGGCCGAGGCGCCCCGCCAGGAGCCCTGGGAGCCCCGTAGCGGCGCGGCCCCGGCCTCGCGGCCCGGCACCCGGGTCCCGGACCAGGGGGAGGCCTGGACGCCGCGCGGGGGCGTCGGGTCACCCCGGCCCGCCGAGGCGTCGCCGGAGTCCTCGGAGGCCGCCGGGCGGCACCCGGCCGGGCCCGCCGGGGCGTCCCGGTCCGCCGCACCCCGGCCGGAGGGGGCCAGTACCCCCCGGGCCGTGTTCGAGCGGATGGCCGAGCGTTCCGTGCGCCCCGCCGGGCTCGTGCGCCGGGCGGTCGCCCGCGCCCTGGACTCCCTCGTCCTCGCGGCGGTCGCAGCGGCGGCCGCCTGGCCCCAGCTGCCCGCCGCCACCGCCCACCTGGAGGCCAAGGTGGACGCCGCCCGCGCGCGCGGCCGCAGCACCACCGTCTGGCTGTTCGACGGAACCATCGCCGGCCACCTCGGCCTGGTCCTGGGCGCGGTCCTCCTCTTCGGCGTCCTCTACGAGGCCCTGCCCACCGCCCGTTGGGGCCGCACCCCGGGCAAGAAGCTCCTCGGCGTGCGCGTACTGGCCACCGCGACCCTGCGCCCGCCCGGCTTCGGCGCTGCGCTGCGCCGCTGGCTCGTGTACGCCCTCCTCGGCCTCCCCGGCAGCCTCTGGTGCCTCGTGGACCGCCCGCGCCGGCAGGCCTGGCACGACAAGGCGGCGAAGACGTACGTGGCCCGCTGAGGCGCCGCGAGCCGCCCGGCCCCCGAACGGACGCGGTTCCGTTGCGGGGCCGCCGGAGCCGGGTTCGACTCGGGCCATGAGTACCGATCAGCCGCCGCCGGGCGAGCCGCCGGAGGACCCGTTCCTCAAGAAGCCCCAGGAGCCGACGCCCCCGTCGGGCGGTTCGCCATACGGCTCGCCGCCCCCCGGCGGGACCCCGCCCCCGCCGCCGGGAGGCCCCTACGGCGGCTCCGGCGCTGGCGGTGGGTATCCGCCCCCGCCGCCCCCGTACGGCGGCGGCGGCCCGGGTGACCCGTACGGCAGCAGCGGCTACGCCATGCCCGACCCGCTCGCCGGCATGCCCCCGCTCGCGGACACCGGCAAGCGGTTCGTCGCGCGCATCATCGACTGGTTGATCGTGGGGATCCCGATCTGGCTCATCTGGTTCCTGATCATCGGGGTCACTTACAGGGGCGACCCCTACACGGGCGAGGACACGTCCGACGCCGCAGCCAATTGGTCCAGCGGTGGCGTTCTGCTGTTGGTGCTGATCGGGATCGCCGCCTACGTCGTCTACGACTGGTACTTCACCCACAGGAGCGGCCAGACCCTCGGCAAGAAGGCGATGCGTCTACGGGTCGCCATGCTCAACGACGGCAGCGTGCCCTCGTCCAAGGCTGCCTTCGGCCGAGCGGCCGTCCTGTGGCTGCCGTCCCTCCTCTGCTGCGGTGGCCTCTGGTGGATCATCGTGGGCATCTCGATCCTGGTCGACAAGCCCTACCAGCAGGGCCTGCACGACAAGGCAGCCAAGACCGTCGTCGTCCAGTCCACCTGACGCGGACGCAGCGCGGCAGCAGCAGAGCAGCACACAGCGGGCGGTCTCCCTCCGGGGAGGCCGCCCGCACCGCGTTGCTCAGTGGTGGACGGGCTGCTCGGCGCCGGCCGGCCGGCGGCCCGGCACCCGGGCGGCGGCGGCCCGCGTCGCGTCCGGACGGGCCGCGTGGCGGCCGCGGCGCTGCGGGGCAGGCACGGTGAGGGCGACGAGCAGGCCCAGGGCGAGCGCGGCGGCGGAGATGACCGCGACTCCCAGCCCCGTACTCGTCTGCGAGAGCAGCAGCATGGCGATCGTCGACGCGACGACGGTGGCGGACCCGTAGGCGAGCTGTGCGGCAGTCGGACGCGGCATGGCGATATCCGTCCTCGGAGAGGGGAGGGGGAGTCGGCTCAACCAGGTCGCGCGTCAAGTGACTCTACGACGGGGGATGCCCGAGCGGAACAACCGGTAAGCGTGACCTAACCCACGGTGCCGGAGCACGGGGGGCGCACAGGATCACATCGCGTGTCTCGGGCAGGCCCCAATCCGGTCGAAACGGTGCCAGGAGGTACTCGGGAAGCGCTCGTGAGGCACTAGAGGACGGTCGGGAAGCGCCCTTCGCCCCATATGGCAGCGGAACGTCCGAATAGCGGAACTGACTGACCGCATAGTGCAGTTGTAAGGAACAAGTCAAGATCTGTCTTTTCTCTCGACTCTCCGGTCAAATGTCGTCACTTGAGACGCGCGCCGCGCGGAACCCCCCGCTCCTATGGAGATGTTCCGACCTACGTTGCGGCCGCGGGAGGGGAACGACATCAAGTGACCACCAATTCCGCCAGACGGCGTGCGATCCGCGCTGCCGCCGTCACCGTGACCATGGCCGCATGCGCGACCAGCGCCACCTTCTTCACCGTCACCGCCGCCCAGGCCGAAGACCGCGGCCCGGCAGCACCGGCTTCCGACCGCCAGGACCCGACGGCCCCCGCGAAGGTCGTCGAGCACGACCTCAAGGGTCCGTTCAGCGAGCAGGCGGCGACCCAGAGGAAGGCCGCTCTCGAGCAGGTGCTGAGCGGCAAGAAGAATGTCGAGCAGCGCGGCGCTTCGAAGGTCGTCAAGCTCGACGACAAGAAGTACGTCGAGCTCGGCCGCGAGAAGACCGACAAGATCTTCACGATCCTCGTCGAGTTCGGCGACCAGGTCGACAGCACCACCATGTTCGACCCGGACGGCCCGGGCCCGAAGCCCTCGGTCCCGAAGTACGGCGGCACCCCCGGTCCGCTGCGCAACACGATCAAGCAGCCCGACCGTGCCAGCAACAACAGCACGGCCTGGCGCAAGGACTTCAGCCGGGACTACTTCCAGGACCTGTACTTCGGTACCGGCCAGGGCAAGAACTCCCTGAAGACCTACTACGAGAAGACCTCCTCGGGCCGCTACTCGGTCGAGGGCGAGGTCGCCGACTGGGTCAAGGTCCCGTACAACGAGGGCCGTTACGGCTCCAACTACTGCGGCCAGACCAACTGCTCCAACGTGTGGGACACCGTCCGCGACGGCGTCACCGCGTGGACGGAGGCCCAGAAGAAGGCGGGCAAGACCGACGCGCAGATCAAGGCGCAGCTGGCCCAGTACGACCAGTGGGACCGCAACGACTTCGACGCCGACGGCAACTTCAACGAGCCCGACGGCTACATCGACCACTTCCAGATCGTCCACGCGGGCGAGGACGAGTCGGCCGGCGGCGGCGAGCAGGGCACCACCGCGCTGTGGGCGCACCGCTGGTACGCCTACGGCACCGACGTGGGCAAGACCGGCCCGGCGAACAACAAGGCCGGCGGCACCCAGATCGGCGACACCGGCATCTGGGTCGGCGACTACACGATGCAGCCCGAGAACGGCGGCCTCGGCGTCTTCGCGCACGAGTACGGCCACGACCTCGGCCTGCCGGACCTCTACGACACCTCCGGTGGCGGCGAGAACTCGGTCGGCTTCTGGTCCCTGATGTCGGCCGGCTCCTGGCTCGGCAACGGCAAGGACTCCATAGGCGACCTCCCCGGCGACATGACCGCCTGGGACAAGCTCCAGCTGGGCTGGCTGAACTTCGACAAGGCCAAGGCCGCGACGAAGTCCACCCACAAGCTGGGTGTGTCCGAGTACAACACCAAGGACAAGCAGGCGCTGGTCGTCGATCTGCCGAAGAAGCAGGTCAAGACCGACATCGTCGCTCCCGCCGAGGGCTCCTCGCAGTGGTGGAGCAACATGGGTGACGACCTCAAGAACACCCTCACCCGCTCGGTCGACCTGACGGGCAAGAAGTCCGCCGCCCTGTCCCTCAAGGGCTGGTGGGACATCGAGGCCGACTACGACTTCCTCTACACCGAGGTGTCCACGGACGGCGGCGCCACCTGGACCGCGCTGGCCGGCACCGCCGACGGCGCGGCCATCCCGGCCGACGCCTCCGGCAGCCCGTCGCTGACCGGTGTCTCGGGTGCCTGGAAGAACCTGAACTTCCCGCTCGACGCCTACGCGGGCAAGAAGGTCGACCTCCGCTTCCGCTACCAGACGGACGGCGGCGCGGGCGGCAAGGGCTTCACCGCCGACGCCGTCACCCTGGCCGCGGACGGCTCCGCCCTGTTCACCGACGGCGCCGAGAACGGCGACAACGGCTGGACGGGCAAGGGCTTCTCGCGCATCGGCGCCGGCTTCACCAAGGAGTACGCGCAGTACTACCTGGCCGAGAACCGCCGCTACGTCTCGTACGACTCCACCCTCAAGGTGGGCCCGTACAACTTCGGCTTCGCCAACACCAAGCCGAACTGGGTCGAGCACTACCCGTACCAGGACGGCCTGCTCATCTGGCAGTGGGACACCTCCCAGAAGGACAACAACACCAGCCAGCACCCGGGCCAGGGTCTGATCCTTCCGATCGACGCCAACGCCAAGCCCATGAAGTGGGCCGACGGCACCCTGCTGCGGAACAAGATCCAGCCGTACGACGCGGCCTTCAGCGCCTACTCGACGGACGCGTTCACCCTGCACAAGAACGGCGAGGAGCTCTTCCTCAAGCCGAAGCCCGCGAACCTGGTCTTCGACGACCACAAGGGCAAGTACTACTACGACGAGAACCCGACCGGCTCGGTGAAGGTCACTGACACCAACACCAAGATCAAGATCGCCAAGGAGACCTACGACGGTCTCGTCATGACGGTCGAGGTTGGCCCCGCCGTTAAGTAATCGGGTACAACCGCAGGTCAAAGCATGATCGGCCGTCGCCCTCTAGCGGGCGGCGGCCGATCGCGTTTAGATGCCCCGGTACGAGTTCCTTATTGACGGGGGAGATGACTTCCATGCCAGATGGAGGTTTCGTGAGATTGCCGGGCGGCAGCGTGGTGGTCGCGCTCATGCTGCCGAGGCCGTCCGGAGGCGGCGGAAATGTCCGCGTGCTGGTGCACGCCGCGAACCGGGCCCGCGCCCTGACCAGGCTGCGGAACCTCGGGATGCGGGCGGTGTACCTGCGGGGCAACGCGCATCCGCCGACGCCGGACGAGGTCACGGCCGTCCTGCACCACCCGGACGGCCTGCTGTGGCGCGGTGCCCCGGACCGGGCGCAGGAGCTCTGGCACCCGATCCGGGCCCTGCTGGGCGCGTAGGGGGCCCGCCGGGAGCCCCCTCAGGCCCTGGGAGCGGCTAGCCGCCGGTGAGGATCACACCGGCGGCCCGCAGCTCCTCCAGGGCCCGGGCGGCGGTGTGCGGGGCGACGGAGGCCGTCAGGTCCAGCAGCACGCGGGTGGCGAAGCCGGCGCGGACCGCGTCGAGCGCGGTGGCCCGCACGCAGTGGTCGGTGGCGATGCCGACCACGTCCACCTCGGTGACGTCCCGGTCCCGCAGCCACTGGGCGAGGCCCGTGCCGTTCTCGTCGGCCCCCTCGAAGCCGCTGTACGCGGCTTCGTACGCCCCCTTGTCGAACACGGCGGCGACCGCGCCGGACGCCACGGCGGGCGCGAAGTTCGGGTGAAAGCCGACGCCCTCGGTGCCGGCGACGCAGTGCACCGGCCAGGAGGTCTCGTAGTCCGGCTCGGCCGGGGCGTGCGCGAAGTGGGCGCCCGGGTCGATGTGGTGGTCGCGGGTCGCGACGACGTGCCGGTAGGCGGGCGCGGCCTGGCCGATGAGCTCGGTGATGGAGGCGGCGACGTCGGCCCCGCCGGCGACCGCGAGGCTGCCGCCTTCGCAGAAGTCGTTCTGGACGTCGACGACGATCAGTGCGCGGTGCATTTCGCGTGCCCTTCGCTTGATGGTGTGTTGCGGCGGGAACCTGCGGGTGCTCTTCCCCCGCCCCACCCCTACCCGAACCTGCGGCCCCGCCCCAGCACCATGCGCTCCGCCCGAGCGGTCCCGCGCGCCAAGGCCCGGGGCTCCGCCCCGCATCTCGCGCCCCAAGGGCCCGAGCGGTCCCGCGCGCCCCAAGGCCCGGAGCTCCGCCCCGCACCCCCGCGCCTCACACGCCGGCGGGGCTGGGTTGTGCTGCGCCCTAGCGGCCCCGCGCGCCCCAAGGCCCGGAGCTCCGCCCCGCACCCCCGCGCCTCACACGTCGGCGGGCTGGATTCGCGCTGCGCGCAAACCAGCCCGCCGGGGGGCAGGGCGCACGGCGTGCACGTGGAGGCCTACACCGTGCCACACCCGCCCGTCGGGGGGCCCAACCGCACGGTGTGCGCTTCCAGGCCTACACCGTGCCACACCCGCCCGTCGGGGGGCCCAACCGCACGGTGTGCGCTTCCAGGCCCACGACGCGCCACAACCGCCCGCCGGGGCGCAGAACGCACGGTGTGGACTTGTAGGCCTATGCCAGGCCAATCCAGCCCCTCCGGCGTTTGAGGAGCGGGGTGCGGGGCGGAGCCCCGGTTTTTCGGGGCGGCGGATGAAGGCGCGGGGCCGGTTACGCGTACTCCGTCGGGATCACGGCCTCGCCGCGGGACAGCTGCATCGCCGACAGGGGGAGCCCGCCGCGGGCGGCGCGGTGGCGGTCGCGTACCGCCTCCAGCGGCTCGCGGGCGATGATCTCGCCGGACTTGACCAGCTGGGTCAGCAGCTGGTGGTCGGCCAGGGCCGACGGGACCGGCCCGGTCCCGATGACCTCCGCCTCGGCCACCCCCTCCGCGTCCACCCGGCGCGCGGCCCACTTCCGCCCCCCGATGGACGTCTTGCCGCCCGAGGACTTCTTCGCCACCGGCGTCAGCGGCGCCTTCGGGTCCCCCGAGGCGGCCCGCGCCACCAGCTTGTAGACCATCGAGCACGTCGGGTGCCCGCTGCCCGTCACCAGCTGCGTGCCCACCCCGTACGCGTCCACCGGCGCCGCCGCCAGCGAGGCGATGGCGTATTCATCCAGGTCCGAGGTGACCACGATCCTCGTCGCGGTGGCCCCCAGCTCGTCCAGCTGCTGCCGCACCCGGTGGGCCACCAGCAGCAGGTCCCCGGAATCGATCCGGACCGCGCCCAGCTCCGTGCCGGCCACCTCCACCGCCATGCGGACCGCCTCGGCCACGTCGTACGTGTCCACCAGGAGGGTGGTGCCCCGGCCCAGCGAGGCCACCTGGGCCGTGAACGCGTCCCGCTCGCTGTCGTGCACCAGCGTGAAGGCGTGCGCCGAGGTGCCGACCGTCGGGATGCCGTACCGGAAGCCGGCCGCCAGGTCCGAGGTGGAGGTGAAGCCGCCCACGTACGCGGCCCGCGAGGCCGCCACCGCCGCCAGCTCGTGCGTGCGCCGCGCGCCCATCTCGATCAGGGGCCGCTCGCCCGCCGCCGAGGACATCCGCGAGGCGGCCGCCGCGATCGCCGAGTCGTGGTTCAGGATGGACAGGATCACGGTCTCCAGCAGCACGCACTCGGCGAAGCTGCCCTCCACCCGCAGGATCGGGGAGCCGGGGAAGTAGACCTCCCCTTCCGGGTAGCCCCAGATGTCGCCGGAGAAACGGTACGAGGCCAGCCAGTCCAGCGTCCGCATGTCGACGACGGCCCGCTCGCGCAGGAACTCCAGCACCGCGCTGTCGAAGCGGAAGTTCTCCACCGCGTCGAGCACCCGGCCGGTTCCGGCCACCACCCCGTAGCGGCGTCCCTCCGGCAGCCGCCGGGTGAAGACCTCGAAGACCGAGCGGCGTTCGGCGGTGCCGTTCGCCAGGGCGGCCTGCAGCATCGTCAGCTCGTAATGGTCCGTGAAGAGCGCTGTCGACGGCACGTCCACCGGCAGGCCCAGGTCCGCAGGGTTCATGTCACGGATGCTAGCGCACATTTCGTCAGAGTGACGAGATGTAGGCCCCCGTTTGTGCGACGGGCCGGTCACGGTGGCAGCATGGGACAAGTGAGTGTTGCTCCTGCAGAGATCGAACGCACCGAATCGGCCGAAGAGACCTTCGCGGTCCCGGAACCCGACGTCCCCTGGGTGACCCTGGTGCACAACGACCCGGTCAACCTCATGAGCTACGTGTCGTACGTGTTCCAGGCGTACTTCGGCTACTCCAAGGACAAGGCGCACAAACTGATGCTCGACGTCCACCACAAGGGGCGCGCGGTCGTCTCCAGTGGCTCCCGCGAGGAAATGGAGCGCGACGTGCAGGCCATGCACGGCTACGGCCTGTGGGCGACCCTCTCCCAGGACCGCTTCTGATGGGCGGACCGACCGGCATGTTCGAGGCCCTGAAGGGCGGCGGCGCCGCCATCGCGCTCGACGAGATCGAGATCTCCATCCTGCGCTCGCTGGCCGTCCAGCTGCTGGAGCTGATCGGGCCCGGCGAGCCGGAGCCCGCCGAGGACGCCGACCCGCTCGCCGTGCTCTTCGCCTCCGACGGCCCCACCGAGCCCCCGTCCGACCCGGCGCTCGCCCGGCTCTTCCCCGACGCCTACGGGTCCCCGGACGGCGCGGGCGACCAGGGCGTGGACCCGGCCGAGCTGACGGCCCGGTCCGCGGAGTTCCGCCGCTTCACCGAGAACGACCTGCGCACCCGCAAGCGGGAGGACGCGCTGGCCGTCGTACAGAGCCTGGCCGGGCTCACCCCGGCCGGCGACGAGGCGGCGGTCCTGGAGCTGACCGGGGAGCTGCCGCTGCGCTGGCTCGGCGCGCTCAACGACCTGCGCCTGACGATCGCGGCCCGCCTCGACATCACCGAGGACGATGAGAGCGCCACGCTCTTCCGGCTGCCGGACGACGACCCGCGCAAGCCGATGGTGATGGCCTACCTCTGGCTCGGCGGGCTCCAGGAGACCCTCATCGAGACCCTCTGAGGATCCTCAAGGGCCGACGGAGTTCGCTCAGCGGACGCTCAAATCCGGATAACGATCAGATCACCGCCATGCGGTGGTCTGATCTGTTTCAGGGCCTATGTCCCGGATTTCCTGTGCCCCGCGTCACATTTCCCGGCCTCGTCGACCCGTAAGCACGTGATAAATCTTCACGACTGCCGACGGGACGCCACCCATGTCCCGCGGCCTGCTTGAACCGGCGGACCGCCGGCGTGCAACTCCATCCGTATCCGGGGGGATCGAGGACCCGATCCGCAGCCAGCAGAAGGCGCGGGTCGGCGTGGAGAAAGGCGCATCAAGACATGACCTCTGTGCAGGTCGAGCAGCACGACAAGACACCCGGCGAGGGCACGCAGGGCGAAGGCGGCGAGGGCTACCACCGCGCGCTCGGCGCCCGCCAGATCCAGATGATCGCGATCGGCGGGGCCATCGGCACCGGCCTGTTCCTGGGCGCCGGCAAGGCGATCTCCAAGGCCGGCCCCAGCCTGATCCTGGCCTACGCCATCGCGGGCCTGGTCATCTTCTTCATCATGCGGGCCCTGGGCGAGCTGCTCATGTACCGCCCCGTCTCCGGCTCCTTCTCGGACTACGCCCGCGAGTTCCTGGGCCCCTTCTGGGGGTACGTCACCGGCTGGACGTACTGGCTCTTCTGGGTGGTCACCGGCATCACCGAGGTCACCGCGGCCGCGCAGTACATGTCGTACTGGACCCACGACAGCTTCCCGCAGTGGGCGTACGCGCTGATCTTCACCGTCATCCTCTACGCCGCCAACCTGATCTCCGTGAAGCTCTTCGGTGAGCTGGAGTTCTGGTTCTCCATGGTCAAGGTCACCGCCATCGTCGGCATGATCCTGATCTGCGCCGGCATCCTCACCATCGGGTTCTCCGACGCCGCCGACACCGCGACCGTCACCAACCTGTGGAACGACGGCGGCTTCTTCCCCAAGGGCATCGGCGGCACGCTGATGACCCTCCAGATCGTGATGTTCGCCTTCCTCGCGGTCGAGCTGGTCGGCGTCACCGCCGGCGAGTCCAAAGACCCCGAGAAGACCCTGCCCAAGGCCATCAACACCGTGCCGTGGCGCATCGCCGTCTTCTACGTCGGCGCCCTGATCATGATCCTGTCGGTCGTCCCGTGGACGCACTTCCAGCCCGGCGTCTCGCCCTTCGTCGCCGCCTTCGAGCGCATGGGCCTCGGCGTCGGCGCCGCGATCGTCAACTTCGTCGTGCTGACCGCCGCCCTGTCCTCCTGCAACTCGGGCATGTACTCCACCGGCCGCATGCTGCGCGACCTCGCGCTCAACGGCCAGGGCCCGCAGTTCTTCACCAAGCTGACCAAGAGCGGCACCCCGCTGGCGGGCACCACCTTCTCCGCCGCGCTGATGCTGGGGGGCGTCTGGATCAACTACGTCGCCCCGGGCAAGGCCTTCGACTACGTCGTCTCCTTCGCCACCATCTCCGGCATGTGGGCCTGGATCATGATCCTGGTCTGCCAGATCCGCTACCGCGCCAAGTCCGACCGCGGCGAGCTGCCCGCCTCCCCGTTCCGGGCGCCCGGAGCCCCGTGGACGAGCTGGTTCGCCCTGCTCTTCATCGGCATGGTCATCGTGATGATGGGCCTCGACAAGGACGCCCGCGTCTCGCTGTACTGCGCCCCGCTGTGGGGCCTGGTCCTGGGCCTGTCCTACCTGGTCCTGAAGTCCCGCAACCCGCGCGGCGCCGCCTTCACCAAGGCCTCGTAACCCGCTTCGTTCAGGCTGCCTGTCCACCATTCGGGCCCTCCCGTACCACTCCTCGGTACGGGAGGGCCCGTCTGCTTATCCTGTCGCTCATGCTGACCCTCACCCAGGCCCTGTACGACCGGATCGTCGAGCACGCCCGCCAGGACCACCCCGACGAGGCGTGCGGTGTCGTGGCCGGCCCGGCGGGCACCGACCGCCCCGAGCGGTTCATCCCGATGCTCAACGCGGCCCGCTCGCCCACGTTCTACGAGTTCGACTCCAAGGACCTGCTGAAGCTCTACCGCGAGCTCGACGACCGGGACGAGGACCCCGTGATCGTCTACCACTCGCACACCGCCACCGAGGCCTACCCCTCGCGCACGGACGTCACCTACGCGAACGAGCCCGGCGCGCACTACGTGCTGGTCTCCACGGCGGACAAGGACGGCCTCGGGGAGTTCCAGTTCCGCTCGTACCGCATCGTCGACGGTGTGATCACAGAGGAAGAAGTGCAGGTCGTAACGGCCTACTGACCACCATGTGAGCGGTCAGCGTCCACGATGCGGGATCACACTCCAAACCGGTGACCGGGAATCGTTAACATGACCGCATGGTTTCCCACGACGTGAGCATCGAGACGCCCGGCAGGCTGCTGCTCGTGGCGCGGCTGCATGTCGACCTGTGCCGCCTCGCCAGCGCCATCTGTCCTGCTGTCTGAGCACCAGAGCCCTCTTGCGCGGGGCCCGGACGCACCGCGCGCCTTCCACGTTCTTACGCCCCTGCTCAAGCACCTGCTTACGCCCTGACGACTGGAGCCCAGCCATGGCCATCGAGGTCCGCATCCCCACCATCCTCCGCACCTACACCGGCGGCGAGAAGGCCGTGAACGGCTCGGGCGCCACGCTCGCCGAGCTCTTCGCCGACCTGGAGACCCGCCACAAGGGCATTGAGGAGCGCATCGTCGACGGCGGGCAGCTGCGCCGCTTCGTGAACGTCTACCTCAACGACGAGGACGTCCGCTTCCTGGACGGCATCTCCACCGGTCTCAAGGACGGCGACAGCGTCACCATCCTCCCTGCCGTGGCCGGCGGATCGAAGTAATGCGCTACGACTCCCCGCTGGCCGCGGTCGGCAACACGCCGCTGGTACGCCTGCCCCGGCTGTCGCCCTCGGACGACGTCCGCCTCTGGGCGAAGCTGGAGGACCGCAACCCGACCGGCTCGATCAAGGACCGCCCCGCGCTCCACATGGTCGAGCAGGCGGAGAAGGACGGCCGGCTGTACCCCGGCTGCACCATCCTGGAGCCGACGTCGGGCAACACCGGCATCTCGCTGGCGATGGCGGCGAAGCTCAAGGGCTACCGCATCGTGTGCGTGATGCCGGAGAACACCTCCCAGGAGCGGCGCGACCTGCTGGCCATGTGGGGAGCCGAGATCATCCCGTCGCCGGCGGCGGGCGGCTCGAACACGGCCGTCCGCGTCGCGAAGGAGCTGGCGGCGGAGCACCCGGACTGGGTGATGCTCTACCAGTACGGCAACCCGGACAACGCGGGCGCGCACTACGCCACCACGGGCCCCGAGATCCTCGCGGACCTGCCCTCCATCACCCACTTCGTGGCGGGTCTGGGCACCACCGGCACCCTGATGGGCGTCGGCCGCTACCTGCGGGAGCACGTGCCGGGCGTGAAGATCGTCGCCGCGGAACCCCGCTACGACGACCTCGTCTACGGCCTGCGCAACCTCGACGAGGGCTTCGTCCCGGAGCTGTACGACGCGTCCGTCCTCACCACCCGCTTCTCGGTCGGCTCGGCGGACGCGGTCACCCGCACCCGCGAACTCCTCCAGCAGGAGGGCATCTTCGCGGGCGTCTCCACCGGGGCCGCCCTGCACGCGGCGATCGGCGTCGGCCGCAAGGCGGTGGCCGCGGGCGAGAGCGCGGACATCGTCTTCGTCGTGGCCGACGGCGGCTGGAAGTACCTCTCGACCGGCGTCTACACCGCGGCCACCACCGAGGAAGCCATCGAGGTCCTCCAGGGCCAGCTCTGGGCATAGCCCCGGCGGCGCCGCCGCCGTGGCTATGCCCCAGCCCCTTCCCCAGACTCAGTCCGGGGGACCCCACGCCTCAAACGCCGGCGAGGCTGAAAGACCGCCTCAAACGGCGGCGGGGCTGAAAGACCGCCTCAAACGTCAGGCGGGACTGAGAGCCGCCTCAATCGCCGGCGGGGCTGAGAGGTTGCGCCCGCGAGGCTGTGAGGTCGCCTCACAGCCGGCGCGGCTGGGCTGGATGCTGACCGGCCGGGCTCCGTTCGGCTGGAGCTGGATTGCCCGGAGGGCAATTCCAGCCCCGCCGGCGTTTGAGGCGCGGGCGCGGAGCG
>NZ_JAGGOZ010000073.1 GCF_018614075.1 Streptomyces sp. ISL-94 | reverse complement strand
ATGGCCTATCAAGACCAAGACCCTGCGCGCAGGCGATCCACCAACTCATGATCTGGACTCCAGACAGGACCTAGTGCTGTGACCGGAAAGGTTCACCGGGTCGCGACGCCCAGCACGGCACCTCGCCGCGTTGTCGGACCGCGCAAGTACGTCCAGTACGAGCCGCGGCCCTCCGCCTTGCGATGCACCGCACCGGACGCCGCGCCCCGGCAAACCTTTCCGGCCACAGCACTAGCCAGAGGCCGTGGACGGGCTGACCCGGGTGGTGCCGCACGGGCCGCCGGGGACGGGCGGGCGGACCTGGCCCGGCGTCCCGAGGACACACCGCACGCCGCCGCTTTCGCCGACCGGCTCCTGGAGCAGGGCCCGGCCGCCGCGCCCGTACTGCGCCCGCTGGTCCTGGAGCTGCTCCGGTCGGCCCCGGCGACGGTGCGGGCCGCGCCGGACGTGACCTGACCCCGATGCCGATGCGGGGCCGTGGGCACCGGCATGGCAGTCTTAGACCTGTAATCGGCAATCAGTACAAGGCCTACACGGGTTCGGGCGAGGAGCGGTCACAGTGCAGCGCTGGCGTGGCTTGGAGGACATCCCCCAGGACTGGGGACGCAGCGTCGTCACCATCGGCTCCTACGACGGTGTGCACCGCGGTCATCAGCTGATCATCGGACGGGCCGTGGCCACGGCGCGCGCGCTCGGCGTCCCGTCCGTCGTCGTCACCTTCGACCCGCACCCGAGCGAGGTCGTCCGCCCCGGCAGCCACCCGCCGATCCTGGCTCCGTACGACCGCCGTGCCGAACTGATGGCCGGGCTGGGCGTGGACGCGCTGCTGATCCTGCCGTTCACGGCGGAGTTCTCGCAGCTGTCCCCGGCCGACTTCATCGTGAAGGTGCTCGTCGACAAGCTGCACGCGAAGGCCGTCATCGAGGGCCCGAACTTCCGCTTCGGCCACCGGGCCGCGGGGAACGTCGACTTCCTGCGCGAGCTGGGCTCCACCTACGACTACGAGGTCGAGGTCGTGGACCTGGTCGAGCGGGGCGCGGCGGGCGGCGGCGTGCCGTTCTCCTCGACGCTGGCGCGCAAACTGGTCGCCGAGGGCGACATGGAGGGCGCGGCCGAGATCCTGGGGCGCCCGCACCGGGTCGAGGGCGTGGTGGTGCGCGGTGCGCAGCGCGGGCGCGAGCTCGGCTACCCGACGGCGAACGTCGAGACGCCGCCGCACACCGCGATCCCCGCGGACGGGGTGTACGCGGGCTGGCTGACGGCCGGCGGTGAGCGGATGCCGGCGGCGATCTCGGTGGGGACGAACGTGCAGTTCGACGCGACCGAGCGGACCGTGGAGGCGTACGCGATCGACCGGATCGGGCTGGACCTGTACGGGATGCACGTGGGGGTCGACTTCCTGGCCTACGTCCGGGGGATGGCGAAGTTCGAGTCGCTGGACGGGCTGCTGGAGGCGATCGCCGACGACGTGAAGCGGGCGCGGGTCCTGACGGACGCGTACGACATGGAGCGCTGACGCACCACGGGCGAGGGCCCGTACTGCCTGGGGATCGTGAACCGATCCCGGGCGGTACGGGCCCTTCTCGTTGCTCTGCGCTCTGCGCTCAGCCGAGGCGCGGGTCGCGCGGGGGCTGCTGCGGATGCTGCGGTGCCTGCGGCTGCTGCCAGGGCTGACCGGGCTGCGGGTAGGGCTGGCCGTAAGGCTGCTGCGGTGGCTGCTGCTGCGGCTGGTACGGGGGCTGGGGCTGTCCCTGCCCGTACGGCTGCTGGGGCGGCTGGGGCTGCTGAGGTGCTCCCCAGTGCCCCTGCGGGGCCTGCTGCTGGGCCCGTACGAAATCCTCGGCCACCAGCGCCGAGAGGTTGAAGTACGCCTCGCGGGTCTTGGGGCGCATCATGTCGAGGTCGACCTCGGCGCCGGCCGCCAGGTGCTCGTCGAAGGGCACCACGACGACACCGCGGCAGCGGGTCTCGAAGTGCTGCACGATGTCCTCGATCTTGATCATCTTGCTGGTCTCGCGGACCCCCGAAATGACGGTGAGGGAGCGGGAGACCAGGTCCGCGTACCCGTGGGCGGACAGCCAGTCGAGGGTGGTGCTGGCACTGCTGGCGCCGTCCACGGACGGGGTCGAGATGATGATCAGCTGATCGGCCAGGTCCAGGACGCCGCGCATGGCGGAGTAGAGGAGTCCGGTGCCCGAGTCGGTGAGGATGATCGGGTACTGGCGGCCCAGCGTGTCGATGACGCGGCGGTAGTCCTCGTCGTTGAAGGTCGTCGAGACGGCCGGGTCCACGTCGTTGGCGATGATCTCCAGGCCGGAGGGCGCCTGGGAGGTGAACCGCCGGATGTCCATGTACGAGTGCAGGTACGGGATCGCCTGGACCAGGTCCCGGATCGTGGCACCGGTCTCGCGGCGGACGCGGCGGCCGAGGGTGCCGGCGTCGGGGTTCGCGTCGATCGCGAGGATCTTGTCCTGGCGCTCGGTGGCGAGGGTGGCGCCGAGGGCGGTGGTGGTCGTGGTCTTGCCGACGCCGCCCTTGAGGCTGATGACGGCGATGCGGTAGCAGGACATGACCGGGGTGCGGATCAGCTCCAGCTTGCGCTGGCGCTCCGCTTCGGCCGCCTTGCCGCCGAAGCGGAAGCGGCCGCCGGGGGTGTTGTTGTTCTTGGGCTTCTGCTTGTTGCGCAGCAGGCGGTCCGAGGACAGCTCGACGGCCGCGGTGTAGCCGAGCGGCGCCCCGCCGGCGGTCTGGCCGGCGGAGTAGCGGGGGTCGTGCGGCTGGGGCGGCTGCGGCTGCGGGTGCTGGTGTTGAGGCTGCTGGTACTGCGGCTGTGGCTGTGGCTGCGGCTGGTGCGGGTGCTGCTGCGCGCCTACGGGCCACTGCCCGCCGGAGCGCGGGTCGTGCTGCGAGGGCTGCGGCTGGGGCGGGGCGGGAGCCGGCGGCTGGAACGCGTACGGGTCCTGGGACGCGAACGCGGGCGGCAGCGGCGGCAGTTCCCCACCGGATCCCCCGAACGGGGTCTGCGCGGCGGTGGGCGGTACCTCCGTAGGGCTGACCGGCGCGGCCGCATCCTCGACGGAAGGCAGCGGCAGCGGCGTCCCCTCGGCGGGGGTGTCATGCGGCCCGGGCACCGGCCCGGGCGCGGGAACAGGGACCGGAACCAGCGCCGGACCCGTGTCCTCGACGGACGCGGGCAGCTCGGCTCGAGCCGGTGCCCCGTCAAGGGCCTGAGGCGTAGCCGCCGGGCCGGCGTCGACGGGGGCGGGCGGAGCCACCTCGAAGGACGAGGGCGCCTCGACCCGGGCCGGGCCGTCGGCCACGGCCGGCGGGGCCGGGTCGAAGGGCGCCGGGGCCTCGACGGGAGCCGGAGCCGTCACCGGCACGGGCGCCGGGGCCTCCACCGGCGCCGGACCGGCGAACGGCGCGGGCGCTTCGATCGCGGCGGGGGTCTGACGTGCAGGGGCCGGGGCCGATGCCTCGACAGGAGCCGGAGCCGGAGCCGAATCCGCGAACGGTGCGGGTGCCGGGCTCTCGAAGGGCGCGGGCGCCTCGGCCGGGGCAGGGGTCTGATACGCGGGGGCCGGGGCCGGGCTCTCGAAGGGCGCGGGCGTCTCGGCCGGGGCCTGATACGCGGGCGCCGGGGCAGGGTTTTCGAAGGACGCGGGAGCCTCGGCCGGAGCGGGGGCCCGATATGCGGGGGCCGGTGCCTCGAAGGGCGCGGGCGCCTCGGCCGGAGCAGGAGCCTGGTAGGCCGGAGCCGGAGCCGGAGCCTCGACCGACGCCGGGGCCGGCGCCGATGTCGCCGACGTCACAGGGGTGGGCAGGCCCGCGCCGTCCGACGGGGTCCTCGGGGCCGGGGGAGCGATCCGCATCGTCGGGGGCGAGGCCACGTCCGACGGGCGGTGGGGCTCGAAGCCGCTGCCCTCGGGCAGCCCCGGCACCTGGGCGGCCGGAGCGGCGCCCTGCGTGTACCAGGCCGGCGGGGTGTAGTCGATGGTGAACTCGCCCGTCAGCTCGGGCTCCGCGTCGGACTGATCGTCCGTCGGGACGTCCCACGTCCCGCCGCGCCTCTCGTTCCGATCGCCGCTCACTGGTCCTCCTGGTCTGTCGAACACTGGTCCGGCGCCCACCTCGACGCCGCGGCCACGCCCAGCCTAATCGCGCCCCGGCACCAGTGTCCGCCCCCGTCCGCCCGCCCCCGCGCCGTCGGTGCACGCGGTACGGGCCACCTCCATACTGCCCGGTGGCACGGCGGGCCGGTGCCACGGCCGCCGACGGGTCAGTCGATGCGCCGTGCCGGACCGAGCAGGCCCGCTTCCGCTTCCGTCCCCTGGGTCATCACGAACTGCCGGTCCCGCGGCGTGCACCACAGCGTCACCCCGTCGCCCAGCGTCGGCAGGGAGTCCACCGCCCGCCGCGACAGGTTCATCAGACGGCCGATCTGCTCCGCTTCGTCCGGGGACACCCGCTGCACACCCACCAGCGAAGACTGCTGGAGCAGCCGCGGCGCCGTCGGGCTCAGATACGGCAGCAGCGTGAGCACCGACTGCCACGGCCCGGCCACCACGCGCCCGCGCGGCGGCCGCATCCCGCAGTCGCGGATCACCAGCACGGGACTGCCGGCCGACGCGCCCTGCGGCGGCACCCGGCCCACCTCGTGCAGGGTCACGCACTGCTGCCCGCCGCCCGCGGCCTGGGCCAGCCCGGACCACACGTGCCCGCGTCCGGTTTCCACCGCCACCCGCGCACCTGTGGCCGCCGCGCGCAGCGCCAGCACCTGCGCCGTCCACAGACCGCCGATCAGCGTCACCTCGTACGGAGTCGGCCGGTTGATGCCGAGCACCGCCGGCCGTCCCTCGGCGTCCACGCCGATGACGACCCCGTCGTCCCCGACGGGCAGCGCGAGCACGTCCAGGTCGGCGGCGGGCACCACGTGCCGCTCCCGGCGCGGGCCGACCAGCCCGAAACCGCCCCTCATCGTGCTCCTCCCAGCGGCAGCGAGGCCAGCAGCCCCGGCACCTGTTCCCGGTCGAGCCGGACCAGCCCGGCCTTCACGCCCCGCGCCGTCCGCTCCAACTCACGCCGGGCCGCGACCAGTTCCTCGTCGCTGCGCCCCGTCACCCGAACGTGTCCGGTCAAGGTCACGCCCTGCCGGGCCGCCGGGGCCATCGTCAGGCTGAAGTTCGTCGCGAGGGCGGGCAGCGAGGTCAGCAGCGCCACGAACTGCGGCAGCGCCGCGGCCCCCGCACCGCCCAACTGCGGCCAGCGGCCTATCCAGTACGTGGTGTGCCGCCGGTCGTCGCAGCGCCAGGTCCGCGGGGTCTCCTCCGTGCGCCGCCCCGTGCTCGCCGACCGCCCGGCCTGGGTGATCGCCATCGGGTTCGCGCACGAGGAGGTGGCCAGGGCCGCCGTGAGCTCCTGCTCGGTGAGCACCGTGGCCTTGAACCCGGCCCCGGTCAGCCGGCTCGCCAACTGGTCCGCCGCCCGCACCACACACCGCTGGGCACCCGCCAGCCCGCCACCGCGCGCGGTGACCGCCTCGGGGCACAGTTCCGGGTCGAGTTTGAGAGCGATCCAGGTCAGCCGCACCGCCGGGGTACCCGTCCGGGCCTGGAGCGGCGCGTAGTTGCGCGTCGCCATGGACTGGGCCGGCAGGTGCGGGGCGGGCGCCGGCTGGGTGTGCTGCACCAGCTGCGCGGACTCCAGCCGGATGCCGTCCACTTCGAGGATGTCCCGTACGACGGCCAGCGGCAGCGGCCGCGCCCCCCGGTCGGGACGCAGCGCGGTGGCGTCTGTGTCCACCTGGACGACCGCCGTCAGGAAGGTCCCGTCGCCGATCATCCCGACCGGCCGCCTGTCCCGGTCGCTGAACGTCAGGGTGCGCAGCGCGGGATCGGCCTCGACCAGCGGGGCCAGCCCCGGCTCGGTGCCCGCGGGCACGGCCAGCGAAGCGGCCCGGCGCCGGCGCGCGCGCAGGGCGAGCGCGCTGCCGATCCACTCGGGCAGGGAGCGCTGGTGCCGTCGTACGACCGCGAGCACCACCAGAACGAGCGCCAGGACACCGGCGGGAACCAGCAGCAGCGGTTCGACCACCCAGGCCACCAGCAGCGCTGCGGCGGCGACTTGAAGCAGGACGAGCTGCTGCAGTCGGAACGGGCCGAAGCGGCCGGGGCTCGACTCCGGATGCGGCGTCACCCCGCCCCGTGCGGGTGCGGCCGCGCCCGTCTGCGGCTGCGTCGCGGTGGCCATCACTCGCACACCTCCCCTTTCAGGGGGCGGACCCGGTGAGTCCCGGCGCTGCGCGACACCTGCCGCATGGCTCCGGAATCTCCCCAATCCGCCCCAACAAGCCCTGATGTCCCCTGAATACTGCGGTCCGGGAGGCGCCGAGCGGCAACCTCACCCTACCCGGCCCCTGCATACCGTCCGTCAAGAGGCATAGTAGGTGCCCGGTCCGACAATCGAGGCCCGGGGACCGTACTCACCGGCCGGGCCGTGCGGGGAGAAGCAGGCGGTCATGGCATCACGACGTGATGAGCTCAACGCGTACACCTTTGCGAAGCGGCGCACGGTGGCCGCGTTCCTCCAGCCCTCCGCGACAGGGACCGAGGAGGGCGCCCCGCGCCCGCTGCGCGCGGTCCTTCCGGGCCTGATCGTCGCGGCGGTCGTGATGGCGGCCTTCGGCGCCTGGGGCATGTTCAAGCCGACGGCCCCCAAGGGCTGGGCGGAGCCGGGCACCCAGGTCATCGTGGGCAAGGACTCGACGACCCGCTACGTGGTCCTGAAGACCAAGGTGGACGGCAAGGAGCAGACCCGGCTGCACCCGGTGCTGAACCTCGCCTCCGCCCGACTCCTGCTGGATCCCTCGAAGTTCAAGGTGATCCAGGTCGACGACAAGATCCTGGACCAGGGCAAGCCGCCGCGCGGCCCCATCATCGGCATCCCGTACGCCCCCGACCGGCTCCCCGCCAAGGAGGACGCCGCGAAGGCCAAGCGCTGGGCCGTCTGCCAGAAGCCGGGCGGCAACGGCCGCGGCGTGCAGACCGCCACCTTCGTCCTCGCCGACCGCGACACGCACCTGACGGATGACGCCCGCAGGCTCACCGAAACCCAGTCGCTGTACGTCCAGAGCACCGGCCCGGGCAAGGAGCGCTACCTCGTCGACGCGGCGGGCACGAAGTACAAGTTCCCCGAGGGCACCCCGGCCGCCGGGACGATGACCACCGCCCTCGTCGGCACCGGCGCCACCCCGCAGCAGGTCACCGAGCAGTGGCTGGCGACCCTCAACTCCGGTGACGACCTGGCCTTCCCGCAGCTGCCCGCCAGGGCGGGCGAGCCCGCCAACGTCAAGGGCGGCCTGGTCACCGCCGACAACAAGGTCGGCATGGTGCTCATGGCCCAGACGGGCTCCGGCACCCAGCACTACGTGGTGCTGCCCGGAAAGGTCGCGCCGGTCTCCGACTTCGTCGCCTGGCTGCTGATCTCGGCTCCCGCCACCGACGGCCTCAACATGCACGGCAAGCCCCGCGAGATCGACCTCCAGTCCCTCAACCCCGACCCCGCCCCCTTCGCGGGCGACCGCAAGTGGCCGCAGAAGAAGACGGACCGGATCAACCAGACCGCGCCGGCCGCCGGCACCCAGGCCAAGGAATCCGACGGCCGCGACACCGTCTGCAACGTCCTGCGCTCGGTCGACGCCCAGGGCGGCCAGACCCTCAGCACCTGGGCCGGCACCGGCTTCCCCGTCGACATCACCGCCAGCGGCACCAGCGCGTACGTCACCCCCGGCTCGGGACTGCTCTACACCCAGGTCCAGGGCAAGCAGACCACCGCCGGCGGCTCCCTCTTCCTGGTCACCGACACCGGCCTGCGGTACGCCGTCCAGGCCAACGGAGACAGCGACGCCGAGCAGTCGAAGATCGGCGCCCCCGACCAGCAGGCGAAGGGCGGCGCGCCCGGCACCCCCGAGGCCAGCCAGGCCCAGATCCGGCTCGGCTACGCGGGCGTCACACCGGCCATGGTGCCCAAGGCGTGGTCGGACTTCCTCTCCAAGGGGCCGCGCCTGGACACCAACTCCGCCCGCCAGCCCCAGGGTTCGTGAGGAAGCCGCCGATGACCCAGCTCCCGAGGCGGCGGCGCGCGCTGCTCGCCGCCGCCTTCACCCTCGCCGCGCCCGCCGTCCTCCTGCCGGCCGCGGCCGCGCCCGCCGGCGCCGCGCCGCAGTCCCCGTACACCCTCCCGCTCGACGGCGCCGGCGAGTGCACCTTCCCCATGAAGAAGCAGATCGAAGACCGCCCCTGGGCCCTCCAGCGGCTCCTCCTCGACGAGCTCTGGGCGACCACCAAGGGCAAGGACCAGGCCGGCAACAGCGTGCGGGTCGCGGTCATCGACACCGGCGTGGACCGGGCGAACCCGCAGCTCAGCGGAGCCCTCGACACGGCGGCCGGCAAGGACTTCATAGATCCCAAGGGCGGCGACGGCACCAACGACACCGTCGGCCACGGCACCAAGGTCGCCGGGCTGATCGGTGCCCGCCCCCAGGCGGGCACCGGCTTCGTCGGCCTGGCCCCGGAGGCCACGATCATCCCCATCCGGCAGAACGACGGTCAGGGCAAGGGCAACGCCAAGACCCTGAGCGAGGCGATCGACCACGCCGTGGCCAAGGGCGCCCAAGTGATCAACATCTCCCAGGACACCGACGTACCGCTGTCCGCCGACTCCGACCTCGGCAAGTCCGTCCAGAAGGCCATCGACGCCAAGGTCGTCGTCGTGGCCTCGTCGGGCAACGACGGCCTGAGCGGCGAGAAGCGCAAGACCTACCCGGCCGCCTTCCCCGGAGTGCTCGCGGTGGGCGCCTCGGACCGCAACAACGAGCGCGCCGCGTTCTCCCAGCCCGGAGACTTCATCGGGGTGGCGGCGCCCGGCGTCGACATGGTCTCCACGGTCCCCGGCTTCGGCCAGTGCATCGACAACGGAACCAGCTTCTCCGCGCCGTACGTCGCCGGGGTCGCCGCCCTGATCCGCGCCAAACACGGGGACTGGTCCCCACAGCAGATCGTCTGGCAGATCCAGAACACCGCCGAACGCTCGGTCAAGGGCCGCGACGACTACGTCGGCTGGGGCATCGTGGACCCGGTGCGCGCGCTCAGCCAGGACCACGAGCCGCCGAAGGCCCCCGTCCCGGACCCCGGCCCGCCCCCCGCGGCCGCTCCGCAGGCCGCCGCGCTCAAGCTCACCGAGACGGCCCAGGAGCGCGAGGAGCGGCTGGGCACGTACGCTCTCGGCATCGGAGCCGTCCTCATCGCCGTCATCGCGGGCGCCGCGACCGTCATCCGGGACGCCCGGAACCGACGTCGCCGTTTGCAGTGAACGGTCACAGTTCATCAACGGAAGCAGACCACCGGTGTTGGGCCCCGACGATGAACTGGCTAGAGTGGCACCAGGCTTCACGACTGTGATCGGGGGATTCGCGTGAAGCGGAGGGGGATGTCCGGGCGCGTGGCTCAAAACCGCGCCCGGTGAATGTCCGCTCCGCCACGCAATCCGCCGGTTCTGCCGGCGAATTGAGAAGTGAGGAGCTTCGGATGAGCAACAATTTCGGACTTGCAGACGATCCGATCGTCCAGGCCAAGAACAAGATCTCCGAAACGGCCGATGCCGTCACCACCCAGGCCCGCGAGCTGGCCGACATCCTCGCCACGGTGAGCGCGGGCTGGACCGGTGTGGGTGCTTCGGGGTTCATCAGCGCCCAGACGGTGGTCAACGAGGACCACGACCAGATCCGCCGCCTCCTCGGAGTCCTGCACAACGCGGTGGCGCAGACCAAGAACCTCAGCAACGCCCAGGACGACGACGTGCGTTCGGCGTTCAAGGCCGTCCAGTCGAGCGCGGGCGGCAACGGCTCCGGCCTCAACTCCATCTGACCCCGCCGTTTCCCGGTAACCCGCCCAGCGCGAAGGAGAAGAACATGGCTGGTACTGACGGCCACACCAAGGTCCAGTACGAGAGCGTCCAGCAGATGGCCAACCGCATCCGCACGGTCTCCAAGAAGATCGTCGACGACCTGTCCGCCATGGACCAGGCGCTGAAGGTCGTCACGGACACCTGGGACGGTGAGGCGCACGGCCAGTACGTGCAGCTGCAGGCCAAGTACAAGGGCAAGGCCGACCACATGAAGAACACGCTGGAGCAGGTCGCCCAGCTCATCGAGCGCGGCAAGGACGACTACCGCGCCACCGACCAGAAGGCCTCGCGCCTGTTCACCGAGGGCTTCTGACCCGGTCCCGGTCCCGGTCCGTACGGTCACAGGTACGGAGGTCATTCCGCGCCGAAGGGGCGCGCCCGCACCGGGCGCGCCCCTTCGGCGTGTGTGTGCGTGTCCTGTCGTACGGCCTCAGGGCTGGTGGCGGTCCAGATCGAACTCGCCGTCACGGGCCCCCAGTACGAAGGCCTCCCACTCGGCTGCCGTGTACCGCAGCACGGTCTCCCGGTCCAGCGAGGACCGCATCGCCACCGCCCCCTCGGGCAGCCGGGCGATCTCGACCCGCTCCTCGTCCGGACTGGTCCCGGGCGGCCCTTCCCACTCCACGCCGCTGATGTCGAGCGCGTACAGCTCGTCCTTCTCCTGCTGGGTGCCCATGTGCGGCCTTTCCCCTCGGTGGCGCGGTCTTCACCGCCGATTATCGGTGCTGCGCCGCCGAGGGGAACAGGTTTCCTCACATCCCCGGCAGCCGCCCCAGCTGCACCAGCGAGGTGCCCCGCCTGCGCGAGGCGAAGTACGCCCGGCCCGGGGGCATCGGACGCGGCCGCACGTTGCCGACGAGGTCGCCCTCGGACGGGTCGCCGGACAGGACCACGCCCTGCGCGCCCAGCTCCTTGATCCGCTGCATGAACGGCTCGTACATCGAGCGGGAGGCACCCGCCGAGTTCCGCGCGATGATGAAGCGCACGCCGGTGTCCCGTGCGAAGGGCAGGAACTGCACCAGCGGCGCCAGCGGATTGCCCTGGCTCGTGGCCACCAGGTCGAAGTCGTCGATGAGGATGAACACGTCCGGGCCCGTCCACCAGCTGCGGTCGCGCAGCTGCTGCGGAGTGACGTCGGTCGGCGGCTGCCGGCGCGAGAAGACCCCGCCCAGCGCCTCCATGTGCATCTGCAGCGAGCTCGCCATCGGCGCGTACTCCAGCAGGTGCGCCTCCGGCAGCGCCCCGAGCAGGCTCCGCCGGTAGTCGCCCACGACCAGGCGCGCCTGGTCCGGCGAGTAGCGCTCCGCGATCTGCTGGGCGATGAGCCGCAGCAGGTTCGTCTTGCCCGACTCGCTCTCGCCGAAGACGAGGAGGAACGGGTCGGACTCGAAGTCGACGAACACCGGCTCCAGATCGGTCTCGTCGATGCCGATCGCGATCCCGCGGCCGGGGTGCTCCCCGCCCTTGGGCAGCTGGTCGGCGTGGAGCAGCCGCGGCAGCAGCCGTACGCCCGGAGCCGCGGGCCCCGCCCAGTTCTGCTTCACGGCCTCCACGAAGGCCGCCGTGGCCTCCGACAGGTCCCCGGCCTCGTGCGAGCCGTCGATCCGCGGCAGCGCGCCCAGGAAGTGCAGCTTCTCCGCCACCTGGCCCCGGCCCGGCATCCCGGGGGGGACGTTCGCCGCCACCTTCCGGTCGAACTCGGAGTCCATGACGTCGCCGAGCCGCAGCTCCAGCCGGCTCAGCATCTGGTCCTTGAGCGCCGCCCGGACCTCCATGTAGCGCGCCGCGGTGATCACCACGTGGATGCCGTAGCCCAGACCGCGGGCCGCGATGTCCGTGACCACCTGCTCCAGGCCCTCGTACTCGCCGCGGAAGTTCCCCCAGCCGTCGATGACCAGGAACACGTCGCCCCACGGCTCACCGGGCAGGTCGCCCGCGGCCCGCCGGCGACGGTAGGTGCCGATCGAGTCGATGTTGTTCGCCCGGAAGAACTCCTCGCGGCGGTTGAGGATGCCCCCCACCTCCGCGACGGTGCGCCGCACCCGCTCCGGGTCCAGCCGCGAGGCGATCCCGCCCACGTGCGGCAGCTCGGCCACTGCCGACAGGCTGCCGCCACCGAAGTCCAGCCCGTAGAACTGCACCTCGCGCGGGGTGTGCGTGAGCGCGAACGAGGAGATCAGCGTGCGCATCAGCGTCGACTTGCCCGACTGCGGACCGCCGACCACCATCATGTGGCCCGCCGCACCCGAGAAGTCCCGGTACAGCACCTCGCGCCGCTGCTCGAACGGCTTGTCGATGAGGCCGAGCGGTACGACGAGCCCGCCGGGCCGCGTGTACCCGTCCGCGTGCAGCCCGCGCTCCGCGCTCGGCGCCAGCGCCGGCAGCAACTGGTCCAGCGGCGGCGCCTGGTCCAGCGGCGGCAGCCACACCTGGTGCGCCGGCACCCCCTGCCCCTCCAGCCGGCCGACGATCACGTCCAGCACCGTGTCGGCGAGCGCGTCGTCCTCCCGCGAGGACTGCGCCGCCAGGTACGCCGGGTCCGGGGCCGCGTACACCACCGGCACCGGGGCCGCCGTGAACAGCGCGGGCCGCCGCTCCACCGGGAACAGGCCCACCGACAGGTCCGGCCCGCCCGAGCGGTAGGTGCCCGAGACGTACGCCGCCTTGAAGCGGGTCATCTCGTCCGTACCGAACTTCAGGTAGCCCGAACCGGGCACCGACGGCAGGTGGTAGGCGTCCGGCACACCGATCGCGGTCCGCGACTCGGCCGCCGAGAAGGTCCGCAGACCGATCCGGTACGAGAGGTAGGTGTCCAGCCCGCGCAGCTTGCCCTCCTCCAGCCGCTGCGAGGCCAGCAGCAGGTGCACGCCCAGCGAACGGCCGATGCGGCCGATCTGGATGAACATGTCGATGAAGTCGGGCTTAGCCGTCAGCAGCTCGCTGAACTCGTCGATGACCAGCACCAGCGAAGCCAGCGGCTCCAGCGGGGCACCGGCCGCGCGGGCCTTCTCGTAGTCGTGGATGTTGGCGTAGTTGCCCGCCGAGCGCAGCAGCTCCTGCCTGCGCTGGAGCTCGCCGCGGATCGAGTCGCCCATGCGGTCCACGAGCGTCAGGTCGTCCGCCAGGTTGGTGATGACGGCCGCCACGTGCGGCATCTGCCCCATGCCGGTGAAGGTCGCCCCGCCCTTGAAGTCGGCGAGTACGAAGTTCAGCGTCTCCGAGGTGTGCGTGACCGCCAGGCCCAGCACCAGCGTGCGCAGCAGCTCCGACTTGCCGGAACCGGTCGCGCCCACGCACAGGCCGTGCGGGCCCATGCCCTCCTGCGCGGCCTCCTTGAGGTCCAGCATGACCGGCCCGCCGTCCTCGCCGACACCGATCGGCACGCGCAGCCGCTCACCGGCCGACCGCGGCCGCCAGGTCCGCGCCACGTCCACCGCGGCCGCGTCGCCCAGGTTCAGCAGGTCGGTGAAGTCCAGGTTCGCCAGCAGCGGTTCGTCCTCGTCCCCGCCGCCCGTGCGCAGCGGCGCCAGCTGCCGGGCGAGGGCCTCCGCCGCGGGCAGCGACAGCGTGTCCGGGATGCCCTCGTACGCGATCCCCGCGCCCGACTCCAGGCGCAGCCGGCCCGGACGCACCACGACCGACAGCCCGCCGCGCGGCTCGTCCAGCTCGCCCGCGACCACCTCGACGATGGTCACGCCCTGCAAGCCCTCGGCCGCCGCGAACACCGAGTCCGGCGGCACCATCCCGCCGTCCAGCACCACCACCAGGTGCGGCTGGTCCAGCACCGGGGACACCTCGCGGCTGAACCGCGGACGCCCCTCCATCCGGGGGCCCAGCAGCCCCTCCAGCTCGGCGAGGTCGTCGCCGAACAGCCGCTTCGTGCCGGCCCCGTCGACCTGCCCCGGGACCTGCGTGTGCGGCAGCCACTTCGTCCAGTCCCACGAGGGCACCGCACCCGGCGCGGCCACCACGGCCACCATCAGGTCCTCGGGGGAGTGCAGCGTCGCCAGCTGCGCCACCAGCGCCCGCGCCGTACTGCGCGACGACTCCGGCTCACCCGACACCGTCACGTGGTAGAACGCCCGGATCGACACCGCCACCGGCAGCCCGTCCAGCGAGGAGTGCACCTTCAGGAAGCGCTGCATCGCGCCCGCCGTCAGCGGCTCCAGCTCGTCCACCGGCGCCGTGTCCGGCGCCACCAGCGCGGTCGACAGGCGCTGCGAACCCAGCCCGAGCCGGGCCTGCCCGAAGTCCGCGTCACCGACCCGCCGCTCCCACAGCCGCGAACCCTCGGCCACCACCGACCACAACTGCTCGGGAGCCGGGTGCAGATACAGCTGCGCGTCGCGCTGGGCGCGCGCGGTCCGGCGTACCTGACGACGCGTCTGCGCGAGGTATTTGAGGTAGTCCCGGCGCACATCGGCCATTTGCCCCTGCGTACCGCGCCGGAAGCGCACCAGCTGGGCGACGACCATGCCCACCGTCGACACCAGCATCAGCACACCCATGATGCGCATGAACGGCGCCGCACCCGGCATGAAGAAGAAGACGACGGACGAGCCCATGCCGAGCATCGGCAGGAGCTGCATCAGCATGCCCTCCTGCTGCCCCCGCGGGAGTTCCGGCGGAGCCTCCAGCCTCAGCTCGTCCGAAGGCACTTCGGGCGGCAGGGACCGCGGCGGGCGTTTGACGACGATCTGGCTCACCGGAGCATCAATCCCTCGAAAACGGACGGGACGTCGCAACCGGCGCCCCCAAGTCCCGGGCGCGGAGGGGGGTCTCCTCCACGTGACGGTGATCCTACTTGCCGACAGTCGGGCATTGGCCCGGTAGGGTGGCGCGCGCAGCATGCGCATCCGCGAATCGTCCGCCGCCGCGGGCACCAACAAGGGGGGTCACACAGGTGAGTACGGCCGCAACGACGGGCTTCTGCAGGGTCACCGTCGTGGCTCCGGACAGCCGGATCGACGTCGCCCTCCCCGAGGACATCGCCGTCGCCGACGTCTACCCCGAGCTGCTGCGCCTCACCGGCCAGACCCAGCCCGTCGGCGCCCCCACCGGCTTCCACCTCGTACGCCGCTCCGGCACCGTCCTCGACGGCGCCCGCACGCTCGCCGCCCAGCAGGTCCTCGACGGCGAGGTGCTCAGCCTGCGCCCCTTCGCCGAGTCCCTGCCGCCCGCCGTCTTCGACGACGTCTCCGACGCCGTGGCCTCCGCCGTCGTCCGCGACCGGCACCGCTGGAGCGACGACATGCTGCGCGGCGCGGGCCTGGCCGGCGCCGCCCTGCTCCTCGTCATGCTCGGCTTCGTCCTCTGGTACGCCGACCCCCTGCGCCACGCCATGCACGGACTGCCCGGCATCATCGCCGGCGCCGCGGGCGTCCTGCTCACCGCCGTGGCCGGAGTGCGCGCCCGGGTCTACCGCGACCGCGGCTCCGCCGTGGCGCTGGGCCTCGGCGCACTCCCGCACCTGCTGATCGCCGGCTCCGGCATCATCGCCCCCGCCGCCGGCCAGGGCCCCGGCCGGCTCCAGTTCCTCCTCGGCTGCGTCTGCGTCCTGATCGCCTCCGTCGCCCTCGTCGCCCTCACCCCCAGCGGGGACGCCCCCTTCGTCGCGGCCACCTTCGTCGCCGCCACCGGCACCCTGGCCACCTTCACGGCCCTCGCCACCGAGGCATCCGCGACCGGCACCGCCGCCGTCTGCGCGCCCGTCGCCATCGGCCTCGTCGCCTTCCTGCCCGGCCTCTCCGCCCGCTTCGCCCGCCTGCCCATCGGCTACGCCGCACCGCAGAGCGCCACCGAGGATTACGAGACCCCGGACCGCTACGAGGCCGAGCCGTACGGTGAGCAGTCCGGCTCCGACCAGTACGAGCAGGGCTCCCCGCTCGACGCCGAGCAGATCGCCGCCCAGGCCCGCCGCGGCCACGAGATGCTCCTCGGCCTCGTCGGCGGCTGCGCCGCGGTCGCCGTCGGCGCCGCCGCCGTCCTCGGCTTCTCCGACAACACCTGGGGCCGCCTGCTGGCCCTCACCACCGGCCTCGCCATGCTGCTGCGCGCCCGGCTCTTCCGCTACACCTCCCAGGTCGTCTGCACCCTGGCCGCCGGCCTCGCCGCCATCGCCCTGCTGATCCTGGGTCTGGCCCTGCACCCGCCGCTCACCCTGCTCGAAGCCCTCGCCAAGCAGGACCACAGCGGCATGGACATCCGTACGATCTGGCTGACCGCCGCCGTCGCCGCCGGCGCGGCCCTCCTCGCGGGAATTGCGCTTGTCATCCCCCGCAAGGGCCTGTCACCCTTCTGGGGACGCCTGCTCGACCTGACTGAGGCCGCGGTGCTGCTCAGCCTGGTCCCGCTGACCCTGGCCGTGCTCGACGTGTACTCCCAGGTCCGCGCTCTCACCAGCTGAGACGGGGGGCGGCGGCAGCCTGGTACCCTGGGTGACGGCCGTTTGTGTACGCGCCCCCGGAATCCTCTGGAGGCTGCGCTCAGCGGACCCCGCCTCCCGAGTTACGGAAGCTCCCCAGAGATTCAGACCTGGGGCACTCGGTGGCTGACGACCCAATACACGAGGAGTACGCGTGCCGCTTGACGCCGCTACGAAGAAGTCGATCATCGCAGAGTTTGGTGCCAAGGAGGGCGACACCGGCTCCCCCGAGGTCCAGGTCGCGATGCTCTCGAAGCGCATCTCGGACCTGACCGAGCACCTCAAGACCCACAAGCACGACCACCACTCCCGTCGTGGTCTGCTGATCCTGGTCGGCCAGCGTCGCCGCCTGCTGCAGTACCTGGCCAAGAAGGACATCCAGCGCTTCCGTACGCTGGTCGAGCGCCTCGGCATCCGCCGCGGTGCGGCCGGCGCCAAGTAACACGCCGTGAAGGGAGCGGTTCCCACATCCGGGGGCCGCTCCCTTTGCTGTACGTGCGGGACGGACCGGACCCTTTGTAGTCTGGAACGGACGCACGTGTACGTCTGAGAAGACGCAAGACGTCACGCAAGATGTCACGCACGACGTACGAAGACGTGCACAACTGAAGAGGAGGAGCGCCCTCCCTACGCCGCCGGTCCTCGGTAGTGGCACCCGGAACGCCCCACGGGCCACGAACCCGGGTGCTTCGATCGAAGACCGGCCCCAGGCCAGGAGCGCTTCTCCGCAACCGTCCACCGCCACACGGGCGGCGGACGGAGACGACGAAAATGGAGAAAACGCTAGTGGAGAACGAGACCCACTACGCCGAGGCCGTCATTGACAACGGTTCCTTCGGCACCCGCACCATCCGCTTCGAGACGGGCCGTCTGGCCCGCCAGGCCGCCGGCTCCGCCGTTGCCTACCTGGACGACGACACGATGGTGCTTTCCGCCACCACCGCGTCGAAGAAGCCCAAGGACCAGCTCGACTTCTTCCCCCTGACGGTGGACGTCGAGGAGCGCCAGTACGCGGCCGGCAAGATCCCCGGCTCCTTCTTCCGCCGCGAGGGCCGCCCCTCCGAGGACGCGATCCTCACCTGCCGCCTGATCGACCGCCCGCTGCGCCCGTCCTTCAAGAAGGGCCTGCGCAACGAGATCCAGGTCGTCGCCACGATCATGGCGCTCAACCCGGACCACCTGTACGACGTCATCGCGATCAACGCCGCGTCCGCGTCCACCCAGCTGGCCGGCCTGCCCTTCTCCGGCCCGATCGGCGGCGTCCGCGTCGCGCTGATCAAGGGCCAGTGGGTCGCCTTCCCGACGCACACCGAGCTCGAGGACGCCGTCTTCGACATGGTCGTCGCGGGCCGCGTCCTGGAGGACGGCGACGTCGCGATCATGATGGTCGAGGCCGAGGCCACCGAGAAGACCATCGCCCTCGTCAAGGGCGGTGCCGAGGCGCCGACCGAGGAGATCGTCGCCGCGGGCCTCGACGCCGCGAAGCCGTTCATCAAGGCCCTGTGCAAGGCCCAGGCCGACCTGGCCGCCAAGGCCGCCAAGCCCGAGGGCGAGTTCCCGGTCTTCCTGGACTACCAGGACGACGTGTACGAGGCCCTCGCGGCCGCCGTCAAGGGCGACCTCTCCCAGGCGCTGACCATCGCGGGCAAGCAGGACCGCGAGGCCGAGCTGGACCGCGTCAAGGAGATCGCCGCCGAGAAGCTCCTCCCGGCCTTCGAGGGCCGCGAGAAGGAGATCTCCGCCGCCTACCGCAGCCTGACCAAGGCCCTGGTGCGCGAGCGCGTCATCAAGGACAAGGTCCGCATCGACGGCCGCGGGATCACGGACATCCGTACCCTCGCCGCCGAGGTCGAGGCCATCCCGCGCGTGCACGGCTCGGCGCTGTTCGAGCGTGGCGAGACCCAGATCCTGGGCGTCACCACCCTCAACATGCTCCGCATGGAGCAGCAGCTGGACACCCTCTCCCCGGTGACCCGCAAGCGCTACATGCACAACTACAACTTCCCGCCGTACTCCGTCGGTGAGACCGGCCGCGTCGGTTCGCCGAAGCGCCGCGAGATCGGCCACGGCGCGCTCGCCGAGCGCGCGATCCTGCCGGTCCTCCCGACCCGCGAGGAGTTCCCCTACGCGATCCGTCAGGTGTCCGAGGCCCTCGGCTCCAACGGTTCGACGTCCATGGGCTCGGTCTGCGCCTCCACCATGTCGCTGCTGAACGCCGGTGTGCCCCTCAAGGCCCCCGTCGCCGGTATCGCCATGGGCCTGATCTCCCAGGAGATCGACGGCAAGACGCACTACGTCGCCCTCACCGACATCCTCGGTGCGGAGGACGCCTTCGGCGACATGGACTTCAAGGTCGCCGGCACCAAGGAGTTCGTCACCGCCCTCCAGCTGGACACCAAGCTGGACGGCATCCCGGCCTCCGTCCTGGCCGCGGCCCTCAAGCAGGCCCGCGACGCCCGCCTCCACATCCTCGACGTGATGATGGAAGCGATCGACACGCCGGACGCCATGTCCCCGTTCGCGCCGCGGATCATCACCGTCAAGATCCCGGTGGACAAGATCGGTGAGGTCATCGGCCCCAAGGGCAAGATGATCAACCAGATCCAGGAGGACACCGGCGCCGAGATCACGATCGAGGACGACGGCACCATCTACATCGGTGCCTCCGACGGCCCGGCCGCCGAGGCCGCCCGCGCCACGATCAACCAGATCGCCAACCCGACCATGCCGGAGGTCGGCGAGCGCTACCTGGGTACGGTCGTCAAGACCACCACCTTCGGTGCCTTCGTCTCCCTCATGCCCGGCAAGGACGGCCTGCTGCACATCTCGCAGATCCGCAAGCTCGCCGGTGGCAAGCGCGTGGAGAACGTCGAGGACGTGCTCGCGGTCGGCACCAAGGTCCAGGTCGAGATCGCGGAGATCGACTCCCGCGGCAAGCTCTCCCTGGTCCCCGTGATCGACGGCGAGACCGCCGGCGACGACGCTGACAAGGACGACTCCGACAAGTGATGTCGCGTAGTTCCCGTGTGACGGCCCGCCCCTCTTCGGAGGGGCGGGCCGTCGCCCGTACCCAAACCCTCCTCAAGGGGCAGAGCGGCATCGGCACCGTCCGGCGCACGGTCCTCCCCGGCGGACTGCGCATCGTCACCGAGACGCTGCCCTCCGTCCGCTCCGCCACCTTCGGCATCTGGGCGCACGTGGGCTCCCGCGACGAGACGCCCACGCTGAACGGCGCCACGCACTACCTGGAGCACCTCCTCTTCAAGGGCACCGGCAAGCGCAGCGCCCTCGACATCTCCTCCGCTATAGACGCGGTCGGCGGCGAGATGAACGCCTTCACGGCGAAGGAGTACACCTGCTACTACGCCCGGGTGCTCGACACCGACCTGCCGCTGGCCATCGACGTGGTCTGCGACATGCTCACCGGCTCACTGATCCGCCAGGAGGACGTCGACGCCGAGCGCGGCGTGATCCTCGAAGAGATCGCGATGACCGAGGACGACCCGGGCGACATCGTCCACGACCTGTTCGCGCAGACCATGTACGGCGACACCCCGCTGGGCCGTCCCGTCCTCGGCACCGTCGACACGATCAACGCGCTCACGGCCGACCGGATCCGCCGCTTCTACAAGAAGCACTACGACCCCACCCACCTGGTCGTGGCCGCCGCGGGCAACGTCGACCACAACAAGGTCGTCCGCCAGGTCCGCGCCGCCTTCGAGAAGGCCGGCGCGCTGACCAGCACGGACGCCGAGCCGATCGGCCCGCGCTCCGGCACCAGGCGCATCCGCACCGCCGGCCGCGTCGACCTGGTCAGCCGCAAGACCGAGCAGGCCCACGTGGTCCTCGGCATGCCCGGCCTGGCCCGCACGGACGAGCGCCGCTGGGCGCTGGGCGTGCTGAACACGGCGCTGGGCGGCGGCATGTCCTCCCGCCTCTTCCAGGAGGTCCGGGAGAAGCGCGGCCTGGCCTACAGCGTGTACTCGTACACCTCGGGCTTCGCCGACACCGGCCTCTTCGGCGTCTACGCGGGCTGCCGCCCCAACCAGGTCCACGACGTGCTCCGGATCTGCCGCGACGAACTCGACAAGGTCGCCGCCGACGGGCTGAGCGACGACGAGATCAAGCGGGCCATCGGCCAGCTCGCCGGCTCCACCGTCCTCGGACTGGAGGACACCGGCGCGATCATGAACCGCATCGGCAAGAGCGAGCTGTGCTGGGGCGACCAGATGTCGGTCGACGACATGCTGGGCCGGATCGCCGCCGTGACCCCGGACGACGTCCGCTCGGTCGCCCAGGATGTACTGGCCCAGCGGCCCTCGCTCGCGGTGATCGGCCCGCTCAAGGAAAAGCAGGCCGCCCGCCTCGACGAAATCGTCGTCGCCTAGTCCCGTACGTGAATGAAGGAAGCAACATGAGCAAGCTGCGCGTGGCCGTCCTCGGCGCTCAGGGCCGCATCGGCTCCGAGGCCGTCAAGGCGGTCGAGGCCGCCGACGACATGGAGCTGGTGGCGGCCCTCGGCCGCGGCGACAAGCTGGAGACGCTGGTCGAGGCCGGCGCCCAGGTCGCGGTCGAGCTGACCACCCCCGCCTCGGTGATGGAGAACCTGGACTTCCTCATCCGCCACGGCATCCACGGAGTGGTCGGCACCACCGGCTGGACCGAGGACCGCCTCGCCCAGCTGAACACCTGGCTCGCCGGATCCCCGGAGACCGGTGTGCTCATCGCCCCGAACTTCTCCATCGGCGCCGTCCTGACGATGAAGTTCGCCGCGCAGGCCGCCCGCTACTTCGAGTCCGTCGAGGTCGTCGAGCTGCACCACCCGAACAAGGTCGACGCGCCCTCCGGCACGGCGACCCGTACGGCGCAGCTCATCGCGGCCGCCCGCGCCGAGGCCGGCTGCGCCCCGCAGCCCGACGCCACCGCCACCGCCCTCGACGGCGCGCGCGGCGCGAGTGTCGACGGCGTTCCCGTGCACGCCATCCGCCTGCGCGGCCTGCTGGCCCACCAAGAGGTGCTCCTCGGCGCCGAGGGCGAGACCCTGACCATTCGTCATGACTCCCTGCACCACAGCAGCTTCATGCCCGGCATCCTGCTCGGCGCCCGCCGCGTGACGCAGACCCCGGGCCTCACCTTCGGTCTGGAACACTTCCTGGACCTGGGCTGACGGCCATGGGCGGAAAGATCACGTACTTCTTCCTCGCCACCGTGCTGGTCCTCGTCTTCGGGGTGGTGGCGATGGAGGGGGTACTGCTCCTGCTGACCGGCGAGCCGGCTCCCATGGGGATGGGCGCGGTGGCCTTCCTGCTGCCGTGCGTCGGCGCCTGGTTCCTCTGGCAGAACACGCGCTTCGCGCGCTCCGCCCAGCGGCTGGCGCGTGAACTGGAGGCGGAGGGCGGCCTGCCGGCCAACGAGCTGGTCCGTACGGCGGGCGGCCGCATCGACCGCGACTCGGCCGACGAGGTCTTCGCGCGCCGCAAGGCCGAGACCGAGGACGCGCCGGCGGACTGGCGCACCTGGTTCCGGCTCGCCGTCGCCTACCACGACGCCCGCGACACCCCGCGGGCGCGCAAGGCCATGCAGCGGGCGATCGCCCTGCACCCCTCTTTGCGCCTAAACCGGCGCCGCTCTCGCGGACGTGGCTGATCGCGTCGTGGTTCCTCAATTGATGGTTGCGGTGACTGGGCCGTGACGGGCGCTCAGCCCACCGGCACGGCCCGGTACTCGTCGGCCCAGGCCCCGACCTCGTCGGCGGCCCGGTCGAAGGCCTCGGCCCGCGACAGGAAATCGGCATTGTGGTCGGTCAGCAGCGCCGGCAGCTCCGCGCCCCCGCGCCCGGCCACCGTCAGGGCCTGGCCCTGTACGGTCCGCGGCAGACCGAGCCAGCGCACCGGCTGCTGCACCGTACGGAGCTCGGCGATCTCGCTCCACGCGAGCGAGCGGGTCCGGAAGAACCCCACCCGGCGCAGTCCCGTACGGCTCACCCAGACACCCGCACGCAGCAACTGCACCGCCGATCCGACGACGGCCAGGGCGGCGACCAGGCACACCGCGGCCCCGGCCGCGGCGCCCGCGAAGGCCACGATCATCGTCGCCAGCAGCATGAAGGCGGACAGCAGGAGCAGCAGCGCGGCGCCGGCCACCCGCCAGGGACCCGGCCGGTAGGGCCGCCGCCAGCGGTCGTGGTCGACGTGGGCCAGTGCCTCGTAGCCGTCGTCACCCGCATCGGACACACCGTCGGCCGTCAGGAAGGGCAGGGGCACGGCTGGACCTCACTCACATGCACGTTCGGTTGGGCTGTGACCGTGAGGCTACCGCCCCTCGGACGCCTCCGGCTGCTGCGACTTCGCCGGCGCCTTGTCGGGCTCCAGCGCGGGCATCCCGAAGAGCAGCGAGCCGGCGAGCCCCGCAACCACGGTCAGCCCGACCAGACTACGGGCGGCGATCTGCGTCTTGCCCAGACTCTCGCGCGGCGGCGGAGTGACGTTGCTCCGGAATCGGTCGGCCTCGGCGACGAAGGCGAACGGGACGGGTTCGCGCCGGCGAAACATGAAGGGACGCTCCTCACTCTTCACGATCAGTGGTTGCCATCAGGTAGGACGTTCGAGCCGCCCAATCCGTGCCGGATTTCGGGACATCAGCCAAATTTCATGGCGCTGCGTCAGCTGTCGGCGGGGCCGAGCCGCCCCCGGACCCTGCATCGGAGCGGCGGGGAGCGCCGTAGAGTGGGCGCGCCCCAGGACGCACGTTTGGAAGGACCCCCGGTGAGCGAGACCGCCGCTTCAGATCTGAAACCCAGCTTCCGCAGCGATGTGACGGTGGAGCTGGTGAAGCACTCCGCCGCCGACTCCGACGTCCTGTGGGCCGCCCGGGTCTCCACGGCCGGCGAACAGTCCCTGGAGGAGCTGCAGAAGGACCCGGAGCGCTCGAAGGGCCTGATCAACTACCTGATGCGCGACCGCCACGGCAGCCCCTTCGAGCACAACTCGATGACCTTCTTCATCAGCGCCCCGATCTTCGTGTTCCGGGAGTTCATGCGCCACCGGGTCGGCTGGTCCTACAACGAGGAATCGGGCCGCTACAGGGAGCTCGAGCCCGTCTTCTACGTCCCGGACGCCGAGCGCAAGCTCGTCCAGGAGGGCCGCCCGGGCAAGTACGTCTTCGTCGAGGGCACCGAGGCCCAGCAGGAGCTGACCGGCCGCGTCATGGAGGACTCCTACCGCCAGGCCTACGAGGCCTACCAGGAGATGCTCGCCGCGGGCGTCGCCCGGGAGGTTGCCCGTTCGGTCCTGCCCGTCGGACTTTTCTCCTCGATGTACGCCACCTGCAACGCGCGCTCCCTGATGCACTTCCTGGGCCTGCGTACGCAGCACGAGCTGGCGGCCGTGCCGTCCTTCCCGCAGCGGGAGATCGCGATGGTCGGCGAGAAGATGGAGCAGCACTGGGCGAAGCTCATGCCGCTCACGTACGCGGCCTACAACGCCAACGGGCGCGTTGCCCCATAAGGGACGGTATGGCCACGACGTACGGATGTACGGAGTTAAGTCCTAAGTGTCCGTATTGCGACGTTTCGTAAAGTTCATCTAGGCTGATCAAACGGACCCGGCACTGCTTGAACCCCCGAGCAGGCAGTGCCGGCGTCCAACACTCTGTTGACGTCCCCCGAGGGGACACCGCGAGCATGGCAGCGAGTAGCGTGTTACCCATGGCTCCGATCTCGACTCCGCAGACCCCCTTCGGGCGGGTCCTCACCGCCATGATCACGCCCTTTGCGGCGGATGGCACTCTCGACCTCGACGGCGCGCAGCAGCTCGCCGTCCACCTGGTGGACGCAGGCAACGACGGCCTGGTCATCAACGGCACCACCGGTGAGTCGCCGACCACCACCGACGCGGAGAAAAACGACCTCGTACGAGCCGTCCTCGAAGCCGTCGGAGACCGCGCCCACGTGGTCGCCGGTATCGGCACGAACGACACCCGCCACACCCTCGAGCTGGCCCGCCAGGCCGAGGCCACCGGCGCCCACGGCCTGCTGGCCGTGACCCCGTACTACAGCAAGCCGCCGCAGGAGGGCCTCTACCGGCACTTCACGGCGATCGCCGACGCCACCGGGCTGCCGGTCATGCTCTACGACATCCCCGGCCGCAGCGGTGTCCCGATCGAGACGGAAACTCTCGTCCGGCTGGCCGAGCACCCCCGTATCGTGGCCAACAAGGACGCGAAGGGCGACCTCGGCCGCGCCGGCTGGGCCATCGCGCAGAGCGGCCTGGCCTGGTACTCGGGCGACGACATGCTGAACCTGCCGCTCCTGTCGATCGGCGCGGTCGGCTTCGTCTCCGTGGTCGGCCACGTGGTCACCCCCGACCTGCGCGCCATGCTGGAGGCGCACCTGGGCGGAGACGTCCAGAAGGCCGCCGAGATCCACCACAAGCTGCTCCCCGTCTTCACCGGCATGTTCCGCACCCAGGGCGTGATGACCACCAAGGCCGCCCTGAACCTGCAGGGCCTGCCCGCCGGCCCGCTGCGGCTGCCACTGGTCGAGCTGACCGCCGAAGAGACGGCCCAGCTCAAGATCGATCTTGGCGCGGGCGGGGTACAGCTCTGACAACGGACTTCACAACTGAATAAGCAAGACCGAAACCAACAACAGCAAGTGCACGAATGACATGCGCGCCACGTGCCTTACGAGGTACGTGGCGTGCGTGGTGAGGAGAGACTTTTGAGCCATCCGCATCCGGAACTCGGTCCGCCGCCCAAGCTGCCCAAGGGCGGCCTGAGGGTCACCCCCCTGGGTGGCCTCGGTGAGATCGGCCGCAACATGACCGTCTTCGAGTTCGACGGCCGCCTGCTGATCGTCGACTGCGGCGTCCTCTTCCCCGAGGAGGAGCAGCCGGGCATCGACCTGATCCTGCCGGACTTCACGTCCATCCGGGACCGGCTCGACGACATCGACGGCATCGTGCTCACGCACGGCCACGAGGACCACATCGGCGCCGTCCCCTACCTCCTCCGGGAGAAGCCGGACATCCCGCTGATCGGCTCCAAGCTGACGCTGGCCCTCATCGAGGCGAAGCTTCAGGAGCACCGCATCCGCCCCTACACCCTTGAGGTGAAGGAAGGCGAGCGCGAGAGCCTCGGCCCCTTCGACTGCGAGTTCATCGCCGTCAACCACTCCATCCCCGACGCCCTGGCCGTCGCGATCCGGACCCCCGCGGGCCTGGTCGTCGCCACCGGCGACTTCAAGATGGACCAGCTCCCGCTGGACAACCGCCTCACCGACCTGCACGCCTTCGCGCGCCTGAGCGAAGAGGGCATCGACCTCCTCCTCTCGGACTCGACGAACGCCGAGGTCCCGGGCTTCGTCCCGCCGGAGCGCGAGATCTCCAACGTGCTGCGCACGGTCTTCGCGAACGCCCACAGCCGGATCATCGTGGCCAGCTTCGCCAGCCACGTGCACCGCATCCAGCAGATCCTCGACGCCGCCCACGAGTACGGCCGCCGGGTCGCGTTCGTCGGCCGCTCGATGGTCCGCAACATGGGCATCGCCCGTGACCTGGGCTACCTGAGGGTTCCGCCGGGCCTCGTCGTGGACGTCAAGACCCTCGACGACCTGCCGGCCCACGAGGTCGTCCTGGTCTGCACGGGTTCCCAGGGCGAGCCGATGGCGGCCCTGTCCCGCATGGCCAACCGCGACCACCAGATCCGGATCGTCCCGGGCGACACCGTGATCCTGGCGTCGTCCCTGATCCCGGGCAACGAGAACGCGGTCTACCGCGTGATCAACGGCCTGACCCGCTGGGGCGCCAACGTCGTCCACAAGGGCAACGCCAAGGTGCACGTCTCCGGCCACGCCTCCGCCGGCGAGCTGCTGTACTTCTACAACATCTGCAAGCCGCGGAACCTGATGCCGGTCCACGGCGAGTGGCGCCACCTGCGCGCCAACGCCGAGCTCGGTGCCATGACGGGCGTCCCGAAGGACCGCATCGTCATCGCCGAGGATGGCGTGGTCGTCGACCTGATCGACGGCAAGGCCCGCATCTCCGGCAAGGTCCAGGCCGGCTACGTGTACGTGGACGGCCTCTCGGTCGGCGACGTCACCGAGGTCCACCTCAAGGACCGCCGCATCCTCGGCGAAGAGGGCATCATCTCGGTCTACGTCGTGGTGGACAGCACCACGGGCAAGGTCGTGAGCGGCCCGAACATCCAGGCACGCGGCTCCGGCATCGAAGACTCGGCCTTTGTCTCGGTCCTCCCGAAGATCGAGGAAGCCATCGCCCGCGCGGCCGCGGACGGCGTCGCCGAACCGCACCAGCTCCAGCAGCTGATCCGCCGCACGATGGGCAAGTGGGTCTCGGACGGCTACCGCCGCCGGCCGATGATCCTCCCCGTCGTGGTCGAGGTCTGACCTCGCCGTAGCGACGACACGGGAGCGGGGCAACCGGATTTGCATCCGGGGGCCCCGCTCCAGTACGTTTACGTCTCCCACCCCGCACGACCCCCGGGCACACACGTGTGCCTGCACCTGTCACGCGGGCGGGTGGGAATCAGCACTCAGGGAGACCTGATAAAGTCTGATCCACCCGAAAGGGAAAGGCCCCCCGAAGGCCATCGGAATTCGAATCAGCCGGAAACGGACTGAAGAGAATCTGATAGAGTCGGAATCGCCGGAAAGGGAAACCGCGAAAGCGGAGAACCTGGAAAGCAAGCGGGACCGAATCTGATAGAGTCGGAAACGCA
>NZ_JAGGOZ010000072.1 GCF_018614075.1 Streptomyces sp. ISL-94 | reverse complement strand
TCTGGGGGGAGGGGTCTGGGGCAGTGTTTTAGCAGGCGGCCCGCACGGGCCGTCAGCGCGGCGCGGCCCCCGCGGAGGCGGAAGGGCGGACGATCTCGCCCAGGGTGGGGACCGACTCCGGGCGGGAGCGGACCGCGTCCGTGCATTCCCAGGCGCGCGGCGGATCCGCGTCCGGGCCGCCCAGGACCACCGGCCCCGGCCCCGCCGACACGGCTTCGTTGCCCGCCAGCGTGCACACGATCTGCGACAGCGCCACCGGCGGCAGGTCCTCCGGCTTGCGGCTCAACCGCACCGTGCCCGCCGGATCCCCCGCCCTCGGCGCGACCGCCGAGAGCCCGGCCGGGACCCCGCTCGTGAAGCCGGCGTCCCGCTCTTCCCCGGACGGCGTCCGCTCCAGCGCCTCCAGCAGCGCCTGCGCGACCAGCGCGAGGGGGTCCCGCAGCACCCGCTTCTCCGGTACCGGAACCACCCGCTCCACGCCCACCAGCTGTGATCCGCAGACCAGTTCCACCGTGGCCCGGAAGCCCTGCACCCCGCCCTGCCCGCCCGGCTGCGCCGGGGTGTCGCACGACACCCGCGAGGGCGCCGGGCCCACGTCCACCGGCACGGTCGTCGCCCTGATCCCGCACCCCGAAACGCTTCCCGAGAGCAGGAGGGACGCCAGCACCACCGCCGGGAGGGAACTACGCCTCGTCATCCGCGATCACCTTCCCCACGTCCACCGGCAGCCGCAGCGTGAACAGCGCCCCGCCCCCCGCCCCGTTGGCGGCGGTGATGTCACCGCCGTGGATGTGCGCGTTCTCCATGGCGATCGACAGGCCCAGCCCGCTCCCGTCCGACTTCGGACGGGAGGCGCTCGCCTTGTAGAAGCGGTCGAAGACGTGCGGCAGGACGTCTTCCGGGATGCCCGGCCCGTTGTCCTGGACCGCGATCACCAGCCACTCGCCCTCCACGACCACCGAGACCCGCACCGGCGAGCCGCCGTGCTTGAGCGCGTTGCCGATCAGGTTGGCGAGGATGACGTCGAGGCGGCGCGGGTCGAGCCGCGCCACGATGCCGCGCTCGGCGTCGAGTTCGACCGCGTCGAGCCAGGCCCGGGCGTCGATGCAGGCCGTGACCTGGTCGGCGACGTCCACGTCGTCCAGCACCAGCCGGGCCGTGCCCGCGTCGAAGCGGGTGACCTCCATCAGGTTCTCCACCAGGTCGTTCAGCCGCCGCGTCTCGCTCACGACGAGCGCCACCGCCGGTGCGATCATCGGATCGAGGTCGTCGACCTCCTCCTCCAGCACCTCGGCGACCGCCGTCAACGCCGTCAGCGGCGTGCGCAGTTCGTGCGACATGTCCGCGACGAAGCGCCGGCTGGCCTCCTCCCGCGCGCTCATGTCGGCGACCTTCTTCTCCAGCGCCTCCGCCGTCTTGTTGAAGGTGTGCGACAGATCGGCGAGTTCGTCCGTACCCGACACGTCCAGCCGGTGGTCCAGCTCCCCCTCGCCCAGCCGGCGCGCCGCGTCGCCGAGCCGCTGCACGGGCTTGAGGACCGTACGGGCCGCGGCCTGCGCGAGCAGCGCGGATCCCAGCAGCGCCAGCCCCGTCGCGATCGTCAGCGACCAGGCGAGCGCGTTGAGGTCGTCCCGCTCCTGCGCGAGCGACTTGTACATGTAGCCGGTCGGGCCGCCGCCCACGATGCGCGTTCCGCCGACCAGGTACGGATTGCCGCGCGGCTTCGTCCGCTGCCAGTACACGTGGTACTCGGAGTCGTTCGCCGTCGTCGTCTTCTGCCGGTCGTTCACCGCGTTCTGGAGGGACTTCGGTACGTCGGCCAGCCTGAAGGCGTCCGGCCCCGCCTGGCCCGCCACCTGACGGCCGTCCTTGCGCTCCTGCACCAGCAGCACGCTGTAGCCGGGGCTGCTGCCCGCCATCAGCTCGGCGGTGCGCTGCATCTCCTCGGGCGTCGGGTCGGCGGGCAGCGCGGCGGCGCGGTTCTGCATCTCCTGCCGGAAGTCGCCGAGGGCGGCGTCCTGGGTACGGGTGAGGACCGCCTCGCGGTTGAGCCAGTACGCGATCCCGGACGCGGAGACGGCGGCCGTCAGTGCGACCAGGGCGAAGACGACAAGGAGCCGCAGCCGCAGGCTGGTCCAGCGCCGGCCCGCGAGCAGCGCGCGGATCACTGCGGGGAGTCCAGGCGGTAGCCGACGCCGCGGACGGTCCGGATCAGGGTCGGCGAGGACGGCACGTCCTCCACCTTGGCGCGCAGCCGCTGTACGCAGGCGTCGACGAGCCGCGAGTCGCCGAGGTAGTCGTGCTCCCAGACGAGGCGGAGCAACTGCTGGCGGGAGAGGGCCTGTCCGGGACGGCGGCTCAGCTCCAGCAGCAGCCGCAGCTCGGTCGGGGTGAGCTGGAGGTCCTCGCCGTTCTTCGTCACCGTCATGGCGGAGCGGTCGATGACGAGGGAGCCGAAGCTCGCGGAGTCGCTGGACTCCCGCTCGCCGCGGCGCAGCACGGCCCGGATGCGGGCGTCGAGGACGCGCCCCTGGACGGGCTTGACCACGTAGTCGTCGGCGCCGGACTCCAGGCCGACGACCACGTCGATGTCGTCGTTGCGCGCGGTGAGCAGGATGATCGGCAGCTGGTCGGTGCGGCGGATCCGCCGGCACACCTCGAAGCCGTCGATCCCGGGCAGCATGACGTCCAGCACGATCAGGTCCGGCCGCTGCTCGCGCAGCAGCTTCAGGCCGTCCTCGCCCGTCGCCGCGGTGGCCACACGGTGGCCCTGGCGAGACAGGGAGAGTTCGAGGGCCGTGCGGATGGCGTCGTCGTCCTCGATCAGCAACAGGAAAGGCACGGGCTCATTCTGTCCCATCGGCCGACGGGAGTTCGACCGTCGGCGACACGGGATCTGACGGAGGTCGCTGTGACAGGCCTGTGACAGTCGGCGGACACCGCGGTTAAGTCCGCGGGGCACTCTTCTAACAGCGAACGAAAGCACGGAACCGAACACCGAAACCCAGGCAGACTCCACGACGGGGGGCGCGAGATGAACACGCTGCACAGCACCACGACCAGCGCGGTTGTCACGCGGCTGCACGATGTGAACCGTCGGGCGGGTGTCCGTTCGGTGACGGCCTCCCGGACCCGGCCGGCACACGTGGTGGCCATCGACGCGAACACGTACCAGGCCGCCGGCGCCGTCGGCGCCGCCTCCTCCACCTCTTCCACCTCGGAAGCGGAGTTCACGGCGTACGTCCAGGAGCGCCGGGCCGCGCTGTACGCGACGGCCTTCCACCTCACCGGCGACCGGCACGAGGCCGAGGACCTGCTGCAGAGCGCGCTGTTCTCGACGTACCGCGCCTGGGACCGGATCAGCGACAAGGCCGCCGTCGGCGGGTACCTGCGCCGCACGATGACGAACCTGCACATCAGCGCGTGGCGCCGGCGGAAGCTGAACGAGTACCCGACGGCGGAACTGCCGGAGACGGCGTCGGACACGGACGCCATGCGCGGTACGGAACTGCGCGCGGTGCTGTGGCAGGCGCTGGCCCGCATCCCGGAGCCGCAGCGCACGATGTTGGTGCTGCGCTATTACGAGGGCCGCACGGACCCGGAGATCGCGGAGATCCTGGGGATCAGCGTCGGCACGGTGAAGTCGAGCATCTGGCGGTCGCTGCGGCGGCTGCGGGACGACGAGGCGCTGAGCTTCGGCCGTGACGAGGCGGAGTCGTTCGAGGAGCTGGTGGCGTAGCGGGGGCCACCTGAAGACCATCGGGCCAGGGGGCCCGTCCTACGGGGGTAGGGCGGGGGCCGCGGGGGGAAAAGGCGGGATCATGCGGCCGGGGGTCCGCGCGATCCCGCCTTTTCGCGTCCGCGGGTCCCTCCGGACACGGCTTCGGCGCCGGGGCGCCTTCTCCTGCTTCGCGCGCCGCTGCGCCGGCCTCCGACCGGCGTACGGCTGGGCGGGAGCCCGGACCCCGCACCTCAGGCGCGGGGTTCTCCTGCTTCGCGCGCCGCTGCGCCGGCCTCCGACCGGCGTACGGCTGGGCGGGAGCCCGGACCCCGCACCTCAGGCGCGGTGTTGCCGCTACGCGGAGCCGTCCCCTACCCGCCCTTCCACCGTTCCCCGGGCTCCGCCCGGACCCTCAGACTGCACAGCCGGCGATGCCTCAGCCCCGCCGGCGTTTGAGGCGCGGGGGTCCGGGGGCTGGCCCCCGGCAACGGCGCCGCACTCGCAGGACTACGGGGGCACATCCAGCCCCGCCGGCGTTTGAGGCGCGGGGGCCGGCCCCGGGGCGGGTGGTCAGGCCGGGGTGGCGGTTCGGTGGCGGCCGGCCGCGGCGGCGGCCAGGCGGCCGAGGGCTTCGTCGCGTGCGCACGGGTGGGCGCCCAGCGCGACGTGCCGGGCCACGATGCCGCGCTCGGCGCGCATGAGACGCCAGCCCCTGCGGAGCAGGAATGGCACCGACTTGCGCCCCTCCCGCAGGTCACGGGCCAGCCTCCGCCGGAAGGTGGTGGACGGCCGCCCCCGCAGGCAGATCGCGTCGGCCAGCAGGCCCAGTTCCTGGCAGCGGGCGGCGATGTCCGCCGCGAAGATCCCCTCCGCGATGAACAGCGGCGTCCGCGGCCCCCGCGCGATGTCCAGCACCTCCGCCCCCGTACGCGCGCTCGTCGCGATGTCGTAGACCGGGACGTCCGTACGACCGGACGCGCACAGCTCAGCGATCGCGGCCACCGCCGCCTCCGCGTCCCACGACAGCGGGGAGTCCCAGTCGATGTCGGAGCTGCCGTCGACCAGCGGGAGGGTGGGGTCGTCGCCCTCCTTGTAGAAGTCGTCGAGGCGCAGCACGGGCAGCCCGGAGCGGACGGCCAGTACGGACTTTCCGGAGCCCGAGGGACCGGTCAGCAGGACGACGCGGGTCGGCGAAGGAGAAGAACGGCTCACGGGACACCAGTCTGAACCATTCCCCCGGGTAGGGGATCCTCCCGGTGGCCGGTTGGTATCCAGGATCACACCTCGACTACGCTGCGTGCGCACTCGACTACGACCAACCACAGGGCGGGAATCCCATGGCACGCCACGCAGTCCCCTCCGCAGCCAACCGGCTCCGCAGCGCCGGCCTGACCCTCTCGATGGCCGGCGCGGCCCTGGCGATGGCCGCCGGGGGCGCCCAAGCCGGGGAACTCGACGTCCCGGCCGCCCTGGCCGGGGTCACCGACCCGATCGCGAACCTCAAGGTGAATCCGCTCGCGCACACCGGCGTGGACCCCCTCGACAACGGCATCGGCACCAAGGTCGCCGACTTCCCGGCCGTCGGAACCGGCATGGCCACGGGCGCCCTGACCCAGGGGCCGTCGGTCGCCGAACTGCCCGGCGCCGCGGTGACCTCGCTGCTCGGGCCCGTCCTGCCCAAGAAGTAGGCCCGGGTACGGAAAGGCCCCGGCAGCGCGGGGGACGCTGCCGGGGCCGGTCTCTGTTTGCCGTAACCAGTACCCGTACTAGTACGAGGAGCCGGACGCGCCCAGCGAACCCGTCGGGTGCCAGACCGTCTTGGTCTCCAGGAATGCCGTCATACGGGACGTGCCCGGGTCCGCGCTCCAGTCGTCCACAGGCTGTGGACGCAGCACGCGCTTGAGGTTGTCGGCCGCCGCGATCTCCAGCTCCTTGGCCAGCGCGGTGTCCGCGCCCGCCAGGTCGATCGCGTTGACGTCCTGGTGAGAGGCCAGGTGCGGGCCCATCTCGGCGGCTTTGCCGGACAGGATGTTGACCACGCCGCCGGGCAGGTCGGAAGTGGCCAGCACCTCGCCCAGGGAAAGGGCGGGCAGCGGGGACTTCTCCGAGGCGATCACGACCACCGTGTTGCCGGTCGCGATGACCGGGGCGATCACCGAGACCAGGCCCAGGAAGGACGAGTCCTGCGGGGCGACGACCGTGACGACGCCGGTCGGCTCCGGGGTGGAGAGGTTGAAGAACGGGCCCGCGACGGGGTTGGCGCCGCCCACGATCTGGCCGATCTTGTCGGTCCAGCCCGCGTACCAGACCCAGCGGTCGATGGCGGCGTCCACGACCGCGCCGGCCTTGGACTTGGACAGCCCCTCGGCCTCGCCGACCTCGCGGACGAACTGCTCCCGGCGGCCCTCCAGCATCTCGGCGATGCGGTAGAGGATCTGCCCGCGGTTGTACGCGGTCGCGCCCGACCAGCCGCCGAAGGCCTTGCGGGCGGCGACGACCGCGTCCCGTGCGTCCTTGCGGGAGGACAGGGGGGCGTTGGCCAGCCACTTGCCCTTTGAGTCGCTCACCTCGTACACCCGGCCGCTCTCGGAGCGGGGGAACTTGCCCCCGACGTACAGCTTGTAGGTCTTGAAGACGTTCAGACGGGTCGCAGAAGACTCAGACATCGAGGTAGCCCTCCAGGCCGTGGCGACCGCCCTCGCGGCCGAAGCCCGACTCCTTGTAGCCGCCGAAGGGCGAGGTCGGGTCGAACTTGTTGAACGTGTTGGCCCACACCACACCCGCGCGGAGCTTGTTGGCGACCGCCAGGATGCGGCTGCCCTTCTCCGTCCAGATGCCGGCGGACAGGCCGTACTGGCTGTTGTTGGCCTTGGCGACGGCCTCGTCCGGCGTACGGAAGGTCAGCACGGACAGCACCGGGCCGAAGATCTCGTCGCGGGCGACGGTGTGCGCCTGGGTGACGTTCGTGAAGAGCGTCGGGGCGAACCAGTAGCCGGCGGACGGCAGCTCGCACGCCGGGGACCAGCGCTCGGCGCCCTCGGCCTCGCCGGTGTCGGCGAGCGCGGTGATCCGGGCGAGCTGCTCGGCGGAGTTGATCGCGCCGATGTCGGTGTTCTTGTCGAGCGGGTCGCCGAGGCGGAGCGTGGAGAGGCGGCGCTTGAGCGAGTCCAGCAGCTCGTCGTGGATCGACTCCTGGACCAGCAGGCGGGAACCCGCGCAGCAGACCTGGCCCTGGTTGAAGAAGATGCCGTTGACGATGCCCTCGACGGCTTGGTCGATGGGGGCGTCGTCGAAGACGATGTTGGCGCCCTTGCCGCCCAGCTCCAGGGTCACCTTCTTGTCGGTGCCGGCGACGTGGCGGGCGATCTTCTTGCCCACGGCCGTCGAGCCGGTGAAGGCGACCTTGTTGACGTCCGGGTGCTCGACGAGGGCCGCACCCGCGTCGCCGTACCCGGTGAGGATGTTGACGACACCCCTGGGCAGGCCCGCCTGGCGGCAGATGTCCGCGAAGAACAGCGCCGACAGGGGCGTGGTCTCGGCGGGCTTCAGGACGACCGTGTTGCCGGTGGCGAGCGCCGGGGCGATCTTCCACGCGAGCATGAGGAGGGGGAAGTTCCAGGGGATGACCTGGCCCGCCACGCCCAGCGGGCGCGGGTTCGGGCCGTAGCCCGCGTGGTCGAGCTTGTCGGCCCAGCCGGCGTAGTAGAAGAAGTGCGCGGCGACCAGCGGGAGGTCCGCGTCGCGGGTTTCCTTGATTGGCTTTCCGTTGTCCAGGGTCTCCAGGACGGCGAGCTCGCGGCTGCGCTCCTGGATGATCCGGGCGATGCGGAAGAGGTACTTGGCGCGCTCGGAGCCCGGCAGTGCGGACCAGCCCGCGAAGGCCTTGCGGGCGGCCTTGACGGCCCGGTCCACATCGGCGGCACCCGCCTGGGCGACCTCGGCCAGGACCTCCTCGGACGACGGCGAGACGGTCTTGAAGACCTTGCCGTCGGCGGCGTCGGTGAACTCGCCGTCGATGAAGAGCCCGTAGGAGGGGGCGATGTCGACGACCGAGCGGGACTCGGGAGCCGGTGCGTACTCGAATACAGATGCCATGGTGATCAGTCCACCGTCACGTAGTCGGGACCGGAGTAACGGCCGGTGCTCAGCTTCTGCCGCTGCATCAACAGGTCGTTGAGCAGGCTGGAGGCGCCGAAGCGGAACCAGTGGTTGCTCAGCCAGTCCTCGCCCACGGTCTCGTTGACCAGGACCAGGAACTTGATCGCGTCCTTGGTGGTGCGGATGCCGCCGGCCGGCTTCACGCCGATCTGGATTCCAGTCTGCGCGCGGAAGTCGCGTACGGCTTCGAGCATGAGCAGGGTGTTCGCCGGAGTGGCGTTCACCCCCACCTTGCCGGTCGACGTCTTGATGAAGTCGGCGCCCGCGAGCATGCCGATCCAGGAGGCGCGGCGGATGTTGTCGTACGTCGACAGCTCGCCGGTCTCGAAGATGACCTTCAGGCGGGCGGCGGTGCCGTCGGGGCGGACGCAAACCTCCTTGATGGCCTTGATCAGCTCGTACGTCTCCAGGTAGCGGCCGGCGAGGAAGGCGCCACGGTCGATGACCATGTCGATCTCGTCGGCGCCGGCGGCGACGGCGTCGGCGGTGTCCGCCAGCTTGACCGGCAGGGCGGCGCGGCCGGCGGGGAACGCGGTGGCCACGGAGGCGACCTTGACGTCGGCGCCGTTCAGCGCGGCCTTCGCGGTGGCCACCATGTCGGGGTACACACAGACGGCGGCCGTCATCGGAGTGCTGCGGTCGGTCGGATCGGGGTTGACGGCCTTGGCGGAGAGCGCCCGGACCTTGCCCGGCGTGTCCGCGCCTTCCAAGGTCGTCAGGTCGATCATCGAGATGGCCAGGTCGATGGCGTACGCCTTGGCCGTCGTCTTGATCGAACGGGTGCCGAGGGCGGCCGCGCGGGCCTCCAGGCCGACAGCGTCGACGCCGGGCAGCCCGTGCAGGAAGCGGCGCAGCGCACTGTCGGACGTCGTCACGTCAGCGAATGCGGTGAGGGTGGTGGGCATGGTCACCACATGAGCATATCTACGCGCGTAGCGACCTGTCACCCCCTCCCCTCAATTGCTACGGAATCGACACCTCCACTCCCCGTTACACGTCCATGACAGGAAGCAGATCATCCGCCCGCACAAGATCCGTAAATTTCTCATCAGCAGCCGCTGCTGACGCTGGGGCTGGCCGCCGACGGCGCGGTCGAGGTGCCCTCCGTGGCCGATGGGGACAAGATCGGCTGGTACGGCAAGGGCGTCACCCCCGGCGAGACCAGCCCCGCCGTGCTGATCGGCCACTTCGACACCGCCCGGGGACCGGCCGTGCTCAAGGACGTCTCGCGCGTCCACACCGGCGACGAGATCACGGTGTCCCGCGCGGACGGCAGCACCGCCGTCTTCCGCGTCCGCGAGCTGGAGCAGGTCGACAAGAAGCGGTTCCCCACCGACAAGGTCTACGGGGACACCGCCCGCCCGGAGCTGCGCGTCATCACCTGCGGCGGGGAAATCACCGACGGCCACCGGCCCGACAACATCATTCTGTACGCCGATCTCGTGGGCTGAGACGGCGTGGGGCAGAATCGGCCCCATGAGCAGCAACCAGCAGCCGACCGACGAGCCGGTCTACGACGACCGGGTCTACCGCTCCTCCATGGCCGTGGCCGGCGGGGTCGCGCTGCTCGCCCTGATCGTGTGGCTCTGCGGCGACGCCGCGGTGCGGGGCTCCGGCAACACCCCCTGGATCGCGCTCGCGGTCGCGCTGTGCGCGGTACCGCTGACCGTGGCCTTCACCCTGCGCCCCGCCGTCTTCGCCAATGACGACCGGATGCGCGTACGGAACCCCTTCCGCGTCATCGAGCTGCCCTGGGCGGCCGTGGACGCGGTACGCGCCGGGTACTCGGCCGAGGTGCTGGCCGAGGGCGCGAAGTACCAGCTCTGGTCCGTCCCCGTCTCGCTGCGCGAGCGGAAGAAGGCGAGCCGGGGGCAGCTCACCCGCCGCGGCGGGCTCACCGGCCGGGGCGTCTCGGCCCCGGAGGCGGACAAGGCCGCCGCGCCGGCCGGGCCGCCGCGCGCCCATGCCGACAAGGTCATCGACGAGCTGCGGGAGCTGGCCGAGCGCGGGGCCTCGCGGGCCGGGGCGCAGGGCAGCGTGCACGTGCACTGGTCGTACGAGATCATCGTGCCCGCCGTGGCCGGCGCGCTGCTGCTGATCGTGCTCCTCGCCACCCGCTGACCACCGGCCGCGCCCCCGGCGCCCGTCGTACGCCGGCAACGCCGGATACCCGGTCGGACAAGGCCCCACCAGCGGGTGAGGGGCGGAACCACCGGTACCGCGGGGTGCGTCCTCGCAGGTGTGCAGCGTCTTGAGGCCGGCGGCAGCGCCGCCATCCATCCCCGGGTCCGGCTCCTGGCCGGCGCCCTCCTGGCAGCCCACCTGGTGATCGTCGGGTGGCTGACCCTGCGGCCACTGGACGTGCCCTGGGCCGCGGCCGCCAATCTGACCCCGCTGGAGGGGATCGGTGCCACCCTCGCCCAGGGCCCGCTGGAGGCCGCCCGGCAGATCGGGGCGGGTCTGGCGCTGCTGGCCCCGCTGGGGGTGCTGCTGCCCCTGGTCAGCGGGCGCCTCGCGCCTTCGGCGCTCTCCGCGTGGTCCTCGCTGGCCCGGACCGCCGCCGCGGGCGCACTGGTCTCGGTGTCCATCGAGATGCTCCAGACCGCCGTTCCGGGCCAGGTCGTGAACGTGGACTCGGTGCTCCTGAACACCCTCGGGGTGCTGCTCGCGCACGTGGCCGTCGTACCGGCGCTGCGCGCCCGCATGCGGCGCTCACAGGCTGCTTATCAGGGGGCGACCCCGAGAATTACCAGGGTCGGGCTCGGCCCCTGGACCGAGGTTCTGTCGGCGGTCCCGCGGGAATATTGAGGCATCGCAAGAATGCGATCCCGACGAAGGAGTAACCATGAGCGCCCTTGCCCGCCCCCGTGACGGACGATGGATCGGCGGAGTCTGTGCCGGTCTGGCGCGCCGCTTCGGAATTTCCGCGAACACGATGCGCGTCATTTTCGTCGTCTCGTGTCTGCTGCCCGGCCCGCAGTTCCTGGTCTACCTGGCGCTGTGGCTGCTCCTGCCGAACGAGAAGTCCGCCTCCACCGCCTGGTAGCCGGCGGCGGGGTCAGCCCGCCCGCTTGATCTTGTCGAGCTGCTTGTCGGCGACCTCCTGCGGCACCCGAGCCTTCTGTGCGCCGGACGCCACGTTGAGGGCCATCAGCCGCACGATGGTGTCGCCCTCGCGTACGACGACGAGGTGGACCTGCGCCGAGACGCCTTCGGCGGCCGCGACCGTGGTCCAGCTGACGCTCTCGTCGCCGGCCGTGCGGAAGTCGGCCGCCTGCACTTGGCGGTAGCTGCCGGTCTGCTTCTCGACCTTGGCGGAGAATCCCGTACCGCAGGCGGCGACGGCGGCCTTGAGCCGGGCGATCAGCGCCTTGGCGTCGCTCTCGGCATAGGAGCTGACAGAGGCGGACACGGCGAGTCCGACCTGCTTCTGGGAGCCGATGCCCCGGTTGACGGTCTCGTGTGCGGCCGGGTCCGGCTTGTCGCCCATGATGTCGGCCAGCGGCTGGCAGGCCTTCTTGTCGGCCTGCGGCTGGCCGTCCGGGGCGTTCGGGTTCTTGCCCTGGGCGGAGATCTGGTAGCCGGGCAGGTCGCCCTGTTCCAGCGCGGAGCGCTCCAGCCTGCTGCCGCCGGTCTTCGGCGCGGCCGATCCGGCGGGGGCGGAGGCGGCCGGGGCACCGGGTGCGCCCGAGGCGTGGCCCGGGGAGCCTTTGGGATCCGGGTCGTTGTCCTTCGCGGGGGCGTCCGTGCTGCTGCACCCCATGGCCGCGAACAGCAGGGCGGGGACCAGCGCGACCATCGTCGCTCGTGCCTTCATGCGCATGACCAATGACCTCATACCGAGTGCGTCGGCGGGCAGTTGGTGGTGATCGTGGCACACGGCACGGCGGGGCGCACACCTCGTCGAAGAGGTGTGCGCCCGCCGCACGCGCGTACGTTTCACGGACGGCGGTGTCAGCCGCCGAGGCCGTTCAGGCTGTTGGTGAGGGGGTTCAGCAGGCCGGTGACCTGGGAGGTGGGGTCGCTCGACTGCTGACCGTCCTCCGCGCCCATGTGCTGCTGGCTGGTGACACCCTGGAGTCCGCCCGTGACCGTGCCCAGCGCGTCGGTGAGGCCGACGGCCGGAACGGCGGCCGAGGCGGTACCGGCGGCGACGGCGGCGAAGGCGGCACCGACAGCGGCGGCACCGAGGATCTTGGCAGCTGACTGCTTCATGAAAACGTGTCCTTGCGACGGGGAATTTGAGCGGCTCCGCAAACTAGTCACTTCAAACCCCCGCCCGCAAACATCCTTAAATATGAGAAAGCGCCCGGGAATTGCCTCTCCCGGGCGCTTTCAGTACGTCATGCCAGGGCCTAAGCCGAGACAGAACGGCTGGTGGAGGCGGTCTGCTGGAACAGCCACTCCGACTTCAGCTCCGCATAACCGGGCTTGATGACCTCGTTGATCATGGCCAGTCGTTCATCGAAAGGAATGAACGCGGACTTCATCGCATTGACGGTGAACCACTGCATGTCGTCCAGCGTGTAGCCGAAGGTGTCCACGAGGTGTTCGAACTCGCGGCTCATGCTGGTGCCGCTCATCAGGCGGTTGTCGGTGTTGACCGTGAGCCTGAAGTGCAGCTTCCGCAGCAGGCCGATCGGGTGCTCGGCGTACGAGGCGGCCGCGGCCGTCTGGAGGTTCGACGTCGGGCACATCTCCAGGGGGATGCGCTTGTCCCGGACGTACGAGGCCAGGCGGCCCAGCGTCACGGAACCGTCCTCGGCGACCTCGATGTCGTCGATGATCTTCACGCCGTGACCGAGGCGGTCGGCGCCGCACCACTGCAGGGCCTGCCAGATCGACGGCAGGCCGAAGGCCTCGCCCGCGTGGATCGTGAAGTGGTTGTTCTCGCGCTTGAGGTACTCGAAAGCGTCGAGGTGGCGGGTGGGAGGGAACCCGGCCTCGGCGCCGGCGATGTCGAAGCCGACCACGCCGTTGTCGCGGTAGCGGTTGGCCAGCTCGGCGATCTCCAGCGCGCGGGCGGCGTGGCGCATCGCGGTCAGCAGGGCGCCGATGCGGATCCGGTGGCCGCTCGCCTTCGCGCGGCGCTCGCCCTCGCGGAAGCCGTCGTTCACGGCCTCGACGACCTCTTCGAGGGTCAGGCCGGCTTCCAGGTGCTGCTCGGGGGCGTAGCGGATCTCGGCGTACACGACGCCGTCCTCGGCCAGGTCCTCGGCGCACTCGGCGGCGACCCGGAAGAGGGCGGCCTTCGTCTGCATGACCGCGCAGGTGTGCGCGAAGGTCTCCAGGTAGCGCGGGAGGGAGCCGGAGTCGGCGGCTTCGCGGAACCAGATGCCGAGCTTGTCGGCATCGGTCTCGGGGAGGTTCTCGTAGCCGACCTCCCGGGCCAGCTCGATGATGGTCCCGGGGCGCAGGCCCCCGTCGAGGTGGTCGTGGAGCAGCACCTTCGGGGAGCGGCTGATCTGATCCGGGGTCGGCAGGGTGGGGGTCTCGCTCGTCATCTGGGCACTCTAACTCCTACGCGCGTAGAGCGGGCCCCCGCGGCGTGCGCCGATATGTAACAGAGACCGCACGGACGGATGGCGTACACCTCCGGGTCTGAGACTGTTCCGCCATGGCACAGCATGCGCCGCCGGCGCGCGGGGCCCGCCTGGGGCGGGCAGCCGGCGCGACCGGCTCGGGATCGACGGTCAGTGGTGTGGTGCTCCTGCTCCCGGGGGCGTCCAGATTCTCCCTGGGCCCGATACGTCCGCTCGCGCGGGCGCTGGCCCGGGCGGGCGGGGCGGACGGGCTGGTCGCGCACACCCTCCTCCACGACAGGGGTGCCTCCCGGCAGGAGGAGGCGGTCCGGGCGGCGGACGAGGTGGTGCGGCGGTACGGGGACGTGCCGGTGTGCCTGGCCGGCTACGACGCGGGAGGGCTGGCCGCGCTGCGCGCGGCGGGACACGGGGCCGTCAACTCGGTCCTGGCGCTCGCCCCTTGTCCAGGGAAACCGGCCGCCGCGGCGGATTCGCCGGAACCGGTGAAACATCTGTCGGGCCGCCAGGTGCTGATCGTGCACGGCACCAACGACGCCCGCAGCGACCCGGAGGGATCGTTCCGGCTGGCGGCGCGGGCGAAGAAGGCGAACCGGTCGACGTGCCGGTTCGAGGTGCATTCGGACGGGCACGCGCTGCGCGAGCACCAGGCGGAAGTGGTGGCGCTCGGCGTGGACTTCGTTCTGGGGGCCGTGTTCTCGGGGCGGTACTCCCGGCCGGTGACGGACGCCTTCGCCGCTCCGCCGCCGCTGGGCCTCCGGATGCCGCTGGCCTCGGGCTTCGGGCGGTCGCTGCGGGGGTGAGGAGAGGCGCCCGAGCGTAAGCTGAGATCGGACTCGGGGATGATCCGCTCCGGGAGGACGATGGGTATGGCCATCCTGCGCAAGAACTTCGACGAGGCCGACGAGACCCGTCCGTTCGAGGACGGCAAGGGTCGGCTGGATCTGATCCAGACAGACGGCGGACCTGTCGGCCGTGCGGTGTTCGAGCCCGGCTGGCGCTGGTCGGAGCACATCAAGCCGCTGGCCGGCACGGACAGCTGCCAGTCCGCGCACACGGGGTACATCGTGAGCGGCAGGATGCACGTCGTCATGGACGACGGGGAGGAAGACGACTACGGCGCCGGCGATTTCATGCAGGTCTCGCCGGGACACGACGCGTGGGTCCTCGGCGACGAGCCGTGCGTGGCCGTCGACTGGACCGGCTTCGGCGCCTACGCGAAGGCGGCCGGCGGCTGACCGCCGCGGGGATCCGTTTCCTGTCCGGTCCCGCTGCCGCGCCCCGAGCGCGGGGCGCAGGGCCGGCGTATCCCGGCGCGGGCGGACGGATCCGGCCGCCCGAGCAGCCCCGCCGCCCGCTCCAGGCGGTGCGCGAGGGCGCCCGCCGTCGGGGCGGTGGCGAGGACGTACGCGTGGTGCAGCCCGCCTGTCGGGGCGCGCCGGACCGTCGCGTCCAGCGGGATCTCCAGCTGCACCCGGACCACGCCCGGCACCGAGCGGGCGGCGGTGAGCCCGGGGCGGATCCCGTCGACGCGCACGCCCGGCGGGAAGTCCACGTACCGCAGTCCGGCGTGGGTGGCGGCGCGCGGGCTGCGCACCGGGTCGGGCAGGCCCAGTCCGGCGGCGAGGGCGAGGGCGAGGACGTCGGTGCCGTGGGCGAGCCTGAGCAGCCGGCTGAACTCCTCGCCGCCGGGGCGGGCGTGGGCCTCGACGAGGCGCGGCCCGTGCGGGGTGAGGATGACCTCGGTGTGGGAGGGGCCGTCGTGGTGACCGGCGAGGTCGAGGACACCGCGTACGAGGGCCCGTACGGCCTGCGCGGTCCCGGGGTCCAGGGCGGCGGGGAGGTCGTGGCCGGCGGCGGTGAGTCCGGGGTCCGTGAGCCGGCGGGTCCAGCCGAGGACGCGGTGGCGGCCCGCGCGCGAGAGGGCCTCGACGGTGAGCTCCGGCCCTTCGAGGTACTCCTCGACGAGGAGGTCGGTCACCTCGGGGTAGCCGAGGGCGGCGGCCCGCGCCTCGGCCTCGTCGCGGACGAGCCGGACCCCTTCGCCGTCGGCGCCCGCGCGGGGCTTGATGACGCACGGGTATCCGATGAGGGTGGTCAGGAAAGGGAGCGTCGCGGCGCGGCCGCAGCGCGCGAAGGACACGGGCCGGGCGGGGTGCAGGGTGTTGGAGCGGGCGCGCAGGGCGGCCTTGTCCATGAGGGCGGTCACGGCGGAGGCGGGGGTGCCGGGCAGGCCCAGCTCCTCGTTGGCACGGGCGGCGGCGAGGGCTCCGGCGGCGTCGAAGCCGAAGACGGCGGCGCGGCCGTGCCGTACCGCCTCCATCCGGCCGACCGCCCCGACGAGGAGTCGGTGGTCGCGCCAGTCCGTCCGTACCCGCCGCTCCGCCCCCTCACGGTCGGATGGCACCGGTGGATCCGGCGCGACCACCACGGTGTGCGCGCCCGCACGGCGGGCGGCCGCCACCACGGCGGGCCGCGGGCTCAGCAGGACGGCCACGGGCCCCCGCCCGTCCCTGAGTGTCCGCTCCTGCATACCGCGCTCCCCCCTCACGCCGTGGAGCCACTGTGCCTCTTCGGCATATGCCGAATGCCGCCGGACAGGCGTCGTCTTGCCGCCTTGCGGGAACACGAGGGGTTTATAAACGGATGCAAGCCGGGACCAATACGCATATGCCAGCCGATGAAGCCGAGGAACTGAGCCCTGCGGCGCGGCGCCTCTACGCGTACGCGGTCGAGCGGCACGCCTTCGACACGGCCGAGGCCACCGAGGCCCTGGGCGTGCGCGCGGCCGCCGCGATCACCGAGCTGGCCGCCGCGCACCTGCTCCAGCGGGCGCCGGGCGGCGCGCCGGACCGGTGGACCGCGGTGGCGCCCCGGGCGGCGGCGGCCCGGGCGCTGGCCCCGCTGGCCCTGCTGGTGCGGGAGACCCACGACGAGATGGACCGGCTGCGGGGGCGGCTGGAGGCGCTGGTACCGGCGTACGAGGCCGGGACGGCGCACCGTGACCTGAGCGGGGCGGGACGGCTGGAGCTGGTCACGGACCTGGGCGCGGTGCGGGGGCTGATCGCGGAGCTGGTCGCGGCGTGCGAGACGGAGCTGCTGACCTCGCAGCCGGGCGGGGGGCGGCCGCTGGAGACGCTGGAGGAGTCGATCGGGCGGGACGAGCAGCTGCTGGCGCGCGGGGTGCGGATGCGGACGATCTACCAGCACACGGCGCGGTACTCGCGGCCGACAGCGGCGTACGTCGAGCGGGTGACGGCGCTCGGGGCGCAGGTACGGACGCTGGGCGACGGGCTGATGCGGATGCTGGTCTTCGACGGGCACACCGGGCTGATGGCGGTGCCGGACCGGAGCGGGGCGGCACTGGTGGTGCGGGAGCCGAATGTCGTGCACTTCATGACGGCGGCGTTCGAGCGGTCGTGGGTGGCGGCGGAGCCGTTTCCGGTGACGGTGAGTCCGGATGCGGCGCGGTCGATCTCGGACGAGTTGCGGCAGACCATCGTGCGGCTGCTGTCCGAGGGGCTGGAGGACAAGGTGATCGCGCGGCGGCTGGGGATGTCGGAGCGGACGTGTCAGCGGCACATCGCCGAGATCATGCGGGCGGTCGGCGCCAAGTCCCGCTTCCAGGCGGGGTACTTGCTGGCCGCTCCCCCGCCGGGGTCTTCGGGGGCCGGGGCCGGTACCGGAGCCGGGGACTAGCCGGGCTGCGCCCGGACCTGGGGCTCCGCCCCAGACCCTCCCCCAGACTTCGTCCGGGGGGGACCCCCATCTCACACGCCGGCGAGGCTGGATGTGGCCGGCCTCGGCCCCAAGCTGGGCGAAGACGCCCCTCAGCCGGCGAGGCTGGATCGGGCGCGTCAGCCCAAGTGGCCCAAGGCGCCCCCTAGGCCAGTGGGGGGTGGGTGTGGCCGGCGTCAGGCCGGTGGTTCCAGCTCCGGGATCAGACTGCCGCGCCGGGAGAGGAGGAAGCGTTTGAACTCCGCCACCGGTGGGGTGTCGGGGTGGCCGTCGAGCCAGGCGAGGCCGATCTCGCGGACGGCGCGCGGGGCGGTGACCGTCAGCTCGACCACGCCGGGGCGGGCGACCGCCGGGGGTGGCAGGAGGGCCACGCCAAGGCCGGCGGCGACCAGGCCGCGCAGGGTTTCGGCCTCCTCGCCCTCGAAGGCGACGCGCGGGATGAACCCGGCCTCCGCGCACAGGTCGTCGGTGATGCGGCGCAGCCCGTAGCCCGCTTCCAGGGTGACGAAGGTTTCCTCGGCGGCCTCGGCGAGGCGGATGCGCTTGCGGCCGGCGAGGCGGTGGTCGTCGGGGACGACGAGGCGCAGCCGCTGTTCGTCGAGGCGGCGGGCGACGAGGTCGGGGGCGTCGGGCACGGGCGAGGTGAGGCAGAGGTCGAGCTCGCCGGCCCGCAGCTTCTCCAGCATGGCCTCGCCGTAGTTCTGGACGAGGGAGAAGCGGACGCGCGGGTGGTCGGCGCGGAAGGCGCGGATGAGGCCGGGTACGGTCTCGGAGCCCAGGGTGTGCAGGAAGCCGAAGGCGACCTTGCCGAAGGCGGGGTCGGCGTCCTGCTGGACGGATTCGGCGGCGCGGGCGATGCCGTCGAGGGCCTGTTCGGCGGAGGCCAGGAAGGTGCGGCCCGCCGTGGTGAGGGCGACGGTGCGGCCCGTGCGGGCGAACAGCGTGACGCCCAGGTCCTGTTCGAGACGGACCATGGCCCGCGACAGGGTGGACTGCGGTACGCCCAGTTCGTGCGCGGCGCGGGTGACGTGCTCGTGCCGGGCGACGGCCGCGAAGTACGCGAGGCGCGGGGCCAGCAAACGTGTCACCGGCATGTCTTCTTCGTAACGGTTCATCGACATACGCCGCCCTGAGCTGTGCTGATGCATGAGTGGATCGATTATCGCGAATCCGTGCATTGGACGCATCAAAAAGAGCGGCCTACCTTCGACGTATGCCTCCCGCTCATACCGGGGCACCCTCCCCCAGCTACCGCTGGGAGGGATCCTCGATCCCGGGTGCCTCCACCCCGTCGTTCCCCGCCGCCGACACCCACACCCCCGAGGGCCGGGAGCCCGGCCGCCCCGGCTACCGCCGGATGAGCCTCGCGCTCTTCGCCGCCGGACTCGCCACCTTCGCCCTCCTCTACTCCACCCAGGCGCTGCTGCCCGCGATCTCCGACGGCTTCGGGGTGACGGCGGGTCAGGCCAGCTGGACGGTGTCCGCGGCCACCGGCGCGCTCGCGCTGTTCGTCCTGCCGCTCAGCGCGCTGTCCGAGCGGTTCGGCCGCACCCGGGTGATGACCTGGTCGATGGCGGTGGCCGTCGGCGTCGGCCTGCTGGTGCCCTTCGCGCCGAACCTGGAGTGGCTGGTGGCGCTGCGCGCCGTACAGGGCGCGGCGATCGCCGGGATCCCGGCCTCCGCGATGGCGTACCTGGCGGAGGAGGTCAAGCCGAAGGCCCTGGTCGGTGCGATCGGCCTGTTCGTGGCGGGGAACTCCATCGGCGGCATGAGCGGCCGCCTCGTCACGGGCTGGGCGGCGCAGCTGGGCGGCTGGCGGGCGGGCCTGCTGGCCGTCGGGCTGGTGGCGCTGGCCTGCGCGGCGGCCTTCCTGGTGCTGCTGCCCCGGGCCCGGTTCTTCCGCCCCTCGTCGCTGAACCCGCGCGCGGTGGGCCGTACGGTCGCCGGGCACCTGCGTGATCCGCTGCTGCTGCGGCTGTACGGGATCGGCGCGCTGTTCATGACCGTCTTCGGCGCGGTGTACACCGTGATCGGCTACCGCCTCGTCGACGAGCCGTTCTCGCTCGGGCAGGGCGTCGTCGGGTCGGTCTTCCTGGTCTACCTGGTCGGTACGGTCTCCTCGGCGGCCGCCGGGCAGCTGGTGGCGCGCACGGGCCGGCGCGGCGCGCTGTACCTGGCGGTGACGACGACGGCGCTGGGCCTGCTGCTCTCGCTGGCCGATGCGCTGCCGGCGATCCTGCTCGGCCTGGTCCTGATCACGGCGGGCTTCTTCGCCGGCCACGCTGCGGCCTCCTCGGCGGTGAGCCGTACGGCGAAGACGGGCCGGGCGCAGGCCTCCGCCCTCTACCAGTCGGCGTACTACCTGGGCTCCAGCGCGGGCGGCACCCTGGGCGCCCTCGCCTACCACTCCGCGGGGTGGGCGGCCACGGTGGGCATCGCGCTGCTCGCGGTGATCGGCGTCGCCTCGATCACGCTGTACGGGTCCCACGCGGCCCGCGCGGAGCGCCGGCTCCCGGCCGGGGCGGCGGCCGCCCGCTGAGGGCTTCGGCCGGTCGGGCTGCGGCTGTCAGAGCCCTCCGGTAGTTTCCGAAGTATCGGGTTCTACCAGGGGGATCGGCGGACATGACAGACCTCGCGACGGACACGGATCTCGATGCGGCGATGGATCGCTACCGCATCGAACTGACCGGCTACTGCTACCGGATGCTCGGCTCCTCCTTCGACGCCGAGGACGCGGTGCAGGACACGTACATCCGCGCCTGGCGCAGCCACGACAGGTTCGAGGGCCGCTCCTCGCTGCGGTCGTGGCTGTACCGGATCGCCACCAACGTCTGCCTGGACCTGCTGAACGCCGGGAAGAAGCGGGCCCGCCCGATGGACCTGACCGCCCCGCAGCACCAGGCCTCCGCCGTGCTGAACGAGCGGCCCGAGGTGACCTGGCTGGAGCCGGTCCCGGACGGCCGGGTGCTGCCGCAGACCGCCGACCCGGCGGAGATGGCCCTGGCGAAGGAATCCGTCCGCCTGGCGTTCGTCGCGGTGCTCCAGCACCTGCCGGCGAAGCAGCGGGCGGTGCTCATCCTGCGCGAGGTGCTGGCCTGGAAGGCCGACGAGGTCGCGCAGCTCCTGGACACCACGGTGGCGTCGGTGAACAGCGCCCTCCAGCGGGCGCGGGCCACGCTGGCGGGCAGCCGGATCCGCGAGAGCGACGCCGCCGACCCGCTGGACGAGGACCAGGCGAAGCTGCTGGAGCAGTACCTGTCCGCCTTCGAGGCGTACGACATCTCGCGGCTCACCACGCTCCTGCACGAGGACGCGGTGCTGTCGATGCCGCCGTTCGACCTGTGGCTCCAGGGCCACGCCGACATCGCGGCCTGGCACCTGAACCAGGGCATCGGCTGCAAGGGCTCCCGCCTGATCCCGACGACGGCGAACGGCATGCCGGCCTTCGGCCAATACCGTCCGGCGGCCTCGGGGTCGGGCCACACGCCGTGGGCGCTCCAAGTGCTGGAGATCTCAGACGGCAAGATCGTCGGGCTCAACGCCTTCCTGGACACCGAGCGGTGGTTCCCGCTCTTCGGCCTCCCCGAGCAGCTCGACGAGGCCTACGAGGTCCAGTAGCGCCCGCAGCGCGGGGCCGGCGCCGGTGACGGCGAAGCCCCCGCGCCCCCGGGCGGCCAGCCGCAGCCGGGCCAGCACCTCGACGGCCCCCAGCCCCGGCGCGGTGACGGCCCGCGCATCGCACTCCACCGTGCGCGCCCCGTCCTCGTACAGGCGGCCCAGACGCGCGCACAGCGGTTCGGCGTCGCGCGCGGCCGGGCTGGGTCCGGGCAGCACGAGTCGGGTGATCTCCACGCAGGGGTGACTCCCCCGCCCGCCGCAATTCATCGGTGGGTGCGCAGGGATGTGAAAAGACGCCGGCGCGGCTCCGGACGGGGAGCCGCGCCGACGAGTCGGGGGGACTGGCGATCAGGCGATGCGGTCCAGGATGATCGGCGTGGCGGAGAAGGCCGTGCCCGGCGGGGCGATGTCGTACGAGCCCTCCAGGGAGGCGAGGGCGTAGTCGAACTTCTCCGGCGTGTCCGTGTGCAGCGTCATCAGCGGCTGGCCTGCCGTGACCGTGTCGCCCGGCTTGGCGTGCAGCTCGATGCCGGCGCCCGCCTGCACCGGGTCCTCCTTGCGGGCGCGGCCCGCGCCGAGGCGCCAGGCGCCCACGCCGACCGCGTACGCGTCCAGGCGGGTGAGGACGCCCGAGGCCGGGGCGGTGACCACGTGCTGCTCGCGCGCCACCGGCAGGGTCGCGTCCGGGTCGCCGCCCTGGGCCGCGATCATCCGGCGCCAGTGGTCCATGGCGGAGCCGTCGGCCAGGGCCTTCGCCGGGTCGGCGTCCTTGATGCCCGCCGCGTCCAGCATCTCCTTGGCCAGCGCGATGGTCAGCTCGACCACGTCGGCGGGGCCGCCGCCGGCCAGGACCTCGACCGATTCGCGGACCTCCAGCGCGTTGCCGGCCGTCAGGCCCAGCGGTGTGGACATGTCCGTCAGGAGCGCGACGGTCTTGACGCCCGAGTCGGTGCCCAGGCCCACCATGGTCCGCGCCAGCTCGCGCGCGTCCTCGATGTTCTTCATGAAGGCGCCGCTGCCGACCTTGACGTCCAGGACGAGCGACCCCGTACCCTCGGCGATCTTCTTCGACATGATCGAGGAGGCGATCAGCGGGATGGCCTCGACCGTGCCCGTCACGTCGCGCAGCGCGTAGAGCTTCTTGTCCGCCGGGGCCAGGCCGTCGCCCGCCGCGCAGATGACCGCGCCGGTGGTGTCCAGGACGTGCAGCATCTCCTCGTTGGACAGCAGCGCGCGCCAGCCGGGGATGGACTCCAGCTTGTCGAGGGTGCCGCCGGTGTGGCCGAGCCCGCGGCCGGACAGCTGGGGCACGGCCGCACCGCAGGCCGCGACGAGCGGGGCCAGCGGCAGGGTGATCTTGTCGCCGACGCCGCCCGTGGAGTGCTTGTCGGCGGTCGGGCGGGAGAGGGAGTCGAAGTTCATGCGCTCCCCGGAGGCGATCATCGCGGCGGTCCAGCGCGCGATCTCGGCCCGGTTCATGCCGTTCAGCAGGATGGCCATCGCCAGCGCCGACATCTGCTCGTCGGCGACGACACCCCGCGTGTACGCGTCGATGACCCAGTCGATCTGCTCGGGGCTCAGCTCGCCGCGGTCCCGCTTGGTCCGGATGACGGAGATGACGTCCATGAAGTGCTTCCTTCTACGCGCATAGAGAGAGGGTGTGACCGAGAGGTCTACAGGTCTACAGGTCTACAGGAAGGGTGACGGCCCTCTGCCCGGCAGGGCGGAGGGCCGTCGGCACTGCTATCTCAGATGGTCGGGCCCGAAGGCCTGCGGCAGCATCTCGGCCAGCGGCAGGATCCCGTGCGGGGTATCCACCAGCAGGTCCGGGCCGCCGAACTCGAACAGGAGCTGGCGGCAGCGTCCGCACGGCACCAGGATCTGGCCCTTGCCGTCGACGCAGGTGAAGTGCGTCAGCCGGCCGCCGCCGGTGGCCTGGAGGGAGGAGACCAGGCCGCATTCGGCGCACAGCCCCAGCCCGTAGCTCGCGTTCTCCACGTTGCAGCCGACGACTATGCGGCCGTCGTCGACGAGGGCGGCGACACCGACCGGGAAGCCCGAGTACGGGGCGTACGCCCGGGACATGGCGTCCCGGGCGGCCTCCCGCAGGGCCTCCCAGTCGGGGGTGAGCGCCGCCGTCACTTGCCCTGGCCCTTGCGGTACGGCATGCCGTCCGCCTTCGGCATCCGCAGGCGCTGCGCCGACAGCGCGAGCACCAGCAGGGTGGTCACGTACGGGGCGGCGTCCACGAACTGGCTCGGCACCGAGTCGGTGAGCGCGTACCAGAGGAACAGCAGCGCGGCGCAGACCGCCGAGATGCCGGCCTGGAGGTACTTCTTCTTGTACAGCTGCCAGGCGCAGACCAGCACCAGCACGATCGCGATCAGCAGCAGCATCGCGTGGACGTTCGTGGCGCCGCCGCGCAGCTTGAGGCTGTCGATGAAGCCGAACAGGCCCGCGCCCAGTGCCATGCCGCCCGGCATCCAGTTACCGAAGATCATCGCGGCGAGACCGATGTAGCCGCGGCCGCCGGTCTGGCCCTCCTGGTAGATCGGGCTGGCGACGATCGACAGGAACACGCCGCCGAGGCCCGCCAGGGCGCCCGAGACGACCACGGCGATGTACTTGTACTTGTAGACGTTGACGCCCAGCGACTCGGCGGCGACGGGGTTCTCGCCGCAGGAGCGCAGCCGCAGGCCGAAGGTGGTCCGCCACAGCACCCACCAGGTGCCCGGGATCAGCAGCAGGGCGAGGACGGTCAGCAGGGACAGCTCGGTGACCAGGCCGCCGATGACGCCGGCGAGGTCCGAGATGAAGAACCAGTGCTTGCCCTGCAGATCCGACATCCAGTCGGACAACCCCGGCACGGTGATCTTGTAGATCGGCTCGACCTGCGGCGACTGCTTGGAGGAGCCGCCCGGCGCGTCCGCGAAGGTGAAGTTCGACAGGTACTGGGTGAAGCCCAGCGCCAGGATGTTGACGGCCACACCGGAGACGATGTGGTTCACGTTGAAGGTGACCGTGATGATCGCGTGCAGCAGGCCGCCGAGGGCACCGCCGATGACGCCGGCGAGGACACCGGTCCACGGGCCCCACTGGTAGCCCGCCCAGGCACCGAACCAGGTGCCGAGGATCATCATGCCTTCGAGGCCGATGTTGACGACGCCCGCGCGCTCGGCCCACAGGCCGCCGAGGCCGGCGAGGCCGATCGGCACCGCGAGCGAGAGGGCGCCGGAGACCTGGCCGACCGAGGTCAGGTCGTTCGCACCGCTGATCAGGCGGACCAGCGAGACGAGCGCGAGGCCGCCCGCGATGATCAGCATGATCCAGGGCAGGGTGAGCTTCTTGCGGCCGCCGGACTTCTTCGGGGCGGCGGCCGTCGCGGAGACAGTGCTGGTGCTCACGCCGCGACCTCCTTGTCGGTCTTGATGGCGTGCCCGGCGGCGAGCTCCTCGCCGACCTTCTGCTGCTGGCGCCGGATGCCGTAGCGGCGGACGAGTTCGTACGAGACGACGACCGCGATCACGATCAGGCCCTTCATGATCGTGCCGATCTCCTTCGCGTACCCGGCCTGGTCGAGCGAGGCCGAGGCCTTGTCGATGAAGGCCATCAGGAAGGCGGCGAAGAGGATGCCGACCGGGCTGTTGCGGCCGAGCAGCGCGATGGTGATGCCGGTGAAGCCGACACCGGTCGGGAAGGCCAGGTTGTACGTGTGGGTCTCGCCCAGCAGCTGCGGCATGCCGGCCAGGCCCGCGACCGCGCCGGAGATGAGCATCGCGGTGATGACCATCTTCTTGGCGTCGACGCCCGAGGCCTGGGCGGCGGACTCGCTGGCACCGGTGGCGCGCAGGTCGAAGCCGAAGCGGGTGCGGCCCAGCGCGAACCAGTAGACGATGCCGAGGGCGAAGGCCACGAAGGTGAAGCCGTAGATCTCCAGCCCGTCGCCGAGGGAGACCGCCGGGAACCAGCCCGACTCGGCGATGTCGCCGGTCGTCAGGTCGTTGGAGCCCTCCAGCTGGACGCCGAGGTTCTTCGTCAGCATCAGCCAGGCGATCAGGCTGGTCGCGATGGCGTTCAGCATGATCGTGGAGACGACCTCGCTCACCCCGCGCTTGGCCTTGAGGACTCCGGCGATACCGGACCAGAAGGCGCCGACGAGCATCGCCACGAGCACGATCAGCAGCAGGTGCAGCGGGCCGGGCAGGGCCACGGCCGCGCCGACCACGGCGGAGAGCATCGCCGCGAGGCGGTACTGGCCGTCGACGCCGATGTTGAAGAGGTTCATCCGGAAGCCGATGGCCACGGCCAGGGCCGCCAGGTAGTACGTGCCGGCCTGGTTCACGATGAGGACCTGGACGTCCTCGTATCCGGCGTTCTCCACCATCAGGCGCAGCGGCTCGATCGGGTCGATGCCCGTCGCGGCCAGTACGACCACGGTCAGCAGGAAGGCGCTGAGGAGCGCGAGCACGGGCCCGGCGAAGCCGAGGAGCAGCCGGTCCTTGTCGAGTTTCTTCATCGGACCTCGTCCTCCGGGGAGTCGGTACCAGCGTCGGTACCGGCGGCGGAGTGGTTGTCGGTGGCTTCCAGGTGCCCGGAGGCGGCGCCCGTCATGGCGGTGCCGAGCTCCTCGGGGGTCACGGTCGCGGGGTCGGCGTCCGCGACCAGGCGGCCGCGGTAGATCACACGCAGGGTGTCGGACAGGCCGATGAGCTCGTCCAGGTCGGCGGAGATCAGGAGCACGGCCAGGCCCTCGCGGCGGGCCTCGCGGATCGCGTCCCAGATCTGGGCCTGCGCACCGACGTCCACACCGCGGGTGGGGTGGGCGGCGATGAGGAACTTCGGGTTGTGGCTCATCTCGCGGCCGACGATCAGCTTCTGCTGGTTGCCGCCGGAGAGCGAGGCCGCGGTGACCTCGATACCGGGCGTGCGGACGTCGTACTCGCGCACGATCCGCTCGGTGTCCCTGCGGGCCGCCTTCGGATCGAGGATGCCGCGCTTGGAGTTGGGCGCCTCGGTGACGTGGCCGAGGATGCGGTTCTCCCACAGGGGGGATTCCAGCAGCAGGCCGTGCCGGTGCCGGTCCTCGGGGATGTAGCCGATGCCGCCCTCGCGGCGCCCCCGTGTCGCGACGGTGGAGATGTCCCTGCCGTCCAGCGTGATGGTGCCGCCGTCCGGGATGCTCATGCCCATGAGGGCCTCGATGAGCTCCGTCTGGCCGTTGCCCTCGACACCGGCGATGCCGAGCACCTCGCCCTTGTGGATGGTGAAGCCGATGCCGGCGAGCACCTCGCGGACCACACCGTCCGGGTCGGTCGCGGCCAGGCGCAGACCGTCGACCTCGAGCATCGGGGTGGTGGTCACCGTGGACTCGCGGGTCTCGGGCGACGGCAGCTCGGAGCCGACCATCAGCTCGGCGAGCTGCTTGGTGGTGGCGGTCCTCGGGTCGGCGGTGCCGACCGTCGTGCCGCGCCGGATGACGGTGATGTCGTCCGCGACCTTCAGGACCTCGCCCAGCTTGTGCGAGATGAAGATGACCGTCAGGCCCTCGGCCTTGAGCTCGCGCAGGTTGTCGAAGAGCGCGTCCACCTCCTGCGGCACGAGCACGGCGGTCGGCTCGTCGAGGATGAGGATCTTCGCGCCGCGGTAGAGGACCTTGAGGATCTCCACGCGCTGCCGGTCGGCGACACCGAGGTCCTCGACCAGGGCGTCGGGGCGCACGCCGAGGCCGTACGTGTCCGAGATCTCCTTGATCTTCTTACGGGCCTTGGCGCCGATGCCGTAGAGCTTCTCGCCGCCGAGGACCACGTTCTCCAGGACGGTGAGGTTGTCGGCCAGCATGAAGTGCTGGTGCACCATGCCGATGCCGCGGGCGATGGCGTCGCCGGGGCTGTGGAAGGAGACCTGCTCCCCGTCGATGGCGATGGTGCCCTCGTCCGGCTTCTGCATGCCGTAGAGGATCTTCATCAGGGTCGACTTGCCGGCGCCGTTCTCGCCGATCAAGGCGTGGACCGTGCCCTTGCGGACGCTGATCGCGATGTCCTTGTTGGCGACGACGCCGGGGAAACGCTTGGTGATGCCGTGCAGTTCTACGGCGAGAGGGGGGCTGGACGCGTTGATGACGCACTCTCCTTGGCGCGGAAGGAGCGGAGGCAGGGGAGGACAGGGCGGGGAGAGAAAGTATCGCGTCCACGATGCTTCTACGCGCGTAGCACTGTCGGAAGTGAAAACCTGTGACCACCCGGCCACACGGAACACGGACTCAGAGGCGGACGCGGTGCGGGGCCCGGGAGCGGTAGAGACCGCTTCCCGGACCCCGGAGACCACGACTACCTGTCAGCGACGGCCTTACGGGGCGGTCTTGACGGTGATCGTCTTCGCGATGATGTCGGCCTTCGCCTTGTCCACCGCGGCGATGACGTCGGTCATCTTCTTGTACTCGGGGTTGGAGTCGGCGAGGCCGACGCCGTCCTTGTCGAGGCCGTAGCGGACCTCACCGGTCTCGGGCTTGCCGTCCTTGACCGACTTGATCAGGTTGAAGACGGACTCGGAGACGTCCTTGGTGACCGAGGTCAGGATGTGCTCCTTGTACTTCGCCAGACCGGCCTGGTTGTACTGGTCGGAGTCGACGCCGATGGCCCACTTGCCCTTGGCCGAGGCGGCCTCGATGGCGCCCGAGCCGGCGAGACCGGCGGCGGCGTAGACCACGTCGGCGCCCGAGTCGAGCTGGCCCTGCGCGGCGGCCTTGCCCAGGTCGGGCTTGGAGAAGCCGTCGAAGTTCGGCGGCTGGGTCAGGTACTGGGAGAGCACCTTGGCGTTCGGGTTGGTGTCCTTGACGCCCTGGGTGAAGCCCGCCTCGAACTTCTTGATCAGCGGAACCTCGACACCGCCGATGAAGCCGACCGTGCCGGTCTTGGACACCTTGGCGGCGGCGACGCCGGCCAGGTAGGAGCCCTGCTCCTCGTTGAAGACCAGGTTGGCGATGTTCGGGCCGGTCACCGAGGTGTCGTCGATGATGCCGAACGTGGTGTTCGGGAACTTCGGCGCGACCTTCTTGATGGCCGGGGCGTAGGCGAAGCCGACGCCGATGACCGGGTTGTTGCCCTTGCGGGCCAGCTCGGTGAGGCGCTGGACCTTGTCGGCCTCACCCTCGCCGTCGGTGGGCTCCGCCTCGGCGGTCTTGATCTTCAGGTCGTTCTTGGCCTGCTCGAGACCAGCGAAGGCGGCGTCGTTGAACGACTGGTCGCCGCGGCCACCGATGTCGTACGCGATGGCGGCGCTGGCTTCCTTCGAGTCGGAAGACCCGGTGTCGGACGAGTTCTTTCCGCCACAGGCGGTGGCCGAGAGGGCCAGCGCCGCGGACGCGATGCCCACGGTGGCGATCCTGGTGATCCGGCGCAAGGGGAGGCTCCTTCAAAACCTGACCGAAGCGCCACGACCGGCGCTGGTTTCGCCGCGATCGTAACGCGCGTAGATGTCAGTTAAAGGCCCGTTCATGAGTCGTTATCGGATCGTCGCGAACCGGACAGTGACCGATCGGTAACTCCTCACGCGCCCAGCCCATGTGTACCAAGGGCTGGACGCGTCCGGCGGAAGACGCGCCGATGTTGTACCGACTTCGCCGCGGGCTTACCTCACATGCCCGGCGCGGCGCCCGTCGAGCAGGGCCGCGGCCGTGAAGAACTCCACTCCGACGGCGATCGCGGACTCGTCCACGTCGAAGTCGCCCCGGTGCAGGTCCCGCTTGGCCGTGTCGCCGGGCGTACGGACCCCCAGGCGGGCCATCGCGCCCGGGACGTGCTCCAGGTACCAGGAGAAGTCCTCCCCGCCCAGACTCTGCTCGGTGTCCTCGATCGATTCCGCGCCGCAGCGGACCGCCATCGCCTCGCGGAGCAGTTCGGTGATCACCGGGTCGTTGACCACCGGCGGCACCCCGCGGACGTGGTTGATCTCGAACTTGGCGCCGTGCATGGTCGCGACCTCGTCGATCGCCGCGTGGATCATGTCGGGGGCCACGTGCCAGGCGTCCAGGTCCAGGCACCGGACGGTTCCGGACAGCTCGGCGTGCATCGGGATGACGTTGCAGGCGTGCCCGGCCTCGATGCGGCCCCAGGTGACGGACATGCCCGAACGGGCGTCCATCCGACGGGACAGCAGAGCCGGGACGTCCACGGCCACGCGGGCGGCGGCCGTCACCAGGTCGGTGGTCAGGTGCGGCCGCGCGGTGTGCCCGCCGGAGCCGGCGAGGCTGACCTCCAGCCGGTCGCAGGCCGAGGTGATGGGGCCGGTCCGCAGCCCGATCCGGCCCGCGTCGACCCGGGGGTCGCAGTGCACGGCGACCATCTTCCCCACGCCGTCCAGGACCCCGGACTCGATCGCGTCGGTCGCCCCGCCCGGGAGCACCTCCTCGGCGGGCTGGAACAGCAGCCGCACCGGCCGGGGCAGCAGGCCCTGGCGGTCGAGCTCGGCGAGGACCAGGCCGGCGCCGAGGACGACGGCGGTGTGCACGTCGTGGCCGCAGGCATGCGCGCGGTCCGGGAAGGTCGAGCGGTACGGGACGTGCGTCTTGGCATCCGGGATGGGCAGGGCGTCGATGTCCGCGCGCAGCGCCAGCATGGGCCGCACGCCGTCCCACGTGCCCACGTCGCAGACCAGGCCCGTGCCGGACTTCAGCACACGTGGTCGCAGGCCGGCTTTCTCGAGCCGGGCCTTGATCGCGGCCGTGGTGCGGAATTCCTGGTGTCCGAGCTCCGGGTGCATGTGCAAGTCCCGGCGGAAGGCGATCAGTTCGGCACGCAGGTGGTCCGGAAGTTTGCCGGGCAGCTCGGGCCGCTCGGACACGGCGGGCTGGGCGGTCTGGGACTCGCGGGACATCAACTGGTTCACCCGTTGAAGGGTAGGCGCACCGACGGGTCAACTGGCCGGGGATCACGAAAAGTTCATGCCGTTAGGGGAAAGAAACCCGGCCTCTGGCGCATGACCGGGCGGGCCCGGGGGTAAACTCCGGCGCTCATCCGGCCGCCGGAGCCGCCCGGGCTGGGAGTCTGTGCACATCACGGGCGGTGTCGGTGACCCCGGCCAGGAAGCCGCGGGCGCGCGGGGACGCGGACCGTGTGAGCCAGTCCGGGTCGATTTCGCAGACGGCGACGGTCACACCGGTACCGGCCGGCGCGTACGGCAGCGTGTGGACGACCGTGGACGGAAAGCTGAGGATCCTACGTCCGACGGGTCCGCGCCGCGCGATCATCTCCAGGGGCAGATCCGGCCGGACGATCTCCAGCCCGGTCGCCTGGCTGAGCGCGCGCAGATACTCCAAGGACTCCCGGCGGTGCGCGAAGTAGCGGGTGGCGCCATGCTCCAGGGTCAGGGCGCGCACCGCCTCCCGATAGCGGGCCGGGTCCACCACGCCGGTCTCCACGAGCGAGGTGCCGAGGAGGTCGGTGCCCTTGGTCAGCCGGGGGGCGGGCCGAAGCGGGCGCGGCTCCAGGCGAAGTCGTTGACCAGTACGGCACCGGTCCGCGGCCAGGGTCGTGCGGCGGGTGCTCAGCTGACGGCGAGCTTGGCCGCGAAGCCGAGGAACAGCACGCCCGCCGCCGAGGTGGCCCCGGCCGACAGCCGCCTGCGGCGGCGGAAGGCCTCCGAGAGGCGGGTGCCGCCGAATATCAGCAGGCACGTAGAGCGAGTTCGGCCCCGGCAGCAGAATGATCAGCACCAGGCCGGCGAGATAGGTCGGTAGATCGGTCACACCCAGCATGGGCAGGAGTGTCCCATAAGGTTGCACCTGTCAGTCAGTGGCTTTCACCACGTGGATGCGGACGGCTCGTACGTCCCCCACACCTCCCGCAGCGCCCCGCACACCTCCCCCACCGTGGCCCGGGCCCGCAGCGCCTCCTTCATCGGATAGAGCACGTTCTCCGTCCCCGCGGCCGCCTCGCGCAGCGCCCCGAGCGCGGCCTGCACCGCCGCCCCGTCCCGCTCCGCCCGCAGCCGCGCCAGCGCCTCGCACTGCCGCGCCTCGATCGCCGGGTCCACGCGCAGCGGCTCGTACCGCTCCTCCCGCTCCAGCGCGAAGCGGTTGACCCCGACCACCACCCGCTCCCCGCTCTCGGTCTCCTGCGCGATGCGGTAGGCGTTCCGCTCGATCTCCCCCTTCTGGAAGCCGTTCTCGATCGCGGCGACCGCCCCGCCCTGGTCCTCGACCCGCCGCATCAGGTCGAGGGCCGCCGCTTCCAGGTCGTCCGTCATGCGCTCCACCGCGTACGAGCCCGCGAAGGGGTCCGCGGTGTGCGGCACGTCCGTCTCGTACGCGAGCACCTGCTGGGTGCGCAGCGCGAGCCGGGCGGACTTCTCCGTCGGCAGCGCGATCGCCTCGTCGAAGGAGTTGGTGTGCAGCGACTGCGTGCCGCCGAGCACGGCGGCCAGTGCCTGCACGGCCACCCGTACGAGGTTCAGCTCGGGCTGCTGCGCCGTCAGCTGGACCCCGGCCGTCTGGGTGTGGAAGCGCAGCATCAGCGATTTCGGATCCCGGGCCCCGAACTCCTCGCGCATGACGCGGGCCCAGATGCGGCGGGCCGCGCGGAACTTGGCGACTTCCTCCAGCAGGGTGGTGCGGGCGACGAAGAAGAAGGAGAGCCGGGGCGCGAACTCGTCGACCGCCATCCCGGCCGCCAACGCGGTACGGACGTACGCGATGCCGTCGGCGAGCGTGAAGGCCACCTCCTGCGCGGGCGAGGCACCCGCTTCGGCCATGTGGTAGCCGGAGATGGAAATGGTGTTCCACTTGGGGATCTCGGCCCGGCAGTAGCGGAAGGTGTCGGCCGTCAGCCGCAGCGAGGGCCCGGGCGGGAAAATGTACGTGCCGCGCGCGATGTACTCCTTCAGCACGTCGTTCTGGACCGTCCCGGTCAGCTGCGCACCCTCGATCCCCTGCTCCTCGGCGACCAGCTGATAGAGCAGCAGGAGCAGCGCGGCCGGCGCGTTGATGGTCATCGAGGTGGAGACCCGGTCGAGCGGGATCCCGTCGAACAGGATCCGCATGTCGTCGACGGAGTCGATCGCGACCCCGACCCTGCCGACCTCGCCGTGCGCGAGCGGGGCGTCGGAGTCGTGCCCCATCTGGGTCGGCAGGTCGAAGGCCACGGACAGCCCGGTCCCGCCGCCCGCGATGAGCTGCCGGTACCGGGCGTTGGATTCGGCGGCCGTGCCGAAACCCGCGTACTGCCGCATCGTCCACGGCCTGCCGGTGTACATGGTCGGATAGATGCCCCGGGTGTACGGGAATGCCCCTGGCTGCCCCAGTTCGGCCACGGGGTCCCACCCCGTCAGATGGCCGGGCCCGTAGACGGGTTCGATGGGAAGTCCGCTCTCGCTGCGCGCCATGTGACCAAACCCTCCGTAGAGCGACGGGGCCCGGGGCTGATACAACCTCCCCCAGCGAACGCCGGGGCGATCCCCGGCCGCTCATCGCTTCGCAAGACCGCGTACGGGTCCTGGTCACAATGGCGCAACATCCCCGGGCGGAGTGCAACTCTCCACGCGCGCGAGGCATCACCTAGGTACACGACGTAGAAATCGGGGGACTGCAATGCACCGCCAGAGAGTCATAGTCCGTGCGCTCGGGGTGGCCACCGCCGTCGCGCTCGCCGCGACCGCCTGCGGACCGCAGAAGGCCGAGTCCACGGGCTCCGCTTCCTCGGCTCCGTCCTCGCCCACGGCGGGAGCCACACCGGAAGCCTCGCCGTCCACGGACGACAAGCCCGAGGCCTCGCCTTCGGCCTCGCCCTCCGCCTCGGCGTCCCCGTCCGCCTCGCCCTCGCCCTCGCCCACCGTCAAGCAGATCATGGCCAACGGCGACGACAGCGAGCAGGTGCGCGAGCTCCAGGCACGCCTGAAGCAGCTCCACCTGATGTCGGTCGCGCCGACCGGTTTCTACGGCACGAAGACCACCTCGGCGGTCAAGTCCTTCCAGTCGAAGAACGGTCTGAACCCCACCGGTTCGGTGGACGAGGCCACCTGGAAGAAGATCCAGAGCGCCACGAAGAAGCCCACCGCCGACGAGCTGCGCCCGCCGGCGGTCAACGAGGCGGACGCGCCGGACCCGCGCTGTATGCAGGGCCGGGTCATGTGCATCAGCAAGGAGAGCCGCACCCTCGCCTGGATGATCGACGGCAAGGTCGTCTCGACGATGGACGTGCGCTTCGGCTCGGAGAACACCCCGACCCGCGAGGGCGTGTTCAACGTGGGCTGGAAGGCCAAGGAGTGGACGTCGACGATCTACCACACGCCGATGCCGTACGCGATGTTCTTCAGCGGCGGCCAGGCAGTGCACTACTCGGCTGACTTCGCGGCCCGCGGCTACGCCGGCGCCTCGCACGGCTGCGTGAACGTCCGGGACAAGGTGAAGCTGTCGGCCCTCTTCGACCAGGTCCAGGTCGGCGACAAGGTCGTCGTCTACTGGTGAGGCCGGGGGCGGGGGCCCGCAGGCGGGCCGGTCGGAAAGTAAAGGGCGCGGGCAGGGCCGGGGGAACGTGCCCCGCCCGCGCCGGTTGCGCAGAGCCCAGGGGTACGGGGGGAACCCCGGCTCATGCGCGGCCGATGACCAGTCGGCTCGTTACGTACTGCGTCACCGGTTCGAAAAGTGTTACAGGCGGGTCGGCGCATGTGTCAGCTGCATGTGCCGGGCAGGCTCAGCGGCCGGTCTTCGGGGTTCCCGAGAGGGCCGGCGCCAGGGTCGGGGCCTTGAGCACGCTGTCCCCGGGGCCGTCGGCACTGCGGCTGCTGTCGGTCACGCCGTCGAGCAGCGCCTCGCAGTAGTACGGGATCCGCGCGAGACCGCCGGCCAGGGCTGAGAGCCGCCTGCGCCGGTCGTCGTTGAGGTGCCCGGCCCGGTAGTCGTTGCAGAGGTCCACGGCCCTGCGGTGGTTCTCGCGGTCCCGGTCGCGGTCCGTCAGGGCGGTTCCGGTTTCGCCTCCGCTGCCGAAGGCCTGCCGGTCTCCGTCCTTGCCGCCCTGGACGTCCTTGCCCGAGCCGCCGGTCGCACCGGCCCCCGGGGAGACTCCGGAACCGGCGCCGGTTCCGCCGTCCGTCGTCGTACGCTCCCCGGTGCCGCCCGACGGCGGAACCGTGCCCCCGGTCGCCGACTGCCCGGGGCCGTCCGGGAGCGGGGTGGGCCGCAGCTGCGGGCTGAGGGTGGGCGATCCGCCGTCGGCGCCCTGGGTCGGGATCCCGTCCGCGCTGACGGACATCGCCGGGCCGGGGCCCGCGGTGGTGCGCCGGGGCTGGTCCAGCAGTCCGGCCCCCGCCGCGGCGGCCAGTCCGCCGACCGCGATGCTCGCCAGGGCGGCCGCCAGGCCGAACCGCACGGGCCGGCCGCGCCGGGGCCCGGAGAGGGTTCCGCTGCCGCTGCCTCTGCCTCTGCCGCCGATACCGATGCCGATGCCGATGCCGGTGCGGCCGAGGTCGACCAGGGGTGCAGTGGGGGCGTCGGATGCGCCGGAGCCTGCCGCCGGGGAACCGGCCGCTGCCGGACCGGCCGTGCCGCGCGCCGCGCGGAAGGCGGCCAGCGCCGCGGCCTCGCCGGGCAGTTCCGCACCGGCCGGCGCGGGGGCGCCCAGCGCGTCGAGGGAGTCGAGGGCGGCACGCAGCCGGGCGGCTTCCCTCCGGGCTCGGGGATCGGCGGCCGGCCCCACAGGTTCCACCGGTTCTCCGCGCAGCAGTCGTTCCGCTGCGGCTCCGTCCAGCCACCTGTCGCGCTCGTCGGCCATCACATGTCCTTCTGCGTCCGCCAACGTGAATGCGTCACACCGGTTTGTTCTACGAGGCCCCCGCCATGGCCGCGCTGTGCGGGTACGGCGTCGAGATCCCTCCCGCCCCCGCCGTCCCGTAGCCGGCCACCGGCATTATGGCCGACCCGGCCCTCCGCTTCCGACTCCGCATCCCGGTCCGCGTCGTCGGCGAGCAGCTCGGCGAGCTTCTTGAGGCCCCGGTGCGCGGCGGTGCGTACGGCTCCGGGCCGCTTGCCGAGGGTCTCGGCGGCACTCTTCGCGTCCAGGCCGACCACGACCCGCAGGACGACCGCCTCCGCCTGGTCCTGCGGAAGCCGCGCGATGAGCGCCATGGTCCTTCCGGTGGAGAGGGCCTCCATCGCCGCGCCGGCGGTGTCGCTGTCGGCGGCCCAGCCCGTGAGTTCCGTCTCATCGCCGCCGATGGCGGGACGGCGGCCGCGCATGCGGATGTGGTCCAGGGCGCGGTTGCGTGCGATGCGGGCGGCCCAGCCCCGGAAGCGGTCGGCGTCGCCGGTGAAGGAGTCGAGGTCGCGGGCGATCTGCAGCCAGGCCTCGGAGGTCACGTCCTCCGCGTCACCGTCTCCGACGAGCGTGCGTACGTATCCGAGCAGGCGCGGGTGCACGGCGCGGTACACAGTACGGAACGCGTTCTCGTCGCCGTCCTGTGCCGCGAGCACTGCGGCGGTCAGCTCGGCGTCGTCCCCCAGCAAAGTCCCCAACCCGTTCACTGTCCTGTACGTGTGGCGCAAATCAGCACGTTACGGCTTTCCAGCACCTCTCGTCCACGAGTTGTACAACGAGCAACCAATCCTGTGCGGAGCGGGGTGTGACACAAAACGCACTCGGGGCGCTGACAGGGATACGGGCTTGTCGCACGAGCCCGTGACGGATGGCGGCCGGGGCCTCTCCTGTGGGGGGTGGCGGCCTCGGTCGCCCTCCCCTTCTCGGTCCTGCCTTCGGCGCCCACGTCATCCTTTCGGCTCACTTCCGGGTGAAATCCCCGAATCGGTACGACACAGCCTGCCCTGCGTGGATAGCGTGGCGGAACACCCGCGCCACGCCCCGAGGAGCCCCCTGCTGTCCAGCCATCTTCCGGCACAGGCCCACGGGGGCACCGCGAGCACCTCCCTGGGGGCCCCTTCCGGATACCAAAGTCTGCGGGAGAAGTCCGCAGCGCGCTCCGACTCCTCTCACGGCTCCGGCCTCACCCGGTTCAACGCCCTCTCACCCGAAACCGCGCAGGCGGTCCTGATGCACTGCTGCGGCAGCCGGCGCTGGGCGCACCGGCTGGCCGCACACCGCCCTTACCCCGATTCCGGCGCTTTGCTCGCCGCCGCGGACGAAGCCTCGTACGACCTCTCCCAGCCGGATCTCTCGGAGGCGCTGGCCGCCGAGTTCTCGGTGGAGTTGGGCCACGGGGCCCCGTACGCCGCACTGCTGGCCCTCGACGCGGCCCACGCCGAGTACGAACGGAAGTTCGGCCACGCCTTCGTGATCTGCCTCGCCGGGCATCCGCCGGAGGAGCAGGCGGACCAGCTGCTGGGGGCGATCCGCCGTCGCATGGGCCACGAGGTGGACGAGGAGCGGGCGATCTCGGCGGACGAGCTGCGCCGCGTCGCGCAGGCCCGGCTGCTGGACCTGACGCGGCGGCTGACCTCGGCGAATGGGCCATCTGCTCCGGAAATCGGGCTATTCGCCCCTGTGGGATAGTCCGTCCGTGCCTGTTTGATCACACCGGCGGACCCCGGGCGAGGGAACCGACAAAGCGTCGCTACGATGTCCGGGGCCGGAGGACCGTACCCGGCCGGGCCCGACCGACAAAGAAGCCGGCTGGCCCCCGCCCCGCTTCCGGAGGGTTTTCCGTGCCGGCTGGAACGTTGTACCGCGGCCGGGAAGGAATGTGGTCGTGGGTGGCTCATCGAGTCACCGGCGTCCTCATCTTTTTCTTCCTGTTCGTACACGTCCTCGACACCGCTCTCGTCCGCGTCTCCCCCGAGGCGTACGACGATGTCGTGGCTACCTACAAGACCCCGATCGTCGCGCTGCTGGAGTACGGCCTCGTCGCCGCAATCCTCTTCCACGCGCTCAACGGTCTCCGTGTCATCGCTGTGGACTTCTGGTCCAAGGGCCCGCGCTACCAGAAGCAGATGCTCTGGACCGTGGTGGGCGTCTGGATCGTGCTGATGGCCGGGGCCGTGTACCCCGTCCTGCACCACGCGTACCTTGAACTGTTCGGGAAGTGACACGCATGTCTTCTGACACTTCTTCGGTCGACATGACCAAGGCCGCCGGCGACGGCGGCTCCGTGACGGGCGTCTCCCTCTACGACGTCGAGAACCCGGCGCCCTACATCGAGGCCCCGCGCAAGCGCACCGGCAGGACGCCGCGCTCGACCCGCGGCAACTTCGAGATGGCCGCCTGGCTCTTCATGCGCCTGTCGGGCATCGTCCTCGTCGTCCTGGTCATCGGCCACCTGCTGATCCAGCTGGTGCTCGACGGCGGCGTCTCCAAGATCGGCTTCGCCTTCGTGGCCGGCCGCTGGGCGTCCCCGTTCTGGCAGGTCTGGGACCTGCTGATGCTGTGGCTGGCCATGCTGCACGGCGCCAACGGTCTGCGTACCGTCATCAACGACTACGCGGAGCGCGCCAACACGCGGCTGTGGCTGAAGGGCCTGCTCTACACCGCCACGGTGTTCACCATCCTTCTGGGCACGCTGGTGATCTTCACCTTCGACCCGAACATCCGCTAGGCACGGGCTGAGGCGAATCGACTCATGAAGATCCACAAGTACGACACCGTCATCGTCGGCGCCGGTGGCGCGGGCATGCGCGCCGCCATCGAGGCGACGAAGCGCAGCCGCACCGCCGTGCTGACGAAGCTCTACCCCACCCGCTCCCACACGGGCGCCGCGCAGGGCGGCATGGCCGCCGCGCTGGCCAACGTGGAGGACGACAACTGGGAGTGGCACACCTTCGACACGGTCAAGGGCGGTGACTACCTGGTCGACCAAGACGCCGCCGAGATCCTGGCGAAGGAGGCCATCGACGCGGTCCTCGACCTCGAGAAGATGGGCCTGCCGTTCAACCGCACCCCGGACGGCACCATCGACCAGCGCCGCTTCGGCGGCCACTCCCGCAACCACGGCGAGGCCCCGGTCCGCCGGTCCTGCTACGCCGCGGACCGCACGGGCCACATGATCCTCCAGACGCTGTACCAGAACTGCGTCAAGGAGGGCGTGGAGTTCTTCAACGAGTTCTACGTCCTGGACCAGCTCCTCGTCGAGGAGGACGGCGTCAAGAAGTCGGCCGGCGTGGTCGCGTACGAGCTCGCCACCGGCGAGATCCACGTGTTCCAGGCGAAGTCCGTCATCTACGCCTCGGGCGGCACCGGCAAGTTCTTCAAGGTGACCTCCAACGCGCACACCCTCACGGGTGACGGCCAGGCGGCCTGCTACCGCCGCGGCCTGCCCCTGGAGGACATGGAGTTCTTCCAGTTCCACCCGACGGGCATCTGGCGCATGGGCATCCTGCTGACGGAGGGCGCCCGCGGTGAGGGCGGCATCCTGCGCAACAAGGACGGCGAGCGCTTCATGGAGAAGTACGCGCCGGTCATGAAGGACCTCGCGTCCCGTGACGTCGTCTCGCGCTCCATCTACACCGAGATCCGCGAGGGCCGCGGCTGCGGTCCGGCCGGCGACCACGTGTACCTGGACCTGACGCACCTGCCGCCGGAGCAGCTCGACGCGAAGCTCCCGGACATCACCGAGTTCGCGCGCACGTACCTGGGCATCGAGCCGTACACGGACCCGATCCCGATCCAGCCCACCGCGCACTACGCCATGGGCGGCATCCCGACCAACGTCGAGGGTGAGGTCCTGGCGGACAACACCACCGTCGTGCCGGGCCTGTACGCGGCCGGCGAGGTCGCCTGCGTCTCCGTACACGGCGCGAACCGCCTGGGCACCAACTCGCTGCTGGACATCAACGTCTTCGGCAAGCGCTCGGGCATCGCCGCCGCCAAGTACGCCCACGAGAACGACTACGTCGAGCTGCCGGAGAACCCGGCGCAGGACGTCGCCGAACTCGTCGAGCGGCTGCGCAACTCCACGGGCAAGGAGCGGGTCGCCGACCTGCGCCTGGAGCTCCAGGAGACGATGGACGCGTGCGTGATGGTGTTCCGTACGGAGCAGACCATCAAGACCGCGGTCGAGAAGATCGCCGAGCTGCGCGAGCGCTACAAGAACGTGTCCGTCCAGGACAAGGGCAAGCGCTTCAACACGGACCTGCTGGAGGCCATCGAGCTGGGCAACCTGCTCGACCTGGCCGAGGTCATGGCGGTGTCCGCGCTGGCGCGCAAGGAGTCCCGCGGCGGTCACTACCGCGAGGACTACCCGAACCGCGACGACGTCAACTTCATGCGCCACACCATGGCGTACCGCGAGGTCGGCGATGACGGCAAGGACTCCGTCCGGCTGGACTACAAGCCCGTCGTCGTCACCCGCTACCAGCCGATGGAGCGTAAGTACTGATGGGCACCCCGACCCTGAGCAAGACGGACAAGATGGACAAGATGGAGGAGGCGGCCGCGGCTTCCCCCTTCATCACCGTCACGTTCCGGATCCGCCGCTACAACCCCGAGATCTCGGACGAGGCGCAGTGGCAGGACTTCCAGATCGAGATCGACCCGAAGGAGCGCGTGCTCGACGGTCTCCACAAGATCAAGTGGGACCTCGACGGCACGCTGACCTTCCGCCGCTCGTGCGCGCACGGCATCTGCGGCTCCGACGCGATGCGGATCAACGGCAAGAACAGGCTCGCCTGCAAGACGCTGATCAAGGACATCAACCCGGAGAAGCCGATCACCGTCGAGGCCATCAAGGGCCTCACGGTGATGAAGGACCTTGTCGTCGACATGGAGCCCTTCTTCCAGGCGTACCGCGACGTCATGCCGTTCCTGGTCACCAAGGGCAACGAGCCGACGCGCGAGCGCCTGCAGTCCGCCGAGGACCGCGAGCGCTTCGACGACACCACCAAGTGCATCCTGTGCGCCGCGTGCACGTCCTCGTGCCCGGTGTTCTGGAACGACGGCCAGTACTTCGGCCCGGCGGCGATCGTCAACGCGCACCGCTTCATCTTCGACTCGCGTGACGAGGCCGGCGAGCAGCGGCTGGAGATCCTGAACGACAAGGACGGCGTGTGGCGCTGCCGCACGACCTTCAACTGCACCGACGCGTGCCCGCGTGGCATCGAGGTCACGAAGGCGATCCAGGAAGTCAAGCGCGCTCTCATCACGCGCCGCTTCTGATCCCCCCCTGCGCCCGCACGAGGGCCCCGCACCCGGTTCACCCGGGGCGGGGCCCTCGCCCGTTCCCGTGCTCCGCTGGTCGCCGAGGGCCGGTTCACCCTGGACACCCCGATCCGCGAGATCCTCCCCGACACCATCCCGGCCCACTGGCAGCCCATCACCGTCGGACAGCTGCTCAGCCACACCAGCGGCCTGGGCATGCCCTGCGGGCCGCTCGGGGACGGGCTCGGCCTGACCCCGGAGAAGGTCGTCACCGCCTGGACCTCGGACGGCTGCGCCACCCCCGAACACCCCGTCACCAGGCAGCAGTACAACGGCGGCAACTTCTTCATCCTCGGCCTGGCCATCGAGAAGGTCACGGGCCGCTCCTACGCCGACGAGCTCCAGCGCCGCATCACCCGCCCGCTCGGCCTGCGCCACACGTACCTCCCGCGCCCGGGGGACGCCTCCATGCCGAGCCCGTCGCTGGCCGCACCCACCCCGAAGGAGCCGTGGGCGTGGGCCGAGGGCGGGATGATCTCCAACGCCCCGGACATGGAGCGCTTCATGAAGGCACTGCTGGGCAGCCGGCCGCTGCCCCCGGCCCAGCAGCGGCAGCTGTTCGTCATGCCGGCGCTCTCCAAGACCGCCAAGGAGCCGTTCAGCCAGGGCGGTTTGGCGTACTACAAGCTGGAGGACGGTACCGAGGTCTGGGGGAAGACCGGCAGCATGGCCCAGTACTCCAACGGCACCTTCGGCACGAACGACGGCCGACGGGTCGTCACCTGGTCCTTCCTCCCGACGCCGACGGCGACCAGGACCGACATCGTCACGCGCGTCACCGGCATTGTCGAAGCAGCTCTCTGACCGGGGTACGGGACCGGGGTCGTTGTGGAAGGATCGGCCGCATGAGCGAGCAGCAGCCGAATCCTTACGCGAGCGACCCCGGCCAGGGCGGCGACTACAAATGGGGCCCGGGCGAGGCCAGTTACGGCTACCCGCAGCCCTACCCGGCGACCCCGCCCTACCAGCCCACGATCGGCGGCGCGGGCATGCCCACCCCCGCCTACCCCATGGCCGCACCGGGCGGCGCGGGCTTTTCGATCGGCGACATCAGCATCGCCGGCGACCAGATCATCACCCCGTCGGGCTCGATGCCGCTCAGGGGCGCGATGTGGAACGCGACGGACTTCTCGCGCACCGAGGAGAAGATCCCCGCGCACGCGATCGTACTGGCCGTCATTTTCTTCCTGTTCTGCCTGCTCGGCCTGCTCTTCCTCCTGATGAAGGAGAAGAAGACCACGGGCTACATCCAGATCACGGTCACCAGCGGCGGCCGCCACCACTCCACGATGCTCCCGGCCACGGACGCGATGGCCTACCAGCGCGTCATGGCCCAGATCAACTACGCGCGGTCGCTGAGCATGTAGGGGGCGGGGCTGGGCGGGGCCTTGGCCCCCCTCTCCCCCCTCCGCTCGGTCGGCGGTTGCCCACCCACCGCACGCGGCAGCAGAGCGGGCCGGTGCCCGAACCTGGGTCGGCAACCTCGGAGTGCGGGGCCCAAGTGGGTCGGAATCGGTGAGGGTTTGGGGGTTTC
>NZ_JAGGOZ010000071.1 GCF_018614075.1 Streptomyces sp. ISL-94 | reverse complement strand
CGGCGAGGTGCCGTGCCGGACGTCGCGACCCGGTCAACCTTTCCGGTCACAGCACTAGCTGGTGGCGGTCGGCGACTGCGGCCCGGTGGTCTCGGTCGGTACCGGCGTAGGCGTCGGCGGGGTGGTGGGAGTCGGCGTCGGCGCCGGGCTTCCCGGATCCGGCGGCGTAGGCGTCGGCTTGGCCGGCGACGGCCGGGCCGACGGCGGCGTCGCGGACGGCTTGCGCGACGGAGTGGCGCGCGTGGACCCCGTCGGCCCCGCGCTGCCCGTGGCGCCCGGCTCCGCCGCAGCGGAGTCCGACGGCGCGGCCGGATCCGACGGCGCCGGCGCAGGATCGTTCCCGCTCGCCCCCGGCACCACCGGCGGAGCCACCCGCGTCGGGGTGGACGACACCGCCGGGCCCTGCGTCGGCGCCGGGGTGTCCGAGGAGCCCATGGCCAGGCTCACCACCGTGCCCAGGGCCACCACCGTCAGCACCCCCGCACCGGCCAGCAGGATCCGCCGTCGCCGGACCGAGTCCGCGGCGGGCTCGGCGTACGGCGGCCGGGTGGCCGGGACAGGATCCGCGGCCGGCTTCGGGGAGAGCGGGAAGGCGTCCTCGAACACCTCCGACAGCGTCGAGGGAGCATCCGGGCGCCGGATCACCGGCACCACAGGGGATATAGGGGTCACCGGCGTCCCCGGGATCCCCGGCGTCCCCTTAGCCCCGGGGGTCACCGGCGTCCCCGGGATCCCCGGCGTCCCCTTAGCCCCGGGGGTCACCGGGGTCCCCGTAGCCACCGGGGTCACCCGCGTCACCGCCTCCGACGCCCCCGGGGCGACCACGCCGGTCACGCCCGGCACCGCCCGCGGGGCGGCCGGGAGCGCCGTCGTCACCGCCTCCGGGCCCGCCGGCAACGCAGCCGGCAGGGCAGGCGGGCCGGCGGCAGCCGAAGCGGCACCCGCAGCCGGCGCCTCCAGCCGCAGCGGCGGCGAAGCCGCCACCCCCGCCGCCTCCCGGTCCACGACGAGCGCCAGCGCCCGCCGCCCCGCCACGGTGCCCCGCTTGTCCGCCAGCGCCCCCTTCAGCCCGATCGAGGTCTCCAGCTCGGCCCGCGCCCGGTCCACCCGCCCCTCGCACAGCGCGAGCACGCCGAGTTCGTGGTGGAAGTACGCCTGCTCGGCGACCTCCCCCGCCTTGCGCGCGGCCTCGGCGCCCGAGCGCAGCACCCGCTCCCAGGCCTCCCAGTGCAGCGAGGCCGCGAACGCGGGAGCCGCCGTCCGCGCCAGCAGCACCGCCGCCACCACGTCCGCACCGGCCAGCGCGGCCAGTACCGCGTCGGTCTCCGCCGCGACCCGCTCCGGGCTCACCGAGGTGTGCCCGGTCCACCAGGCGTAGTGCCGGGCGGCCGTTCGGGCCCCCTCCGCCGCGGTGTCCCCGTACCCGGCCTCCTCCAGCTGCCGGGCGACTCCCGCGGCGAGCCGGTAGCGGGTCCCGACCGGGGTCAGCAGCCCGCAGGCCAGCAGTTCCGCCACCGCCGAGTCGGCATGGGTGTCCCCGACCAGCGCCGGCAGGTGCGCGTGGTGCGGCATCTCCCCGCCCAGCGCGCACGCGATCCGCAGCGCGGCGCGCGCCGACTCGCTGACCCGCGAGGCCAGCAGCTCCGCCGGGGCGGCGCCCTCGGCGAGCGTCGGCAGCGGCACCTCGACGGCGTCGCGCGGGCGCTCCTCGAAGACGCCGGGCTCCTCCTCGTCGCCGTCCTCGTCGGTGTGGTTGAGCTCGTCGCGCTGCCGCAGCAGCGAGACGGCCTGTACGAAGCGCAGCGGCAGCCCCTCGGAGGCGAAGGCGAGATCTCCCGCCCAGGCCGTCTCCAGGTCCGTCAGGGGCCGCCCGATGCCGGCTTCGAGGAGGTTCAGGCAGTCGGCCTTGCCGAGTCCGCCGAGGAAGACCTCCTCCAGGTGCGAGTCGTCGGAGGGGGCCCGGGTCTCGGGGGTCGCGGCGAGCAGGTAGGCGCATTCGGGGGTGGCCCGCAGCAGTTCGTCGAGGGCGGGGCCGCCCATCTCCAGGTCGTCGAGGAGGACGACGGCGCCGATGTCCCGTATCCGGGAGAGGAGTTCGATGCGGTCGGGCCGCTGGTCCGAAGCCTCGTACACGGTGGCGTACAGGGCGTGCAGCAGTTCGCCGGGCTGCTGGTGGCCGTATCCGGAGAGCCGTACGACGCCGTCGGGGGCGAGGCCGTCGCACCGGGCGGCGACCGCGTCGAGCAGCGAGGTACGACCCGATCCGGCGGGCCCGGTCAGACGTACGGACCGTCCTCGGGCCAGCAGCCGTACGAGCCGCTCCCGCTCCTCCTCGCGCCCGCGCAGGGGCGGGGCGGACGCGGGAGCCCCCGGCAGTACGGGCGGGCGCGCGGCGGCGTCCCGGGCGCTGCGGGCGGCCGGGCCGCGCTTGGCGGGGCGGCCGGTGGCGGTGTCGGGCCGGACCGGCGCCATCTCGCTGCCGTCGACCGGGTTGACGGTGAGGGTGAAGTCGCCCGCGGTCAGGCTGACGATCCGTGCGGGTGCCGCGGCCGGGGGGTTCACGGCCGCGGGGTTCACGGCCGCGGGGTTCGCCGGCCCGGACTGCTCCTGCGGGTGGGTCTGCCCCTGTGTTCGGTCCATGACCAAGTCCCCCGATCGCGGGCCGTGCGCCTCGCCGTCGTACCACCCGGCCTTCGCACGCCGCTATCGCTACTGGTCCGGTTTTCCGCCCGAACCCTAGACCGTGGCCGGACGCGCCGGAACCGCAGGGTGGCCATCACCACCGGACCGTTACGTTTCCGCAGGAAACCGGAACACCCCGTTCACACTCGGGGCAGGGACTCCGCCTCCAGGCCGCCCTCGATCGCGAGGATCCGGTGCAGCCGGGTGGCGACGAGCAGTCGCTGCATCTGCGGGGGCACCCCGCGCAGGACGAGCCGCCGTCCGGTCCGGCCGGCCCTCCGGTGCGCGCCCATGATCACGCCGAGGCCGGTCGCGTCCCAGGAGTCGAGCCCGGTGAGGTCGAGCACGAGGTCGCCGTGGCCGTCGTCGAGGGCGGCGTGGAGGGCGGTACGGGCGTCCGCCGCGCTGCGCACGTCGAGGCGGCCCCCGACAGCGAGTTCGGCGTGGTCGCCCCTGATGTGCATGTGTACTCCCGGCAGTACTGCGTACGTATGGTCCGGCTGGTCCTTGGTCGGCAACTCTCACTGCAACTGACTGCCGCACGGGCAGGGAAGTTGCCGACCGTGAGCGAACCGATACCTAATTCACCCCGTGGGGTGAAGGCGTTCGAACGATGGTGCTCAGCGGTCCGGCCCGGTTCGGCCTCAGTGCTTGTAGAAGCCCTGTCCGCTCTTGCGGCCGATGTCGCCCGCGTCGACCATGCGGCGCATGAGCTCCGGCGGCGCGAACTTCTCGTCCTGGGATTCGGTGTAAATGTTGCTGGTGGCGTGCAGCAGGATGTCGACGCCCGTGAGGTCCGCCGTGGCCAGCGGACCCATCGCGTGCCCGAAGCCCAGCTTGCACGCGATGTCGATGTCCTCGGCGGAGGCCACGCCCGATTCGTAGAGCTTTGCGGCCTCGACGACGAGGGCGGAGATCAGACGGGTCGTCACGAAGCCGGCGACGTCGCGGTTGACGACGATGCAGGTCTTGCCGACGGACTCGGCGAACGCGCGGGTCGCGGCGAGGGTTTCGTCGCTCGTCTTGTAGCCGCGTACGAGCTCGCAGAGCTGCATCATCGGGACGGGAGAGAAGAAGTGCGCGCCGACGACCCGCTCCGGGCGCTCCGTCGCGGCCGCGATCTTGGTGATCGGGATGGCGGAGGTGTTGGAGGCGAGGATCGTGTCCTCGCGGACGATCTTGTCGAGGGTGCGGAAGATCTCGTGCTTGATCTCGATCTTCTCGAAGACGGCCTCGACCAGGATGTCCACGTCGGCGACGGCGTCGAGGTCGGTGGTGGTCGTGATGCGGGCGAGCGCGGCCTCGGCGTCCTCGGCCGTCATCTTCCCCTTGGAGACGAACTTGTCGTACGAGGCCTTGATCCCGTCCGTGCCACGGGTCAGCGCGGCATCGGTGACGTCCCTCAGTACGACGTCCCAGCCCGCCTGAGCGGAAACCTGAGCGATTCCGGACCCCATCAGTCCGGCACCGATGACGGCGAGCTTCCCAGCCACTTCACACCCCACGTTCTTCACACTTCACCCGGCGCAGTCTCGATTCGGCCCGGTCATGCGGCCTCTCCGGCGGAGACTAGCGCCCGGGCGGTGCGGTGTGACCTCGAAGTAACACGCGTCACGTCTCAGATGACGGACATCACACCGGTACGGCCCACCGGTCCCCGAGGGGCGCGCAGTTGGGTGCGGACTACGCTGGCGCCATGGTGAACCTCACGCGCATCTACACCCGCACCGGTGACAAGGGCACGACCGCCCTCGGCGACATGAGCCGCACGGCCAAGACCGACCTGCGGATCTCGGCGTACGCCGACGCCAACGAGGCCAACGCGGCCATCGGGACGGCGATCGCGCTCGGCCGGCTGGCGCCGGAAGTCGTGAAGGTCCTGGTACGGGTGCAGAACGACCTGTTCGACGTGGGCGCGGACCTGTGCACCCCGGTGGTCGAGGACCCGCAGTACCCGCCGCTGCGCGTGGAGCAGTTCTACGTGGACAAGCTGGAGGCGGACTGCGACGCCTTCAACGAGCAGCTGGAGAAGCTGCGCAGCTTCATCCTCCCCGGCGGCACCCCGGGCGCGGCCCTCCTGCACCAGGCCTGCACGGTGGTCCGGCGCGCCGAGCGCTCTACGTGGGCGGCGCTGGAGGTGCACGGCGAGGTGATGAACCCGCTGACGGCGACCTACCTGAACCGCCTCTCCGACCTCCTGTTCATCCTGGCGCGTACGGCCAACAAGGAGGTCGGGGACGTGCTGTGGGTGCCGGGCGGCGAGCGCTAGCGCTCCGCCTTCAACGCTCCGTCGTGGCGAGGGCGGGCCGCTCCTCGGCGCCCGCCGCGGCCTTCTTCGGCCAGAGCGTGCAGGTGGCGGCGATCAGAGCGTGGATGCCGACCGCCCGCAGGGCACCGAACTGCCACGCCTTGAGCGAGCTGACGCCGCCCGCGCCGCCGACGTACCAGATCGCCGTCTGGAGCAGGCCGAGGGCCGCGGCCGCCGCGACGACGGTACGGAGCCACAGCTTCCACGCGTGGACGGCCCGCACCTTCCCCCAGCCGGGGCCGGCCGGGTTGTCCCCTCCGGCCAGCCGGTACGCGGCGTGGCCGTCGAGCCACTTCACCGTGTAGTGCCCGTAGGCGACGGTGTAGCCGATGTACAGGGCGGCCAGACCGTGCTTCCAGTCGGCGGCGCCGTTCTTGAGGTCCAGCGTGGTGACCACCAGCAGGACCAGCTCCATCAGCGGCTCGCACAGCCGGCCTGGTGATGGTGGTCGCTGGGCGTCTACAACAGCTCCGAGCGGCGCCTCCTGCCCGAGTGGGCCGCCCTGGTCCCCCTGGTGGTCCTCAGCGCGATGGAGCTGCTGCGCCGCTCCAGGGCCGTCGGTGGCCCTGGTCGTCGGCACGCTCGGCGTGGTCGCCAACGATGATCCAGAGGCCGGGTCGGGGCCAACCGGTCTGGACCTCTTGACGGTTGGTCCAGACCTTTCTAATCTCACCGCAACACTGTGGTGAGCGTGCCATGACAAGCGTGCTCACGGGCGGCGCAGGTCCCACCCCCATGTGGCAGTCGGCCCCACGACTGCCGCGGACCTACGGAGGAGCACCCTTGAGCACAGCATCCCCACCCCGTACCGGGCGCATCCGGCGCACCCGGTTCTTCACCCGGGTCGCGGCAATCGTGGCCGCCCTCGCCGTGCCCGTCACCGGACTCGTGGCGCTGGCCGGCCCCGCGCAGGCCGCGACATCCGCGACCGCGACGTACACCAAGGTCTCCGACTGGGGCACCGGCTTCGAGGGCAAGTGGACGGTGAAGAACACCGGCACCACCACCCTCACCAGCTGGACCGTGGAGTGGGACTACCCGGCCGGCACCACCGTCACCTCGGCCTGGGACGCCACCGTCACCAGCTCGGGCACCCACTGGACCGGCAAGAACGTCGGCTGGAACGGCACCCTCTCCCCCGGCGCCACCATCAGCTTCGGCTTCAACGGCGCCGGCCCCGGCGCCCCCAGCGGCTGCAAGGTCAACGGCGGCCCCTGCGACGGCACCTCCCAGCCCGGCGACAACCCGCCCTCCGCCCCCGGCACCCCCACGGCCGGCGGCGTCACGGACACCGGCCTGACCCTGGGCTGGTCGGCGGCCACCGACGACAAGGGCATCAAGAACTACGACGTGTACCGCGGCGGCGCCAAGATCGCTACCGTCACCGGCACCACCTACACGGACTCGGGCCTGACCAAGGGCACGACGTACAGCTACACCGTCACCGCGCGCGACACCATCGACCAGACCGGCCCCTCCTCCGGCACCCTGTCGGTGACCACCACGGGCGGCGGCACCATTCCCCCGGACCCGGGCGGCAAGGTCAAGCTGGGCTACTTCACCGAGTGGGGCGTCTACGGCCGCAACTACCACGTGAAGAACCTGGTCACCTCGGGCTCCGCCGCGAAGATCACCCACATCAACTACGCCTTCGGCAACGTCCAGAACGGCCAGTGCACCATCGGTGACGCCTACGCCGACTACGACAAGGCCTACACCGCCGACCAGAGCGTCGACGGCGTCGCCGACACCTGGGACCAGCCGCTGCGCGGCAACTTCAACCAGCTGCGCAAGCTCAAGGCCAAGTACCCGAACATCAAGATCCTGTGGTCCTTCGGCGGCTGGACCTGGTCCGGCGGCTTCGGCCAGGCCGCGGCCAACCCGGCCGCCTTCGCCCAGTCCTGCTACAGCCTGGTCGAGGACCCGCGCTGGGCCGATGTCTTCGACGGCATCGACATCGACTGGGAGTACCCGAACGCCTGCGGCCTGTCCTGCGACACCAGCGGAGCGGCGGCCTTCAAGAACCTGATGTCCGCGCTGCGCACCAAGTTCGGCGGCTCCAACCTGGTCACCGCCGCGATCTCCGCGGACGGCTCCAACGGCGGCAAGCTCGACCTCGCCGACTACGCGGGCGCCGCGCAGTACGCCGACTTCTACAACGTCATGACGTACGACTTCTTCGGCGCCTGGGACGCCAAGGGCCCGACCGCCCCGCACTCCCCGCTCACCTCGTACACCGGCATCCCGATCGCCGGCTTCAACTCCGAGGCCGCCATCACCAAGCTCAAGGGCAAGGGCATCCCCGGCTCCAAGCTCAACCTCGGCATCGGCTTCTACGGCCGCGGCTGGACCGGAGTCACCCAGGCCGCCCCCGGCGGCACCGCCACGGGACCCGCGCAGGGCACGTACGAGCAGGGCATCGAGGACTACAAGGTCCTCAAGGGCAGCTGCCCGGCCACCGGCACCGTCGCCGGCACCGCCTACGCCAAGTGCGGCAGCAACTGGTGGAGCTACGACACCCCCGCCACCATCGCCGGGAAGATGACCTGGGCCAAGCAGCAGGGCCTCAAGGGAGCCTTCTTCTGGGAGTTCAGCGGCGACACCGCGAACGGTGAGCTCGCGAACGCGATCCACACCGGACTCCAGTAAAGACCGAAGCCGGGGAGACGGGTCCGCCCCCGTCTCCCCGGCTTCTCCATGTCTGGAGTCGATCAGGCCACATTCACCCTCTGGCCGGGAGGTGCCGCCTCCAGCCAGGCCAGGAACCCGGTCAGCGCGTCATCGCTCATCGCCAGCTCCAGGCGCGTGCCCCGGTGGACACAGCCCAGCACGACGGCATCGGAGAGCAGCGCCAGCTCCTCCTCGCCCTCGGGGGCGCGGCGGGCGACGACCTCGATGGAGGACCGCTCCAGCAGCCGGCGCGGTCGCGGCGAGTAGCTGAAGACGCGGAACCAGTCGATGCGGTCACCGCTGTAGCGCGCGACCCCGTAGACCCAGCCCTTGCCGGAGACGTCGGGCTCCTCGGCCACGTCCCAGCGCATGCTGCAGTCGAAGGTGCCGCCGGAGCGCTGGATCAGTCTGCGGCGCAGGCCGAAGGCAAACAGCCCGATCACCACCAGGGCTACGACCAGGCCGCTCACAAGCAGAGCGAGGAGCATCTTCACCGACCTCCTCGCTCATCGAATACAGACGAAAAAAGGACCTGCATCGCCTCAGCCGCGACCCGCTCCGGAAAATTCCGGAAGGGACCGCGGCTGAGGTTTCACACGTTTGGTACGGCGCTCAGTGCCCCGCGACCGCGCGCAGACGGACTTCGGCGCGCCGCTCGGAGGCCGCGTCGGTCTCCGACTTGGCGCGCTCCAGTGCCCGCTCCGCACGCTGGACGTCAATTTCGTCCGCGAGCTCGGCGATCTCGGCCAGCAGGGACAGCTTGTTGTCCGCGAACGAGATGAAACCGCCGTGCACCGCGGCGACGACAGTGTTGCCCTCGCTGGTACGGATGGTCACAGGGCCCGATTCCAGCACACCGAGAAGCGGCTGGTGACCGGGCATGACGCCGATGTCGCCGGACGTGGTGCGGGCGACAACAAGGGTGGCCTCGCCGGACCAGACATTGCGGTCCGCCGCGACCAGCTCGACGTGCAGCTCAGCAGCCAAGGTGGCTCCTCGGGTCACCACCCGGCGGGTCGGCCGGGTGTTGGGTCAAATTCTAATGGGCGGGGGGAGAGGGACGGGACATACCCGCCCCTCTCCGTGAATCTCGAACCGGATGCGCCCCTCGCGGAGCGCGCCGGATCAGGAGACGCCCAGCTCCTTGGCGTTCGCCTTCAGGTCCTCGATGCCACCGCACAGGAAGAACGCCTGCTCGGGGAAGTGGTCGTAGTCACCATCGCAGATCGCGTTGAACGCGGTGATCGACTCGTCGAGCGGAACGTCCGAACCGTCCACACCGGTGAACTGCTTCGCCACGTGGGTGTTCTGCGACAGGAAGCGCTCGACGCGACGGGCACGGTGGACAACGAGCTTGTCCTCCTCGCCCAGCTCGTCGATACCGAGGATCGCGATGATGTCCTGGAGGTCCTTGTACTTCTGGAGGATCCCCTTGACGCGCATCGCCGTGGCGTAGTGGTCCGCCGTGATGTACCGCGGGTCGAGGATGCGGGACGTCGAGTCCAGCGGGTCCACGGCCGGGTAGATGCCCTTCTCGGAGATCGGACGGGAGAGAACCGTCGTCGCGTCGAGGTGGGCGAAGGTGGTCGCCGGCGCCGGGTCGGTCAGGTCGTCCGCGGGGACGTAGATCGCCTGCATCGAGGTGATCGAGTGACCACGGGTCGAGGTGATGCGCTCCTGGAGGAGACCCATCTCGTCGGCCAGGTTCGGCTGGTAGCCCACCGCGGAGGGCATACGGCCGAGCAGGGTCGACACCTCGGAACCCGCCTGGGTGTACCGGAAGATGTTGTCGATGAAGAACAGCACGTCCTGCTTCTGCACATCGCGGAAGTACTCCGCCATGGTCAGACCGGCGAGCGCGACGCGCAGACGGGTGCCCGGGGGCTCGTCCATCTGGCCGAAGACGAGGGCCGTCTTGTCGATGACGCCCGAGTCGGCCATTTCCTCGATGAGGTCGTTGCCCTCACGGGTACGCTCACCGACGCCCGCGAAGACCGACACACCGTCGTGGTTGTTGGCGACGCGGTAGATCATTTCCTGGATCAGAACGGTCTTGCCGACACCGGCACCACCGAACAGACCGATCTTTCCACCCTTGACGTACGGGGTGAGAAGGTCGATGACCTTGACGCCGGTCTCGAACATCTCGGTCTTCGACTCGAGCTCGTCGAAGCGAGGCGCCTTGCGGTGGATCGGCCAGCGCTCGGTGACCTCGGCGTTCGCCTCGGGGTAGTTCAGCACCTCACCGAGGGTGTTGAACACCTTGCCCTTGGTGAAGTCGCCGACGGGGACGGTGATGCCCTCGCCCGTGTCGGTCACCGTGGCCTGGCGGACCAGGCCGTCGGTCGGCTGCATCGAGATGGTGCGGACGATGCCGTCACCCAGGTGCTGCGCGACCTCGAGGGTCAGGGTCTTGAGCTTCCCCTCCTCGGCCGGGTCGGCGACCTGGACCTTGAGGGCGTTGTAGATCTCGGGCATGGCGTCGACGGGGAACTCCACGTCGACGACCGGGCCGATGACCCGGGCGACGCGGCCCGTGGCGGCGGCCGTCTCAACAGTGGTCGTCATTACTTGTCACTCCCCGCGGTCGCGTCAGCCATGGCGCTCGCGCCACCGACGATCTCGCTGATTTCCTGGGTGATTTCGGCCTGGCGGGCCGCGTTGGCAAGCCGGGAGAGGCTCTTGATGAGATCCCCGGCGTTGTCGGTCGCCGACTTCATCGCGCGGCGGCGGGCGGCGTGCTCGGAAGCAGCCGACTGCAGCAGTGCGTTGTAGATACGGCTCTCGACGTAGCGCGGCAGCAGGGCGTCGAGGACGTCCTCCGCCGACGGCTCGAAGTCGAACAGCGGAAGGATCTCGCCCTTCGTACCACTCTCCTCCGCAGCCCCAGCAGATGTCTCCGTGAGGCTGAGCGGCAGCATCCGTCCGTCCACCGCGTTCTGCGTCATCATCGACACGAATTCCGTGTAGACGATGTGCAGCTCGTCGACGCCGCCCTCGGCCGTTTCCGTCTGGATGGCCTCGATCAGCGGCGCCGCGACGCGCTTGGCGTCGGCGTAGGCCGGGCTGTCGGTGAAGCCGGTCCACGACTCCGCGACCTTGCGCTCGCGGAAGCCGAAGTAGGCCACACCCTTACGGCCGACGATGTACGTGTCGACCTCCTTGCCCTCGCCGCGCAGCCGCTCGGTGAGCCGCTCCGCCTGCTTGATGGCGTTCGAGGAGTAGCCGCCGGCCAGACCGCGGTCGCTCGTGATGAGCAGGACCGCGGCGCGGGTCGGCGCCTCGACCTCGGTGGTCAGGGCGTGCTTGGTGTTCGAACCGGTCGCCACCGCGGTCACCGCACGGGTGAGCTCGGTCGCGTACGGCATCGATGCCGCCACCTTGCGCTGCGCCTTGACGATGCGCGAGGCGGCGATCATCTCCATCGCCTTGGTGATCTTCTTGGTCGCCGTGACGGCACGGATGCGACGCTTGTAGACCCGGAGCTGCGCTCCCATGAGTCAGGTCCCTTCCGTCGTCACTTGGAGACGTTGACGGCCGGCGCGTCCTCGCCCAGGAGCTTGCCGTCCGAGGTCTCGAACTGGCGCTTGAAGGCGGCGATGGCGTCGGCGATCGACGTCAGGGTGTCGTCCGACATCTTGCCGCCCTCGGCGATGGAGGTGAGGAGGTCCTTGCGCTCGCGGCGCAGGTGCTCCAGCAGCTCCGACTCGAAGCGACGGATGTCGTTGACCGGGACGTCGTCCATCTTGCCGGTGGTACCGGCCCAGACGGAGACGACCTGCTCCTCGACGGGCATCGGCTGGTACTGGCCCTGCTTCAGCAGCTCGACCAGGCGCTTGCCGCGCTCCAGCGAGGCCTTCGACGCGGCGTCCAGGTCGGAACCGAAGGCGGCGAACGCCTCCAGCTCGCGGTACTGGGCCAGGTCCAGGCGCAGACGGCCGGAAACCTGCTTCATGGCCTTGTGCTGGGCGGAGCCACCGACGCGGGAGACCGAGATACCGACGTTCAGCGCCGGGCGCTGGCCCGCGTTGAACAGGTCGGACTCCAGGAAGCACTGGCCGTCGGTGATGGAGATGACGTTGGTCGGGATGAACGCCGACACGTCGTTCGCCTTCGTCTCGACGATCGGCAGACCGGTCATCGAACCGGCACCCATGTCGTCGGAGAGCTTCGCGCAGCGCTCCAGCAGGCGGGAGTGCAGGTAGAAGACGTCACCCGGGTAGGCCTCACGGCCCGGCGGGCGGCGCAGCAGCAGCGACACGGCGCGGTAGGCGTCGGCCTGCTTCGACAGGTCGTCGAAGATGATCAGGACGTGCTTGCCGGCGTACATCCAGTGCTGGCCGATGGCGGAACCGGTGTACGGCGCCAGGTACTTGAAGCCGGCCGGGTCGGACGCCGGGGCGGCGACGATCGTCGTGTACTCGAGCGCGCCGGCGTCTTCCAGGGCGCCGCGAACGGACGCGATGGTCGAGCCCTTCTGGCCGATGGCGACGTAGATGCAGCGGACCTGCTTGTTCACGTCGCCCGAGCGCCAGTTGTCGCGCTGGTTGATGATCGTGTCGACGGCCAGAGCGGTCTTACCCGTCTGACGGTCACCGATGATCAGCTGGCGCTGGCCGCGGCCGATCGGCACCATCGCGTCGATGGCCTTGTAGCCGGTCTGCATCGGCTCGTGGACCGACTTGCGGACCATGACGCCGGGGGCCTGCAGCTCAAGGGCGCGGCGGCCCTCGGTCGCGATCTCGCCGAGGCCGTCGATCGGGTTGCCGAGCGGGTCGACAACGCGGCCGAGGTAGCCCTCGCCGACGCCTACGGAGAGAACCTCACCGGTGCGCTGCACCGGCTGGCCCTCCTCGATACCGCTGAACTCGCCGAGGACGACCGCACCGATCTCGCGCTCCTCGAGGTTGAGGGCGAGACCGAGGGTGCCGTCCTCGAACTTCAGCAGCTCGTTCGCCATGGCGGAGGGCAGGCCCTCCACCTTCGCGATGCCGTCGCCGGCAACGCTGACCGTTCCGACCTCCTCGCGCGAGGCCGCGTCCGGCTGGTACGACTGGACGAAGTTCTCCAGTGCGTCCCGGATCTCCTCCGGCCGGATCGTGAGCTCCGCCATCTGGGTTCCCTGCTCTCCTTGTTGGGCCTGAAGCTTCTTTGGGGTCTGGGGGCGACCCCCAGGAATCTTCTGCAAGTTCTGCACGGCCCAACCGGGCCGCTAGGAATGCTTTGTTCTATTGGTGGCTGGTCAGCCGGCCATGCGGCGGGACGCCTCGGCGAGGCGGTCCGCGATGGTGCCGTCGATGACCTCGTCGCCGACACGCACCGAGATCCCGCCGAGGACCTCGGGGTCCACGTCGAGGTTCAGGTGCATCTGGCGGCCGTACAGCTTGGCCAGCACCGCGCCGAGACGGGCCTTCTGCACGTCGCTGAGCGGAACCGCGCTGGTCACGGTGGCGACCATCCGGTTGCGGCGCTCGGCGGCGAGCGTGGAAAGGGACTCGAGTCCCGCTTCCAGGCTACGTCCACGCGGCAGCGTGACAAGACGGATCACCAGGCGCTCGGTGACGGCGTTCACCTTGCCGCCGAGCAGGCTGCGCAGCAGCTCGCTCTTGGCGGAGGCGGTGGCCGCGCGGTCGGTCAGCGCGGAACGCAGCTCGGTGCTCGAGGACACGATCCGGCCGAACCGGAACACCTCGTCCTCGACGTTGTCGAGTGCGTCGCCCTGCTGGGCCGCCGTGAGGTCGGCGGTGGCCGCCAGCTCCTCCAGCGAGTCCACCAGGTCACGGGACTGCGACCAGCGGGACCGGGCCATGCCGGACACCAGGTCGAGGGTCTCCCCGCCCACCTGGCCGGACAGCAGTCGGCCCACCAGCTCGGCCTTGGCCTCACCGGACTGCGCCGGGTCCGTGATGACCCGACGCAGCGAGACCTCACGGTCGAGCAGCGCGGTGACGGCTGCCAGCTCACCGGCGAGCTTCGCCGCGTCGACGGACGTGTTGTCCGTCAGTGCGTCGAGACGCTCGCGCGCGGAGGCCAGCGCCTCGCGGCTCGCTCCGTTCATCGGGCGGCCTCGGCCTTCTCCTCGAGCTCGCTGAGGAAACGGTCGATCGTGCGGCTCTGCCGGGCGTGGTCCTCAAGGGACTCGCCGACGAGCTTTCCGGCCAGGTCGGTGGCGAGCTTGCCCACGTCCTGACGCAGCGCCTGAGAGGCGGCCTTGCGGTCCGCCGCGATCTGGGCGTGGCCGGCAGCGATGATCTCCTCACGCTGCCGCTGGCCCTCTGCGCGCAGTTCTTCCTTGAGCGCAGTGCCCTGCTCCAGCGCTTCCTGGCGCAGGCGCGCGGCCTCGTGCCGGGCTTCGGCGAGCTGGGCCTTGTACTGCTCCAGCACGCTCTGAGCCTCGGTCTGAGCGGCCTCAGCCTTCTCGATACCGCCCTCGATGGCCTCGCGACGCTCGTCCAGAACCTTGTTGATGTTCGGGAGGAGCTTCTTCGCGAGGAAACCGAAGACGATGACGAAGGCGATCAGACCGATGACGAGCTCGGGGATCGGCGGGAAGAGCGGATTCTCCGTCTCAGCCGCGAGAACCATGAGGTTCACATCAGTGCCTTTCGTCTAATGGGCTGTTCGTCGAGACCGAAGATCAGGAGCTCGGGTAGACGAACGGCATGACCAGACCGATCAGGGCGAGCGCCTCACAGAAGGCGAAGCCGAGGATCTGGTTGGCGCGGATCAGGCCGGCAGCCTCGGGCTGACGGGCGAGAGCCTGGGTGCCGTTACCGAAGATGATGCCGACGCCGACGCCGGGGCCGATGGCCGCGAGACCGTAACCAACGGAGCTGAGGGAGCCGGTGACGGCGGCAAGGGTCTGGGACATGCCAGTTCTTCCTTCTCTTTCACGGACCGGTGGGGGTTGGCCACCGGACGATATGGGGGCTGAGCGGGGCGGGCCTGGCTCAGTGGTGCTCGGCGACCGCGCCCTGGATGTAGCTGCAGGCCAGGAGGACGAAGACGTACGCCTGGACGGCCTGGATGAAGAGCTCGAAGGCGGTCATCACGATGACCATGACGAACGAGACACCCGCGTAGGCGATGCCGATGCCGTTCAGCAGGTACCAGCTGGCGATCGTGAAGAGCAGCAGCAGGGTGTGGCCGGCGAACATGTTCGCGAACAGTCGGACCGCGTGGGTGAAGGGGCGGACCAGGACGTTCGAGAAGAACTCGATGACCATGACCAGCGGCAGCACGCCACCGAGGGTCTTGTCGTAGCCGGTGAGGTTCTTCAGGCCGCCGACGAAGCCGTGGCGCTTGAAGGTGATCGACATCCAGGTGCCGTAGACGAGCACCGCCAGGATCGCCGGGTACGCGATGATCGAGGTGACCGGGAACTGCGCCACCGGGATGATCGACCAGAGGTTCAGGATCCAGACGAAGAAGAACAGCGAGACCATGAAGGGGACGTACTTCTCGCCCTCCTTCTTGCCCAGCGTCTCGTAGACGATGCCGCGGCGCACGAAGTCGTAACCGGCCTCGGCGACCATCTGGAGCTTGCCCGGGACCATCTTCGGCTTGGCGAAGGCGGCGTAGAAGAAGCCCACGATGATGATCGAGCCCAGCAGGGCCAGCAGCATCGGCTTGTTGAAGTAGGCACTGGTCAGGCCTGCTTCGCCCCACAGCGGCTCGAAGAGGAACGAGTGCAGGCCCGGGCCGGGGAAGCCACATCCGTCAAAGATGTGACAGTCGGTCTCGAAAGCGAGGACCTGCGTCGGGTCAGCACTCACCGCGGGCTCCTTCAGCGTGGCGCATAGGTACGGCAACCTCGTTGTGTCGGCGCGGCGCGCAGCCGCGGTTCGGCACTGGACTGGTGTTACGGATGGTGGGGCGGCAGTCAGGCATCGAGCCTCGCGATGGAACAGGCGTCAGCTCGTGTGCCCGCGCCCGCAATGCCGCAGTTGGCACCGGACGATAGCAGGATCCCGAACGCGCACTTATCCCGCCCCTACCCTTCACGACTTCGACCCCGGATTTCCGGGCTTTTCACCCTTGTCCGAGTCCGGTTCCACGTAAAGGATTTTGGCCTTCATGTGAGCACGGGTCTGCGCGCCGATCCACACGAGGGTGGTGGCGACGAGCGTGATCGCGAACGCCCTGGGGTGGAACAGCGTCGTGTTCTTGAACACGGCGAGAAACACGAAGAGCAGCAGGATCTGGACCGTATAGAGCATGAGCCCCATGGCCTGGAAGAGATGCGGAAGCGATTTCGCGGTGCGCTGCAGGACGACGAATCCGATGCCCATGAACAGGATCACGACCACGGTCGCGACAACGGCTCCGACCGCCCCCTTGCCGCCGACCACGAAGCCACTGATCGCGGCGGCTACAGCGCCGGCGACAGCGGTGGGTACGGCTGTTTGCAGGAGGGATCGGACGTCATCTGACCGCATGGCGGTTTGCTCCGCGTGGTGGTGGGGGCACTGGACTCGTACCGGACGAGCGTAAGCCCGGTCCGAGAGGGAACCTCGGGCCAAGGGACCGTCGCACTACGGTCCTTCGGCTCTGTCGCCGGGTTTAGTGAACGGTATCACAAACTATTTGATGAGAGCTTTACCTGCCGGGTGTGCTGACTGTCACACATGAGAGGGACCCTGCGCGTGTGTGCGCGACAGGCAACCGACTTGTCTGGTAAAGGGAGTTCATTTCCGACATGCACCCCCGCTGTCAGCGGGTCGAGCCGGCCTTACGCCGGTCGGGGAAGCGCGAACGGGGGCCTACGGCGGTCGCCCCGTTGACGCCGGACACACCCGCGGCGATCGGCCTGACGGGCTCCGGCTCGGTACCCGAGGCGTTCCGCGCGGCCGCCTCCGCCGCGGCCTCGGCGGCCCGTGCGGCGTGCCGGTAGCGCGGCGGCACCAGCCCGTACGCCCAGCGCGGAGCGCGCGGGGTGAAGCGCGGCAGGAGCAGCAGGGTCAGGCCCACCGCGCTCAGCGCGGCGATCGCCAGCACGATCCACATCGAGGCGGAATGCACCGAATAGGCCACCGTGCCGAAGGCGATCAGCCCCGACCAGAAGTACATGATGAGGACCGCGCGGCTGTGGGAATGCCCGAGTTCCAGCAGCCGGTGGTGCAGGTGCCCCCGGTCGGCGGCGAAGGGTGACTGGCCATTCCATGTCCGCCGCACGATGGCCAGGACCAGGTCCGCCATCGGGATCGCGATGATCGTCAGCGGCAGGATCAGCGGGATGTAGGCGGGGAGCATCGCGTGCGTCGCGTTGCGCTCACCGCCCGCGAAGAGGGCCAGGGCGTCCGGGTCCACCTGCCCGGTGAGGGAGATCGCGGAGGCGGCCAGCACCAGGCCGATGAGCATCGAGCCGGAGTCGCCCATGAAGATCCGGGCGGGGTGCATGTTGTGCGGCAGGAAGCCCAGGCACATGCCCATCAGGATCGCGGCGAAGAGGGTCGCGGGCGCGGCCGACTCGATGCCGTAGCCGAACCAGATGCGGTACGCGTAGAGGAAGAGCGCTGCGGCGGCGATGCAGACCATGCCGGCGGCGAGGCCGTCCAGTCCGTCCACGAAGTTCACGGCGTTGATGGTGATCACGACGAGGGCCACGGTGAGCAGGTTGCCCTGCCACTGGGTGAGCGGGACCGTGCCGATCCCCGGGACGGGGATCCACAGGATGGTCAGACCCTGCATGACCATCACGCCGGCGGAGATCATCTGTGCGCCGAGCTTGATCAGGGCGTCGAGCTCGAACTTGTCGTCGAGTACGCCGACCAGCCAGATCAGGGCAGCGCCGGAGAGCAGCGCGCGGGGCTCGTTCGACAGTTCGAAGACGCCGTTGAGGTTCCGCAGGTGGTCGGCGACCAGCAGGCCGGCGCACAGTCCGCCGAACATCGCGATGCCGCCGAGCCGCGGTGTGGGCTCGCGGTGCACGTCGCGGGCGCGGATCTCCGGCATGGCCCCGGCCGCGATCGCGAACTTCCGCACGGGCCCGGTCAGCAGGTAGGTCACCGCGACCGTGACGCAAAGCGTCAGCAGATATTCACGCACGGGCTGCCCCAGATGTATCGCCGGCCATCTCAGCCCCACACATTAGCTGCGATGTCACCTCCCCCGAGGACGCGAGGGGGCCGTATCCCGGTTGCACTACGTCCCTCTTGTCCCAGTTACTCCCCGTACGGGGGAAATCCCTGCGTCAGCTCGTTGACCTCCGTACGTGTCTTCGCGGCGTCCCCGTGCAGTGCGGCGGCGAACAGCCCGGCGATGCGGACCATCTCCGCCTCCCCCATCCCCTGGGTGGTCACGGCCGCCGTGCCCAGCCGGATGCCGCGCTGGTCCCCGTACGGGAGGGCACAGGTGTCGAGCACGATCCCGGCGGCGGCGAGCCGGCCGCGGGCGGTCGGGCCGTCGACGCCGAGCGGCGCCGGGTCTGCGGTGATCAGATGCGTGTCGGTCCCGCCGGTGGTGATGGTGAAGCCGTATCCCTCCAGCGCCTCGGCGAGCGCCCGGGCATGCGCGACGACCCGGTGGGCGTACGTGGTGAAGGCGGGCCCCGCGGCCTCCCCGAAGGCCACGGCCTTGGCGGCGATGGTGTGCATCTGGGCGCCGCCCTGGGTGAAGGGGAACACCGCCCGGTCGATGCGCTCGGCGAACTCGGCGCCGCACAGGATCATCCCGCCGCGCGGACCGCGGAGCACCTTGTGGGTGGTCGCGCAGACGACGTCGGCGTACGGGACGGGGCTGGGCGCGGCCCCGCCCGCGACCAGACCGATCGGGTGCGCGGCGTCGGCGATGAGATAGGCCCCCACCTCGTCGGCGATCTCCCGGAAAGCGGAGTACTCGGGGTGCCGGGGATAGGAGATGGACCCGCAGACGATGGCCTTGGGCCGGTGCGCTTGGGCCAGCTGCTGCACCTGGTGGTAGTCGATGAGCCCCGTCCGGGCGTCGACCCCGTACCCGACGAAGTCGAACCACCGGCCCGAGAAGTTGGCGGGCGAGCCGTGCGTGAGGTGGCCGCCGTACGGGAGGCCCATCGCCAGCACGGTGTCCCCGGGGCGCAGCAGCGCCGCGTAGGCGGCCAGCACGGCCGAAGACCCGGAGTGCGGCTGGACGTTGGCGTGTTCGGCCCCGAACAGCGCCTTGGCCCGCTCGACGGCGAGGCGCTCGGCCGCGTCGACGTACTCGCAGCCGCCGTGGTAGCGGGCACCGGGGTACCCCTCGGCGTACTTGTTGGAGAGCGAGGACCCGAGCGCGGCGAGCACGGCGGGCGAGGTGAAGTTCTCGGCGGCGATCAGCTGCAGCGTGGTCGCCTGCCGCTGCCGCTCCCCTTCGAGGACGTCGGCCATCTGGGGGTCCTGCTGCCGCAGGGCATCCGCGGCCTGGGTGGTGACGCTCATGGCGCGACTCCCGCGCTGTGGGGGTACCGGTAGGAGCCACTGTAGGCCGCCTCGGCCCATCCCGCCTCGCGGCGCCGCCGCCGTGTTCGGCCTCGCCGGCGTGTGAGGCGTGCAGGTCCCCCGGACGGAGTCTGGGGGAGGTGGAAGGGGGGCGGGGAAGGCGCCGCGCAGCGCCCCTGGCAGCAGCGGCAGCAGCGGCCCGCGGGTCAGCGGGAAGCGGTGACGCCCGTCAGGGCCGTGACCACCGGGTCCAGCGCCTGGTTGATCTCGTCGCCGATCGAGCGGAAGAAGGTGATCGGCGCCCCGTACGGGTCGTACACCTCGTCCGCGTCGGGCGACGGCGCCAGCAGCCATCCCCGCAGCGCGGCCGCGGCCCGTACCAGCGCCCGCGCCCGCTCCGCCATCCCGTCGTCCAGCGGCGGCAGCGTGGCCGGATCTATCGCCCGCACCAGCCGCGTGAACTCCTTCAGCGTGAAGGTCCGCAGCCCCGCCGAGTGCCCCATCGAGATGACCTGCGCCCGGTGGTCCCGCGTAGCGGTCAGCACCAGGTCCGCCCGGATGACGTGCTCGTCCAGCAGCTCCCGCCCGGTGAACCCGGAGGCGTCCGCCCCGAAGTCCGCCAGCACGGCGGCCGCGTTCGCCTCCATCGGGGCGCCTTCGTGCCCCCACGTACCGGCGCTCTCCACGATGAGGTCGCCGCTGACGAGACCGCCGAGGCGGTGCGAGAGGGCGTGCCGCGTCAGCCGCTCGGTGATGGGCGAGCGGCACACGTTGCCGGTGCTGACGTGGAGTATGCGGAAAGAGTCCTTCGCTATGCCACGCCCCTCAGGGCTCACGGGGCGACCTCGAGGTCGGGTACGACCTCCCGCAGCTGCTCCGCGGTGAGCGCGCCCTCGCGCAGCAGTACGGGAACCTTCCCGGTGACATCGACGATCGACGAGGGCTGGATGCCGGGCGTCGGCCCGCCGTCCAGGTACACGGACACGGAGTCCCCGAGCATCTCGCGCGCCGCGTCGCAGTCCTCCGGCGCCGACTGCCCCGACAGGTTGGCCGAGGACACCGCCATCGGGCCGACCTCGGTCAGCAGCTCGATCGCGACGGGGTGCAGGGGCATCCGTACGGCCACGGTGCCGCGGGTGTCGCCGAGGTCCCACGCCAGCGAGGGCTGGTGCTTGGCGACGAGGGTCAGCGCGCCCGGCCAGAAGGCGTCGACGAGCTCCCACGCCTGCTCGGAGAAGTCGGTGACCAGGCCGTGCAGGGTGTTCGGGGAGCCGATGAGCACCGGGGTGGGCATGCTGCGGCCCCGCCCCTTGGCGGCGAGCAGGTCGTGGACGGCCTCCGGGCTGAAGGCGTCCGCGCCGATCCCGTACAGGGTGTCGGTGGGCAGCACGACGAGCTCGCCGCGGCGCACGGCGGATGCGGCTTCACGCAGGCCCGTCTTGCGGTCCGTCGCGTCGTTGCAGTCGTATCGCCGGGCCATCAGCGGGCCTCCTCAAGCAGCAGGGGGGTGACGGGAAGGGTCGCGCCGGTCACGGCAGTGCCTTGCGGGCGGTCGCGAAGCGCGGGCGGTTGCTGAGGTCCGGGTGGTCGGCCGCGTCGGCCCAGCCCCGCTCCTCGGCGAAGATCCAGGGGACCTGGCCGCCCTGGGTGTCGGCGTGCTCGATGACGACGATGCCGCCGGGCCGCAGCAGCCGGTGGGCGGTGCGCTCGAGGCCGCGGATGGTGTCGAGGCCGTCCTCGCCGGAGAAGAGCGCCATCTCCGGATCGTGGTCCCGGGCCTCGGGGGCCACGTACTCCCACTCGGTGAGCGGGATGTACGGCGGGTTGGAGATGACCAGGTCGACCTGTCCGTCGAGCTCCGGCAGGGCGCTGAGCGCGTCACCCTGGTGGACGGCGACCCGCGAGCCCTCGGCGTTCTTGCGGGTCCACCGCAGGGCGTCCTCGGACAGCTCCACCGCGTGCACGCGCGAGCGCGGCACCTCCTGCGCCATGGCCAGCGCGATCGCGCCGGAGCCGGTGCACAGGTCGACGATCATCGGCTCGACCACGTCCATCGCCCGGACGGCGTGTATGGCCCAGTCGACGACCGACTCGGTCTCCGGCCGGGGCACGAACACCCCGGGCCCGACCTGGAGTTCCAGGTAGCGGAAGAAGGCGCGGCCGGTGATGTGCTGGAGCGGCTCGCGCGCCTCGCGGCGGGCGACGGCCTCCCAGTAGCGGGCGTCGAAGTCCGCGTCCTTGACGTGGTGCAGTTCCCCCCGCTTGACGCCGTGCACGAAGGCCGCGAGCTCCTCCGCGTCGAAGCGCGGTGAGGGCACGCCGGCGGCGGCCAGCCGCTGGGTGGCCTGGGCCACCTCGGCAAGCAGCAAGTTCACGCTGGTCCTCCGGGCTGCTGTCGTACGGGGGGGGTGGAGCAGTGGTCAGTGCGCGGCCGCGAGCTTCGCGGCGGAGTCCGTGTCGACACAGGCCTGGATGACCGCGTCGAGGTCGCCGTCGAGCACCTGGTCCAAGTTGTACGCCTTGAATCCGGTCCGGTGGTCCGAGATCCGGTTTTCCGGGTAGTTGTACGTGCGGATCTTCTCGGACCGGTCCACGCTGCGCACCTGGCTGCGGCGCACGTCGGAGGCCTCCTGCTCGGCGGCTTCCTGCGCGGCGGCCAGCAGGCGCGAGCGCAGGATGCGCATGGCCTGCTCCTTGTTCTGGAGCTGGCTCTTCTCGTTCTGGCAGGAGGCGACCACACCGGTGGGCAGGTGCGTGATGCGCACGGCCGAGTCGGTGGTGTTGACGGACTGGCCGCCGGGGCCCGACGAGCGGTACACGTCGATGCGGAGGTCGTTCATGTTGATCTCGACCTCGACCTCCTCGGCCTCCGGGGTGACGAGCACGCCGGCGGCGGAGGTGTGGATGCGGCCCTGGGACTCGGTGGCCGGAACCCGCTGGACGCGGTGCACGCCGCCCTCGTACTTCAGGCGGGCCCACACGCCCTGGCCGGGCTCGGTGGCGCCGTTGCCGCCCTTGGTGCGGACGGAGACCTGGACGTCCTTGTAGCCGCCGAGCTCGGACTCGGTGGCGTCGATGATCTCGGTCTTCCAGCCCACGCGCTCGGCGTAGCGCAGGTACATGCGCAGCAGGTCGCCGGCGAACAGCGCCGACTCGTCGCCGCCCGCGCCCGCCTTGACCTCGAGGAGCACGTCCTTGTCGTCGCTGGGGTCGCGCGGGACCAGCAGCAGGCGGAGCTTCTCGGTGAGCTCCTCGCGCTCCGCTGTCAGCTCCTTGACCTCGGCTGCGAAGTCGGGGTCGACGGCCGCGTACTCCTTGGCCGTCTCGATGTCCTCGGCGGACTGCTTCCAGGCGCGGAAGGTCGCGACGATCGGCGTCAGCTCCGCGTAGCGCTTGTTCAGCTTGCGCGCGTTGGCCTGATCCGAGTGGACCGAAGGGTCGGCGAGCTTCTTCTCAAGATCGGCGTGCTCGCCGATCAGTTCCTCGACCGCCTCGAACATCGGGGGCTCCTGTGGTGAAAAGTACGAAAAAACGGGCTTGGGCAACGGGCTGGACGACGACAAAGGCGCCGGTCCGGCCACCCCCGTATGGACAGGGAGCGGCCGGTGACCGGCGCCTGGGTCGCGCTACTTCTTGGCCGCACCCTTGCCGAAGCGAGCCTCGAAGCGGGCCACGCGGCCACCGGTGTCGAGGATCTTCTGCTTGCCCGTGTAGAACGGGTGGCACTCGGAGCAGACCTCGGCACGGATGGAGCCGTTGGTCAGCGTGGAGCGGGTGGTGAACGACGCGCCACAGGTGCAGCTGACCTGGGTCTCGACGTACTCGGGGTGGATCTCGCTCTTCAAGGTGTCTCCTAGATTCGGGAGGGCGCCGGGTCGCAGGAGCCGAATTGCGCGCTGCGTGAACCGGGGCCGACAGACCAGTCTGCCAGGACGGGGCTGCCTGTCAAAATTCTGAGGACGCCTCCCTCAACGGAGCGGGGCCGGCATCTATTCCGCGCGGGTCCTCATTGGACGATCGAGCCCGCGGTGCTCTTGTCGCCGCTCGAATTCACGGTGGCCTCGGCAGGGATCGGCTGGTCGGCCAGCAGGGCGCTCCAGACCATCGTGGACTCCTTGGCCAGCGGGGCGACGCGGTTGCTGTCACGGGCGTCGGTGGTGACCGGGAGCGTGATCATCTGCATGTCCTTGGCGTCGATGCCCTGGAGGCCCTGGGCGAAGCCCATGAGGGATTTCACGTCACCGAGCGCCTTGTCGGTGGTGATCGCCTTGGTCGCGTTGTCGGCGAGGTCGAGCAGCCTCTTGGGGCTGTCGAACAGCCCGATGCTCTTGACCTGCTTGATCAGTGCCTTGATGAAGGCCTGCTGGAGCTGTATTCGGCCCAGGTCGCTGCCGTCGCCGACACTCTTGCGGGTGCGGACGAGGCCGAGGGCCTGCTCGCCGTTGAGCTTGTTGGGGCCGGCGGCGAGGTCGAGATGGCTGGCCCCGTCCTTGATCGGCTTGGTCGTGGTCACCTCGACGCCGCCGAGGGTGTCGATGATCTTCTTGAAGCCGGTGAAGTCGACCTCGATGTAGTGGTCCATGCGGATCCCCGACATCTTCTCGACGGTCTTGACCGCACAGGCGGCCCCGCCGATCGTGAAGGCCTCGTTGAACTGGGTGCGCGAGCCGCCGGGGTCGGTCTTGCCGTTGGGCAGCGCGCAGGAAGGCCGCGGGACCATGGTGTCGCGGGGTATCGACACCACGCCGGCCTTCTTGTGGCCCTCGTACAGGTGGATGATCATCGCGGTGTCGGAGCGCGCGGAGCCGCCGTCGTCCTGGCCGTATTCGCCGTTGGCGCCGCCGCGGGAGTCGGAGCCGAGGACGAGGATGTCCATCGAGCCGTTGTCCACGTTCTGCGGGCGGTCGGTGCCGAGCGCCTGGTCGATGTCGACGGTCTTCAGGTTGCCGTTGAACTTGACGTAGAAGTAGCCGAGGCCCGCCCCGCCGAGCAGCACCACGCCCGCTGCGCTCCACGCGGCGATGACGAGGGCTCTGCGGCGCGCCGGCGGTTTCCGTCGGCGCCGGCCCGCGGCTCGCCGGCCGCGGCCGTTGCTCTCCTCGCTCATGCTCTCCTCAGTCCTGGGTCCGTTCCCGGTGCTCAGCGTCTGCTGACACAGACGGGGGAACGCGTTCCAGGGTTCCACGGCCGGCGCGGCCCCCCGACCTGTGCGAAAGCGCGCCCCTTCCGGGATGAGCGCTGCGTCATGACCCATCCACCTGGGGTTTTGCCACCGGATTCCGTACGGAGGGGAAGGGCTCATCCGGAGCCGCCGTGTGCGCAAGAGCACAGCCGCCCCCGCCGCGGGTGCGGCGGGGGCGGCTGTGGTGATGCCGGGGACTACCGTCAGTCGTCGTTCTTGCCCGACGGGGTCGTCTTCGCGATCTGCATCAGGAACTCGGCGTTCGACTTCGTCTGCTTCATCTTGTCGAGAAGCAGCTCGATCGCCTGCTGCGAGTCGAGCGCGTGCAGCACCCGGCGCAGCTTCCAGACGATGGCGAGCTCCTCCGCGTTGAGGAGGATCTCCTCCTTGCGGGTGCCCGACGGGTCGACGTCGACAGCCGGGAAGATGCGCTTGTCGGCGAGCTTGCGGTCGAGCTTGAGCTCCATGTTGCCGGTGCCCTTGAACTCCTCGAAGATCACCTCGTCCATGCGCGAGCCGGTGTCGACCAGCGCGGTGGCCAGGATGGTCAGCGAGCCGCCGTCCTCGATGTTGCGCGCGGCACCGAAGAAGCGCTTCGGCGGGTACAGCGCGGTCGAGTCGACACCGCCGGACAGGATGCGGCCGGAGGCGGGCGCCGCGAGGTTGTACGCGCGGCCCAGACGGGTGATGGAGTCCAGCAGGACGACCACGTCGTGACCCAGCTCGACGAGACGCTTGGCGCGCTCGATGGCCAGCTCGGCGACGGTGGTGTGGTCCTCGGCCGGGCGGTCGAAGGTCGAGGAGATGACCTCGCCCTTGACCGACCGCTGCATGTCGGTGACCTCTTCCGGACGCTCGTCGACCAGGACGACCATCAGGTGGCACTCGGGGTTGTTGACGGTGATCGCGTTGGCGATCGCCTGCATGATCATGGTCTTGCCGGTCTTCGGCGGGGCCACGATCAGGCCGCGCTGGCCCTTGCCGATCGGCGACACGAGGTCGATGATGCGGGTCGTCAGCACGCCCGGGTCGGTCTCCAGACGGAGCCGGTCCTGCGGGTAGAGCGGGGTCAGCTTCTGGAACTCCGGTCGGCCGCGCCCGGATTCGGGCGCCATGCCGTTCACCGAGTCCAGCCGCACCAGGGCGTTGAACTTCTCGCGACGCTCGCCGTCCTTGGGCTGGCGCACGGCACCGGTGGTGTGGTCGCCCTTGCGCAGGCCTGCCTTGCGGACCTGGGCGAGGGAGACGTACACGTCGTTGGGGCCGGGCAGGTAGCCCGAGGTCCGGATGAACGCGTAGTTGTCGAGGATGTCGAGGATGCCCGCGACGGGGATCAGGACGTCGTCGTCGGCGACCGGCTGCTCGGTCGGGGCGAACTCGTCGCGGCCGCGACGGCCCCGGCGGTCGCGGTAGCGGCCGCGACGGCCGCGACGGCCGCCCTCGTCGTCGAAGTCGTCCTGCGGACCGGTGTCCTGGCGGTCCTGACGCCCCTGCTGGCCCTGCTGCTGGCGGTCCTGACGGCCGCCCTGCTGCTGACGGTCTTGACGGTCCTGACGGTCCTGACGACCGCCGCCCTGGCCCTGGACGGCCGGCGCACCCTGACCCTGGCCGCCCTGCGCGCCCTGGCCCTGACCGCCCTGGCCGCCCTGACCCTGGCCGCCTTGGCCCTGGTCGTCGGCCTTGGCACCACGGTCACGGCGGTCGCGCTGGCGGTCCCCGCGCTCGGCACGGTCGCCGCGGTCACGGCGGTCGCGACGGCCGCGGCCCTCGCCGTCCTGGCCCTGCGCCGGGGCGGAGACGGCGGTGGCCGCTTCCGCCTTGGCGTCGGCCTGCGGGGCGACGGTGACGGTCTCGGTCTTCTGCTCGACCTGCACGGCGGCGGCGGGGGCCGAGGCCTCCGGGCTGCCGGAGGGGGCGGTGGCCCGACGGCGGCGGCGCTCGCCGACCGGGGCGTCGTCTCCCCCACGCTCGGCTTCGCTCACGCGGGAGGGGCCCCCAGCCGGCTGCCCGGGGATCTCGATCTGGGCCTGCGCGGCAGGCTTCTCGGCGGGCGCCTCGACGGCGGCCTCGCCCGTACGGGCCTTGCTGGTGGCACGGCGCTTCGGCTTGGCCTCGGCGGTGTCGGCGGCGCCCGCGGTGGAGGACGCGGCCTTGGGGGCACTGCCGCCACCCGCCTGCGCCTCCTTGATGACCTCGATCAGCTGGCTCTTGCGCATCCGCGCGGTGCCCCTGATGCCGAGGCCCGACGCGACCTGCTGCAGCTCGGCCAGGACCATGCCGTCGAGGCCGGTGCCGGTGCGGCGGCGCTTGGGCGCGGCGCCCGCGGCGGGGGCACTGGCGTCGACAGTGGTGTCGGCAGCGCCCATCAGATCGGTGGTGTCGCTCACGAAGGGTCCTTCCCTGGAGCGGACGTCGGCCTGTCTGGCTCGGCGACCGGTTGTGCTGTCCGACAACAGTCGATGTCCTGAGGGGTCATGGACTGCAGCCGGGGCGGTGGTCCGCCGGTAGAGATACGGCGGAGAGATACGTGCATGGGTGGTTCCGGCGAGAAGCCCCCGAGCTGGAAGCGTGGGAATGTCACGCCGATTCCGGAGCGTGCTCGAAACTGCTGGAAGTGATCAAAGCAGTCGGGGAGGCTCCCGGAAGAAATGTGGTCCCGAATGGGGACGCTGAGCACCGAGCCATGGCGGCTTCGGATACGCACTTGAGGTTAACACTACCGGATCCAACAGACATTCCCCCTCTCGATCACCGGCAATCGCGCCCTTCCGCGCGGGCGGCCTGCCCTGGCCGCCCGCTCCTGACCGGCCCGGGCTCAGCCGCCCTGGGTGCCCAGCGGAAGTACGCTCGCGCCCGCGGCGTCGAGCGCGAGCCGGTTGGCCGCCCACCCCTCGCCCGCGAGCTGCGCGACCTTGTCGGCCGCGCCGTTGTCGACCAGCGCCAGGACCGTGGGGCCCGCGCCGGAGATGACCGCGGGGATGCCGTCCGCCCGCAGTCGGCCCACGAGTGCCACGCTCTCGGGCATCGCCGGGGACCGGTACTCCTGGTGGAGCCGGTCTTCGGTGGCGGGCAGCAGGAACTCGGGACGCCTGGTCAGGGCCTCCACGAGCAGGCCCGCGCGGCCCGCGTTGACGGCCGCGTCCACGTGCGGGACGCTGCGCGGCAGCAGGCCGCGCGCGGTCTCCGTCAGGACCGGCTTGGAGGGGACGAAGACCACCGGAACGATGGAATCGGCGGGCTCCATCCGGATCGCCTTGGCGCTGCCGCCGTCCATCCACGCCAGGGTGAAGCCGCCGAGCAGACAGGCGGCGACGTTGTCGGGGTGTCCCTCGATCTCGGTGGCGAGCTCGAGGAGGGCCGTGTCGTCGAGCTTGGCCTCTCCGCCTATGGTCACGGCGCGGGCGGCGACGATGCCGGCGCAGATGGCGGCGGAGGAGGAGCCGAGGCCGCGGCCGTGCGGGATGCGGTTGGCGCAGACGACCTCGAGGCCGCGCGGCTGGCCGCCCAGCAGGTCGAAGGCGGTGCGCATGGAGCGTACGAGCAGGTGGCTCTCGTCCCGCGGGAGGGTGTCGGCGCCCTCGCCCGCGATGTCGATGTTCAGGCCGGAGTCGGCCACCCGGACGACGACGTCGTCGTAGAGCCCCAGGGCCAGGCCGAAGGCATCGAAGCCCGGGCCGAGGTTGGCACTGCTGGCGGGGACGCGCACCCGTACGGCGGCGGCGCGGAACGCTGGACCGGCCATCGTCCGATGACACTCCTTGTTACTGTGCGAGATCTTCGCTCTTCGCTGGCTCGCTGCGAATGTACTGGAGAACGTACGACACCCGAAGGCCCTTGGGGCAGCACCACGGTCATATGCGCGGTGGCGGATGTAAGTACAGCGTAGCGAAGGAAGGTTCTCTCGCGACATAGGGCGCACAGGAGGCGCACGATGCGTGTCGCGGGTGCCGCGGCCTTCGGCCGCACTTTTGTCTTCGTACGGGGTGAGTTGCCGGGTTCCGGAGGGTCTTGCGGGCCTCCGGAACCCGGCTCTCGGGTGGTGCGTCAGACCAGGCCGAGGCGGACGGCCGCGGCTTCGGCGTCCACCGGAACGGTCACCGGCTGCGGAGCTCCGGCGATCGCCCAGTCGGGGTCCTTCAGGCCGTTGCCGGTGACGGTGCACACGATCTTCTGGCCCGGGTCGACCAGGCCCAGCTCGGCGGCCTTGAGCAGGCCGGCCACGGAGGCGGCCGAGGCGGGCTCGACGAAGACGCCCTCCTGCGCGGCCAACAGCCGGTAGGCGGCGAGGATCTGGCGGTCCGTCACCTCGTCGATGAAGCCGCCCGACTCGTCGCGCGCGGCCAGCGCGTAGTCCCAGGAGGCCGGGTTGCCGATGCGGATCGCGGTGGCGATGGTGTGCGGCTCCTTGACGACCTCGCCGCGCACGATGGGCGCGGAACCGGAGGCCTGGAAACCCCACACGCGGGGCGTACGGGAGGCCAGGCCGTCGGCCTTGTACTCCTTGAAGCCCTTCCAGTACGCGGTGATGTTGCCGGCGTTGCCGACGGGCAGCACGTGGATGTCGGGGGCGTCGCCGAGCGCGTCGACGATCTCGAACGCGGCCGTCTTCTGGCCCTCGATGCGGACCGGGTTGACCGAATTGACCAGCGCCACCGGGTAGTTGTCGGACAGTGCGCGGGCCAGGTTCAGGCAGTCGTCGAAGTTGCCGTCCACCTGGAGGATCTTGGCGCCGTGCACCAGGGCCTGGCCCATCTTGCCGAGCGCGATCTTGCCGCGGGGCACGAGCACCGCGCAGACCATCCCGGCGCGCACCGCGTAGGCGGCGGCGGAGGCCGAGGTGTTGCCGGTGGAGGCGCAGATGACCGCCTTGGCGCCTTCCTCCTTGGCCCGGGTGATGGCCATGGTCATACCGCGGTCCTTGAAGGACCCGGTGGGGTTCGCCCCCTCGACCTTCAGGTGGACCTCACAGCCGGTGCGCTCGGAGAGCACCTGCGCGGGGACGAGGGGAGTGCCGCCCTCGCGGAGCGTGACCACGGGAGTCGTGTCCGTCACCGGCAGGCGGTCCCGGTACTCCTCGATGATGCCGCGCCACTGGTGGGTGCGATTGCTGCTCATGGGTCCTTACTCCCCTTCAACACGCATGATGCTGGCGACACCGCGGACGGTGTCCAGCTTCCGCAGCGCGTCGACGGTCCCGGAGAGGGCGGCGTCGAGCGCTCGGTGAGTGACGACGACGAGGGAGGCCTCGCCGTCCTTGCCCTGCTGGGTGACGGTGTCGATGGACACGCCGTGCTCCGCGAAGACCGTCGCCACCTGGGCGAGGACGCCCGGCTTGTCGGCCACATCGAGGCTGATGTGGTAGCGGGTGACGACCTCGCCCATGGCACTGACCGGCAGCTGGGTGTACGCCGACTCGCCCGGCCCCGTTGCCTCGGCGAGCTTGTTGCGGCAGACGGCGACGAGGTCGCCGAGCACCGCGGACGCGGTCGGCGAACCGCCCGCGCCGGGCCCGTAGAACATGAGCCGCCCGGCGGCCTCCGCCTCGACGAAGACGGCGTTGTACGCCTCGCGGACGGAGGCGAGCGGGTGGCTCAGCGGGATCATCGCAGGGTGCACGCGGGCGGTGACGGACTCACCGTCGGCGGCGCGCTCCAGGATCGCCAGGAGCTTGATGGTGCAGCCCATCCGCTTGGCGGAGGCGAAGTCGGACGCGCTGACCTCCGTCATGCCCTCGCGGTAGACGTCGTCGAGGCGGACCCGGGTGTGGAAGGCGATGCCGGCCAGGATCGCGGCCTTGGCGGCGGCGTCGTAGCCCTCGACATCGGCGGTGGGGTCGGCCTCGGCGTACCCGAGGGCGGTGGCCTCGTCGAGCGCCTCCTGGTAGCCGGCGCCGGTGGAGTCCATCTTGTCGAGGATGAAGTTCGTCGTGCCGTTGACGATGCCCATGACGCGGTTGATCTTGTCGCCCGCCAGGGACTCGCGCATCGGGCGGACCAGCGGGATGGCGCCGGCGACGGCGGCCTCGTAGTACAGGTCCAGCCCGTGCGTCTCGGCGGCGGCGTGCAGCGCGGCGCCGTCCTGGGCGAGGAGCGCCTTGTTCGCGGAGACGACGGAGATGCCGTTCTCGAAGGCGGTGGTGATCAGCGTGCGGGCCGGCTCGATGCCGCCGATGACCTCGATGGCCACGTCGATGTCGCCGCGTTTGAGGAGGGCGGTCGCATCGGTGGTGATGAGCGCGGAGTCGATGCCCTCGCGCACCTTGGAGGGCCGCCGTACGGCCACACCGGCGAGCTCGACGGGCGCGCCGATCCTCTGGGCGAGGTCGTCGGCGTGCGTCGTCATGATGCGCGCCACCTCTGAGCCGACCACTCCACAGCCCAGCAGCGCCACCTTCAGCGGACGCGTACGCATCATTCGACCTACGCCTTTCGTCTTCCTTCAGTACCCCGCGCGCGGTTTGCGCGGGGGGTGAGAACCAGTCTCACTCAATGGACAGCAGTTTCCACCCTCGGTCCATTGAGTGAGACACCTATTTTGGGGGTCTGGGGCCTTCTCCCAGAAATATGGAGATCATCCGAGGTCGAGGCGCAGGAGATCTTCCTCCGTCTCGCGCCGGACGATCACCCGGGCCTGTCCGTCACGCACGGCGACGACGGGCGGACGCAGCGCGTGGTTGTAGTTGCTGGCCATGGAGCGGCAGTAGGCACCGGTGGCGGGCACGGCGAGGAGGTCGCCGGGGGCGAGGTCGGCGGGCAGGAACGCGTCCTTGACGACGATGTCGCCGCTCTCGCAGTGCTTGCCGACGACGCGGGAGAGCATCGGCTCGGCGTCGGAGGTGCGGGAGACGAGGGTGACGGAGTACTCGGCGTCGTAGAGGGCGGTCCGGATGTTGTCGGACATCCCGCCGTCGACGGAGACGTACGTCCGCAGGCCCTCGAGCGGCTTGATCGTTCCGACCTCGTAGAGGGTGAAGGCGGTGGGTCCGACGATGGCGCGGCCGGGCTCGACGGAGATGCGGGGCGCGCGCAGGCCCGCGCTCTCGCACTCCCGCGCGACGATCTCGGTGAGCGCCTTGGCGATCTCGTGGGGCTCGCGCGGGTCGTCGTCGGGGGTGTACGCGATGCCGAGCCCGCCTCCGAGGTCGATCTCGGGAAGCTCGACTCCGTGCTCGTCGCGCACGGCGGCCAGCAGCTGGACGACCCGCTTGGCGGAGACCTCGAAGCCGGCCATGTCGAAGATCTGCGAGCCGATGTGGGAGTGGACGCCGAGCACCTCGAGGCTGTCGTGCCCGAGCGCCCGCCGCACGGCCTCGGCGGCGGCCCCGTCGGCTACGGCGATCCCGAACTTCTGGTCTTCGTGAGCGGTTGCGATGAACTCATGCGTATGCGCTTCCACCCCGACCGTCACGCGGATCTGGACGGGCTGGCGCACGCCCAGCTCACGGGCGATGTGCGCGACGCGGGCGATCTCCTGGAAGGAGTCGAGCACGATCCGCCCGACGCCGGCCTCGATGGCGCGGCGGATCTCGGCCTCGGACTTGTTGTTGCCGTGGAAGGCGATGCGCGAGGCGGGCATCTCGGCGGCGAGGGCGGTGGCCAGCTCCCCGCCCGAGCACACATCGAGATTCAGCCCTTCCTCCTTCAGCCACTTCACGACGGCCTTGGAGAGAAACGCCTTCCCCGCGTAGAAGACATCGGCGTCCTTGCCGAAGGCGTGCGCCCAGGCCCGGCACCGAGCCCGGAAGTCCTCTTCGTCGAGGAAGAAGGCGGGAGTCCCGAACTCCTCGGCGAGCCGGGTCACTTCGATGCCGCCCACGGCGACCACGCCATCGGCATTGCGCTGAACGGTCCGCGCCCAGACCTTCTCGTCGAGGGCGTTCAGGTCGGCGGGCGGCGGAGAGTAGTGCCCCTCGGGCAGGACGTCGGCGTGGCGGGGCCCGGCGGGGTGCGCGGAGCGGCTCATCGGTATCTCTTTTCGCAGGTCACAAACGTGTCGGTGCATCTATGCCGAGGAGGGCCAGGCCGCCGGCCAGCACCGTCCCGGCGGCTTCGGCAAGAGCCAGCCGGGCGCGGTGGGCGGCCGAGGGTTTCTCGTCCCCCTTGGGCAGTACGCGGTACTGGAAGTCGAGCAGCGCGTCCGCCAGCTCGACGAGGTGCCGGGTGAGGCGCTCGGGCGCCCGGTGGTGCGCGGCGGCTTCGAGTACGAGGGGGTGGCCGGCGAGCACGCGCAGCAGCTCGGGGGCGTCATCCACGTCCCCGACGACGGGCCCGAATCCCAGCTGCCCCGCATTCCTCAGCAGCGCCCGGCTGCGCGCATGGGCGTACCGCACCCGGAAGAACTCGCTCCCCTCGCCCTGGAGCAGCAGCACGTCGCAGAACGCGGGGGTCTCCCGGGCCGGCACGGCCAGCATCCCCCACCGCGCGGCGTCGGCCCCGTAGCGCTCGACGACGTCCGCGTCCCGCTTGGCGAGGGGCGCGACGGGAAGGGCGTCGGGCACGTCCTGCTCACTGCCGCCCTGGCTGCTCAGGAGCCGCAGCACGGTCTCCCGTACGACGCGCTCGCGCAGCCCGAGACCGATTTCGACGGTGGCGTCGGTGTCGGCATTGGCATCGGTGACGACCGCGGCCCCTCCCCGCACGTCCCGGATCACGATGTCCTGGACGATCGCTTCCTGGATGACGAGGGGGGCGGACGGCGGGGGCAGTACGAAATTGAGGAATCCGGCACCCGTGACGGCAACGCGCTCGATCCCCGGCTCCCGGCCGAGCCGGCGGGCCAGCACGTCCGCCACCTCGCGGGGCGCACATCCGGCCCCCTTGGCGACCTGAAAAGCAACGGGGGTGGCATACTCCCCCACCCCACCGGGCCGGGTCCTCTCCACGACAACCCGCTCGGGCACGACCACACCGGCCGCCAGCTCCCCGTCCTCCACGGCGCAGCGCACGGCGCGTACGACGGTACGGGGGAGGTCGGCGGGGTTCACGGGACCAGCCTAGGGGAGACCCCCTCTCACCCCGCGAAGGGTTTCGCCATGTGAAATAAGGCGCCACATACAAAGGACGGGATCAGCCCCTCCCCCTCCCGGCGGGAGCCCCTTTCCTCCCGTCGCGCCGGTCCTTGCGCTCGACCAGCCGCCACACGACGCGCACCAGCTCGGCCGGCTCGAAGGGCTTGGCGACGAAGGCATCCACCCCGGCCCCGATCCCGGCCTCCACCTCGTACTGCGTACAGGCGCTCACGATCACGACGGGCACATCCCTGGTCCGCGGATCGGCCCGCAAGTGCGCGGCGGCCCCGAACCCGTCCAGCCGGGGCATGACCACATCAAGGGTGATCACGTCGGGACACACGTGATGCACGACGTCCAGACACTCGGCACCATCGTTCGCGGTCACGACCTCGAAGCCCTCCAGCTCGAGATTGACCTTGATCAGCTGCCGGATGACCTTGTTGTCATCGACAACAAGCACCCGGCCTGAGATGCCTGGCACAACTCGAGAGTAGGTCGAGCCGAGCCCCCGCGTCCGGGTTTTTGCCACTTCCACCCCGCCCGAGCGACGCACCCCCGCTCCCCCGCAAAAGGGGTTCCTGATCACCCCGCGGAAGCTGGTAGTGTTCAACCCGTCGCCGCACAGCGAACGACACGCCCCCGTAGCTCAGGGGATAGAGCAACGGCCTCCGGAGCCGTGTGCGCAGGTTCGAATCCTGCCGGGGGCACTTCGCAGGAAGTGCCGAAGACCCTCCAAACAGTGTTCGTACTGTTGGAGGGTCTTCTTGCGTTCTGCACGATGGATACCCGCTGAGACCACGATTCGGGGGACAGACACGTGGACGACCGGCTTCGCGACTTCGCGAAAGCATCACCGAACTTCGGGCTCCTGCACCGGCATCAGCCCTTGCTCGCTCTGTACGGAGCCTCGGCAGAGGCAACGGTGTTCACGCACCCCAACTCTTCCCTGGTTCAGGCGGGGCAGTTCGGCGAAGTACTCGCGGAAGAGCTGGTCACCCGGATCGGCATGCGGATCGAAGGTGACCGGCAGGTCGACCGGCTGATCGCCCTGACCCGGGCCGGGGTTCTCGTCCCCGAGGTCCGCAACGACTTCGACCAGCTGCGCCGCGACCGCAACAAGGCCGCCCACAACCACCTGTTCGACACCTCGCGCGCCCTGGCCGCCGTACGCGTCTGCTACAAGCTGGGCCTCTGGTTCCACGACGCCATCGAGGGCCGCCGTACGGTCGCCGAGTTCGTGCCGCCGACCGACCCGGGTGAGACCGCCCAGGTCACGGACCCGGCCGAGTTGGCCGAGCTTCGCGAAGCCCTGGCCGGCCACCGCGACGCTCTGACACAGGCGCGCATCCGGCTCACCGAGTCCAGCAGCGCCCTTGAGGCCGAACGCAAGGCGCGGGCCGAGGCCGAGCGTCTGATCACCAGCGCCGACGCCAACAAGGCGGCCGCGCTGGCCGCCCGAGTCGACGAGCTGACCGCCCAGATCGATGAGCTGCGCGGCGTCCAGCGGGAGAAGTACGAGGCCGCGCGCCGCGCGCCGCGGCAGGTCGACGCCAAGCGGCGCGAGGCGATCATCCACCGCGCGCAGCGTCCCGCCCCGCTCAACGAGGTGCAGGCCCGCGAGAGCATCGACGCGATGCTGCATGCCTCGGGCTGGACCATCCAGGACCGCGACCAGATCAACCCGGGTGCGAACAGCGGTGTAGCCGTCCGCGAGTTCACCCTCGCCGCCGGCCGTGCCGACTACGTGCTGTACGTCGACGGCCGGATCGTGGGTGTGATCGAGGCCAAGCGCGAGGGTGATCACCTGTCCAGCGCGGTCGAGCAGAACGACCGGTACGCGGCCGGAGTCCTCAAGGAGCACCGCCTGGCCGTGTGGCACGAGGCGGAGCCGTTCGCCTTCCGGTACGCGACGACCGGCACGGAGACCTACTTCATCAACCGGCTCGACCCCGACGCCCGCTCCCGTGAGGTGTTCTCCTTCCACCGTCCGGAGACGGTGGCGGCCTGGATGCGGCGCGCTGACGAGAACCCGGCGGCGCCCACGTTCCGTGCGGCGCTGCGCCGACTGCCGGTGCTGGAGCCGAACGGCCTGCGGCTGGCCCAGCTCGACGCGATCACGGGGCTGGAGAAGTCCCTGGGCGAGGACCGGGCGCGGGCTCTGATCCAGATGGCGACGGGCGCGGGCAAGACTTTCACCGCCGTGGCGCAGACGTACCGGCTGCTCAAGTACGCGAAGGCGCGACGCGTGCTGTTCCTCGTCGACCGCAACAACCTGGGTCGGCAGGCGTACGACGAGTTCCGCAAGTTCACGACGCCGGACGACGGGCGCAAGTTCTCCGACATCTACAACGTCGAGCGGCTCGGCGCGGCGGGCCTTCAGGACGCGTCGTCGGTGACCATCTGCACCATCCAGAAGATGTACTCCCTGCTGCGCGGGGAGGCGCTCCCCGAAGACGATCAGGCGGACGAGGCGTCGGACGACGCGGCGTACGAGGACACGTACGCGACCGACCGGCCCATCGAGGTCTCCTACAACGCGGCCGTACCGATCGAGTCCTTCGACCTGATCATCGTGGACGAGTGCCACCGGTCGATCTACGGGCTGTGGCGGGGCGTACTGGAGTACTTCGACGCTCACCTGGTCGGCCTGACCGCCACGCCCACGCTCCAGACCCTCGGCTTCTTCGGCCGCAACCTCGTCTCCGAGTACACCTACCCGCAGGCCGTCGCAGACGGCGTGAACGTCGACTTCGACATCGTGCGCGTCAAGACCGACCTGCGGGAGAACGGCGGCGCGACGATCGAGGAGGGCACGACGGTCCGGGTCAAGGACCGCAAGACCCGGAAGCAGCGCTACCAGGAACTGGACGACGACTTCACCTACACGACCGGGCAGATCGGCCGGTCGGTGGTGGCGGTGGACGAGGTCCGGGCCGTGCTGACGCTGTACCGGGACAACTGGCAGCGCTGGTTCCCCGGCCGGAAGGAACTTCCGAAGACGCTGATCTTCGCGGTCGGCGAGGATCACGCCGAGGACGTTCTGGCCCAGGTGAAGGAGGTCTTCGGGCGGGGCGACGACTTCGCGAAGAAGATCACGTACAAGAGTCGCCAGGCTGGCGAGGACCCCGACGAGCTGATCCGTTCGCTGCGGACCTCGCCCCGGCTTCGGGTGGCGGTCACCGTCGACATGATCGCCACGGGGACGGACATCAAGGCCTTGGAGTGCGTGATCTTCCTCCGGGAGGTCCGCAGCGCGGTGCTCTTCGAGCAGATGAAGGGGCGCGGCGCCCGGACCATCGACGCGACGGAGCTCCAGGAGGTCACCCCGGAGTCCGACTCGACGGTCCGCAAGGACCGCTTCGTGCTGGTGGACGCGGTCGGGGTGACTGACTCCCCGCTGGTGGACGCGAAGCCTTTGGTACCGGCCGGGCCGCGGCAGGTAGCGCTGGCCAAGCTGCTGGACAAGGCGGGTACGAAGTCGATCAGCGCGAACGAGGCGGAGATCCTGGCGGGACGGCTGGCGCGGCTGAACCAGCAGCTGACGGCGGACGAGCGGGAACAGCTGACACAGGCGGCGGGCGGAGTCACCCTGTCCGAGATCGCGGGCGCGATCGTCAAGGCGGTGGACCCGGACCGGCAGGAACGAGTACGGGATGAAGGCGGCCCGGCGGCGGCCCGTGCGCTGATCGAGAACGCGATCGCGCCGCTGACGGAGCGTCCCGACCTTCGGCGCCACATCATGGAGATCCGCCGGGACAAGGACTACGTCTTCGACGAGTTCACGGCGGTCGAGGTGACCGATGTGGACGAGGTCCCGCGCGAGGTGCGGGCCCGAGAGCAGGTCAACCGGTGGAGCCAGCTCCTGAAGGACAAGCGCGACGAGATCGCGGCGATCAGCATAGCGCTGACCAGCCCGCGTTCGGTCTCGCCGGGCGAGGCGTACGCGGCCATGCGTGAGCTGGCGACGGAGATCCACCGCCCGCACTACGCGTGGACCCCGAAGGTCCTCTGGACGTACTACGAGGACCTGGGCGCGGCGGTCCACTCCCCCAGCCGCGAGGCCGGCGTCCCCGACCTCATCTCGCTGATCCGGTACGAGCTGGGCATGGACGCGGAGCTGCGGCCGTACCGGGATACGGTGGAGGAGCGCTTCGAGGGCTGGCTGCTGAAGCAGCGCCAGGCGGGAGCGGAGTTCTCGGAGAAGCAGCTGTGGTGGCTGCGGTCGATACGGGATGTCGTGGCAAGCGATGTGGGTATCGGCCCGGCCGAATTTAACGCGGAGCCCTTCAAGGGCGAGGGCGGCGGCCGGGGCTTCCAGCATGCCTTCCCGGGGCGGGACGTCCGGTCTTTGCTGAGTGAGCTGAATCGAGAGTTGGCGTGAGCGGGTTGGGTGACGTGGAACTTCCAGCGGGATGGACATCAGTCCGCCTCGCGAACCTGTTGAGCGAGCCTCTCATCAATGGCCGTTCGGTCAAGACCATGGAGGGCGGGTTCCCCGTTCTCCGTCTTACCGCCCTCAAGCCGGGAGGCATCGACTTTTCTCAGCACAAGAGGGGCGCGTGGACGGCAGAACAGGCCGCGCCCTTCCTTGCATCCGAAGGAGATTTCCTCCTGAGTCGCGGGAATGGGTCCTTGAAATTGGTGGGGCGAGGGGCTCTCGTCCGCCGCGTACCGTTTCCATCGGCATTTCCCGACACCATGATCCGGGTTCGGACGCACCCCGACCTAATTACTCCGGGCTATTTGCGCCAAATCTGGGAGTCTCCCATCGTGCGGACCCAGATCGAGAAGGCGGCACGCACCACCGCAGGCATCTACAAGATCAACCAAGAGATCCTGGAAGCAATCAGGATCCCGCTACCGCCGCTCACTGAGCAGCACCGCATCGTCGAAGCCCTCGAAGACCACCTTTCCCGGCTCGATGCCTCTGCGGCTTCTCTTGACAAGGCACAGATCCGCTCCCGAGCTCTTCAGAGATCAGCCGTCGAACGGGCAATGAATGGCGCCTTGGTCAGCCCTAGTGATGAAGATGGGTTGGTCGATGACCTGCTCGAACGGGTAAATGACTATCTATCTCTTACCGCCTCGAAGGGTGGACGCCGCAAGCGGGCAGAGCCAGCCGCCCTCAGTCCGCATATCCGCCTGCCATCTCACTGGTCCGTCCAACCTCTAGGCAGACTTTGCCGCAATATCGAGTACGGGACCTCAGCCAAGGCACACACAGATCCGGCTGAGGGTGACGTGCCCGTACTGCGAATGGGAAACATCCAGGACGGCCACTTGGATCTGCAGAAGCTCAAGTATCTTCCGGTTGATCACCCGGACATCACGAAGCTAACACTAATTGACGGCGATCTTCTGTTCAACCGCACCAACAGTGCGGAACTGGTCGGCAAGTCAGCCATATACCGGTCCAACATGGGCCCTGCAACTTTTGCCTCATATCTCATCAGATGTCAGCTCGCCCCTGGCATCGAACCAGAATGGGTGAGCCTGTGCATTAATAGTCCTGAAGGACGGCGGTACGTGGCATCCGTTGCTACTCAGCAGGTCGGACAGGCCAACGTAAACGGAACCAAACTGGCGGCCTTCCCAATCCCAGTGCCACCCCATGCCGAACAGCTAAGGCTGCTTGGAGAGCTGCGCGAATGGCACGAAACAGTTGATCGCACTGCCGCCATCACCAGCCGCGCGCTTCATCGATCCGCCCACCTGCGACAGTCTCTGCTGAGGCACGCCTTCAGTGGCAAGCTCGTTTCCCAGGACCCCGCCGACGAGCCCGCGTCCGTACTGCTGGAGCGGATCACGGGCGAACGGGAGGCGCAGCACGGCGGGAAGGTCAAGCGGGCCGCGCGGAGGCCCCAGAAGCAGGCGGCCACCGCAGCGGCTCCGCCGCCACCCGCGAGCACGACCCCCGCCCCCACCACCGCCGTTCAGCAGGAGCTTCCGCTGTGACCCCCGCATCCCCCGCCCAGGCCCACGCCCACACCAACACCCTGGTCGCCAAGCTCTGGAACTACTGCAACGTCCTGCGCGACAACGGCCTGTCCACCATCGAGTACGTCGAGCAGCTCTCATACCTGCTCTTCCTCAAGATGGCCGACGAAATCACCTCTGACCCCTTCACCGAGAAGGAGGCCAAGGCCGTCGTACCTCCGGAGTACGACTGGCAGTCGCTCGCCTCCAAGAAGGGCATCGACCTCGAAGTCCACTACCGGGAGATCCTCGCCGCCCTCGGCAAGAATCCCGGCACCACCCTCGGCACGATCTTCGCCAAGGCGCAGAACCGCATCACCGAGCCCGCCCTCCTGGAAAAGTTGGTCGTCGACCTCATTGGCAGGGAGGACTGGACGATCCAGGGCACGGACCTCAAGGGCGACGCCTACGAAGGCCTGCTCGCCAAGGGCGCCGAGGACACCAAGACCGGCGCCGGCCAGTACTTCACCCCTCGCGCGCTCATCGACGCGATGGTCGACGTCATGCAGCCCCGCCCCGAGGACACCATCACCGACCCCGCCTGCGGAACCGCCGGCTTCCTGATCGCCGCGCACTCCTACATCCGCAAGCACCACATGCAGAACCTCTCCCGCGAGGATCGGCTCGCCCTCGGCGACGGCAAAATCTGGGGCAATGAGCTGGTGACCGGCACCGCCCGGCTCGCCGCGATGAACATGCTTCTCCACGGCATCGGTGACGCCGACGGCAAGTCCCTCATCACGGAAGGCGACGCCCTCGCCGACAAGCCCGCCCGTCACGCCTCCCTCGTCCTCGCCAACCCGCCCTTCGGCAAGAAGTCGGCCATCACCGTCATCGGTACCGACGGCAAGGCCGACAAGGAAGACATCTCCTACGAGCGGGACGATTTCCGCGCCACCACCACAAACAAGCAGCTCAACTTCCTCCAGCACATCATGTCGCTGATGGAGATGAACGGCCGCGCGGCCGTGGTCCTCCCCGACAACGTCCTCTTCGAGGGCGGCGCGGGCGAGAAGGTGCGCCGTCGCCTGCTCGAAGAGTTCGACCTGCACACGATCCTGCGCCTCCCGACTGGCATCTTCTACGCGGGCGGCGTGAAGGCCAACGTCCTATTCTTCGAGAAGAAGCCGCCCCGCAGCAAGGGGGCCAACACCTCCAAGCTCTGGGTGTACGACTTCCGCACTGCCAAGCACTTCACCCTCAAGCAGCACCCGCTCACCCGTGCCGCTCTGGAGGAGTTCGTCGAGGCGTACCTGCCGGGCAAGTCGCGCACCGAACGCGTCGAGACCGAGCGCTTCAAGTGCTTCGACTATGAAGAGCTGATCGCCCGCGACAAGGTCAACCTCGACATCACGTGGATGAAGGACCCGGCACTCGACGACGCCGACAGCCTGCTCCCGCCCGAGGTGATCGCCCAGGAGATCGTCGAGGATCTGCAGGCGGCCCTCAGCGAGTTCGCTGCTATCGCGGAGGCGCTGGGTGGCGAGATCTCGGCCGATACGGATGAGATCCAGCCAGGCGAAGCCGACTGACATCAATCGGGTTGACCCGCCCCCGTCCTCGCCGGGATCTTGAAACAGTTCAAGCAGCGAGACGGGGGCATCCCATGGCAGTTCCGTATCCGCAGACGCGCGAGTTCCAGGCGTTCCGCACCAACATCGAGTACGCCCGGAAGATGGTCGTGGCCGGCCAGAGTCTGGCCGCGTTCCAGTCCCCCGTCTTCGACATCGGCGACTTCTACCGTGCCGCCTGGGTGCAGGCCGTCAGCGCGATCGACCACTGGTTCCACGAGGAGCTGTTCCGCCGGGTGGCGGAGCTCGCGGCCCAGGACAGTCCGGACATGCCGTACCAGCTGCGCCAGTTCGAGCTCCCGCTCGTGAAGATCGAGGAGGTCCAGCGGGGTACCACCACGCTGGCGGACGCCGTCCTGGAGGGCGTGAAGGCGAAGTGGGGCAACGCGTCCCTCCAGAACCCGCGCAAGATCAGCGAAGCGCTGAAGCTGGCGACGGAGGAGAACATCTGGGCCAAGGCTGCGGCCCAGCTCAACGAGTGGAACCACGGCCGCACCTCGATGACCGAGCAGACCCTGAAGAAGCAGTACATCTCCATCACCGAGCGCCGCAACAAGATCGCTCACTACTCGGATCTGATCGACGGGTCTCTGAAGCAGCGCAGGCCCATCTCCGACGCGGATGTCACCGACGCGATCGACTGGGTCGAGCGGATCGCTCTCGCGATCGCCAAGGTGCTGGGCTGACGCTCGGGCGCCGAGTGGGGGGCGATAGTTTCAGCCGGACGCAGTCCGCCGAAGTACATGCAGGTGAACTGGACGACCGGGGCCCGGACACGTGACCGCTTGCTTCCGCCAGCCTGTGGCCGAATGGCAGTAGCTCACTTGCTGAACGGTTCTGGACCCACAATGCAGGTCAACCCTCTGACGCGCGCAGGAGGCCATAGATGCTCGCCGTCGCTCTGGTGCACAGCACCGCGTTGATGCTGGAACGGCTGCCCGAGAAGCCTCCGGCATGGTTGACGCGTGGTGAGCGGACCTTCGCCTATCCGCACAAGGAGTGGAGGAAGCCACGCGTGTGGTGCCTCGCCTTCTTCACCGACCGCCATTCCAGCTACGAGCAGCGCAAGATCATCGGAGTGGGCAGTGTTTTCCCGGGCAGACGATCAGGCACCTACGAGCGAGCACTGATCGCACGCGATTTCACCGTATTCGAGCGACCTTTGCCGCTTGTCGAGCTCGAGAGTGCCATGGGGGCAGGCCGCCGGTTCCTGAAGGATGACGGGCGCATGCCGCCGGCGGCGGGCCGCAATCTGCTCGACGCCGTCCGAAACCTGCGGCGAGAACTGAGCGAGGTGTTGGACGGCCTGGAGATCGGCCTGGGTGCCAATCCTCCTACAGGGGAGGTCGGAGAACGGCTGAGCCTTGAGAAGGACGCTGTGGGCACCCTCCTGGAAGCGACCGGAATGGACCGCGATCCCCTCGAAGCGTGGCAACCGCCGCCGCTTCATGCGGAAGACCCTCGCTCCCGCTCCATCCCATTCCTCGAAGGGTTGCCCGCTCTCCGACAGATCGAGGACCAGCAGATCGTCCATGATTACATGCATTTTCCCGGCATGGGCGGGGAGAACGCCGTACAGGTCGGCTGGCGGATCTACCGCCGCAGCACCGAGTCGCCTCACCGGTTGTTCGTCTTCAACGCCAATCGCACTAACGCGGAGTCCGTGATGGGCGTCGACATGATCTACGTCAACGAGTACGCGCACAGCGTGGCAGTGGTCCAATACAAGCGCATGCGCCAGAGCGGGAGCCGCTGGGTCTACTGGCACGACGGCACTGGCGAGCGTGAGCTGAAGCGGATGGAGGCCGTGGATGCCGACTGTGAGGCCGAGGACGCGTGGTGGAGTATGAGCCACGCCCCCGAGGCGGTCGGAGATCCGCGCCTGGTCACCACGCCGAGCATGGTCAAGCTTTGCCGAACCACTCCCTTCATGATGAACTCCGCCGCGCTCATCCCTGGCATGTACCTCACGCGAGAGCACTTCTGGGAACTGCTTCAGCGCCCCGAGGCCGAGGGGCCATCCGGTGGGACACGCATCGTCGAGCAGTCAATCCCCCGATATCTGAACAACACCACCTTCACCACACTGCTCAGGGATGGGTGGATCGGCACGCGCGGCACCGGCTCGGATCACGTCATTGAACTGATTCGGAGAAGTCTGTCCTCGGAGGGTCCCGGCTCCGTCGTCGTAGGTATGCACCGGAGCGAAGTTCCTCCCGGCAACCGCCGAGTCAACTGACGCTTCCCACACCGGGAGCAATCAGCCCGTCTGTCACGGGTACCGCCCGTTGATCTGCTCACCGTAAGTGCAGTCATCGGCGCATATGACGGGGACTGGAACAAGTTCACCGTCAGCGGACCGGGGGTGGGCCGTATTGGGGGAGGTCGGAGGTGGGGAGGTTGCCGCCGAGGACGGTAGGGAGGGGGACGGGGTCGCCGTACTTGCCGTGGGTGACGGCCTTGTATTCGTCCTCCGAGGGGCGGGTGAAGAGGGACCACGTGCCCGTGCGGGGGTCGATCTGGAGGAGGCGGGGGACGCGGGCGGCCGCGTACCAGGCGGTCTTCTCGTTGATGCCTTTCAGGCGCTCGCTCGGGGAGATGACCTCGACTGCCAGCGCGATGGCGTCGGCGTCCAGGAGCCAGCCGTCGTCCTCTTTGAAGGCGCGGGGTCCGATGGTCAGGTCCGGGGTCGAGTAGTCGTCGGGGTCGTCGGGCATGGGGATGGAGACGTTCTCGTACGCCTCGTAGGCGGTGGAGAGGCCTGGGCGGATCGCGTCGCGCAGGTCGATGACGATGCCGGCGTGCTTGCCGCTCGGGCTCGGGGACATCACGAGGGTGCCGCCGATGATCTCCACGCGCATGCCCGTGGCCCGCTCGATGCGCTCGGCGGCCTCGCGCAGGTGGCCGCGGCGGACGGGGATGGGGTGCTGGGCTGGGCCGGCCACTGTGACGCCTCCTTGCCTGCGGTTCGTTTCACTCTACGGGAGCCCCCGGACGGCGACAGGTTCTGCCGCGGGGAGGCGGAGTGGGGGGCCGTCGGCCAGGGTGAGGGTGACCGTCAGGCTGCCTGTGGTGTGGCGGAGCGTGGCCACGCTGCGGACCGTGTGCCAGGCTCCCCAGGCGCGGACGTGCTGACCGGCTCGGATGGCGATCGCCGCGAGATGCCTGGCCGGGGGTGCGGGGTCGAGCGCGGGGGCCTTCAGTTCCGACCAGACCGTTTTGCCGATGCCGCCGGGGCGGGGGCTGACGCCCCAGCGGTGGCTGAGCGCGTCGACTACGTGGAGGCCGCGGCCGTGTTCGTCTTCGGTGGCGGGGTGGGTGAGCTCCGGCCGGCCGGACCCGGCGTCGCTCACCTCCAGGCGGAGCAGTCCGTCGGTGGATGAGTGGGCGATGCGTACGCCGACCTGGCGGTCGGCGGGTACCCGTACGCGCAGGGCGTTGGTGACGAGCTCGGAGAGTACGAGTTCTGCGGTGTCGAGCAGGTCGTCGCCCGCGCCCCAGCCTCCGAGTACGGCGTGCAGTGCCGCGCGGGCCCTGGGCACGCTCCGGGCACGGCGGGGCAAGCGGAAGGAAACGTCGTCGAGTGTGGTCACAGCAGCCCCCTGGGGGTCGATGACTGTCGATCAAGTCCCGTTGCAGGCCGAGCGATTGGGATCGGCCACGAGAAGCGTGGCGTGCAGATGCGATTGATGCAATATTGAATGTCGCATGACGGCGGGATTCACTCATACGAGTAGCTGGCGAACGCCAAGCGCACGGTTCTGATAGGGAGTTACCTATGCCGAACGTGAAGCCATCCACCGTGCTCGGGCGCCAGCTCGGCGACGAACTCCGGCGCCTGCGCGAGGCGGCGGGCCTCACCACCGCCGCAGCCGCGAAGGCCCTCGACTGCACCGGCGGCAAGATCAGCCGCATCGAGAACGGCCATGTCCCAGTCCGGACGCCAGACCTCGTCGCGCTCATGGACGCGTACGCGGTGGGCGATGCGGGGATCCGGGAGCGGTTGGGCGCCCTGGCCCAGCGAGCCAACCGGCGCCGCCGCGAAGGGTGGTGGCATGAGTACGGGCCTGTACTCGCCGACACCTACCGCGACTACATCGAGATGGAGGACATCTGCGACAGCATCAGGACCTTCCAGGTCCAGCTCATGCCGGGTCTCCTCCAGACGGCGGAGTACGGGCGAGCCGTAACCGTCGCCTCGCGGGCCTGGCAGAGCGCTGAGGAAGTCGAGCAGTTCGTACGGGTGCGGCTGGCCCGGCAGGAGCGGCTCACAGGTGAGAGGCAGTTGGAGCTCTGGGCCGTCCTTGCCGAGGGAGTGTTGCACCAGCAGGTCGGCGGGCCCCAGGTCATGCACGACCAGTTGGAGCACCTCGCGGAAATGGCCGAGCAGCCCAATGTCACCGTCCAGGTGCTCCCGTACTCGCGCGGCGCCCACTCGGGTATGTTCGGCCCGTACCTGCTGATGAGCTTTCCACGGGTTTCGGCGCAGAACCTGGTACTGACGGAGACGCCCACGGGCAATATCTGGATGGAACAGGAGTCCGAAGTCGCCCAGTACCGGGCACTCTTCGATGACGCTCGCATCTCCGCGCTGCCACCCCCGGAATCGCTCGGGCTGATCCGCCGCATCGCCAAGGAGCACCGACCATGAGCCAGACCCACTCCCCCCTCCCTGACCTCACCGGAGCAGCGTGGCGCGTCAGCAGCTACAGCGGCGGGCAGGGAGAGTGCGTCGAGGTCGCCGACAACCTCCCCGGCGTCGTTCCCGTCCGCGACAGCAAGCGGCCCGCCGGGCCCGTGATCGGTTTCGGCCACCACGCCTGGCAGGCGTTCGTCTCTCGCCTGGGCTGAGCAGCGGCCCGGATCGCGGCGGGAACTGATCCGCCGAGCGGGGCGCACGGGCCGCCGGTCCTGGGCGGGACCTGTCGGCCCGCCCCTCGGAGTCCCGTCTCAGGGCCACCCGCCGGGCCCGGACGCCGGCGACGCCATGTGCTGTGCCTCGGCCCTCGCGGCTCCTGGGCCCGTCACCGCGCTCACCTTCCAACTCCGAGGACGTCACGCCCTGCCCCTCGGTCAGCCAAGGCCTGCCTGGTCGAGGCGGGCGATGAAGCTGGTCTTGCGCTTGTGTTCGGCCCGCAGGGCGTCCAGGTAGCCGGTGAACTCCGGTTCGTTGCCGAGTTCGCGGTGCACGGTGCGCAAAGCTTTCAGGTGGCGTGCGGCGTACTGGTAGCGGTACTTGTTGCCGCCCTCCGCGAGGTAGAGGTCGATCAGTCGCCGGTAGGGGCCGATCACGTCTGCGGGGTGGGTGGTGCGGCGCTCCTCGATGAGCTCCTGGAGGGTGTACTTCGACAGGTCCGGCAGGTGTGTGGTGGCGGCCTGCCAGGCCGCGTCGGCATCACCCACCTCGCGGAGGCAGGCGATGAGTTCGCGGACGAGGGGGGAGGAGTGGGCGGGGTCGGCCGCGAGGCGTTCCCTCAGGTGACCGAGGGCCCAGGTGACGGTCTCGGGGCTGTCCAGCCGGGCGGCGGTGGTGGCCAGGGACACGAAGGCCTTGTGCACGGGGGTGCGGGTGAAGGCGTCCTGGCGCACGGCCAGGGCCTCGTCGCGCCGGCCGTCGGCGATGAGGAGGGCGACGAGCTGGTCGCGCAGCGGCGGCAGGTACGGGTTGGTGGCGTGGGCTTCGATGCCCCGGCGTGCCCAGTCGAGCGCTTCCGCACTCCGGGCGGCCTCGCACAGGGCCTGGACGATCTTGCCGTACTGGCCGGGGTTGGTCAGGGAGCGGGCGACCACGGCGATGTAGGCGTCGGTGTCGCCGGAGAGCGCGGCGAGCTGTTCGCGCAGGTCCTGGACGTGGAAGCCGAGGCCGAAGCGTTCGGTGGCCGCGAGGGTGGCGGCGCGTTCCTCCACGAGGGCGGCCAGCCGGGCGGTACCCGCCGGGCCGAGGGCGGCGTGGAAGTCGGCCAGGCGGATGTCGGGCCAGCCGGGTCCGTCGAAGGTGGTCTTGGCGATCCAGTTCGCGAGCGGTGCGGGGTTCTTGGGCGGGGCCGCGGCGAGGGCCTTCCCGTAGAGCGGGGTCAGGGCGCGCAGGGCGTCCCCGGCCATGCCGGAGGAGTCGTCGAGGTACATCAGCGCGGCCGTGATCCGGTCGACGGCCTTGCGGAGCTGTGGTGCGGCCTCGGCGGCCCGTCCGGCCTCCAGCAGGTGCCCGGCTGCCTCGTGCACGGCCCACGCGGTGTGGACGTACTCCCCATGGCCGGCGTACGGCCCGCGCCGCCGGTCCCTGCGCAGGCCGTCCACCAGCCCTGCCAGCCCGGTCGGGGCGCTCTCCTCGTTCATCCCCCCATGCGACCACACCCGCCGCGGCGGTAGGGTATGGGACCGTGAGCGAGTATCAGTACTACGAGTTCCTGGCCGTCGACCGGCCCTTGAGCGAGGACGAGCTGACGCAGGTGCGGGCCCTGTCCACACGGGCCCACATCACGGCGACGAGCTTCAGCAACGAGTACCAGTGGGGCGACTTCCGGGGCGATACGACCAAGATGGTCGAGCGGCTCTACGACGCCCACCTCTACTACGCGAACTGGGGCAGCCGCCGTCTGGTCCTGCGCCTGCCCGCCGCCCTCCTCCCCGCCACGGCGGCCGCCCCCTACGCCCTGGAGGAGTCACTGAGCGTGTGGACCCGCTCCGGGCACACTCTCCTCGACTTCCAGCTGTCCGGCGAGGACGGCGGCGAGTGGGACTTCGAGTCCTCCTTCTCGCTGTCCGCGTTCATCGGACTGCGCGCCGAACTCGCGGCCGGTGATCTACGCGGCCTGTATCTGGCCTGGCTCGCCGCTCTGGGCATGTGGGAGCCGGCCGAGGACGAAGACGAGGAGTACGCCCGGGAGACCGAGCCCCCGGTACCGGCCGGGCTCGGCGAACTCACCGGGTCGCAGCGCGCCCTGGCCGACTTCCTGCGCGTGGACCCCGACCTTCTGACCGTCGCCGCCCAGGCCGCCGCCCCCGCCCCGCAGACGGCCGTGGACCGCAAGGCCCTGGCCGCGTTCATCCATGCGCTTCCCGCCGAGGAGAAGGACAGCCTGCTCGTGGACGCCGCCCTCGGCACCGCACCGCAGCCCGGCCCACAGCTCCTCGCCCGCTACCGCGCCGCCCACCTGCCCGGCCCGCCCGCCGGCGCCGAGCGCCGCACCGCCGCCCAACTGTTGGACGCCGCCCACCTGCACCGCGCCGAACGCACCCGACAGGAAGCGGAAGTCAAGGCCGCCGCCGCGCGTGCGCGGGCCCTGGGCATCTCGCGGGCCCGGGACGCACACCTGGACCGGCTCGCCCAGGACACCGAACAGGCATGGCAGGACGTTGACAAGTTGATCGCGGAGAAGAAGGCCGGCCCCTATGACATCGCGGTCACCCTGCTCACCGACCTGCGAGAGATCCACGCCCGCGCGGACACCGGCACCGCCTTCGACCAGCGCGCCGGCGCACTGCGCGAAACGCACCGCGGCAAGCCCTCCCTGATGCGCCGCTTCGACGCCGCGGGCCTGCCCAACCCCTGACCCTTCTACGGCCCGTCACATGTCGCCGCGACTGGCCGGAATCGTCAGCGGCGGCGGTGCCGGCGCATGCCGTCCACCGAACGGATTGCCCGACGTGGGCGGAGGCGAGGGCCAGGAACGGAAGGGGCTGTTGCCACCGGCCGCCGCGCCCACCAGGACGTTGACGTCGTAGACGACCGGTACGGGCTCGCTCATTCCCGCCCCTTCAGGACCCGGCGGGTGATGGCCGTGACGTCAGCCAGCGAGGCACCCTGCTCCGCGAGCTTCCGCTCTCCGTAAGCCTGGACCTCCCGCAGTTCCTCGGCCAGCTTCACCGACTTCATGATCTTTATCGTGGCCCGGAGGTACGCCGACCTGTTCCCGCCACCGAAGTATTCGACCAGCTCATCCAGTGCCGCCCGGTCCGCGTCCGACACCGCGAACCCAATCGTCTGCGTACCCACGGTGACCTCCAGGCGGTGATTGCATTTTCACTGCGTTCCAGATGCATGACGGCCTCAGGTCAGCCTCCGGTCTGCCGCCAGACCGTGGTGAGGGCGGCGACCGGGTCCGGGTCGGGTGGGCCGGCGGGCCACCAGTCGTCGTCGTGTTGGAGGTAGGGGTACCAGCGGGCGTCGGGGCCCAGACGCAGCTGAATGTCCCGGTCGGCGAGGGTGAGGCGGTTGCGCCACGCCTTGAGGAGGACGGGGCCGTCGGTCATCTCGGCGAGGGCTTCGGCAAGGGCGGTACGGGCGGCCGCCATCGCCGCGGGGGCAGGGGTGCTGGGCTGCTCGGCGACCACGATGCCGGTGGGGCCGCCGTGCTGCCAGGCGCGAGTGAGGCGGGTGAGCTCGTTCGGGTTGGCTCCTGTGCCCTGGATCAGGGTGCGCGGCCACTGCGGTCCGGGCAGGCCCGCGGCGATCCGTACCGCGTCCTGTCGCACGGTCAGGTGCAGGCTGGTGGTGTCGCCGGCGAGGAGCCTCGCGGCCCGTGCTGCGGTGTCGGTCATGAGCCGCTCCAGGTCGGCTGCGGTCAGGCCGCTTTCGGGTGGCGGGGCGACGGGCAGCGCGGCTGTGAGAGGGACGGGGCCGGGGAGGTCCTGGAGTTCGGGGAGCTGACGGGCGTGTGCGGTCCAGCGGGCGTACGCGGCGGCGGCCGGGATGCCGGCTGGTGAGGCCGCCCTGTTCTGGGTTTTCGTGCGGCGAGCGCGCAGCTGGGTGAAGACCTCCTCGCGGGTACGGCCGCGCAGCGCGAAGAGGACGAACGGGTCGGCGTCGATGGTGGCGGCGATGGCGTAGCAGAGTGCGGCAGCGTGCTTGCAGGGGTAGCCCCAGTCAGGGCAGGAGCATTCGGGGTCGAGCTCGGTGGGCCGGGGCAGCAGCGGTACACCCGCTTCCCGGGCGTCGTCGACGAGTTCGGCGGGCATCTCGCTGTCGAGGAGCGCGGCGAGATGTCCGGCGCGGGCCGCGATGGTGTCGAAGAGGGTGTCCCACTGCGCGTCGGTCAGTACGGGCAGGTGGACCGAGGAGCGATAGGGGCGCGGGCGGCTGCCCTGGACGGGGGCCTTGACCTGGCCGGGGGCAACGATGGTCGCGCCGACCAGGCCCTTGCGGGCGTAGGTGCGGCCGCGCGAGAGGCGGCCGGCGTCCAGGGTGGAGTCCTCCAGGGCGGCGACCCAGGCCTGGCCCCACCATGTGGCGGCGAAGGCACGCCGGCCGCGGCCGGGTACGGAGGGCCGTCCAGCGGGCGAAGGGGTCACGATTGCCTCCCCAGGGCAACGAGTTCGGCGAGATCGGCGTCGGACAGTTCGGTCAGGGCGGCTTCGCCGGAGCCGACGACGGCGTCGGCGAGCGCCCGCTTGGATTCGAGGAGGCGGGCCACCTTGTCCTCCACGGTTCCCTCGGCGATGAGTTTGTGGACCTGGACCGGCCGGTCCTGGCCGATGCGGTAGGCGCGGTCGGTGGCCTGGTCCTCGACGGCCGGGTTCCACCAGCGGTCGTAGTGCACGACATGGGTGGCGCGGGTGAGGTTGAGTCCGGTGCCCGCCGCCTTCAGGGAGAGCAGGAAGACCGGGACCTCGCCGGACTGGAAGCGCTCGACCAGCTCTTCGCGGCGGGCGACGGGAGTGCCGCCGTGCAGGAAGAGGGTGGGGGTGCCGCGCTCGGCGAGATGCCGTTCCAGGAGGGTCGCCATCTGCTTGTACTGGGTGAAGACCAGCACCGACTCGCCCTCGGCGGTGATGGTGTCCAGGAGTTCGTCGAGCAGTTCGAGCTTGCCGGAACGGCCGGTCAGCGGCGTGGACTGGCGCAGGTAATGGGCGGGGTGGTTGCAGATCTGCTTCAGCGCGGTGAGCAGCTTCAGGACCAGTCCGCGCCGGGCGATGCCCTCGGACTGCCCGATCTTCTCCATGGTCTCGCGGACCACCGCCTCGTACAGGCTGGTCTGTTCCGCCGTGAGGGACACGATGCGGTCGGTCTCGGTCTTGGGCGGCAGCTCGGGCGCGATGCCCGGGTCGGACTTCTTGCGGCGCAGCAGGAAGGGGCGTACGAGGCGCGAGAGACGAGCCGCCGCCTCGGGGTCCTCGCCCGCTTCGACGGGGCGGGCGTGCCGGTCCCGGAAGGCGGTGAGCGAGCCGAGCAGGCCGGGGGTGGTCCAGTCGAGCAGCGCCCACAGTTCGGAGAGGTTGTTCTCCACGGGGGTGCCGGTGAGCGCGACGCGGGCGCGGGCGGGCAGGGCGCGCAGCTCGCGGGCGGTGACGGCATAGGGGTTCTTGACGTGCTGGGCCTCGTCGGCGGCCACCAGTGACCAGTCGGTCTCGGCGAGCACCGCGCGGTCGCGGCGCAGCACCCCGTAGGTGACCAGGACGATCTCGTCGTGGGCGAGGCCGTCCAGGTGGCGGCCGCCGCCGTGGTAGCGGCGTACGGGGGTGGAGGGCGCGAACCTCTCCGCCTCGCGCTGCCAGTTGCCGAGCAGTGAGGCGGGGCAGACGACGAGGGTGGGCCCGGCCGTCGTGCGGGCGCTCTGGCGGTGCAGGTGGAGGGCGAGGAGGGTGATGGTCTTGCCGAGACCCATGTCGTCGGCGAGGCAGCCGCCGAGGCCCAGTTCGGACATCTGGGCCAGCCAGGCGAGGCCGCGCTTCTGATAGTCGCGCAGTGTGGCCTTGAGGGCGGCGGGCTGTTCGACGGGGGTTCGGGTCTCGGGGTCGCGGATACGGGCGGCGAGTTCGCCGAGCGCGCCGACCGCCTCGCAGCGGAAGGTCTCGCCGCCGCGCTCCGCCTCGCCGGTCAGCGCGGCGCCGAGCGCCTCCATGGGCGTGAGCGGTTCCATCCGGCGGCGTTTGGCACGGGCCACCAGCTTGGGGTCGGCGACCACCCACTGGTCACGCAGCCGGATGAGCGGGCGGCGGGCCTCGGCGAGGGCGTCCATCTCGGCCTCGGTGAGCGGCTCGCCGCCGAGGGAGACCTGCCAGCGGAAGTCGAGGAGCGCGTCGGCGTCCAGGAGGCCGCCGCCCGCGCTGGAGCCGGGGGCGGTGCGCTGCCCGATCTCGGCGGTGGCGGTGAGCGCCTTGACCAGTTCGCGCGGCCAGTGCACGGCGATCCCGACCGCGCCCAGCGCGTCGGTGGCATCCCCCAGGAGTTCGAAGGCCTCTTCGTCGGTGAGCCGGAGCTGGTCGGGGGCCGCGTCCCGCAGCAGCCGCGTCAGGGGCGGCCAGGCGCGGGCGCCCCGGCGCAGGGCCAGCAGCGTCTCGGTCTCGGCCTTCGGGCCGAGGAGCCGCTCGACCTCGACCGGCTCGTCCCACAGGCGAGCGGCCTCGACGACGAGCGCCGGATCGGCCGCGGTGTGCAGCTGGAGCACGGCCCGGAACTGCGTGCGCCGGCCCGCGGGTACCTCGACGCGCAGCGAGACGCCGACCTCGGCGGTGAGCGCGGCGGATGTCTCCTCGGCCCATTCGCGCAAGGCGGGTACGGCGCGCGTCTCGTGCCGGGCGTAGGGCATTGCGCCCAGGGCGAGCGGCGTGGCCGGGGTGCGGACCAGGGCGTCCGCGACGGCGTCACAGAACTGGCGTACGAGCGTGGCCGGTTCGGCGATCCGCACCGGGGCGGGGCCTGGTACGGGCAGGCAGTGGGCGTGCGGCGGGAAGGCGGCGGCAAGGGCGTCGAGCGCCTGGCGCTGCGCGGCGGTGAAGGGGCCCGCCTGCCAGGTGTCGTAGCCCTCGGGGGTGAGGGAGGGGTGGAGCCGGCCGTCTGCGAGCAGCCGCAGCGCGAGGCGGGTGGCGGCCTGCCAGCCGGCGCCGGAGGGATCCGGTGGCGCCGATGTGAGCAGGGCGGATACGGCGACGGGAACGGGCAGCACGTATCCCTTGACGCTGCGCCGCCGCGCTCCACGGCCGTGCGGGAGCGCGAGTTCCGCCGACTGGCTCTCGACGCCGACGGCGGCAGCGGTAGCGGCGGCAGCAGCAGCACTGGCGGCGGCACCGGGCGAAGCGTCCGGCGCGCTCGCCCCCGTGGGCCTCCACAGCAGCAGCCGCCCCAGCCGGGCCGGCTCACCGGGCAGGAACACCGCCGACCAGCCGTCGTCGAGGAGCCCCCGCGCGAAGGCGACCGCTTCCGGTGCAGCCGGCGGCGGCGCGGTCCTCGCGCGCGATCCCGGCTCTTGTACGGCGATCCGTGCCACTGTGCGTTCCGTCCTGCCGCTTTCCTGCCGCTTTCCCGCTGCCTGTCCGGGCCTCCACCCACTACCCGGCCCCACCACAACCACCTCAGTCCACCGCCCCCTTCCCCCTCACGAGCGGGAGCGGGCTTTGTTGGCGGCCACACGCATCCGTTTGGCCAGCCGCTTGTCGACTCCGCGCAGACCCTCGCCCAGTTCGGCGAGGACCCGCGCGGTGGCCGGGTGCACCACCCTCCACAGGTCGTCCACCCGCTGTTCGAGCGCCTCGGCCGTCATCAGGCGATTCTCGCGGAGGACCTGGGCCAGCTCCTCGCTGTCCACCACCCCGGCGAAGACCGAGAGACCGTCGATCATCAGCCAGAGCGCGCTCGATTCCACCCGGTCCCTGTCGACCGGCGGCTCCATCCGCTCACCGGCCCGGGGGTGCGTCCCCAGCGTCGCCGCGGCCACCTGTCGGCATCCCTCGGTCGTGGCGGCGGCCGCCTTGTGCAGCACCTTCAGTGCACGCGGGTCGTCGAAGTCGGCGAGCACCAACTGGGCGATGCTCCGCTTCGCAGCCGCCTCGGGTCCCTCCCCCGCGCAGGCGTCGAGCAGCGACACCGCGGCGTCGGCCGCGCTCCGGCGCTCCAGCCAGCCGTCCACCTCCTGCCGCATGGCGTCGGGAGGGTAGCTCAGGATGCCGGTGAGCAAGGTGTCCGCGTCCGCTTCGGCGTACTCGCCCAGCAGCGGAGCGGGGACGCCGTATTCCATCAGGTGGGCGCGCACTCCGTAGCGGCCCAGCGGGGTGAGCCGCATCCGGGCCGCACGCCCGCCGTCCGGGCCCGGCCCGCCCGGCAGGTCCTCCAAGGCCTTCGGCTCTCTGCCCCCCATGGCGTTCATCACGGCACGCAGCAGCTCGACCGGGGTGGCACCCTCGCGGTCGCCTGGTGCGTACTCCACCGCGCCCCAGCGCGCGAGCCCCTCCCCCAGCTCCCGGAAGGACGTGGTGAAGAGCGCCTCGACGAGCGCGAACTCCCCGCCGCCCCGGTAGTCCGCGCGGGCCCGGCCGAGTACGTCGTCCATGTCGAGCCAGTCGCCGTCCGGGACGTCGTACAGCAGGCCGACCAGGCCGTCGGTGATCTCGGCCGTCAGCTCGTCCAGGCCGCCGTCGGCGAGGTTCCCGCCGATCACCGCGTCCAGGGTGCCGGGCAGGCCGTTCAGCACCCCGGTCTCCGTGATCTCCTCCAGCAGCCGACTCAGCGTGCCCGACCAGAACTCAAGCAAGTCCTCGCCGGCGAAGTCGTCGGCATCGCCGCCCCACGCACGGTTCCCACTGAGTGTGATCAGCCCCCCGTCCAGGGCGAGCCGCCACGGCTCGTCAAGCACCGGCACATCCGCGGCGCTGCGCAACGACTTCAACGCGGCTGCCCGTGATTGCTCATCGGCCCACATCGAGCCGCTGTCGGCCAGCTTCCACAGTTCGAGTTCTTCCGTCACCGCACGGGCGGCCGCGGGCCGCAGTACCTTGCCGGCAGTGATCTGCCGTCCCTCGGCACACCAGGAGGAGAGCCGCCGCGCCGCATCGAACAGCGGCACTTCCAGCGCGGCCTCGACGAGCTCCTCGCGCGGGGCCAGGGTGACCGGGCGCAGCGGAGGGGCATCCTCGTCCAGGTCCTCGAAATCGAACTCGAACAGGTCTCCGGTCCCGCACCGGCCGCACGCGCATCCGGTCACCTCCTCGGCCGCGGGCCGCCGGCCGAGGGTGCTCCCGGCCAGGCCCCGGCGCGACGGCTTTCCCGTGCCGGACACGGTGTCCGGCACCAGTCGCGCGAGCCGCCGGGTGATCTCGTCCTGGTCGAAGGCGGACGGGTTGTAACCACGCTCGCTCAGACCGGTGATGAGCTCTCCGTGCAGCTCGTGCTCGGCCCCGTCGGGATCGCCCAGGAGGTCCAGCACCTCCGCCAGTCCCCATACGCCGCCGATATCCTCGCCCGGCACGTCGGCGCGACGCCCGCCGGTACACCGCACCGCGCGCTGCATGCCCGGCGGACGCGGCAACGTCCGCTCCAGGGTGATCCGATGTTCCCAGTCGTCCCCGAAGTCGTAGGTGTAGCGCAGCCGCGCTCCGTCCTCGGTGAAGACGTCGCCGAGCGCCGCCGCGTCCTCGTCCGCACTGTCTGATCCGAAGGTGCCGTACCTGCGGCCGAACTCGTCGGCGAAGACGTGCAGATGATCGTCGCTCCAGCCGAAAGCGAGCTGGATGGCCTCGTGCAGAGTGCCGAGCGACGCGTCGGACGGCATGACGAGCCGCCGCCACAGGGGCGGCCTGGTCCCCTGAAGTACGACCTTCAGCTGAAGATCAGCCGCTGCTGCCTTCACGTCACGTCGTGACATTCCCCGCCCACCCCGATCACCACCACACCCGGAAGCTCCATGGTCGCGCGCCTCGCGCCTCCCCGCAAACCTGTCCCACGCAGCCGGCCGGAGCGGTACCCTGCGGCCTCTGGCCGCGGCGCCGGTCCAGGCATTTCCCTTTCGTGGGCCCTACATGAGCGCGTGGCTCGCCCTGGCATGCACCGACGACCTGCGCGTGGTCACACCCGCGGCGACCCAGGTTTGAGCGCCTGCACCGCCGTGGACGCCGGTGATGTCCGGTGGTCTGTACGAGGGAGGTGGGGATGGGTCTGTGGGTTTGGGGGGTGGGGAGGGATGGGGGTGGTGCTTAGGGTGGGTTGTGAGGCCGCAGCGTGCCGTTGACCTGGTGCTTTGCGGGGAGTGAGCTCGCATGAGGGATGGGGCGGCGCAGATGCGTGAGCTGGTGGAGACGGCGCGGCAGTGGGTGGCCGAGGGGCGGGTGGCGTATCTGGCCCGGCCTGTGACCGAGCAGGGGTTCG
>NZ_JAGGOZ010000070.1 GCF_018614075.1 Streptomyces sp. ISL-94 | reverse complement strand
CGGCCCGCCCCACAGCCCCGGGCCGCCCACCGCTCCGGCCCGCCGGGCGGCCCGGCCCGCCCACCGCTCCGGCCCGCCCGGCGGCCTGGCCCGCTCCACCGCCCCGGCCCGCCCGGCGGCCCGGCCCGCCCCACAGCCCCGGCCCGCCCCACAGCCCCGGGCCGCCCACCGCCCCGGCCCGCCCGGCGGCCTGGCCCGCTCCACCGCCCCGGCCCGCCCGGCGGCCCGGCCCGTCCACAGCCCCGGCCCCGGTCCCGACTCCGCCCCTGGCCGCGCGCCGGCCCGGCCGGTCGGCGGGCGGCCTTTGAGCGGCCCAGCCGCCGTAGGCGGGCCACTCGGGCGGGATTGGCACGCCCCCGCGGGCCCGCGGGCGCCTAGCGTGCCCCCATGGACCGCACGCTCGCCGCCGATCTCGCCCGGCTACCCGACCTCCTCGACGCCACCCGCCGCGCCGCCGCCGACGCCCTCGCGGGCCTGGAGGCACGTCCCGTCGTACCGCCCCCCGGGAAACCGCACGAACCCGAGCCCCTCCCGGAACACGGCACCGGCACCGAAGCCGCCCTCGCCGCCTTCCAGGAGCGCTGGGAGCCGCGCCTCTCCGCCTCCGCCGGCCCCCGCTACCTCGGGTTCGTCACCGGCGGGGCCACCCCCGCCGCCCTCGCGGGAGACTGGCTCACCGCGGCCCACGACCAGAACTCCAACTCCGCCTTCGACGGCGCCGGCCAGGACCTCGAACGCGAGACCGTCGGCTGGCTCCGCGCGCTCTTCCACCTCTCCGAAGCCCACTCCGGCACCTTCGTCTCCGGCGCCACGATGTCCAACACCACCGGCCTCGCCATCGCCCGCGAATGGCTCGGCGAACGCCTCGGCGTCTCCCCGGCCGAGGACGGCGTCGCCGCCCTGGGCCGCGTCCGTGTGCTCTCCGGCGCCCCGCACTCCTCCATCGCCAAGGCCCTCTCCGTCCTCGGCCTGGGCCGCGGCTCCCTCGTCCCCGTCCCGACCCTGCCCGGCCGCGAGGCCGTCGACCCGGCCGCCCTGGACCGCGCCCTCGCCGACACACCCGGCCCCGCCGTCGTCGTCGCCAACGCCGGCACCGTCAACACCGTCGACTTCGACGACCTCCCGGCCATCGCCGCCCTCCGCGACCGCCACGATTTCTGGCTGCACACCGACGCCGCCTTCGGCGCCTTCGCCGCCCTCTCCCCGGACCACGCCCACCTCGCCGACGGCATCGACGCCTCCGATTCCCTCTGCGTCGACCTCCACAAATGGCTGAACGTCCCCTACGACAGCGCCGTCCAGTTCACCCGCCGCCGTGACCTCCAAGCCCGCGTCTTCCAGAACGCCGCCGCCTACCTCGGCCCCCTCGGCGACCACCCCGACCTCGTCCACCTCACCCCCGAGAACTCCCACCGGCTGCGCGCCCTCGCCGCCTGGTTCACACTCCGGGCGTACGGCCGCCAGGGCCACCGCGAGATCGTCGAGCGCGACATCGCCTGCGCCCGCGCGCTCGGCGAGCGGCTCTCCGGGGACCCGCGATTCCGCCTCCTCGCCCCCGTCCGCCTCAACGTGGTCTGCTTCACCCTCGCCGAGGACCCCGCCCCCGCCCGTCTGGCAGCCCTCCGGGAGGCCGTCGGCGCCGAGGTCTTCGTCACCCCGACCGTCTACGCGGGAACCCCGGCCCTGCGCGCCGCGTTCTCCAACTGGCGCACCACGCAGGCGGATGTACGCCGGGCCGCGGAGGCCCTCGGCGCAGCAGCAAGGGAGATCGCATGACGAGCCGTCCCCTGACCCTCATCGAGGTCGAGGCCTTGGCGCGCACCGCGCACGAGGGCCAGACGGACAAGGCCGGCCGACCCTACGCCGAGCACCTGGCGGCCGTGGCCGAAGGCGTCCGCGCGCGCGGCGGCAGCCCGGAACAGCAGGCGGCGGCCTGGCTCCACGACGCCATCGAGGACGAGGCCCTCAGCCTGACCTGGCTGGATTCCGCCGCCCTCCCGCAGACCGTCAAGGACATGGTCCTCGCGGTCACCAAACGCCCCGGCGAACCGGTCGAGCAGTACACGGCCCGCATCCTCGCCACTCCCGGCGCCCTGCTCGTCAAGGAAGCCGACCTGGCGCACAACGCGGACCCCGTACGCCTCTCCGTACTGGACGGCCCCACGCGCGACAGACTGTCCGCAAAGTACGCGTATGTCCGCTCCCTGCTCGGCCTCACCACCCCGTGAGTCCGCCCCTGATGCCCGAAATATGCCCTGCGCGCGTGTGGTTGGCGGAAACGGATCGATGGTGATTCGTCACGGAGCGGATAGCCGGGGCCGGTTGGTGGGAGGATGGTCCATGTGGGGGTGTGCGCGGCCGCGCGCCCCGGGCCGACCAGGGGACGACTGAAGGTGTGATCAGTAGTGGCCATTTCGCTGTCAGTGGTGGTTCTGTTGGCGGTCATCCTGGTGGTGCTGATCCGCGGCAACCACATCAAGGCGGGCCCTGCCATCGTCGCGGCCCTCTTCGGATTCTTCCTGGCGTCCAGCTCCATCGCGGACGACGTGAACCGATTCCTCAACTCCCTCGCGACGATGATCGCGAACATCAAGCTCTAGAGGTGCGCGGCCGGGATGCGCGGCGCCCTGCCCACAGGCCCCGGGAACGACTGAGGGCCAGGTGGAGGAAAGCTCCTCTGACCTGGCCCTTCGTCGTTCAGAGCGGGCGACGGGAATCGAACCCGCGTAGCTAGTTTGGAAGACTAGGGCTCTACCATTGAGCTACGCCCGCAACGTGCGCGCCGCATGTCCGGGAACCGCGGCGACGGACAGCATCCTAGCGGGTCGCGCCGGGGGAGCGCACACCGCTTTCGTGTCGCCGGCGCGGATCTGCCGGGGAAGCCCGTCGGGAAACTCGGAAACCCCGCGCGTCGGAGGGTCTCCGGGCATGTACCCTACGTGTCGCACCGACGGGGTGTGGCGCAGCTTGGTAGCGCGTCCGCTTTGGGAGCGGAAGGTCGTCGGTTCGAATCCGGCCACCCCGACCACCACCACCAGCAGTGTCCCCTTTCACGCTCCATCGAGGGTCCCCACAAGATCGCGTTGTGGGCTGATTGCCGCTTGCGGTTACTATGCAAGCTGCGTGCCCGTGTGTCTGATGTACCGGGCCGAAGTCCGCTGAACCGCTGAATCGCAGCGTGACGGCAGAACCCCCAAGTCAGCCACAAGGAGACCGAACCGTGAAGAGCGCCGTGGAGACCCTGAACCCGACTCGGGTTCGGCTCACTGTTGAGGTGCCCTTCGAGGAGCTCAAGGACAGCCTCGACGCGGCCTACAAGAAGATCAACCAGCAGGTCACGGTGAAGGGCTTCCGCAAGGGCAAGATCCCGGCCCGCGTCATCGACCAGCGCTTCGGCCGCGGTGCGGTGCTGGAGGAGGCCGTCAACGACGCCCTCCCGAAGTTCTACACCGAGGCGGTCAACGAGGCCGACCTGAACCCGCTGGGCCAGCCCGAGGTCGACGTCACGGAGCTGAAGGACGGCGAGGTGCTGGCCTTCACCGCCGAGGTCGACGTGCGCCCCGAGATCGAGATCCCGGACTACTCCGGCATCGAGGTCGAGGTCGACGCCATCGAGGTCTCCGACGAGGACGTCGAGAAGTCGGTCGAGCAGCTGCGCGGCCGCTTCGCGTCCACCAAGGACGTCGAGCGCGCCGCCCAGGACGGCGACGTCGTCACCATCGACCTCGAGGCCAAGGTCGACGGCGAGGTGCTGGAGGACGGCGTCGCTTCCGACGTGTCCTACACCATCGGCTCGGGCGAGCTCCTCGAGGGCATCGACGAGGCCGTCAAGGGCCTGGAGGCCGGTGGCGAGGCCACCTTCACCTCCCAGCTGAAGGGCGGCTCCGCCGATGGCCAGGACGCCGAGGTCACCGTCAAGGTCACCAAGGTCTCCGCCCGTGAGCTTCCCGAGCTGGACGACGAGTTCGCGCAGATGGCGAGCGAGTTCGACACCCTCGAAGAGCTCAAGGCCGACAGCCGCAAGCGCCTCGAGAACATGAAGCAGTACGACCAGGCCACGCAGGCCCAGGAGCGCGTCCTGGAGAAGCTGCTGGAGCTCGTCGAGGTCCCGATCCCCGAGAAGCTGCTCGAGGACGAGGTCCAGACCCGCAAGCACAACCTCGAGCACCACCAGCTCGGCCAGATGGGTCTGACCATCGAGAAGTACCTGGAGTTCCAGGGCAAGACGGTCGAGGAGTTCGACGCCGAGACCTCCGAGCAGGCCGTCAAGGGCATCAAGACCCAGTTCGTCCTCGACGCGCTGGTCAACAAGGAGAAGCTGGGCGTCAACCAGGAGGAGCTCACCGAGCACCTCATGCGCCGCGCCGCCTCCTCCGGCATGTCCCCCGACCAGTTCGCCCAGGCGGTCGTCGAGGGCGGCCAGGTTCCGATGCTGGTCGGCGAGGTCGCCCGCGGCAAGGCCCTCGCGGTCGTCGTCGAGGCCGCCAAGGTCACCGACACCAACGGCAACGTCGTCGACCTCTCGGACGAGGACGAGGACGAGGAGCAGGCCGGCGAGGCGGTCGAGGCCGCCGCCGAGGGTGACGACGAGGCCAAGGGCGACGAGGCCGAGTAACACCCCGGGCGCAGCCCGCTGAGCAGTACCCGAGCAGTGCCCCGGAGGGCCCGGACGCAGTCGCGTCCGGGCCCTCCGGCACAGGGTCCGGAAGGCCCCCGGACCTTGCGCTCCCAGCGAACAGTTCGGGAACCGGGATGGCGTTGTCCGACCTGCGCGTTAGGGTCCATGAATACGAGGGCTCTGCACTACCCGGACGCCGGCGGACATGTCCGCACCGGCCCGGTGCGCCCCAGAACGAGACGCTGAGACGGCACATGGCCGTCGGAGACGAGCAGGTGGATACGTGACGAATCTGATGCCTTACGCCGCGGGTGAGCCGTCCATCGGTGGCGGCCTCGGCGACCATGTCTACAACCGGCTGCTCGGCGAGCGCATCATCTTCCTCGGCCAGCCGGTCGACGACGACATCGCGAACAAGATCACGGCGCAGCTCCTGCTCCTGGCCGCCGAGCCGGACAAGGACATCTACCTGTACATCAACAGCCCCGGTGGCTCCGTGACGGCGGGCATGGCGGTCTACGACACCATGCAGTACATCAAGAACGACGTCGTCACCATCGGCATGGGCATGGCGGCCTCCATGGGCCAGTTCCTGCTCACCGGTGGCAGCGCGGGCAAGCGCTTCGCGCTCCCGAACACCGACATCCTGATGCACCAGGGTTCCGCCGGCATCGGTGGCACCGCCTCGGACATCAAGATCCAGGCCCAGTACCTGCTGCGTACGAAGCAGCGCATGGCTGAGATCACCGCGCACCACTCCGGCCAGACGGTGGAGGCGATCATCCGCGACGGCGACCGCGACCGCTGGTTCACGGCGGAGGAGGCCAAGGACTACGGCCTCATCGACGAGATCATCTCCGCTGCGTCCCTGGTCCCGGGCGGCGGCGGCACCGGGGCCTGATCCCGGCCCCGGCGCGCGGGACCCCGTACGAGGTCCCGTACGCCAGCCCGTACCAGGCAAGCCTCAGCCCGCAGAACGCCACCAGGATGGTGAACACCCAGATGTACATGAACAACCTTTCTCCCACGAGCGGCCTCTACACCGGCCCCCAGGTGGACAACCGCTACGTCATCCCGCGCTTCGTCGAGCGCACCTCGCAGGGCGTGCGCGAGTACGACCCGTACGCGAAGCTCTTCGAGGAGCGCGTGATCTTCCTCGGCGTGCAGATCGACGACGCCTCCGCCAACGACGTCATGGCGCAGCTGCTGTGCCTGGAGTCCATGGACCCGGACCGCGACATCTCGATCTACATCAACAGCCCCGGCGGCTCCTTCACCGCGCTGACGGCGATCTACGACACGATGCAGTTCGTGAAGCCGGACATCCAGACGGTCTGCATGGGCCAGGCGGCCTCCGCCGCCGCGGTCCTGCTCGCCGCCGGCACCCCGGGCAAGCGCATGGCGCTGCCGAACGCCCGCGTGCTGATCCACCAGCCCTCCGGCGGCACCGGCCGAGAGCAGCTCTCCGACCTGGAGATCGCGGCCAACGAAATCCTGCGCATGCGCGACCAGCTGGAGACCATGCTGGCCAAGCACTCGACCACGCCGATCGAGAAGATCCGCGACGACATCGAGCGCGACAAGATCCTCACTGCCGAGGACGCTCTCGCGTACGGGCTGATCGACCAGATCATCTCCACCCGCAAGAGCAGCAACACCTGATCCTTGCCGCCAGTTGGCGTGCACACGCTGCCGGATTCGGCGGTGTGAACCACGTCAAGGGGGCCCCGCACGGGGCCCCCGGCAAGGTACCGTCGGATATGAGGCACCAGGAGCGCTGAACCAGGCGTCTCCCAGGCGAAGGGGAAGCACCTCGTGGCACGCATCGGTGACGGCGGCGACCTGCTCAAGTGCTCGTTCTGCGGAAAGAGCCAGAAGCAGGTGAAGAAGCTCATCGCAGGACCCGGTGTGTACATCTGCGACGAGTGCATCGACCTCTGCAACGAGATCATCGAAGAGGAACTCGCGGAGACCTCCGAGGTCCGGTGGGAGGAACTCCCCAAGCCCCGCGAGATCTACGAGTTCCTGGAGAGCTACGTCGTCGGCCAGGAGCCGGCGAAGAAGGCGCTCTCGGTAGCGGTGTACAACCACTACAAGCGGGTCCAGGCCGGCGAGAACGGCGGCGCGCAGGGCCGCGAGGACGCGATCGAGCTCGCGAAGTCCAACATCCTGCTGCTGGGCCCCACGGGCTCCGGCAAGACCCTCCTCGCGCAGACACTCGCGCGCATGCTGAACGTCCCGTTCGCCATCGCCGACGCGACGGCGCTGACGGAGGCGGGGTACGTCGGCGAGGACGTCGAGAACATCCTGCTCAAGCTGATCCAGGCCGCCGACTACGACGTGAAGAAGGCCGAGACCGGGATCATCTACATCGACGAGATCGACAAGGTGGCCCGCAAGAGCGAGAACCCGTCGATCACGCGCGACGTGAGCGGCGAGGGCGTTCAGCAGGCCCTCCTGAAGATCCTGGAAGGCACGACCGCCTCGGTCCCGCCGCAGGGCGGCCGCAAGCACCCGCACCAGGAGTTCATCCAGATCGACACGACGAACGTGCTCTTCATCGTGGGCGGCGCCTTCGCCGGCCTGGAGAAGATCATCGAGTCGCGTGCGGGCGCCAAGGGCATCGGCTTCGGGGCGACGATCCGCTCGAAGCGGGAGATCGAGGCGAGCGACCAGTTCCACGAGGTCATGCCGGAGGACCTGGTGAAGTTCGGGATGATCCCCGAGTTCATCGGCCGCCTCCCCGTCCTGACCTCCGTGCACAACCTGGACCGCGAGGCTCTGCTCCAGATCCTCATCGAGCCGCGTAACGCCCTGGTGAAGCAGTACCAGCGGCTGTTCGAACTCGACGGCGTGGAACTGGACTTCGAGCGCGAGGCGCTGGAAGCCATCGCGGACCAGGCGATCCTGCGCCAGACGGGCGCGCGCGGCCTGCGCGCCATCATGGAAGAGGTCCTGATGTCGGTGATGTACGAGGTCCCGTCCCGCAAGGACGTGGCCCGCGTGGTCATCACCTCGGACGTCGTCCGCTCCAACGTCAACCCGACGCTGGTCCCCCGGATCGTCCCGAAGGACCAGGGCCCGCAGGAGAAGTCGGCGTAGCCGCAGGCACCATGCAGAAGGGGCGCCCCCGTCGGGGGCGCCCCTTCTGCATGTGTTCCGCCGCGCTCGCTTCTTCTGCTCGCGCTACTTCTTCGACTTCTTCTACTTCTTCACACGGGCGGTGTTGTAGAGCTTGCCGGCGAAGTCCGCGGTCTGCTCCAGCGTGTAGCCCTTGCTGCCGCCGAGGATGGCGGAGACGTCCAGGGCCGTGACCATGCTCATGGTGCTGTAGTCACCCCAGATGCAGATCGGCATCGTGAACTCCTTGGGGCCCTTGGACTTGGTGTCCTTCGAGACGAACTTGGCCTCCTGGCACTTCAGCACAGCGCCCTTGAAGCCGGCAGGGGTGATCGTCTTGGGGCTGCCGATGAGCTCGGCCGTCCCGTCCTTGTCGTCCTTGCCGGCCTTCATCTTGGCCATCGCGAAGTACGCGTCCACGGCCTTCTCGGGGTCGGCGATCTCGCCGTAGACACCCTGGAAGTTGATCGCCTTGGCCGACAGCGGGTTGCTCGGGTCGCCGGACACGTAGTCCATGCCCACCTGGGTGGGGTTCTTGACGCCCGCCGCCTCGGCCTCCTTCTTGTCCTCGTCGGTGAACTCCTCCTGCGTGTACTTCGGGTCCTTCGTGAAGGCGTCCACCGTCTGCGGGGCGACCAGCTTGTAACCCTTGGTGTCCGCGGAGACCACGCCGCCGGCGCCGCCGCCCTTCAGGAAGTACCAGCCGCCGCCCGCGATCAGCGCGACCGCGACGACCACGGCGATGATCACACCGGCCTTGGACTTCTTCGGCTGCTGCGGGGGCATCCCGCCGTACGGAGGCTGCTGGTAGCCGTAGCCCGGCTGCTGGGGCTGCTGCGGGTACCCCTGCGGCGGCACGCCCGGCTGCTGCGGGTATCCGTACCCGGGCTGGGGCGCGGGCTGGCCGTAGGGGCCGGGAGGCGGCGGGGGCTGCTGCCCGTACGGTCCCGGCTGCTGCGGCTGCTGGCCGTACGGCCCCGGCTGGTTGTAGCTCATCTCTGCGTCCCCCTTTAGGAATCTCTTACGTTGCTCACATCCTGTCGGAAGCGCGGCGATGAAGGCGCGCCGGGGTCCCAGGCGTTACGGAACTACGACGCGGGGACCTCCACCGCCGCCCGCAACGGGCGGCCGCTGTGCGGTATGGATTCGTAACGGAGGTGGGGCCGCCCTTATCCTGTGGCTCGTGACCGAGAACACGCAGACACCCAGCAGCCCCAACTCCGAACTGCCGACCCAGTACGCGCCGGCCGAGGTAGAGGGGAAGCTCTACGAGCGCTGGGTAGAGCGTGGGTATTTCGAGGCCGACGCGAAGAGCGAGAAGCCTGCGTACACCATCGTCATCCCGCCGCCGAACGTCACGGGCTCGCTCCACCTGGGGCACGCCTTCGAACACACGCTGATCGACGCCCTCACCCGCCGCAAGCGCATGCAGGGCTTCGAGACCCTGTGGCAGCCCGGCATGGACCACGCCGGTATCGCCACCCAGAACGTCGTCGAGCGCGAGCTCGCCAAGGAGGGCAAGTCCCGCCACGACCTCGGCCGTGAGGCCTTCGTCGAGCGCGTCTGGCAGTGGAAGGGCGAGTCCGGCGGTCAGATCTCCGGTCAGATGCGCCGCCTCGGCGACGGCGTCGACTGGTCCCGTGAGCGCTTCACCATGGACGAGGGCCTGTCCGAGGCAGTCCAGACGATCTTCAAGAAGCTCTACGACGACGAGCTGATCTACCGCGCCGAGCGGATCATCAACTGGTGCCCGCGCTGCCTGACCGCGATCTCCGACATCGAGGTCGAGTACCAGGACGACGAGGGCGAGCTCGTCTCGATCCGCTACGGCGAGGGTGACGCCTCCATCGTCGTCGCCACCACCCGCGCCGAGACGATGCTCGGCGACACCGCCGTCGCCGTCCACCCGGAGGACGAGCGCTACAGGCACCTGGTCGGCACCGAGATCGAGCTGCCGCTCACCGGCCGCCGGATCCCGGTCGTCGCCGACGAGCACGTCGACCCCGAGTTCGGCACCGGCGCCGTCAAGGTGACCCCGGCGCACGACCCGAACGACTTCGAGATCGGCCAGCGCCACGGCCTGCCGAACCTCGCCGTCATGGACGAGCACGCCATCATCACGGCCCACGGCCCCTTCCAGGGCCTGGACCGGCTGGAGGCCCGCTCCGCCATCGTCGCCGCGCTGCGCGCCGAGGGCCGGATCGTCGCTGAGAAGCGCCCGTACACGCACTCCGTCGGTCACTGCTCGCGCTGCAAGACCACCATCGAGCCGCGCCTGTCCATGCAGTGGTGGGTCAAGGTCGGCCCGCTCGCCAAGGCCGCCGGTGACGCGGTCCGCGACGGCAAGGTCAAGATCCACCCGCAGGAGATGGAGAAGCGGTACTTCGACTGGGTCGACAACCTCCACGACTGGTGCATCTCGCGCCAGCTCTGGTGGGGCCACCGCATCCCGGTCTGGTACGGCCCGAACGGCGAGGTCGTCTGCGTCGGACCCGACGAGCAGCCGCCGACGGGTGAGGGCTGGACCCAGGACACCGACGTCCTGGACACCTGGTTCTCCTCCGGCCTGTGGCCGTTCTCCACGCTCGGCTGGCCGCAGCAGACCGAGAGCCTGGCGAAGTTCTACCCGAACTCCGTCCTGGTCACCGGCTACGACATCCTCTTCTTCTGGGTCGCCCGGATGATGATGTTCGGCCTGTACGCGATGGACGGCACCCCGCCGTTCCACACCATCGCCCTGCACGGCATGGTCCGCGACGAGCGCGGCAAGAAGATGTCGAAGTCCTTCGGAAACGCCGTCAACCCGCTGGACTGGATGGACAAGTACGGCTCCGATGCCGTCCGCTTCACCCTGGCGCGCGGCGCCAACCCGGGCGTCGACGTTCCGATCGGCGAGGACTGGGTCCAGGCGTCCCGCAACTTCGCCAACAAGATCTGGAACGCCACGCGCTTCGCGCTGATGAACGGCGCCACGATCGAGGGCGAGCTGCCGGCGCCCGAGCAGATGTCGGCGACCGACCGCTGGATCCTGTCGCGGCTCAACAAGACCGTGGCCGAGGTCGACGCGTTCTACGAGGACTACCAGTTCTCGAAGCTGTCGGAATCCCTCTACCACTTCGCGTGGGACGAGGTCTTCGACTGGTACGTCGAGCTGTCGAAGACGACGTTCTTCGCAGGGGGCGAGGGCGCCAAGGTCTCGGGCCGGATTCTCGGCGAGGTTCTGGACACCACGCTGCGCCTGCTGCACCCGGTGGTCCCGTTCGTCACCGAGACCCTGTGGACCACCCTGACTGGCCGCGAGTCGATCGTGATCGCCGAGTGGCCCACGGACAGCGGCTTCCGCGACGAGGCCGCCGAGGCCGAGATCGGGAACCTCCAGGCCGTCGTCACCGAGGTCCGCCGCTTCCGCGCCGACCAGGGGCTGCAGCCGGGCCAGAAGGTTCCTGCCCGCCTGGACCTCGGCGGGACCGCGCTGGCCGCGCACGAGGCCGCCATCCGCCAGCTGCTGCGCCTCCAGCCGGAGGGCGAGGGCTTCAGCGCCACCGCCACCCTGCCGGTGGCCGGCGCGACCGTCGCGCTCGACCTGTCGGGCACCATCGACGTGGCCGCCGAGCGCAAGCGCCTGACCAAGGACCTCGGCGCCGCCGAGAAGGAGAAGCAGCAGGCGGAGGCGAAGCTCGGCAACGAGGCGTTCATCGCCAAGGCCCCCGACAACGTCGTGGACAAGATCAAGGGCCGGCTCGCCAAGGCAGAGGCGGACATCGCCCGGATCCAGGCGCAGCTGGAAACACTGCCGCCGGCGTAGCCGCCAGTCAGCGAGTGAAGGCCCCCACACCGTCGGTCGATGTGGGGGTCTTCCCCGTATGCCTTCCCCGCGCGGGGGCCGCCGTCACACAGCCGAAGTGCCCTATGTCACTTTTCATGCGGTCTGGGCTGATCCGGTCGCCCTCACCACGGATGATGGAGGGCAACGGTCCGCCGGCCGCCGCCGTGCCGGCCGCCGGCTGTACGACGCTGCTGGTGCGGCGGCGCCTCGGCGGTGGGCATCGCCGCCTACCGGCACGACCTGGTGGCGGAGTCTGTGTCGCGGCTGGAAGCTGTCCTTTGGTGCCGGCCTGCGGCATTTGTTCCCCTGTCTCCTGCCCGCAAGGCCGCATAACGATCTGGTCGCCCCGCCCGCCGAAGGTCCCGAAACGCCCGGGGCGAAAGTCCGGCGGGTCCTCGTCCGTAGACTGGGCCTGTGAGTGAGCAGCAGCCCGAGAGCGACGACCGCTTCGACGAGTTCGACCAGATCGTGGCGGAAGAATCCGACCGCGACCCCGACCTGGCGGTGATCGAGGCCGGCAGCCGCACCCTGCGCGCCCAGGCCGGACCGCCGCAGGGCGACCCGGTACCCGCCCGGCCCACCGACCCGGAGGTGGCGAAGGCGCTGCTGGAGGTGGAGCAGGAGCTCGCCACCCGCTGGGGCGAGACCAAGCTGGAGCCGTCCGTGTCCCGGATCGCGGCGCTGATGGACCTGCTGGGCGAGCCGCAGCGCGCGTACCCGTCCATCCACGTCACCGGCACCAACGGCAAGACCAGTACGGCCCGCATGATCGAGGCCCTGCTGAACGCCTTCGAGCTGCGCACCGGCCGCTACACCAGCCCGCACGTGCAGTCGATCACCGAGCGGATCAGCCTCGACGGGGCGCCGATCGGCGCCGAGCGGTTCGTCGAGACGTACCACGACATCAAGCCGTACGTGGAGATGGTCGACGCCTCCCAGGAATACCGGCTGTCGTTCTTCGAGGTGCTCACCGCAATGGCGTACGCGGCCTTCGCGGACGCCCCGGTCGACGCGGCCGTGGTCGAGGTCGGCATGGGCGGCAGCTGGGACGCGACCAACGTCATCGACGCCTCGGTCGCGGTGATCACCCCGATCAGCCTGGACCACACGGACCGGCTCGGCTCCACGCCCGGCGAGATCGCCCTGGAGAAGGGCGGCATCATCAAGCAGGGCGCGACCGTCATCCTGGCGCAGCAGCCGGTGGACGCGGCCCAGGTACTCCTGAAGAAGGCCGTCGAGGCGGACGCGACGGTGGCCCGCGAGGGCATGGAATTCGGCGTGGTCGCGCGCGAGGTCGCGGTCGGCGGTCAGCAGCTGACGCTGCGCGGAGTGGGCGGGGAGTACGACGGCATCTTCCTGCCGCTGTACGGCGCGCACATGGCGCGCAACGCGGCGGTGGCGCTGGCGGCGGTCGAGGCCTTCTTCGGGATCGGCCAGGAGCGTGCGCGCGTCCTGGACGTGGAGACCGTACGCAGGGCCTTCGCCTCGGTGACCTCGCCGGGCCGTATGGAGGTCGTGCGGCGCAGCCCGACGGTGGTCCTGGACGCGGCGCACAACCCGGCGGGCGCGGCGGTCACCGCGGAGGCGGTCACCGAGTCCTTCGGCTTCAGCCGGCTGATCGGGGTCGTGGCCGCGAGCGAGGGCAAGGACGTCCGCGGGGTGCTGGAGGCCTTCGAGCCGATCTTCGCGGAGGTCGTGGTGACGGAGAACTCCAGCCACCGGGCGATGGGCGCCGACGAGCTGGCGGCCGTCGCGGTCGAGGTCTTCGGCGTGGACCGGGTGCAGGTGGAGCCGCGGCTGGACGACGCCCTGGAGGCGGCGATCACCCTGGCGGAGGAAGAGGCCGAGTACGGAGGGGCCGGGGTCCTGGTGACCGGGTCCGTGATCACGGTGGGCGAGGCCCGCCTGCTGCTGAAGAGGGGCTGAAGGATGCGCACGCTGTGTGCGAGCACGCTGATCGGCGAGTTCTTCGTGATCGGTTTCGCGGGCCTGGTGGCCATGAAGGACCCGGACCTGACCCAGGCGGAGGTCTGGACGGTGTGCGGGGTCACGATGCTGCTGTCGGTGCTGCTGTGCGGGATGCTCTCGCGCCCCGGGGCGGTCCAGCTGGGCTGGGCCCTGCAGATCGGCCTGATCGCGAGCGGGTTCGTCGTCCCGACGATGTTCTTCCTCGGCGCGGTCTTCGCCGCCCTGTGGTGGTGCTCGGTGCACTACGGCCGCAAGATCGACACGATCAAGGCCCGGTGGGCGGCCGCGCAGGAGGCGCAGGGCACACCCGCCGCGCCTGACGCTGCGTGACGGGTTCCCCTAACAGCCCTGTAGATTCGTCCCACCGCACCCGTATGCCGCAAGGAGCCGCACCATGACCCAGCGCACCCTCGTCCTGCTGAAGCCCGACGCCGTCCGGCGCGGCCTGGTGGGCGAGATCATCGGCCGCATCGAGCGGAAGGCCGGCTGGACCATCCCCGCGCTGGAGCTGCGCACGCTGGACCAGGAGACCCTGGAGACGCACTACGGCGAGCACAAGGGCAAGCCTTTCTACGAGCCCCTCATGGGCTTCATGGCCAGTGGCCCGGTCGTCGCCCTCGTGGTCGAAGGGGAACGTGTGATCGAGGGTGTCCGCCAGCTGGCCGGACCCACTGACCCGATCGCCGCGGCGCCCGGCTCCATCCGGGGTGACTTCGGCACCGTCACCCGGGAGAACCTGATCCACGCCTCGGATTCCGAGGAGTCCGCGGAGCGCGAGCTGAAGCTGTTCTTCCCCGCTCTCTGAGCACTCTTCGGGCACACTTCGGGCACACTTCCCTGACGCGACATCAGCCGAATAGCGCTCACGACCTGGGGCGACCGAAGTAATTTCGGTCGCCCCCTGGTATTTCCGGCCAGGAGCGGGAACGCCTGGGCAGAACACGTCGTCACCACTAGGGGGCGGGTATCCGTTCCGGCGGGATTGCCGGAGTCCCGTCGCGCGGTGCCGGTACTCGCGGCACTACGATGGGGCCTCCACCCACACACCCACCTCGCCGACCTGACAGCAGCCGCTATCAACTGGAAGGCCAGACGCTCCTCATGGGGAACAAGGGGAACAACATGTCGTTCATCGGCCGTGACATGGCGATCGACCTCGGGACCGCCAACACGCTGGTGTACGTGAGGGGCCGGGGGATCGTCCTGAACGAGCCGTCCGTGGTCGCCATCAACACGAACACCGGTGGCATTCTGGCGGTCGGCTCCGAGGCGAAGAAGATGATCGGGCGCACGCCCGGCAACATCGTCGCCGTACGGCCCCTCAAGGACGGCGTGATCGCCGACTTCGAGATCACCGAGCGGATGCTCCGGTACTTCATCCTCAAGATCCACAAGCGCCGCTACCTGGCCCGCCCGCGGGTGGTGGTCTGCGTACCCTCCGGCATCACCGGAGTGGAGCGCCGCGCCGTCATCGAGGCGTCCACGCAGGCCGGCGCCCGTCGGGTGCACATCATCGAAGAGCCCATGGCCGCCGCCATCGGCGCGGGCCTGCCCGTCCACGAGGCCACCGGCAACATGGTCGTGGACATCGGCGGCGGCACCACCGAGGTCGCCGTCATCTCCCTCGGCGGAATCGTCACGGCACAGTCCATCCGGGTGGCCGGCGACGAGCTCGACAACGCGATCATCCAGCACATCAAGAAGGAGTACTCGCTCCTCCTCGGTGAGCGGACCGCCGAGCAGATCAAGATCACCATCGGGTCGGCGTACGACCTCGACAAGGACGAGCACACCGAGATCCGCGGCCGGGACCTGGTCTCCGGCCTGCCCAAGACGGTCGTCATCTCGGCCGCCGAGGTGCGCAAGGCCATCGAGGAGCCCGTCAACGCCATCGTCGACGCGGTCAAGACCACGCTCGACAAGTGCCCGCCGGAGCTCTCCGGCGACATCATGGACCGCGGTATCGTCCTGACCGGCGGCGGCGCCCTGCTCCGCGGCTTGGACGAGCGGCTGCGGCGAGAGACGGGCATGCCGATCCACATCGCCGAGGACCCGCTCGACTCCGTGGCGCTCGGCTCCGGCAAGTGCGTCGAGGAGTTCGAGGCGCTCCAGCAGGTCCTCGACGCCCAGCCCCGGCGCTGACCGGCGGATATCCCTCCATCCGGAGGACAACACACAAGGATCCGCCGTACGGGTGCTACCGGGCCCGTGCGGCGGATCGTTGATATACAGGCAAAAGAGAATTCCGACGAGGAAGGCACGGCCGCCGCACGTGAGGGACACACGAGAAAGCCGGCTGCTCCTGGTGCTTCTGATCGCCATCGCGTTCGCGTTGATCACGGTGGACATCAGGGCGGGCGAGGAGTCGCCGGTCGACGGTGCCCGACAGGCCGCCGCAGCGGTCTTCGGGCCGGTCGAGAAGGGCGTGTCGACCGCGGTCGACCCGGTCGCCAACGCCATAGGGGCGGTAAGGGACTCCGGCGAGCGCCACAACCGCATCGCCACGCTGGAGCGCGAGAACGCGGCCCTGAAGGCCAAGCTGGGCAGCGACGCCCAGACCAAGAGCCGCATCCGCGAGCTCGACGAGATGCTCAAGCGGGCCGGCGCCGGGCAGTACGGCATCAAGGGCGCCGAGGTCATCGCCATAGGAGCGGCCCAGGGCTTCTCTTGGACCGTGACCATCGACGCCGGCAGCAAGGACGGCATCGAACGCGACATGACCGTCCTCAACGGGGACGGACTCGTCGGCCGGGTCTCCACGGTCGGCCCCGACACCGCCACCGTGGTCCTTGCCAACGACCCCGACTTCACCGTCGGCACCCGTCTGGAGAAGACCGGTGAACTCGGCTTCGCCACGGGACAGGGCGACCGCGCCCTGTCCGTCCAGATGCTCAACGGCAAGGCCAAGGTGAACCCGGGCGACCGGCTCGTCACCTTCGGCTCGCGCGGAAACAAGCCCTTCGTGCCGGGCGTACCGATCGGCGAGGTGGTCAAGGTCGACCCCTCGCGCGGCGACCTGACCCGCACCGTGTGGGTCCGCCCGTTCGTCGGCTTCTCCCGCCTGGACATCGTCGGCGTCGTGGTGATGCCGCCGCGCGAGGACCCGCGCGACGCCGTGCTGCCGCCCAAGCCCGAGGCCCCCAAGCCCATCCCGACGGTCACCGTCACGGTCACCCCGTCCGGGGCCGCCAGCGTGCCCGGCAAGCCGGCCGACGAGTAGGAGCAGACCGACCATGCGCTTCAACCGGATCCTGCTGTCGACCACGCTCGTCGTGGTCGCCCTCGTCGTCCAGGTCACCGTCCTGGGCCGGCTCCAACTGCCCGGCGCCGTCCCGGACCTGCTGCTGCTCACCGTCGTCGCCCTCGCACTCGTGTACGGGCCGGTCGGCGGCGTGCTCATCGGCTTCGCCGCCGGGCTGCTCGCCGACCTGGCCCCGCCCGCCGACCACGCCGCCGGGCGGTACGCGCTCGTCCTGTGCGTCATCGGCTACGTGGCCGGCCTGGTCCGCCCCGACAACGGGCGGTTCCGCTCCGCCTGGGGCCCGATGCTCACCGTGGTCGCCACCGCGATCGGCTCCACCCTGCTCTACGCGAGCGTGGGCGCCCTCGTCGGCGACACCGCCGCCCGCCATGTGGGCCTGACCGGGCTGCTGTTCACCGCGACCCTCTACGACCTGCTGCTCGCGCCCTTCACCGTGCCGTTCATCATGGCCCTGGCCCGGCGCGCCGAGAACGACCCGATGGCCGTCGAGGCCGGGGGCGGCCCCGCCAAGAAGGCCGCCGACGTCTCCTCCGGCTGGCTGGCCGGCGGCACCGGCCTGCGCATCGGCAGCCAGCGCGGCGGCCTGCGCCTGAGGACCGCGCGCTCCCGCGCGAACCGGGCCGGCCGCATAAAGGGCGTCAAGACCGTGAAGGGCGTGAAGAGCGTCAAGAAACTCTGAAGGAGGAGCGGACGTGACCAACATTCCCGAAACCGGCCGCACCTCCCGGGTGCAGATCCGGCTCGTCATGATCCAGGTACTCGTCCTCTCGATGCTGGTCACCCTCGGCGGTCGCCTCTGGTACCTCCAGATCCGCAACGGGGAGGAGTACTACCACGAGGCGAAGAGCAACCACGTCCAGCGGGTCGTCCAGCCCGCCGTGCGCGGCTCCATCCTCGACGCCCGAGGGGTTCCGCTCGCCGACAACGAGACCCGCCTGGTCGTCTCCGCCAGCCGCACCGAGCTGATGCGGATGAAGGACCGGGGCAAGGCCGTGATGACCCGCCTCGCCGGCGTCCTGGACATGAGCCCCAAGGACGTCATGGACAAGGTCCGGCTCTGCGACTCCGAGACCCCCAAGCCCTGCTGGAACGGCTCCCCGTACCAGCCGATTCCGGTCACCCTCGAAGCCACCACGCAGCAGGCGCTGCAACTGCGCGAACGCCCCGAGGACTTCCCCGGCATCACCGCGGAGCCCACCGCCGTCCGCCGCTACCCGGCACCCGGCGGGGCCCGTACCGCACAGGTCCTCGGCTACCTCTCACCGGTCACCGACGAGGAGATCCAGAAGGCCAAGGACACCGACTCCCCGCACCTGCGTTCGGATCAGGTCGGCCGCTCCGGCATCGAACGCACGTATGACAAGCAGTTGCGCGGCAAGGCGGAGGTCACCTCGTACGAGGTCGACAACCTCGGCCGGGTCATGGGCCAGACCAAATCCGACCCGGGCGTGCCCGGGTCCACCCTGGTCACCAGCATCGACGCCCGGGTCCAGGCCGTCGCCGAGTACGAGCTCCAGCAGGCGATGAAGACGGTCCGCCAGGAGACCGACAACATCACCGGCCGCAAGTACGAGGCCGACTCGGGTGCCGTCGTCGTCATGGAGGCCAAGACCGGCCGCGTCGTCGCGATGGCCTCCCAGCCCGACTACGACCCCAATGCCTGGGTCGGCGGCATCTCCGGCAAGGACTACGCCGCGCTCACCAGCAAGAACTCCAACTACCCGCTGCTCAACCGGGCCATCCAGGGCCAGGCCCCCGCGGGCTCCATCTTCAAGGTGGTGTCGGCGAGCGCGGCCGTGCGGGCCGGCTACGACTTCGACGGCAAGTACAACTGCAGCGCTTCCTACAACATGGGCGGCCGGAGCTTCGCGAACTTCGAGTCCAAGGGGCACGGCCCCATCACCCTGGCCGAAGCCCTCAAGTTCTCCTGCAACACCGTCTTCTACGCCCTCGGGCACAAGGAGTGGCAGCGCGACGGCGGCCTCAGCCCCAAGAAGGACGCCCACGACTGGTTCTACCGCACCGCCCGGGAGTTCGGACTCGGCGCCGAGACCGGCATCGACCTGCCGAACGAGGTCACCGGCCGCATCCCCGACCGCAAGTGGAAGCAGAGCTTCTGGGCAGCCAACAAGGACTCCTGGTGCAAGCAGGGCAAGAAGGGCGGCACCTACGTCGAGCAGATCGCCTATGAGAGCTGCCTCGAAGGCAACCAGCTGAAGGCCTACGACAGCATCAACTTCGCCATCGGGCAGGGCGACGTCCTCGTCACCCCCATCCAGATGGCCACCGCCTACTCCGCGATCAGCAACGGGGGCACCCTCTACGACCCCACGGTCGGCAAGGCCGTGATCAGTCCCGACGGGAAGCGCGTCGGGATGATCAAGCCCAGGGCGCACGGCAGGCTGCCGATCGACGCCCAGACCATCAGCAACCTCGACAGGGGCCTGCGCATGGTCGTCGAGCCCGGCGGGACCGCCGCCTGGCGGTTCGGCGGCTGGCCGATGGACAAGATTCCGATGCATGCCAAGACCGGCACCGCCCAGGTCTACGACAAGCAGACCACGTCCTGGCTGGCGACCTACACCAAGGACTTCACGATCGTCATGACGATCTCCCAGGGCGGCACCGGCTCCGGAGCCGCGGGCCCCGCCGTCCGCAACCTCTACAACGCCATCTACGGTCTGAGCATGGACGGGAAGCAGGACCTGAAGAAGGCCCTGCTGCCGGCACCGGAGGCGAAACTGCCCAAGATCTACCCCGACGGCTCCATCGACTCCCCCGAGATCCGGCCGTACGTACCGCCGTCCCCGGAGGAGCTGGAACCGCCCGTGCTCGCCGGGCCGCCCGCCCCGCCCCCCGCGCGCCAGGACTGAGGACCGAGGACCGAACGACATGCAGACCGCCAACAAGTTCTCCGTCTCCCGGTACGCGCCCGAGCGCGGGGCGATGGCCAAGCTCACCGCCCGCGACTCCGTCGTGCGCCGGCTCGACTGGCCGATACTCCTCTCCGCGCTCGCCCTGTCCTTCCTCGGCTCCCTGCTGGTGTGGTCGGCGACCCGCAACAGGACCTCGCTGAACCAGGGGGACCCGTACTACTTCCTCGAGCGGCACGCCCTGAACACCGGCATCGGCCTCGTGCTGATGATCGGCACCGTCTGGCTCGGCCACCGCACCCTGCGCGGCGCGGTGCCCGTCCTCTACGGGATCTCGCTCGTACTGATCCTCGCCGTGCTCACCCCGCTCGGCGCCACCATCAACGGCGCCCACGCGTGGATCGTGATCGGCGGCGGATTCTCCCTCCAGCCCTCCGAGTTCGTGAAGATCACGATCATCCTGGTCATGGCGATGCTGCTGGCCACCCGGGTGGACGCGGGCGACCTCACGCATCCCGACCACCGCACGGTCGTCAAGGCGCTGTGCCTGGCGGCCGCCCCGATGGGCATCGTCATGCTGATGCCCGACCTGGGCTCCGTCATGGTCATGGTCGTCATCGTCCTCGGCGTGCTGCTGGCCTCCGGCGCCTCCAACCGCTGGGTCCTCGGCCTGATCGGCTCGGGCGCCGCCGGGGCCATCCTGGTCTGGCAGCTCGGCGTCCTCGACGAGTACCAGATCAACCGCTTCGCCGCCTTCGCCAACCCCGAACTCGACCCGGCGGGCGTCGGATACAACACCAACCAGGCGCGCATCGCGATCGGCTCCGGCGGCCTGACCGGCTCCGGGCTCTTCAAGGGCTCGCAGACCACCGGGCAGTTCGTGCCCGAGCAGCAGACCGACTTCGTCTTCACGGTGGCGGGGGAGGAGCTGGGCTTCGTCGGAGCCGGGCTGATCCTGGCGCTGCTGGGCATCATCCTGTGGCGGGCCTGCATGATCGCCCGCGAGACCACCGAGCTCTACGGGACCACCGTGTGCGCCGGGATCATCGCCTGGTTCGCCTTCCAGTCCTTCGAGAACATCGGGATGACCCTCGGGATCATGCCAGTGGCCGGGCTTCCGCTGCCCTTCGTCTCGTACGGGGGCTCGTCGATGTTCGCCGTGTGGGTGGCCATCGGGCTGTTGCAGTCGATCAAGGTGCAACGCCCCTTGTCGGCCTGATCCGGTGTTCAACCTGCCGACGTGATCCGTTCCGGACTACCTTCGATTCATGGCGGACACGAAACGCGAGATCGAGCGGAAATTCGAGTTCACACAGGGCGGCGAGAAGCAGTCCGAGGCCGCCCGGCGCGAGGTGCCGGACCTGACGGGGACGGCCGCGATCGCGGCCGTCTCCGACCGGGGAACCGTCGACCTCGACGCCGTCTACTACGACACCCCGGACCAGCGGCTCGCGGCCGACGGCCTCACCCTGCGGCGCAGAACCGGCGGCGCGGACGCGGGCTGGCACCTGAAACTCCCCGTCTCCCCGGGCGTGCGCGACGAGATCGGGGCCCCGCTCAGCGACACCCTCCCGCCCTCGCTCGCCGCCCTCGTCCGCTCCCGCGTCCGGGACACCGGCCTCGAACCCCAGGTCAGGCTCCTCTCCTCGCGCAAGGTCAGCCACCTGCTGGACGCCGGCAGGGAGCTGCTCGCCGAGCTGTCCACCGACACCGTCCTGGCCGAGCGCGCCGGGACCACCGCCGCCTGGACCGAGGTCGAGGTCGAGCTCGCCGACGGGACCGACCCGGCCCTCCTCGACGCCGTCGAGAAGACCTTCCGCAAAGCCGGGCTGCGGGTCTGCGACGCCCCGTCGAAGCTCGCCCGCGCCCTCGCCGAGACCGGCGCCGCGCCCCCGGCCCGGCCCGCGCCCGGTCCGGGGGACGGCACGGCGGGCGCGCACGTCCTCGCGTACCTGCGCGAGCAGCGCGACACCCTCGTCGCCCTCGACCCCGCGGTCCGCCGCGACCTTCCCGACTCCGTCCACAAGATGCGGGTCGCCGTCCGGCGCACGCGCAGCGCCCTCAAGACGTACCGGAAGGTCCTCGACCGCGCCGCCACCGACCCCCTCGGCCAGGAACTGAAATGGCTCGGCGCCGAACTCGGCGTCGACCGCGACCAGGAGGTCCTGCTGGAGCGGATCCGCACCCGCCTCGGGGAACTGCCCTCCACCCTGGTCCTCGGCCCCGTACCCGGCCGGCTGCGCACCTGGAACGCCGACCGCCGCACCGGATCCCGGCGCCGCGCGCTGGCCGCCCTCGACAGCGCCCGGCACGTCGCCCTCCTCGACTCCCTCGACGCCCTGCTCGCGGACCCGCCGCTGCTGAAGCCCGCCTCCCGTCCCGCGGAGAGCGTCCTGCCCAAGGCCGTCGTCCGCGACCACGAGCGCCTCGCCGGCCGCGTCGGACACGCACTGGAACTCCCCCCGGGGCACGAGCGCGACCTGGCCCTGCACGAGGCCCGCAAGGCGGCCAAGCGGGCCCGCTACGCCGCCGAAGCAGCCGTACCCGCCCTCGGCAAACCGGCGAAACGCCAGGCCAAGGCGGTGAAGGCGGTGCAGCGCCTGCTCGGCGACCACCAGGACAGCGTGGTCGCCCGCGACGCCCTGCTCGATCTCGCCGCCCAGGCGGCGGACGCCGGCGAATCGGCCTTCACCTGGGGCGTCCTGTACGCCCGCGAGGAGGCCCTGGCCGAACGGCTCGAGAGTGAACTCCCGGCCGTCTGGGCCGGGGCTTCGGCCCCGGGGCTGCGTGCCGCCCTCGGCTGATCATGCGGGCGGGGGCGGCTGAGCCGCGGGGTACGCTTGAGAGTCGCCCCCTGCCCGCTTCACGAAAGTCGCGTGATGTCCGAGTCGGTCTTCCCACAGCTCGAGGCCCTGCTTCCGCACGTCCAGAAGCCGATCCAGTACGTCGGTGGTGAGCTGAACTCCACCGTCAAGGACTGGGACGCGTGCGACGTCCGCTGGGCGCTCATGTACCCGGACGCGTACGAGGTCGGGCTGCCCAACCAGGGCGTCATGATCCTTTACGAGGTGCTGAACGAGCGCGAGGGCGTGCTGGCGGAGCGCACGTACTCGGTGTGGCCGGACCTGGAAGCGCTCATGCGCGAGCACAAGGTCCCGCAGTTCACCGTGGACAGCCACCGCCCCGTGTCGGCCTTCGACGTGTTCGGCCTGTCCTTCTCCACGGAGCTGGGCTACACGAACATGCTCACAGCCCTGGACCTCGCGGGCATCCCGCTGGAGTCCAAGGACCGCACGGTCGACCACCCGATCGTCCTGGCGGGCGGCCACGCGGCCTTCAACCCGGAGCCGGTCGCAAACTTCATCGACGCGGCGGTCATCGGCGACGGCGAGCAGGCCGTCCTCGACATGACCGAGATCATCCGCGCCTGGAAGGCGGAGGGCCGCCCCGGCGGGCGCGAGGAGGTCCTCCTGCGCCTCGCCAAGACCGGCAACATCTACATCCCCGCCTTCTACGACGTCGAGTACCTGCCGGACGGCCGCATCGGCCGCGTCGTCCCGAACCGCTCCGGCGTGCCGTGGCGCGTGTCCAAGCACACGGTCATGGACCTCGACGAGTGGCCGTACCCCAAGCAGCCCCTGGTCCCGCTCGCCGAGACCGTCCACGAGCGCATGTCCGTGGAGATCTTCCGCGGCTGCACCCGCGGCTGCCGTTTCTGCCAGGCCGGCATGATCACGCGCCCCGTGCGGGAGCGAAGCATCACCGGCATCGGCGAGATGGTCGAGCGCGGCCTCAAGGCGACCGGCTTCGAGGAGGTCGGCCTCCTCTCCCTGTCCTCCGCGGACCACACCGAGATCGCCGACATCGCCAAAGGCCTCGCCGACCGGTACACGGACGACAAGGTGGGCCTGTCCCTGCCGTCGACCCGGGTGGACGCCTTCAACGTGGACCTGGCCAACGAGCTGACCCGCAACGGGCGCCGCTCCGGTCTGACCTTCGCCCCCGAGGGCGGCTCCGAGCGCATGCGCAAGGTCATCAACAAGATGGTCTCGGAAGAGGACCTGATCCGCACCGTCGCCACCGCGTACGGCAACGGCTGGCGCCAGGTGAAGCTGTACTTCATGTGCGGCCTGCCGACCGAGACCGACGAGGACGTCCTCCAGATCGGCGACATGGCGGTCAACGTCATCGCCAAGGGCCGTGAGGTCTCCGGCCAGAACGACATCCGCTGCACGGTGTCGATCGGCGGTTTCGTGCCGAAGCCGCACACCCCGTTCCAGTGGGCGCCGCAGCTGTCCGCCGAGGAGACGGACGCCCGCCTGGGCAAGCTCCGCGACAAGATCCGCGGCGACAAGAAGTACGGCCGCTCCATCGGCTTCCGCTACCACGACGGCAAGCCGGGCATCGTCGAGGGCCTCCTCTCACGCGGCGACCGCCGCATCGGCGACGTCATCCGCGCCGTGTACGAGTCGGGCGGCCGCTTCGACGGCTGGCGCGAGCACTTCAGCTACGACCGCTGGATGGAGGCGGCGGAGAAGACGCTGCCCGCCTACGGCGTGGACGTGGCCTGGTACACGACGCGCGAGCGCACCTACGAGGAGGTCCTGCCCTGGGACCACCTGGACTCCGGCCTCGACAAGGAATGGCTCTGGGAGGACTGGCAGGACGCCCTCGACGAGACCGAGGTCGAGGACTGCCGCTGGACCCCGTGCTTCGACTGCGGCGTCTGCCCCCAGATGCAGACCGAGATCCAGATCGGCCCGACCGGCAAGAAACTGCTGCCGCTGTCGGTCGTGAAGTGACGTCGGGCTGAGCCCGCACCGGATGTGCCCCCCACCGTGGACGGTGGGGGGCATATCCATTGGATCTCAGGTCGTGCGGATGAGGCTGGGGTCGTTCGGATTCGTCGTGACGTGCTCCTGGGTCGTGAACTCGCCGCCGCCGGGGGGACCGCACGGGGCGGCGACGCACTGCCACGTGCCAGGGTTCGTCGTGACGTGCTCCTGGGTCGTGAACTCGCCGCCGCCGGGGGGACCGCACGGGGCGGTGACGCACTGCCACGTGCCGCTGTCCGGGGGGATCACCCTGTCAGGGGAGCCGCCCTTGCCGGGATGCTTGTTGCCCCGCTTTCCGTCGCCCCCCTTGCCGGGACGGTCCACAACGTTGGCCTTGCTGCCGGCGTCGCCGTCCGCCGTGACGGTGTGCGGTGTCGCCGGGGTGGCGGCGAAGGCGGTCGTGGGCACCAGTACGCCTCCCGCGGCCATGGCGGTCGAGGCGGCGAACAGAACGAAACGACGGGTCCGAAAGGGGTGGGTCATGGGCGGTTCCCTAACGGCGTGGTGTACGAGAGCG
>NZ_JAGGOZ010000069.1 GCF_018614075.1 Streptomyces sp. ISL-94 | reverse complement strand
GTCCTGGCGGCCGTCGCCGAGGAGGCACCGCACCTGACCGCCTCCGGCACCCTGGAAATCGCCCGCGCCCACCGCGCCGTGGGCCGCGCCGCCCGGCGGATCGTGCTCGGCGCCGCTGCCGCCGAGGACGAGGAACTGGCGGGCTGGCTCAAGCGGTCGCGCCCCGACGGGCCGGGGCCGGGACGGCGCAAGGGCGCCCCGTACGACCTCGCCGGCTCCCGCATTCGCGAGTACGCGGGCCGGGCCGACGCCGGCACCCTCGTGGCGCGCGCGGACGCCGCGGACCCCGCCGGCCAGGCCCGCCAATGGCTGCTCGCCATGCAGTCCCTCCCCGCCACCCTGCTGCGCACCCTCCTCCTGCTCGGCGCGCACCCGGCCGAGCAGGAGGCGGCCGCTGCCGAAGCGGCCACGGGCGGCGCGGCCGGGGGCGGCGAACTGCCCCGGCTGCGCGCCTGCGTACGGGAATCCCTGCGGCTCTTCCCGGTGGTGCCCGAGCTGCTCCGCGTCACCCGCGCCGAGACCGACTGGCGCGGTGTGCGCTGCCCGGCCGGCACCTCCGTCCTGCTGCCCGCCGCGTTCCACCAGCGCGACCCCGAACGGGTCCCGGCCGCGCACGTCTTCGTGCCCGGCCGGTGGAAGAACCCGGCTGCCGACCACGACACCCGGATGGCGCCCTTCGGGCACGGCGGTGGCCGCTGTCCGGGCGACGAACTCGGCCTGCTGGTGACGGCCGCGTTCTGCGCGGAGGTGCTGCAAGACCACCGGATCGGCGTCATCCGGCCGCTCCTGGACCCGGTGGGACCGCTGCCCGCCACGCTCGATGCGAACGGCATCCGGCTCACGCTCACCCGCCGGTGACCCGGCCCCCCAACCGACCGGACCCGACACTGCCCGCCCGGCACGCCCCCCGCCCGAGACGACCCCCTGCCGAAACCCGCGAGGATCCCATGCCCGACGCCGCTACCGCCGCGTCCGCCGACGCGGACGTCGACCTGCTCGACGACCTGTGCCGCGTACTCGCCGAAGCCGCCGACGCGGTCGGCGAGGCCGCCCGCTACGCCTCCGGCCTGGCCCTCGGCGCCCGCCTGCCTGCGGCGGCCCTCGCCCGGGGCGGCGGCCGCCGGCTCGGCTGGCGCACCCTGTTGCGTACCCTCACCGACCCGCAGGGCCTCGGCTGGGCCCCGCGCGGCCGGGGTGTGGCCCGGGCCGGCCGGCTCGCCGGGCTGCTCGCCGGCCGGGAGAGCCTCGCGATCAGCGTCGCGGTCTGCGGGCTCCGGGCCAGGATCCGGGCCATCGGAGCGAGCCGCCCCGAACTCCTCGAAGACCCCGGTGCGGCGGCGGTCCTCGCAGCCGTCGGGGAAGGGCGGCAGGCCGAGGCCGCCCGTCTGTTCCGCGGCATCATGCGCGAGCGGGGCACCGAGCACGCCTTCACGCTGCTGGCCCCCGCCTTCGCCGACATCCTCGCCTGGGACGCCCTGACCGACGCGAACCCCTTCAACGACCACGCCGGCTGGCAGGTCGCCACCGGCCGGGCCCTTCCCGCGGATCCGCTCCTCGGGCTGGGCGCTGCCTTCTGGGCCTTCTGCGACCGCGGCCCGGGCCTGCGCGACGGCTCCAAGGGAGGGTTCGCAGTACGCCGGGCAAGCCGGGTAAGCGGAGAGCTCGCGGACTCCGCAGGGAGGACGAAAGGCTTGGAAGGACCGGCGCGGCCCGACCCGCCCGCCGGTCACCGCCCCGCGGCCCGCGCTCGCGCCCGGTTCTCCGGGTCGCCGCTCCGGCCCGCCGCCCGCCCGCGCGCCGTCGACAGCCTGCGCCGGCACGCCTCAGCGCTGCGCACCCACGCGGTGCGCCTGCGGGCGACGGAGATGGCGCCGGCCCGGCGGGACCCCCAGGCCGGCGCCCTGCGCGCCGAGATCGACGTCCTCGCCGGCCGCTGTGCCACCGCGGCGAACGGCTTCGCCCTGGCCGCCGCCCAGCTCGGCGAACGCTGACGGCCGCCCCCGGTCGGTTGCCGGGCCGGCTGGAGGACCGGCTGGAGGACCGGTCACAGGACCAGCGACAGCAGGAGTACGAAGCCCAGGCCCACCACCGAGATGATGGTCTCCATCACCGACCAGGTCTTCAGGGTCTGCCCGACGGTCATCCCGAAGTACTCCTTGACCAGCCAGAACCCGGCGTCGTTGACGTGGCTGAAGAACAGCGAGCCGGCGCCGATGGCGAGGACCAGCAGGGCGGTCTCGGTGGTGGACATGCCCGCGGCGAGCGGGGTCACCAGTCCGGCCGCCGAGATGGTGGCCACCGTCGCCGAGCCCGTGGCGAGCCGGATGGCGACGGCGATCAGCCAGGCCAGCAGCAGGGTCGGGATGGCCCAGTCCTTCGACAGGTCCAGGATCATCCGGCCGACGCCCGCGTCGATCAGCGTCTGCTTGAAGCCGCCGCCCGCGCCGACGATCAGCAGGATGCCGGCGATCGGGGCGAGGGACTTCTCCACCGTCGTGGAGAGCCGGGCCCGGGTGAAGCCGGCCGCCCGGCCGAGGGTGAACATGCCCACCAGCACCGCCGCGAGCAGCGCGATCAGCGGGGAGCCCGCGACGTCGGTGACGCGCTGCACCGCGTTGGCGGGATCGTTGACAACGATGTCCACCAAGGCCTTGACCAGCATCAGCCCCACCGGCAGCAACACCGTGAAGACCGTCGCGCCGAACCGGGGCCGGTGCTCCAGCTCCGCGGACGGCCGCTGCGGAATCATCTTCTCGGGCGCCGGGATGTCCACCCACCGCGCCGCGTACCGGGAGAACAGCGGCCCGGCGATGATCACGGTCGGGATCGCGACGAGCACTCCGAGGGCGAGGGTCACGCCCAGGTTCGCGTGGAGCGCGTCGATCGCGACGAGGGGGCCGGGGTGCGGCGGGATCAGCCCGTGCATCACGGACAGGCCGGCCAGTGCCGGAATGCCGATCCGCATCAGCGAGTAGCTGCCCCGCTTGGCCACCAGCAGCACCACGGGGATCAGCAGGACGATGCCGACCTCGAAGAAGAGCGGCAGCCCGATCACGGAGGCGATCAGCACCATGGCCCACGGCATGGCGCGGCCCTTGGCCCGGGCGAGGATCGTGTCCACGATCTCGTCCGCGCCGCCCGAGTCCGCCAGCAGCTTGCCGAGGATCGCGCCGAGGGCGATCAGTACGCCCACGCCGGCGACCGTCGAGCCGAGTCCGGTGGTGAAGCTGGAGATCGTCTTGGCCAGGGGAGCCCCCGCGAAGACGCCGAGGGCCAGCGAGCCGACCGTCAGGGCCAGGAAGGCGTGCAATTTGAGGCGGGTGATGAGCAGGACGATGACGGCGATGCCCGCGAGGACGGCGATCCCCAGCTGGGTGTTCCCGGCCGAGGTGATCGGTCCGGCGCCGGCCGCTGCCAGTGTCTCGACGCTGAGACTGGTCACGGTGACGATTCCTTAGTTCTCGGGTGTACGGAGCCGGCTCAGAGCCGCCAGCGCCCGTTCGGTGATGTCTTCCGGGGATCCGGACACGTCGACGGCGACGCCGAGCTCGTCCTCCTGGAGCGGCTCCAGCGTGGCGAACTGCGAGTCCAGCAAAGTGGTGGGCATGAAGTGGCCCGTGCGGGCCGCCATCCGCTCCTCGATCAGCGGGCGCTCACCGGTGAGGTGGACGAACACCGCCTGCGGGGCGGCGCTGCGCAGCCGGTCGCGGTAGGCGCGCTTGAGTGCGGAGGCCGCGACGACTCCGCCGCTGCCTGCGGCGGCCCGCTCGCGGATCCACGCGCCCATGGCGTCGAGCCACGGCCACCGGTCCGCGTCCTGGAGCGGGGTGCCGGCCGACATCTTGGCGACGTTGGCCGGAGGGTGGAAGGTGTCGCCCTCCGCGTACGGAAGGGACAGCGCCTCCGCGAGCAGCCGGCCCACGGTCGTCTTGCCCGTGCCGGCCACGCCCATCACCACAATGACGCGCTGGGTGCTCACGCCTACCTCGCTGTCCTCGTCGACATCGGTTCGTGTGGCAGCAGTGAAGCCCATTAAGTAGTACTTATTCAAGAGTGCGGGACGAAAACATCGCATCTTTTGCGCGCACGGGCGTCACCGTACGCTTACGCCATGACCACCGACGGCAGTCCTGGACCAGGGCAGGGGCAGGTCCAGGGGCTCCACTCCCGGGTGCTGGACACCCTCGGACTCGCGATCACGGCCGGGGAGTACCCGCCGGGCAGCGTCCTGCGCACCGACGAGATCGCCGAGCGCTTCGACGCCTCGCGCACCGTCGTGCGCGAGGTCGTCCGCGTACTGGAGTCGATGCACCTCGTCGAGTCCCGCCGCCGGGTCGGTGTCACCGTGCGCCCCACCGACGAGTGGAACGTCTACGATCCGCGCGTCATCCGCTGGCGGCTGGCCGGCGCCGACCGCCCCCGCCAGCTCCGCTCCCTGACCGTACTGCGCTCGGCGATCGAGCCGGTCGCGGCCGGGCTGGCGGCGACCCTGGCCACTCCCGAACAGTGCGCCGAGCTCACCGAGGCGGCCCTCGGCATGGTCCGCACCTCGCGCGGCCACCAGCTCGACGGCTACCTGCGGCACGACATCGCCTTCCACCGCGTCGTCCTGAATGCCTCCGGCAACGAGATGTTCGCGCGCCTCGGGGACGTCGTCGCCGAGGTCCTGACCGGCCGCACCGAGCACGCGGTGATGTTCCACGATCCCGACCCGGCGGCCGTCACCCTCCACGTCCGGGTGGCGGAGGCCGTACGGGAGGGCGACGCGGCCCGGGCCGAGGCGCTGACCCGGCAGATCGCGGCGGGGGCCCTGGAGGAGCTGGACGTGCTCGCTCCTTGATCGCCCGGCCCGGCCCGGCCCGGCCCGACTCGACCCGGCCCGGCCTGACTCGGCCCCGCTGTCGCGGTGTTCGACGTGGTCCGTGGGGACCGGCGTCGAACAACGCGACCGGGTCGGTCTCAGACGTCGAGCACGGCGAGGTCCAGCTCCCGCAGCCGCTCCGGTTCCGCGATCACGTCGATCCCGGTGATCAGACCGTCCTCGAGGGTGAAGGCGAGCACGAGGAACAGCCGGCCCCGCGGGGCCATCGCCAGGCCGACCGTGCCGTTGACCAGCGCGGGCTGCGTGGACTGTGCCCGCTGCACGGCGGCCATCGCACCCCGGGCCACCGTGACGGCGCCGCTGATGAGGAGGGGCGCGGGGGTGGGTCCGACCGCCTTGTCGGCGCGCAGGGCCACGTCCGGATCGAGCAGCGCGACCAGCGCGTCGAAGTTCCCGCCGCGGGTGGCGGCCAGGAAGGCGTCCACCACCCGCCGCTGACGGGTCAGATCGGCGTCGGGCACCGCGGGAGCGCCCTTGACCCGGCGGCGGGCGCGGCTCGCGAGCTGGCGGGTCGCGGCCGGGGTCCGCTCGATCATCGGGGCGATCTCGTCGAAGGGCACGGCGAACAGGTCGTGCAGCACGAACGCGAGCCGCTCCGCCGGCGCCAGCCTGTCGAGCAACACCAGCAGCGCCAGTCCCACCGAGTCGGCCAGGATCGCCTCCTGTTCGGGGTCGACCGTGTCCTCACGGCCGACCACTCGCTCGGTGGGATACGCCTCCATCGCGTCCTCGCGCCGGGACTCCCGGGAGCGCAGCATGTTCAGGCAGATGCGCGACACCACCGTGGTGAGCCATCCGCCGAGGTTCTCGACGTCGCCGGTGTCGGAGCGGTTGAGGCGCAGCCACGCCTCCTGTACTGCGTCTTCGGCCTCGCTGAGCGAGCCGAGCATGCGGTAGGACACCGATCGCAGATGAGAGCGGTGCTCTTCGAAGCGCTCGGTCAGGCCGGTACTCTCGTCCACCTGTCCATTCCTTCCTCACAGCGGACCCTAAAAGTAGATCATCGGGAAAATGGCTGCTGTGAGGGCGAGTTGGGAGCCGGGCGAGGTCAGACGATGTCGTAGAACCCCTCCCCGTCCAGGTAGTGCGCGGTCAGGATGTCGTGCAGGACGGTGTTCGGCGTCTCGTGGACGAGGTACACGCGCATCGGATAGGTCCAGTCGTCCACCGACCGGTGGATCCGGCTGCCCGGGCGGACGTTCAGGGCGATGTCGTGGAAGCTGTCGAGCCCGCGCAGCTCCGCCATCCTCGGATAGTCGCGCAGCGTGCCGTCCGCGGGCGAGACCATGTTCACGAGCCCGGCGTGGCCCGCCAGTTCGTAGCCCTCGTCCCAGCGGGCGAGGAAGCGGCCGGGGTCCGTGTAGGCGTCCACCGTCCATTCCAGCTGGCTCTCCCCGATCGCCGCCTTCACCGGCACGTGCAGGTCGGCGCCGCACGCACGGGCGGCCGTCTCGATCAGCCGCGGCCCCTGCGGGGTCAGCTTCAGCTCGCTGTGCGCGGGCCCGTTGCGTACCCCCAGCGCGTCCAGGACCCGGCAGGTGTACGCGGCCAGCGCGTCCTGGTCGGCGCCGTGGCGGGGCAGCAGTACGGCACTGACCCCCAGGTCGCGAACCCCGTTGGCGCTGATGTGGTGCATCCGCCAGATGTCCGTGACGTGGTGCCTGCCGTCCAGGCTCACCGTGTTCACGATGTACTCGCCGCCGACCAGGTACTCCTGGGCGAGCACCGCCCGGTTGCGGGCGCCCAGCGCGCTGTCGGTGCCGATCAGCGCGGCGAAGGCCGCCCGCACCTGCCCGGCGTCGTCGCAGAAGTGGATGCCGTCGTTGCCCGCGCTCTTGACCGGCTTCAGCACCACCCGGCCGTCGGCCTTGGTGTACCAGTCGAGCAGCGTGCCGAGGTCCGTGGCCAGGATCTGCCCCACGGCGGGCACGCCGGCCTCCCGCACCGTCTCCAGCATGCGGTACTTGTCCCGGCGGGCCGTGCTCAGCGCCGTTCCGTTGGTCCGCAGCCCCAGCGCCTCGCTCAGTACGTCGGCCAGTTCCACCCCGCTCTCGATGCCGGGCAGCAGGCACACCGGCCCGTGACCGGCGACGGCGGCGGCCGTCTGCGCCGCATCGCCCCCGTGCACGATGTCGGCGGTGAAGTCCTGCGGCCGGAAGCTGCGTTCGTACGCGGGCGGGGCGATGGCGGCGCTCCGCACGTGCACGCAGTCGAACCCCCGCTCCCGGAAGAGCGGTGCCAGGCACCGGGCACTGGAGTAGGCGTCGACGATCGCCACGACCGGGCGGCCGGCCGGGGCCGTCTTGTCAATCATATCAACCTCGTGGATCGGTGGTCATCAGGGCAGAGCCAGGCCGGTCTGCCAGGCGAGGAACGCGAGCGTGTCGGCGGCCAGGGCGGCGGCCCTCGAGGTCGAGCGGCCCTTGTGGCCGGCCTCCGCCTCACTGCGCAGCAGGATCGGTGCCCGGCCCCCGGTGGCGTGCTGGAGCGCGGCGCACATCTTCCGGGCGTGCATCGGATCGACCCGCGCGTCGTTCTCCGACACCGTGAACAGCACCGCCGGATACTCCACCGCCTCCCGTACGTGGTGGTAGGGCGAATAGCCCAGCAGCCAGCCGAGTTCCCCGGGGTCCTGCGCCGAGCCGTACTCGGCGGACCACAGGCGCCCCAGTCCGAAGCGCTCGTACCTGACCATGTCCAGCAGCGGCGCCTCGCACACCACCGCCCGGTAGAGCTCGGGCCGCTGGGTCAGCGCGGCGCCCACGAGCAGGCCCCCGTTGGAGCCTCCGTGGATCCCGAGCCGGTCCGCCGTGGTCCAGCCGCCGGCGATCAGCGCCTCGGCCGCGCGGTGGAAGTCGTCGAACACCTGCTGCTTGTTCTCCCGCATCCCCGCCCGGTGCCATTCCTCGCCCTCCTCGCCGCCGCCGCGCAGGTGGGCCACGGCGTAGACGCCGCCGGCCTCCACCCAGGCCAGCACCGAGGGGTCGTAGGCGGGGACCTGGGAGGAGCCGAAGCCCCCGTACCCGAAGAGGATCGCGGGCCGCGGCCCGGTCCGGTGGAGCGGTTCGACCAGCAGCATGCGTACGGTCGTTCCGTCGGTGGAGCGGTAGGCGATCTGCGAGCTCTTCACCTTCGGGACGGCCACCATGCCCGGAGCGGACGCCCAGAGGCCGGTGGTGCCGTGGCGGGCGTCGTACCGCAGGACCGACCCCGGCGAGGTGCCGTCGGTGTACGAGAACCACGCCTCGTGGCCGCCCTCCGGGCGTTCGTACAGCCCCCCGAGCGAGCCGACCCCCCGCGTCGGCACCGTGCCGAGCCGCTCCCCGGTCTCCAGGTCGTGGACGGTGACCTCGCCCGCGGCGTGCCGCGTCCAGCCGGCCAGGAGGCGCGGCCGGTCCAGCTCCGGACCGTCCAGGATGGCGAAGTCGGTCAGCACCGCCTCCGGATCCTCCGGTATCAGGTCGCGCCAGGACGCGTACTCCAGGTCGGCGGGGGAGGCGACACAGAGCCGCGAGCGCGGCGCGTCCCGGTCGGTGAAGAGGTACGCCCGGCCGTCGCGCCACATGTACAGGCCGGTGTCGGCGTCCACGCCCACCTGGACCGGCTGGAACCGCGGCGCCTCGGGCGTGCCGGCCGACAGGTCGCCGAGCCACAGGTCGCTGCGGTTCTCGGTGCCCCGGGAGGCCCCCACGCTCAGCCAGCGGCCGTCGCGGCTGACCAGGATGCCGTAGTCGTTGGAGTCGGGGAGCCCCTCCCCGAACACCACCACGTCCTCCGACTCCGGGTCGGTGCCCACCCGGTGGAGATAGACGCGTCGCCGCCCCGGACCGCCGCTGTCCTCCTCCCCTTCGGGCTCGGGCAGACGGCGGACGTAGTAGTAGGCCGAGCCGCCGGGGAGCCAGGCGACGGCCGAGTGCCGGGCGCGCGGGATGGGGCCCTCCAGGAGCACGCCGGTGGCGACGTCCAGCACGTGGAGGAGTGACTCCTCCGTGCCGCCGCGGGAGATCTTGTACGCGAGCCGGTTCCCCTCCTGATCCGGATGCCACGCGTCCAGGGTGGTGTCGCCGGCCGGGTCCAGCCGCATCGGATCGAGCAGGACGCGTTCCGCACCGCCCGGTTCCACCGTGAGCAGGACGGCGCGCTCCTGACCGGGCAGGCGGCGGGTGAAGAACTGCCGCCGGCCGCGCCACACGGGAGCGCTCACGCTGCCGGTGCCCAGCAGTTCGGTGAGGCGCCCGCGCAGCGCGGCGCGCCCGGGCAGGCCGCCCAGGACGCGGTCGCACAGCTCCCGCTGTGCCGCCGCCCACTGGCGGGTCCCTTCGCTCTGCGGGTCCTCCAGCCACCGGTACGGGTCCTCGACCAGGTGCCCGTGCAGCTTGTCCTGCCGGTGCTCGCGGGGCGCGGGGGGATAGGGGAGCGGCTGCGGAAGCGGGAGCGGGAGCGGGTGCGGGTCGGGAAGCCGGTGGGGAGAGGTCATTGCTCCGCTTTCTGGAGTCCGCCCGGCGCGGCCGAGGCGTCGTGGCCGAGGGAGTGGAAACCGCCGCCGTAGAAGACCAGGGGGCCTGCCACCGGCTCGTCCGACGGGGTGAACGCCAGGACGCGGGCCAGGACGATCGCATGGTCCCCGGCGGGGACGACCGACTGCACCCGGCCTTCCAGCCATGCCGCGCCGCCCGACAGCAGCGGGGCGCCGGTCTCCGGGCCGGGACGCCAGGCGTGCCCCGCGAACTGGGCCTCGCCCACCGGGCGTTCGGCCCGGGCGAAGTGCGCGGCCGTCTCCCGCTGGTCGGCCGCCAGGACCGTGACGCCCAGCGGGGAGCCCTCGGTGACCAGGGCGGCCAGGTGCGAGCCGTGCGCGACGCAGATCAGTACGAGGGGCGGGTCGAGGGAGACGGTCACGAAGGAGTTCACCGTGGTCGCGTGCGGGACCCCGGACGCCACCGTGGACGCGACGGTCACGCCGGTGGCGAAGGCCCGGCCCGCCTGCCGCACCAGCAGGGCGGCGGCGCCCTCCACCTCCGCCGCGGCCTCCGCGTCCGGGCCTTGGCCGTTCGCCTCGGGGGCCGCCTCCCCGTACTTGCGGGAAGCGGCCTGGCCGATCCACGCCGAGACCAGCGCCGAGACCGCCGCGACGAGCAGCAGCACGGTGAAGGAACCGCGCATCGAACCGAGGCTGGTGAATCCCATGAACAGCAGGATGCTCACCGTCACACCGGCGAAGGTCCCCAGCGTGAAGTGGCCGGAGACCCGGCCGGCCACCGCCACCGGCTCGTTCTCCAGGATCCGGGCCTGGAAGACCACCGCGAACACCTGGCCGGCCAGCAGCATGGCGGAGCTGGCGAGTACCGCCACCCACGCGGTCGTCACCAGCGTCATGCACGCCAGGGAGACGGCCACGGTCAGCGCGGCGAGCACACCGGGGCGCAGCCCCCGGCGGCCGCGCAGCCGGGCGGCCAGCGTGGCGCCGATCACCGCACCGGTGCCGTTGGCGAGGTTGATCACGCTCAGCCAGGTGGCGCCGCCGCCGAGGAAGTCCCGGGCGACGACGTTGGGGTAGACGTTGATGACCCCCGCGCCGGCGTTCAGCGCGAACACGCTGGCCAGCAGCCACCGGCTGCTCCCGGTCAGCCGCCGCTTGCCCGCTCCGTCTTTCGCGCCGTCCGTCCGGCCGGACGCCGGGGTGGGGGCGGTGGCAAGCCGTACCAGCAGCAGCCCCGAGACGACGAAGCTGGCGATGTCCAGGGTGATCAGCACCGGCAGATTGGAGACCTGGAGCATCAGCGGCGCGGCCGCGGTGCCCAGGATGAAGGTCGACCAGTCCACCTTCGCCACCGCCGCGAGCGCCGAGGGGATCCGCTCGGTCGGCAGCACCCGGCGCAGGTAGGCCGTCTGCGAGGCGGTGAAGAAGGGGGTCAGCAGGCTGAGGAAGGCCATCACGCCGATCGTGGCCGCGGAGGTGAAGCCGCCGCCGGGGCCGGCCCCGACCGCGGCGAGCAGCACCACGAGCACCGCGGCGCGCAGGATGTCCAGCCCGATCAGCGTGCGCCGCGTGTCCCGGCGGTCGGCCAGCGGAGCCAGCAGCCGCGAACCGAACAGGATCGGCAGGTACACCAGCACGATCGCCGTGGTGAGCAGGGCGTTGGAGCCGTGGTTCTGGTTGTAGGCGTAGTAGACGACCCCGGTGCGGAACAGCCAGTTGCCGAACTGGCTCACCGCGTACGCCGACAACAGCGCGCGAAGGGAACGGTGTTCGGGGGTGTCGCGGCGCTCGGTGGGTGGCACGCGGTGCTCCTCGTCGATCCGGGTGGGGCTCGCTCTCGTCCTGTCTAGTCCGTGGCGGGCCCCGAGGTCGCATCCGCGGTCAACCGGGCGCGCAACTCGGCCAGCTCCCCGGGGTCGCCGCCGCGCTCGGCGGCCAGCTCGATGTCGGCGCGCGCCCCGTCCGGATCGGCCAGTTCGAGCCGCAGCACCGCGCGGTTGTAGGCGTAGTCCGGGTCGTCGGAGAGCCGTACCGCATGGTCGAGGCAGGTCAGCGACTCCTGCGGCCGGCCACTCGCGTGGAGGACGTGGGCGAGGTTGTTCCAGGCCTCGGTCAGCTTGGGATCGCGGGCCACCGCCGTGCGCAGGCTCTCCTCCGCTTCCGCGGTGCGCCCGGTCTCGGAGAGGGCCAGCCCCCGGTTGCTCCACGCCTGCGCGTTCCCCGGATCGTGGTAGACGGCCGCGTCCAGGCTGGCAAGCGCCTCGGCGGGCCGCCCCTGCTTGAGCCGCAGCACCCCGAGGCCCACGTGCGCCCGAGCCTCCCCCGGCTTGAGCTCCACCACGCGCCGGAAGTCCCGCTCGGCCGCCGCCGCATCGCCCCGCTGCACGTGGAGCCGGGCGCGGTTCAGATGCGCCTCGTAATAGGGCGGGCACAGCTCGATGGCCCGGTCGTAGTATTCCAGTGCCTCCTCGAACCGGCCGGTGCGCTGGAGCATGTTGGCGAGGTCGTTGGCGTATTCCCCGTAGTTCGGGTCGAGCGCGATGGTCCGCTGGTAGGTCTCGTACGCCTTCGGGAAGTCCTTCACCATTTCGTAGATCTGGGCGGTGTTGTAGACGAGGATCGACTGGTGGAGCGCGTATTTCTCATCGCCGTAGATCTTCTGCATCCGCTCCATGCCTTCGGTGCAGAGCGTGAGCGCCTCGTCCATCCGTCCCTGCCGTGCCCGGATATAGGCCAGGGCGTTCTCGGCGAATACCTTGATGTACTCGTACTTGGGGTGGTCCTGGAATTCGGTGGCCAGCTTCTCCAGGTTGAGCAGGGCGAATCGCTCGGCGGTGACGAGGTCCGGGGGCGACTGGTAGCGGCCGTGCGCCATGCTCTGCGAATACAGCACCGTGGGCGTGTAGAGGCTTTGCGGGAAATGCCCGTAGAAGGTGTCGAGATAGGGGATCGAGGTGTGGGCAAGCCCGAGGGAGTAGAGGACGAAGGACATCCGCAGGTAGACCAGGTTGTGCGTCTGGCCGCCGCCCGGGAGGGTGCGCAGCTGCGGATCCGCCCAGAAGCGGGAGAAGAGGTCGAACCAGGTGTCGTAGAGCCCGATCTCCTGGAGGGAGATCGACAGCGGGGCCAGTGCCACGACCCGGTCGGACGCGTCGCCCAAGGCGAGGTGGTGGACCGGGTGGAACACCTCCTCGGGGGTGCCGGCGAGGCCGCCGAGCACCTCGCGGTGCAGGCGCTCCTTCGTTCCGGCGTCGTACGTCTCGTAGTTGCGCACCGCGACCGGATCGTCGTCCGCGCAGTGGGCCGCGACGTACCCCTCCAGCAGGTCGTACCTGCCCCGCTCGCCCATCAGGCTCAGGTAGAGGTCGAGGTGGGTGTCGAAGGTCAGGTAGTCGGGCAGCGACACCTTCGCGTCGGCGCAGCGCATGAGCGCCGAGAGCCGGGCCGGCCGGCCCTGCGAGAGCCGCCACAGGCTGTCGAGCCGCTTGGCCGCCGGGACCGGGAAGCCCCAGCTCCCGATCAGCTCGCGGGCCTCGCCCCGGGACAGCGGGCCCAGCGCGACCCGCGCGCTGTGCTCGGCGAGGGCGACATCGGGTTCGCCGTCCACCAGGAGCACGATCGTCAGGCGCCGGCACAGCGTCCTGCGGCGGGCGACGATGTCGAGGAACTGCACCACCGTGGGGGACAGGCGCTCGGCGTTGTCGATGACCAGGGTGTACGGCGGCCGCCCCGGAGAGGCGAGGAAGGCGTCGAGGAACTCGTACAGGCCGTTGAGCAGCTTGCCCTGGTACTCGTGGAAGTAGAAGCGGGTCCGTTCGTCACGGCTCGCGATGCCCGTGAGGTCCTTCGGCACCCGGTAGGCGGCGGAGTCCCGGTGCGGGAAGATGCGCTTGAGGGACTGCTCGGCGGCGGTGACCAGGTCCGGGGCGTCGGCCTCCGCCGTGCTCAGCGCGCGGTCCACCAGCGGTTGCAGCCCGGCGAGATAGCCGTGGGCGAGCTTGTCCCCGCTCGCCGACGCCACGGGCCCGGCGGCCCGGCCGCCGGCCGCGGCGTCGAGCCAGGCGCGCACGGTGTCCGCCTTGCCGCTGCCGTCCGGTGAGGTGACCAGAAGGAATACGGGGGCCTCGGGATCACCGGAATCCAGTCGGCTGGCTGCCTGGTCGAGCTCTGCGAAGAAAGCGGGGCGCACGCGCGGAAATGGAGCAGTCATGCCGGATTTCTCCCGTGTCCGAATCTGTCTCACCGGAGGGGGTGGGAGGCCCGGTTGAACGGACCTCCCACCGTATTCGCTTATTCGCCTCAGCCGGCGACGTAAGGCGTGGTGGTGCGAACGGTGTCCTGCTTCTCGGCAACCTTGACCTTCATGTTTTGTCACCCCTTTTTCATGTCAACGGTATGTGTCCTCTAATTTCGGACGGCATCAGCATGGGACGCTCCTGTCGACGGCGTCAAGGACACACCCGGGGAGGCCGGTTCACGGTCTTGGCCGAATCTCTGCGGGTGTCCGCCATAGGTGCGCGCCGCAAAACGCCGGGGTGATCCGGCGATTTGGAGTTCGATCTTCCGGCGGTTTCGTATACGAAAGCCCGTGCGGGGCGCGGGTCAGCTCACCGCTCCGCACGGGCTGCGGGCGTCCGCGCGCTGGTGGGCGGGGCGCCGGCGGAGGGCCCGGCCCGGGCGCTCGGGCCTCCCGGAGTCGACTGCCCGTCGGCGGTTCGTCATCCGGCCGTACGCTTCCGCGGGCGGAAGCGGCGCGGGGGCCGGCCGGTCGGGGGCGGGTGCTGTTGACCGGATGTGGGCGAAGTGGCTCCGGCGCCGGACACCGGGCAGGTCCGCGCCCGGCGCAACTATGGCCTGAAGCCGATGTTTTGCCCTTCTCCATCCTGTTGCACGAGGTCACACCGGGCTGCTGGATAATGACCGGGAACAGCCGAGTGGAGAAGACGCCGGGGACACGAGGTGGCCCGGGCAGGAGAGGGAGCCCCCGATGGACGTGCAGCACTTCGAGCGGATCACCGCGTTCATCGAGGCACGGCTGACCCCGCTGTTCGACGAGGCGACGGGCAGCGAGTACGGCTTCGGGATGGACGACACCTCCCGTGCGCTGCGCGCGCTGCGCAACGCCGTCCTCGAGGCCTCCCACATCAAGGGGCTCATCGCGCAGCGGGAGTCGGCCGAGCCGGCCATGCGCCGCGTCATCGACCAGTCGGTGGAGCACAACTGGGACGTGCTGCGCGGCATCGCCCGCCAGTGGGAGGACCACGCCGACTTCCGCCACGAGTTCAAGCACCACGCGTGGGAGCTCGCCGGCCACCCCGTCGCCGCGGAGAGCTGAGCGGTACGGGTTCAGGCGCAGCGCCCCGCTTCGGTGCGTTCCGCTCAGCCGGCCGCCGCCGTGCGCGGCGCGGTCTGCTGGACCGCCCAGCCGTTGCCGTCCGGGTCGGAGAAGTAGACGAAGGAGCCCCAGGGCATGTCCTGGATCTCGGTCACCTCGATGCCCCGGCCGCGCAGGTCGGCGTAGGCCTCCTCGATGTCGGCGACGACCACCTGCATGTTGTCCAGCGATCCCGGTGTCATCCGGGTGAGCCCCTTGCCCAGCGCGATCGAGCAGGCCGAGCCCGGCGGGGTCAGCTGTACGAAGCGGATGTCCTCGCTCACGGTGACATCGTGGTCGGCGCTGAAGCCGAGCTTCTCGTAGAAGGCCTTGGCCCGGTCGACGTCGGTGACGGGGACGGCGACCAGCTCCAGCTTGATGTCCATCGCATGCTCCTGAATCGTCGGCGGTCCGGAAGGGGCTCCTCGGCCATCAGGCCATCATGCTCCGGACACCGGTGCCGCGCCGCCCGGGACGGCGTCCCCGGCCGTGTCGGCCGCCGCGAACTGCGTGCGGTACAGCTCCTCGTACCGCCCGCCCGCCGCCAGCAGCTCGGCGTGCGTACCGCGTTCCACGATCCGGCCGTCCTCGACCACCAGGATCAGATCCGCCGCCTGTACGGTCGACAGCCGGTGCGCGATCACCACGGCGGTCCGGCCCGCCAGCGCCTCGCCCAACGCCTCCTGCACCGCCGCCTCCGAGGTGGAGTCCAGGTGGGCGGTGGCCTCGTCGAGGATCACCACCCGCTGCCGGGCCAGCAGCAGCCGGGCGATGGTCAGCCGCTGCCGCTCCCCGCCCGACAGCCGGTAGCCGCGCTCCCCGACGACCGTGTCCAGGCCGTCCGGCAGTGAGGCGACGAGGCCGGCCAGGCGGGAGCGGCGCAGGGCCTCCCAGATCTCCTCCTCGCTCGCCTCGGGCCGGGCCAGCAGCAGGTTGGCCCGTACCGACTCGTGGAAGAGGTGTCCGTCCTGGGTGACCATGCCCAGCGTCTCGCGGATCGAGTCGGCCGTGAGGTCCCGTACGTCGACCCCGCCCAGGCGGACCGCCCCCGCGTCGGCGTCGTAGAGCCGCGGCAGCAGCTGGGCGATGGTCGACTTGCCGGCGCCGGAGGAGCCGACCAGGGCGATCATCTGGCCCGGCTCGGCACGGAAGGACACCTCGTGCAGGACCTGTGTGCCGCCCCGGGTGTCGAGGGTGGCGACCGACTCCAGGGAGGCGAGGGAGACCTTGTCGGCGGAGGGGTAGGCGAAAGAGACCCGGTCGAACTCCACGGCCACCGGCCCGTCCGGCACCCGCCGGGCGTCCGGCTTCTGGGCGATGAGCGGCTTCAGGTCGAGGATCTCGAAGACCCGCTCGAAGCTCACCATCGCACTCATCACCTCGACGCGGGCGCCGGCGAGCGCGGTGAGCGGGGCGTAGAGCCGGGTCAGGAGGAGGGCGAGGGCGACGACGGAGCCGGCGTCCAGGGTCTCGCGCAGGGCGTAGTACCCGCCGAGCCCGTAGACGAGGGCGAGCGCCAGGGCCGAGACCAGGGTGAGGGCGGTGATGAAGGCCGACTGGGCCATCGCCGTCCGGATCCCGATGTCGCGCACCCGGGCTGCCCGGGCCGCGAACTCGGCGGACTCGTCAGCGGGCCGTCCGAACAGTTTGACCAGCGTCGCGCCGGGGGCGGAGAAACGCTCCGTCATCTGGGTGCCCATCGCGGCGTTCAGGGCGGAGGCCTCCCGCTGCATCGCGGCCATCCGGGCCCCCATCCGGCGGGCCGGCAGCACGAACACCGGCAGCAGCACCAGCGCCAGCAGGGTGATCTGCCAGGAGATGCTCAGCATCACGGCGAGGGTCAGCAGCAGGGTCACGGTGTTGGCGACGACCCCGGACAGGGTGTTGCTGAACGCCCGCTGGGCGCCGATCACATCGTTGTTGAGCCGGCTGACCAGGGCGCCGGTCCGGGTCCGGGTGAAGAAGGCGACCGGCATCCGCTGCACGTGGTCGAAGACGGCCGTCCGCAGGTCGAGGATCAGCCCCTCGCCGAGGGTGGCGGAGAGCCTGCGGGTCAGCAGCCCGAGCCCCGCCTCAACGACCGCGATCAGCGCGATGAGGAGCGCGAGGCGGGTGACGGTGCCGCTGTCCCGGCCGGCCACGATGGCGTCGACGATCCGGCTGGCGAGCACCGGGGTGGCCACTGCCAGGAGCGCGGTGACCACGCTGAGCAGCAGGAAGAGGGCGAGCCCTCGGCGGTGCGGGAGGGCGAAGGCGGCGACCCGGCGCAGACTCGCCCGGGAGAGCGGGCGCCGGTCCTGCTGTGCGTTGATCGCACTGTGCAGCGATGTCCAAGCGGTGACTTCCATGTCCATGGCCGGAACACTAGGACCTCAACCAAAGTCGAGGTCAACCTTTCGTCCGACCCCGCTCCCACGGGGCTCCAACTTCCGTCCGCACGAGCGATTTTCCGGTCCCCCGCCCGCTGTCGGAGCCCGGTGGCATCATCGGTCCATGACGCAGGGATCCGAGTCCGTACGCTTCGGCAAGAGCACCACCGACACCGTCCTGCACCGCTTCGAGCAGTGGGCCCGGGACACCCCCCGGGCACGCGCCGTCACAGCCGGCCCGGAGAGCCTCGCCTACGGGGAACTCGACGCGCGAGCCAACCGGCTGGCGGACCGTCTGCTCGCCTCCGGCCTGCCGCCCGGCGGCCTCGTCGCCGTCGGCACGGCCCGGCAGGCCGAACTGCTCGTCGGCCTCCTCGCCGTCCTCAAGGCGGGCGGTGTCTACACCGTCATCGACGTCGAGAACCCGCGCATCGGGCAGCGCCAGCTCGGCGCGGCCGCGCCCTTCGTCCTGCTCACCCACGGCACCCACCAGGCGGCCCTCGACACCGGCAGCGGCCTGCGGGTGATCGGGCTCGGCGCGGAGGCCGCCGGGATCGCCGAACAGCCCTCCGAGCCGCCGGCGGCCCCGGCGCCCGGACGCACGGCGGCCGTCCTGTTCACCGGGGCGGCCGAGCCGCGCGCCGTTCCCGTCGGCCACGGTCTGCTGCTCGCCGCCTACGAGGGCTGGGCCGAGGTGGCCCGGCTGACCCCGCAGGACCGGCACCTGATCACGGCCGGCCCGGACGTCACCGCCTTCGCCGCGGGCTGGACCCGGGCCCTGTGCTCGGGCGGCGCCCTCGTCCTTGCCCCGCGCTCCCCCTGGACGCCGCAGGACATCGCCGCGGCGGTCGAGACCGAGCACGTCACCGTCCTGCACACCGACCCGGCCGGCGCCGTCGATCTGCTGATCCGGCGCGGGGAGCCGGGGACCGGCATCCCGAAGCCCCGCCGCGAGACGGACCCCGCCCTGCGCTCACTGAGGCTGGTCGCCGTCTGCGGCGACCGGCTCTACCTCGACGAGCAGGCGACCCTGCAGGGCCGGCTCCGGCCCGGTGCGCGGGTGCTCAACGTCTACGGCCTCGCGGAGAGCGCGGGCACCGGCACCTGGTTCGAACTGCCGCAGCTGCCCGGCCCGCTCGACGACCCCGAAGAGGTCTCCCTGCTCGGGACCCCCTTCCCGGGCTGTCGCGTCGAGGTGCGCGACCGCGAGATCCGCCTCACCCCGCAGGACGGCGGCGACGCGATCCCCACCGGCGACCTCGGCCTGCTCCGCGAGGACGGACTGCTGGAGTTCGGCGGCCGGTTGCGGGACCGGATCACCCTGTCCGACGGCCGCACGCTCGACCCGTACCCCATCGAATCCGCGATCCGCCGCCACGAGGGCGTCGGCGGGGTGATCGTGAACGGGATCGACGGAAGCCGCGGCCCACGGCGGCTCGTGGCGTACGCCGCCCCGCCGCCCGGCGGGCCGTCGTGGCCCGCCGGTGCTTCGCTGCCGGACATCGAGGAACTGCGCGACCACCTGGCGGGGAAGGTGCTCCGGGAGGAGACCCCGCGCGCCGTCATCCGGTTGCGTGCCCTGCCCCGCAACCGGGCGGGCCAGGAGGACCGGGACGCCCTGCCCCTGCCCATCCTGCCCGTCCCGGCGGCGGCGCGGCGCGGCGGGAGCAGATCCGGCAAGTACGGGGCCGCCACGGGCGAAGGCGCAGCCCCGGCCTCCTGCGCGGCCGGCTGCGGCGGAGTGGGGCTGGGCTTCGTCGCCTTCGTCCTCACGAATCTGTTCTGGCCCGGATCGACCGACCTCAGCGGTGTGCCGCAGCCCTGGGCGTTCCTGTTGGCCCTCCTCCACCTGTGCGAGTGCGCCGCCTTCGGCGCCGGGGTGGTCTTCCTGTTCGGCGGCCGCGCCCGCATGCGGCGCCACCGCCGTGGCCCCGCCCTCACCGCGGCCGCCCATCTGGCGGTGGCCTACCTGCTGTTGTCCTGGTGGCCCCAGGACAACTTCTACCGGCTGGCCGCCAAACAGGACTGGCCGCGTCAGGCCGCGCTCGTCTACACCTTCAACATTCCCCTGATGATCGCGGGCATCGTCGTCGCCGCGTACGTCATCGCCAAACCGGCCGATCCCTTCGACTTCGACGACTGACCGGCCCGCGTCACCACACGCCCCCTGGTTCCGGATGGGCCTCCGGCGGGCCGAACACCGCTCCGACCGCCAGGGCCTGCGACCGCACCAGCGCCTCGGCCGCGTCCAGCGCCTCCCGGCTGTGCGCGGCCACCAGCACGCCCAGCCAGGGTTCCGGCTCGAAGGCGGCCGTCGGGATCGCGGGGACGAAGACCGCCCCGAGCTCCGCACAGCCCCGGGCCAGTACCGCGCACAGCTCGTCCCCTTGTGCCTCGGGCAGCCGCGCGCCCAACTCGACGCGGTCGGCGATCCGTACGAGGTGGCCCGCGCCCCGCAGCGCGTCGAGCCGGGCCGCCACCATGAAGGCGATCGACGGCCCGGTAAGCCGCAGGTTCGTCTCGGTCGGCGCGAGCCGCCCGGCGTGATCGGTGACGAAGTCCACGTCGAACCAGCCCCGGTAGCCGCAGGCGGCCAGCTCCCGGCCCACTGCCGCCCCGAAGGCGAGCAGCGGCCGCTCCGCCCACGCGGGCACCACCCCGGGGCCCACCGTGGCACCCCGGTAGCCGCCGTCCGCCACGTCCATCACCGCCGCGCCGACCTCGTGCAGCCGGCCCGCGGCGTCCACGAAGCCGTCGTACGTCAGATCGCGCGGATCGCCGGGTCCGGCCGGTCCGTGGATGAACTCCTCCACCAGCAGCGGCCCGCGCGGCAGCCGCCGCAGGACGGCACGGGCCCCGCCCGCGGCCCGGACCCGGCCGGGGGTGAGCACCGTGGTGCCCGAACCCCCGACACCGTGCTCCGATTTCAGAACAGTGCTCTCGCCGGCCTTGGCCCGGGCCGCGACGAGGCGGACCGCCGCCCGCCGGGTGCCCGCCCGCCACTGCGCGGGCAGCACGATCCCGGGATGCCCGCCGCCCGCCAGGATCCGGCCGAACAGCTCGTGCGCCGCCGCCTTCGACTCGTACCGCAGCTCCCCTGCCCGCAACGGCCGGCCCGCCAGCCGCCCGAACGGCCGCGTCCGCCCCCACGGTACGAGGGGCAGCCCGGCCCCGGTGAGCAGCGCGGCCAGCGCCGGCCGGGCCCGTACGGCATCGGCCAGACCGGGACCCCGCTCCACCAGGCCGTCGTACACCTCCACCCCGGCCCAGCCCAGCTGGCGGCCGACCAGCTCGGTCCAGCCCCGCGGCACGGCCCGGGGCAGGACCAGCGCCGCGGGCTCGGGGCTGTAGAAGGCGGCCAGGCAGGCGTAGTGGTGCGCGGCCGACTGCTCCGGGCCGAGGGACGCGTCCGAGAACTGCGCATTGAACTCGGCGACGTTGCCCAGGTGTACGGCCCGCCCGCCCCCGGTCCACGCCTGCGCCCAGCCGGCGAGCGGCGCGGGCGACACCTCGAACCGCACCAGTCCGTCGGGCCCGACTCCCGGCGCGCTGGGCACCCGGTCCGGGACCCCGTCCGTCAGCCCGGCCGGGGTGTCCGGGCCCCCCGGGATCCCGTCCGTCAGCCCGGCCGGGGTGTCCGGGACCCCGCCCGTCACTCCGGCCAGAGCGGCCGGGACCGCACCCGGCACGCTCGCCGGCCCCGGGGCCGCGGCCGCCACCCCACCCGCCACCCCACCCGCCACCGCCCCCATCGCCCGGTAGAACCCGGCCGCGTGCGGATCGGCGTCGATCGTCAGCACGCGGACCCCCAGCTCCACGGCCCGGCGCAGCGCGTCCCGGTACAGCAGCCGCCCGACCCCTCGCCCGATGGCCGCCGGCTCGACGAAGAGCAGCCCCAGCGATGCCCGCGGAGGAGTCCCCTCCAGGGAGGCGAGCCCGAGCACCCGCCCCCGCCCGTCCTCGGCCACCACGATCCGGCGGGCCGTCACGTCGGCGGGCGTGATCCGCAGTTCGCCCGCGCACGCGGCGAGGAAATCCGGGCCATAGCCCCAGTGCGCCTTGGACCGCATCACCAGCCCGGTCAGGGCCTCCGCCTCGGCCGCCCGCGCGGCCCTGACCTTTACCATTTCCTGACCTTCCCATGGTCCGGGCCAAGGCCGTGCGATAGATTCGGCCTCCCCACGGCACATCCTTTCCCACCCACGCGGAGACAGGCTTCTCAATGAGCGACATCATCAACGGACTTGGCCGCACCAGCGCCTTCGGCGCCCTCGGCCTGGTCCTGCTGATCCTCGGCATCGTCCTCGTGGACGTGCTGACGCCCGGGAAGCTCCCCAAGCAGATCTGGGAAGAGCGCAACCGCAACGCCGCCCTGCTGCTCAGCTCCGCGCTCCTCGGCATCGGCGGAATCGTCTTCACCTCGATCTGGACCACCTACGACGACTTCGGCAAGGGCCTGCTGTCGACCGCGGCCTTCGGGGTGCTCGGCCTGATCCTGATGGCGGTGGCCTTCCTGGTGCTCGACCTGGTGACCCCGGGCAAGCTCGGCGCCATCGTCGTCGACCCCGAACCCCACCCGGCGGTCTGGGTCACGGCCTCCTGCAACCTCGCCGTCGCCGCCATCGTGGCGGCCTCCATCGCCTGACGGCTGCCGTTCCGCAGCACCGGTACACGGCGAGAGCGCCGCTCCCCGCAGGGAGCGGCGCTCTCGCCGTTTCGCCGCCGCCACGCTTTCGCCGTTTCGCCGCCCCTACGCCAGGCCCAGCGCGAACACCGCGAACCCCGCCGCCAGCAGCCCCGCCACGGCCCGGCGCACCGCCGTCGCCTTGCGCCACGGCTCCTCGAACCGCCGCGCATGACGCGCGATGGCCACCAGCAGGACCGCGAACACCGGCATCCACGCCACCCGCGCCGCGATCCAGCCCAGGCCGTCCGGCGCCGTCGTCAGCCCCGCCGTCCCCGACACCCCGCCCATGAACGACCCGGGAACGGCCGCCGCCAGCATGGCCGTCTGGTGCCAGCACAGGATCGTCATCGCGCACAGGTTGATCACCACTACCGGCGCCCACAAGGCCGGCCGGGCGAGCACCTTCGCCAGCCGGTCCCGCAGCAGGATCGCCGCGCCCGACTGGACGGCCGCCAGGGCCGGCACCAGCAGCGACGGCGGGTGCGAGTTGGTCCGCGCCGCACCCGGCACGCCCACCATCGAGGCCGGGTAGTGGAAGACCGTCAGCAGCGTCGCGAACAGCACCGCCCCGCCGGTCAGCAGCAGCACGCCGCCGCGCCGCCCGATCCGGCCCTCGCCCCAGGACACACCGAGCTGGTACGCGAACAGCCAGCCCGGCAGGATATTGATGAGGGCCAGCCCGGACGGTACGGAGTCGGCGAGCGGCCCGTAGCGCAGGAAGTCCACCACCGCGACCGAACCGACCAGCGGCGCCGCGGCCCAGCCGCCGAGCCGGTGGGCCGCCCGCATGCAGTACGGGGTCAGCGCGGTCACCACCACGTACACCCCGACGAACCACAGCGGCTGGATCACCAGCGTCGCGCCGGTCCGCAGCGTCGCCTCCGGCACCCCGGCCGCGTACAGCACGGGCGCGGCGAGCGCCCACACGGCCGTCACCCCGAGCACCGGCCGTCCCAGCCGGGCGATCCGGCCCTTCAGCCACGCCCCCGCCGATCCGGTGCGGCGCCGGAAGGAGAGCGCGGAGGCGTAGCCGCCGACCAGGAAGAAGATGCCGAGCATCTGGAGCACCCAGCTCGCCGGGGCCAGCCCGCCGAAGGCCGACAGGGGGCTGGCGTTGTGCAGGCCGCCCTCGGAGTCGACGGTGAATCCGCCGAGCAGCCAGTGGCCGGTCGGCACGGCCAGCAGGGCCAGGGCGCGCAGCCCGTCGACCGCCCGGTCGCGGTGGGCGGGGGTCTGCCGCTCGATCCGGTCGGCGGTCCCCTTCAGCATCGTGAGCGCGCTCATCGCACGTCCGCCTTAGCGATCGCGGCGAGCGCCGCCAGTGACCGGGTCCCGGCCGCGAAGTAGCCGGTGTGGCCCTGTACGTCGGCGGCGGGCACCGGGCGGGCGCCGAAGGCCGCGGAGGTGGGATCGGCGCCGTGGCCCACCCCGGCGAACTCGACGTTCGGGATGTCGGCGATCCAGTCGGAGGGCCCCCGGCCCGCCCACACCCGGGCGCCCGTGCGCAAGCCGGCCGCGGTACCGGCGCGCATCCCCGGGGAGCCGAAGGCCACGATGTCGGTGGCGTCCAGATTGCCCACGACCAGCGGGTGGGACCGTACGAGCTTCCGGCGCGCGCCCTCGTCCAGCCCGGCGAAGAACCGGGCCGCCTCGCGCGGCGTCGCACCCGCCGGATCGGGCAGCGTCCGGCCGGAGGCCGTATCGGCCCGCCAGGCGGCGGTCCCCGGCGGCGGCCCGGTGACCGCCCGCTCGCTGTCGCCGGCGGCCCATCCCGCGGTCCCCCCGACGACGGCCAGCGCCAGCGCGGCCGTGGCCATCGTCCTTCCGAAGCGGCGCATGCCCCTTCTCCTCTCCTCGTGACGAGGAGGAAGGTAGGAAGGAGGTACCCGCGGCCACGTCGGACCGTGGAGCCAAGTCGGATGTCATACCCCGGTAGGGGGTGGAGGAGGCAGCGCCCTTCTGTGCCGGCGGATCGCGGGGCAACCGGCGGGACCGGGCGCGGTCCCGTTCGTGACCAAAGGGTGCCCCTGCGTCCGACGTGCATGCCATGATGCTGAGTTGTGGCTAAGGGGGAGGCTATGGGGAATACCGCGATCCGCGTGCGCCTGATGCAGGGTGCGAGCGAGAGCGACGTCCGGGCGCTGAAAGCGTGGCTCGAGCGGGAGCAGAAGCTGGAAACGCACAGGAACAGCGGCAGTCTTGAGATCCAGGAGCGCGCCGGGACGGAGGACGGGCCCGCCAGCCCGATGGGAGCCGGACTGGAGATCATGCTGGTGCTGATCGGCGCAGGCGCCCCCAAATTGTTCGACGAAGTGTTCGAGCAAGTGAAGAGCGGCGTGCGCGCGTGGCGGGAGAACCGCCGTGCCGTGGAACGCGGCGAACCCCCAGAGGTAGAGGTCGCGCCGGACAGCGACGGGAGATAGCCCGATGGCGCGCTTCGACCCGCGGGGGAAGGTGAACCGGGCGCTGCTCGTCGGAGTCCCCGACTACGACTTCAAACAGCCCGAACACCCCGTCGGAGTGTCCGGCGACCTCAAGGCGGTCGAGCACAATCTGGCCGGGCTCGAACGGTCGCTCCAGGAGGGCGGGGTGTTCGCCGAGGACGAGATCACCGTCACCCGGCCGCGCACCGTGGACCAGTTCGACCGGCAGCTGGAGAACGCGGTCGACGCGGCCCAAGGGCTGCTCCTGCTCTACTTCTCCGGCCACGGAGCCGTACCCAGCACCGGTGACGAGCTCTGGCTGCTGATGCGGCGGGCGAAGATCGTCCCGGGCACCGAGTCCGTGTTCCTCGGCGCCGCGCCCTGGAAGAGCGTCCTCACCGTATTGTCCGGAGCCAGAGCGGAGCAGGTGGTCGTCATCCTCGACTGCTGCTACGCGGGCAACGCCTCGGGGGCATGGGACGCCCTCGGCGCCGCCCAACGGCAGCGGATCTCGCTGCTGATGTGCGTCCAGGCCAACAACCGCATCGACGCGGGCGACGCGGACACACCCACGCCGTTCACCGCGCAGCTCGTCCGCCTACTGAGTGACGGCCTTCGCGGACAGGGCGGCGAGGTCGGCTTCGACGACCTGGCCGACCAGCTCAGGGGATACATGTCCGCGCACCACACGACGCTGCGCGAGCCCTCCGAGCCGTGGGAGCCGCAGAGCCGCTCGGCCACGTCGGGCGCCGACGTGCTGCTCGCCGCCCCTCCTGTCCTTGCGTCGGGCAAGCTCCCGCCGCCGGTACCCGGCCCGGAAGGGGGCGGCGGCACGCCGCAATCGCCAGGCCCGCCGGCGGGCTTACGGCCTCCCGAAGGCCGCGTTCCTGGCCGGAGACCCGGCGGCCTCGGCCGGCGCAGTGGGCTCGGTCCCCTCACCGGCCGGAAGCTGGCGGCCGCCATCGGCGTGCCCGCGGCGATCGCCGGCCTCGTCGCCACCGGCCTCGCCCTCCTCGACGACAAGCCCGCCTGCAAGCCGCCGCTCGAACTGCGGCTCCTCACCGACCCCGATCTCGAGCCCACCGTCCGCAGGGCTGCGGAGGCGTATCTGATGTCGGACGAGAACAGGACGGACGACGGGTGCAGGCGCAGCGGCATCACCGTCTACAGCGCCGGAGCCGCTGCTGCTGTCGCCGCGTTCAACCGGCAGTCCGACCCCTGGCAGCGGCCGACGGGCGACGACAACAACCCGCAGCGCGACATCGGTCCTCAGCCGGACATCTGGATTCCGGCCTCGATCCCGAGCGTCGACCGAGCCCGTCCCGCTTCCACCGAGCGGACCTATGCCGCGCTGGAGGCCGATCCCGAGCCCTTCGCGTACTCGCCGGTCGTGCTCGCCGTGCCGCAGAACATAGCGGCGGAGGCGGTCGCCGAGCGGGTGGGAGGTCTGGCGGCCTTGACCGAGGCGCTCAGGAAGCGCGAGCCGAGGGCCGAGATACGGCGCACGGACCCGGAGAACACCGACTCCGGCCTGCTCGCGACGGTCGGCCTGTACGGTGCGGGCGCGCCGGACCCGGCCGCCGCCGAACGCGGCGTAGCCCAGGCGGGACCGCCCTCGCGCACCGGTGGGGACCTGCTGTGCACCCTGCCCGACGACGAGGCCGTGGACGAGCGGACCACCGCCCTGGTGCCGGAGTTCCTGCTGAAAGCCGGAGTGGGCTGCGACAGTGCGACGCGGGCCCGGAGGATGGCCGAGTACCCCGTCGACGTCCCGGGCCTCACCCCGACGTTCGTACGGGTGCGCTGGCTGGGTGCCGACCTGGACAAGGACGCGCGGGACGATGCCGTGGAGCGGTTCCGCGCGTGGCTGACCGGTAAGGAGGCGGCCGGGAAGAAGGGAGCGGCGAGCTCCGCGCCGGAGGCCCGAGGCGGGCTCGCCGTATTCGGGAAGGACGGTTTCCGGAGCGCGGCAGCCGGGCACCGGCCCCTCGGCAACGGCACCGGACCCTCCGCCGGCACCGACGTCGCCTTCGCCGAGTTCGGGGCCCTGGAAAACCCCGGCCCGCTCACCGGCGCCGCCCTCCCGTCCGCGATGACCGCGGCGCTGAAGGGCTACCGGGAGGCCAACGGGCCGGGCCGGGTGCTCTTCCTGCTCGACTCCTCCGGGTCCATGGGCGGCCTGTGGGAGGGCCCCGGCGGAGCCCCCGGCATCATCGCCCAGTCCCTCGCGGGGCTCGGCGAGCACGACGAGTACGGCGTCTGGGCGGTCGCCGCGGAGCCGGGCAGCCCTCGCGCGTACAGCGAAGTGCTGCAGTTCGGCAACCACCGGCGCGAGGAGGCACAGCGCACCATCGCCGCCAACGCCCGGGTCAAGGACCTGGAAGCCGACCCCTACAAGGCGCTGGTCGCGGCTTTGGAAGAGATGGGACGGCGCCGTACGGACGACCACCGTCCACAGCTGATCGTCTACATCACGGATGACGAGGACAACAACCGGCTGACCGAGGCCGGCCGGCTCAGCGATCTGCTGCTGTCCGCGCGGGAGAAGAAGACACCGGTGGTCATGGCGTCCCTCGACAGCGGCGGTTGCGACAAGGGCAAACCGGACGCAGCCGTTTCCGAGGCGAGCGGCGGCCGCTGCCTGGACACCAAGAGCGATCTCGTCGCCCGGCTGCGGGACGAGGTCGCCAGGACCGGAACGGGGGACGAAGGATGAGGCGCGGCCCCGTACGGCTGAGGCGCGGCGCGTCCGCGATGCTCCTCGTCCTGCTGTTCGCCGCGGGGTGCGACGGCGGCGGATCCGGCGGCGAGAAGTCCGCGACTTCGGGCGCCGCCGACCAGCCGGGCGACATCGTGCTGGCCAGCGGCCGGGACGTGACCGGCAAGGGCGGCATCCGCCAGCAGCTGATCGAGGAATGGAACCAGGAGCAGCAGCGCAAGGGCTCATCCCAGCGGGCCCGCCTGGTCGAGCTGCCGGGCTCGGCGGACCAGCAGCGCAGCCAGCTGCTCGGCGCACTGCAATCCGGCGGCGCCGAGTACGACGTGGTCAACCTCGACGTGACCTGGGTGCCGGAGTTCGCCGCCGCGGGTCTCGTCCAGCCGCTCCCCGACGAGCTGGTCGACCAGGACGTCATCCCCTCGGTCGCCGCCACCGCCCGCTGGCGGGACAGGCTGTACGCCGTCCCCTTCAACAGCGACGTAGGGCTGCTCTTCTACCGCCGCGACTACCTCAAGAGCGCGGGCGTCACGGACACCGACCTCGGCAAGGGCACCGACTGGCCCGTCGTCCAGCAGCTGATCGGCGCTCTCGACGCGGCCAAGAAGAAGCCCGACGCCTACGAGAAGGGCTGGACCGCGCAGCTCGACGCCTCGTACGAAGGCCTCACGGTGAACGGCGTCGAGGCCTTCGCCTCCGCCGCCGACGGGCTCGCCCTCACCGACAAGGAGGGCCGCTACGCGGGTTCCGTGGACGACTTGAAGGCGGGACTGGACGAGCTGCGCAACCGCACCCAGGCCGCCTACACCCTGCCGGACGCCGTCCACTCCGACGAGGCGGACACGCTCACCGACTTCGCGGGCGGCCGTACCGCCTTCCTCCGCCACTGGCCGTACGCCTACCGCACGCTCCACCAGTCCCTGTCCGAGCAGCAGCTCGGCGTGGCCCCCCTGCCGGGCAGCGCGGTGCTGGGCGGCCAGAACCTGGCCATGGCCCGGGGGTCGCGGCGAAGCACCGCCGCCCAGGACCTCGTCGGGTTCCTCACCGGCAGGCGCAGCGAACGCTGCCTGCTGGACGCCGGGTTCGCGGCCACCAGGATCTCGGCGTACGAGGACGACAACCTGACCTGCAAGGCGGCCAATCCGGCCGGCCAGGCCACCCCTTCCCCGACGGGCGAGCGCACCGACCGGATGCCACGGGACGCGCAGGGCCGCCCCGGATACGCGCGCGGCACCCTGCTGCCCGCCCTGAAGAAGGCCGTCCAGCGGCCGCGCACCCCCCTCTACGGCGCGTTCACCCAGACGTTCACCGCCGAACTGGCCCGGCTCCAAGGCGCCAAGCCACCCTCCAGCGCGCAACTCGCCAAGGATCTGGACGCGGACCTGAGAAGGGCACTGCCACCGAAATGACCGCAGTCCCGTGATGCCCGGGCCGCCCGAACGCGTCGGTCAGTTCCCGGATGCCGCCTCATGGAGGGGAAGAGGTCAGCGCGCGTCGCCCGGGCGGACCAGACCCGCCTCGTAGGCGAAGATCACCGCCTGGGCGCGGTCGCGCAGGTCCAGCTTGGCCAGCACCCGGCCGATGTGCGTCTTGACCGTCTGCTCCGCCACCACCAGGTGACCGGCGATCTCCTGGTTCGAGAGCCCGCGCGCGATGAGCTCCAGTACCTCGGTCTCCCGCGGGGTGAGGCCGTTCAGCCGCAGCGCCGGGTCCTTGCGCGGCGCAGGCCGCTGCTGGACGAAGTCCGCGATCAGCCGCCGGGTCACCGAGGGCGCCAGCAGCGCCTCGCCCGACGCGACCACCCGTACCGCCGCGATCAGATCGGCCGGCGGCGCGTCCTTCAGCAGGAATCCGGAGGCGCCGGCGCGCAGCGCCTCGTACACGTAGTCGTCGATGTCGAAGGTGGTCAGCATCAGCACCTTCGGCCGGTGCACGACCCCGGGGAACACCGCCTACTTCGCCGTCCCCGTCTTCATCACCGTGTTCGGGACGGCGGCCCCGATCTTCCCGATCCTGCTCTTCCAGGTGTGCGTCCTGTCCCTCGCCGTCATCTCCCTGATGGAACTCGGCCGGCCGGATCCCGCGGGGCGCGGCCCGGGAAGGCGCCTGGCCCGGGCGGTTGGCGCCTCGCTCGCCACACCGCTCGTCCTGGCCTGCAACGCGGGGATCCTGCTCAACCTGCTCTCGGTACACCTCCCCGCGGTGGTCCTGGACGGAGCCGCCTTCGTCGGGGACAGCGCCTCCCCGGTGGCCCTGTTCGCCCTCGGCCTCCACCTCGGCGGCGCCGGCCTCGACCTTCGGGGCACCACGCGCGAGGAGCTGGCGCTCATCGGCTTCAAGTGCCTGGTGTTCCCGCTGCTCACCTGGGCGGTGTGCGGAGCGGTCTTCGGGGTGCGGGGCGAGTGGCTCGCGTACCTCGTCCTGATCGCCGCGATGCCGACCCCGCAGAACCTGTTCGTCTTCGCCCAGCGCTACGACGTGGGCGTCGCACTCTCCGCGTCCATAGTGATCAAGAGCTCGCTCGTATCCCTCCTGCTGCTGCCCCTCTGGTTGCAGACTGTGGCCTCATGAGCGAATCGAAACAGCCCGCCCACGAGCGGCCGGCCCACGAGCGGCCCGCCTCCGCGCCCGTACTCGCGACCCTGGGCCTGCTGGCGGCCTGGGCCGTGCACGACCTGGAGGAGGTGGCCACCATGGCGCGCTGGTCCCGCACCCGGGTCCCCGTCCTGCGCGAGCGCCACCCCCGCGTGCCCGACCGGGTCTGGCGGCGGCTCGAACGCGTGGACGGGCGCGAGTTCGAGCCGCCGCCGTCGGCCTCATGGGCCTCGTCGTCGCCGCGGCCTCCGCCGACGGGCTGCGCACCGGCGGGCGTTCCGCGTTCTACCAGAGCGCCCTGAGCGGCTTCGGCCTGCACGGGCTCGTCCACCTCGGGCAGTCCGCCGCCACCCGCGGCTACACCCCGGGGGTGGTCACCTCGCCCCTCCTGGTCGTCCCCTTCACCCTCTGGGCCCGCGGCCGGCTGGGCCGCGCCGGGGTCCTGCGGCCCACGCCGACCCGCGACGCGCTCCGGGGCCTGGCCCTCGCCGGGGCCGCCACCGCCGCCGCACACGCCGTGGCCCGCCGCATACGCCGGGGCGCATCCGCGGGATAGCGCCGGGGGAGCGGGCCAGGGTCGGCGCCCCGGCAGCACTCGGTCGCACCCCCGCCAGGGACCCGCTCGTTGACCCGGCATGGAACTGCCGACCATCGCGGCGCCGGGTGTCCGGGAACAGGCCGACGCCGTGGCCGATGCCGCCTGCCACCTCTACGACACCGTCGTGCCCTGGGGGACCGGGGCGCCCGGAGGGTGGAGCCGGACCGCCGCCGAGGACGCCGCCGAGGCGATCGAGACCACCGCGCACGCCCTCGCCTCCATCGACCCGGGCGTCGAGCTCGTCCTCGCGCCCGTCCACGCGGCCCTCGCCGACCTGCGCCGCCGGCTCGGGCTCGCGCCCGCCGACCCGCTGACCGCCGACGGGCTCCCGGCGACCCCGCGCACGGTCGGCAACCCGCGCCGGACCCGCTGGGTCCGGGCGCTCACCCCGCCTTTGCCCCGGCAACCGCCTTCTCGTACAACTTCCTGATGTCCGTGCCGAAGTAGGAGCTGTAGGAGGTGTCGGCGGTGTCTCCGCCCGTCTTCCAGCCGCCGATGACCCCGACCACGTCACCGGTCCCGGTCCGTGCGTCGTAGCGGGCCAGGAACGGGCCGCCGCTGGTCCCGCCGGGATAGCCGGTGCAGTCGATCCGCAGGAACGATCCGGGGATCCTCGGGTCCTTGCTGGTGAACTTCGTCGTCCGGTTGACGCACAGCCGCGGGCGCGCGGCGGAAGCCGGATATCCGATCAGCGAGATGCCCGGGTGCACGTAGCCGGCCCCGGTGACCAGGCGGTTGCCGCCGACCACCTCCTCCACGGGGAAGCCGTCGGCGTCCGGCCCCACTTGTGCGAAGGCCACGTCGAGGGTGGCCGCGCGGTCAGGGCCCTGGGACCGGTAGCGCGGGTCGATCCAGATCTTGGAGTGGCCGGCCGAGTCCCGCAGGACCGGGAACATCCCGTAGGGCTGCGGATTGGCGTGCGTGTACTGCGGGACGAAGGCGATCTGCCGGGTGTCGGAGCCGAGCAGGCAGTGCGCCGCGCTGAGCACGAGGTTGTGGCGGGGTGAGGCGACCACGCTCGCGGTGCAGAAGTACGCCCCGCCGGCCTTGACCACGAACATCCGGCCGACGACGGGGACGCCGTTGAAGTCCTGCCCGACACCGGGGCCGGCGGCCGGCAGCCAGGCGGGCAGGGGGCGGGCGGCCGGGGTCGGGCTCGGTGTCGGGCTCGGGCTCGGTGGCGGCGTGGGGGCCGCACCCGCCGGCTCCGAGGACGGGGCCGGGGAGGGAGCCGACGCGGGGGAAGGCGACGGAGAGGGGGCCGGGGCCGCGGCCGGCTCGGGCGCCGGAGAAGCGGTCGCCGGCTCGGGCGCCGGGGGCGCTGCCGGCTCCGGATCGGGGGGCAGCGGCGCGGAGGCGGCCATCCGTTCGGCGGTCCAGAAGGACTGCGCCTCGCGCGCGGTCCAGTGCCTCGCCACCGGGGCGGCGGCGCTCCCGGCCTCGGCGACGGGCAGCGGCCCTCCCGGCACCAGCAGGGCGGCGGCCGCCGCGGCCATGGTCAACGTACGTCGCACGGGAGCTCCTAGAGTGCCTGGGGGAAGCGGAAGAGCCGGTCGGGATCGTAGGTGCGCCGGACCTCCGCCAGCCGGGGGAGGTTCGGGCCGTAGTAGGCCTCGCGCCAGCCGGTCAGCCGGGGGTCCGGGTAGTTCTGGTACGCCCGGCCGCCCGCCCAGGGCCGCAGGTCCTGCCAGAGCCCGTCGAGCCAGCCCTGGTGCCGGGCCACTTCGTCGGCGGTCGCGGACTCGGGCCAGTAGGCGAGGTACTGGGCGAGGAAGGCGCTGTCGCGGTGTACGAAGGCAGTGGCGGCGGCCGCGACCCGGTTCACGGCCCCGCCGCAGACCCCGTCGAACTGGACCACCCCGAGGCCGCCGGGCGGCACGGCCTGCCGGTACCGCCCGACGGCGGCCAGCACGGCACGGACGGCCGCGTCCGGCAGCCCGGCACCCGGCCAGAAGTCGGAGCGGGCGGCGTACGAGTCCCTGCCGAGCAGGCCCTGAGGGTCCCGGCCGGGCAGTGTTCCCGGCAGCCGGCACTGCGCCGGACTCCGCTCCGCGCAGCCCGACATGGCCCGTACGGTGTCCCCGTAGCTCCGTTCGACGAGCCGGCTGTCCCGCACCGGCCGGCCGACCAGGTCCGACAGCCGTGTCAACTGCCGTTCCAGCTCCGGGCGTCCGTCGAGGCACACCACCCGGACCTCCGGGGGCGCGGCGGGCGAGCCGGCTTCGAGGGTGAACTCCACCTGGCTCCAGAACGGGTTAATCCCTGCACTCTGACACTGTCGCATTAGACGGCTAGGCGGGAGTGCAACTGTTCCTCTATCCACTCCCGCCAACTGTGTTGCAATGTCTAGAGTGTTGGCATGCTGCTGACCTACTTCACCCGCGACGGGTGGGAGTCCTGGGATCTGGGCCGAGAACCCCTGATCCGGGAGAACATGCCGGTCCTGGTCGATGACGATCTGAGGTTCGAGGACGAGAACGGGCCACGCCCCACGGTCGCGGTGAACGCCTGGCTGAGGGAACTTCCGATCAGCGGGGTACCGGCGGCGAAGTCGTGGAAGTCGTACGCCCAGGCCGTCCGCAGCTGGCTGGAGTTCCTGGCGTCCCGGTCGGTCCACCCGTTCGGTGAACGCGAGGACCTTCGGGCCGCGCTCGGAGCATTCGCCGAGTACCGGCTGGCCGGCCCCATCGAAGCGCGCTGGGACGGCTCCACCTGGAATCAGCGGATCACGGTCCTGTCCAGCTTCTACACGTGGGCCGTCGACAACGATCACTGCTCGAAGGTTCCGTTCACGTACGCCATGGGCTCCCGGTACTCCAAAGACTCAGGCCCGGTGGAGACCCGCCGTAACACGGCGACTGTCCGCCGGGCTCAACCGCACGCGACCATGAAATACCTGGAGCCCGGATTCCGGGACCTCTTCCTGCGGGCCCTCGCCGGTCTCGACCCGGACGGAGCACCGGACGACTCCTTCCGGGGGCGGGAGCTGTCCCGCAACGGCTCCATGGGCGGCCTCGCCGTCGCCTCGGGACTGCGCGCCCAGGAGTTCACCTACCTGCTGACCTACGAGCTCCCCGCCCTGCCCGCGCGGCGGACGCCCGTGCCGGTCTGGTTCCCGATCGCCGAGGCCACGACGAAGGGGAACAAGGCCAGGGCCACCTGGACCAGCCATGGGGCGCTGGCCGACGTCCACCAGTACGTGGAGCTGGACCGGCACGCCGCCGTCGGCCGGGCCCCCTACCGGCCGCCGGCCCGCCTCGGGCCGCCGCTGATGGTGGAACAGGCCGACTGGGAGGGCGGCCGGATCAACGGGCACCGGATACCGTGGCGGCTCCTCGGACCCGCCGAGCGCCTGCGGCTGGTCAAGGCGGACGGCACGTCACCGCTGGTCGCCGTGCAGTCCGCGGGGACCCCGTTCGTGGACTGGGACACCGTCTTCCGGCGCACATCCCAGCGCATCCGCGACCGGTTCGAGCCCCGGTTCCCCACCGTGCACGCCCACGCGCTGCGCCACACCTTCGCCATGGAGACCCTGGAAGCCCTGGTCCAGGGCTACTACCAGCGCGCCGCCGCGCTGATCAACGACACCGGCGGGGACGCCGGCCTGGCCCTCTACCTGACCAAGACGGACCCGCTGATGATCCTTCGGGATCTCCTCGGTCACTCCTCCGTCACGACGACGGAAATCTACCTGAGGCGCCTCGACGTCCAGCGGATCTACCGCGACGCCTACACCAGCACCGGCCGCGCCGACGACGACGCCGAGGCCGAAGCTGCCGCCGAGTTCGGAGACGACATCTGATGCCCGCCCACATCCACCACGACCCCCTACGCGTCGAATTCGTCTTCCCCGACGGAAGCCGGTACGTGACCGCGTTCGACACCCTGCCGAACCAGCCGCTGGTCGCCGAGCTGATCGCCGGGTTCCCCGAGCTGGTCCACCCCCACGGGACGATCGCGGCCCGGGGCACGGCCGCCCAGTACGCGACCGGCCTGCGCAGAATGGTCCGCTGGCTGGCCGACGAAGGATTCACCGGTGGCATGTCCGATCTGACGCGCCCGCTCCTCCTGCGGTACTGGCTGGCCGCAAGCATCTACCGCGCCGACATGGCGCGGGCCCTGCTCCGCGCCGCGCACCAGACCAGCGGCACCCTGGCGCCGGACGTCGTCCGCTTCCTGAACGGACGCCCCAACAAGGTGCGACCCAAAACAACGCCGCTCCAGCCCTACACCGAGGCCGAGTGGCAGCGCATCACCGACGCCCTGCGGTCGGTCGTACGGCAGAGCTGGGCAGACCATCAGCGCGCAGTGGCGGCCGCAGAAGCGGGCCAAGACCCCCGCGGCGGGGGCGTTACCCCGGCGAACGTGGCCCACGAACTCATGGAGTACGGGCCGATGTCCACCCGAGCGCTCACGGCGAGCGTCGGCTGTACGCGCTTCAGTGTGGAACAGGTGGGTCGTGCTCAGATCCAAGATGCGCTGTACCCGTCGGGCAAGATCGCCGCCGCGTATCGGATGCTCCTCGGCGTCTACACCGGTGTGGTGCCCGACGGAATCGCCGGACTCGGCCTCGGTGACGTGACGTGGTCCGGCGACGCCTCCGTACTCCTGGACTACATCAAAGGCCGCCGCGGCCCCGAGTCTGTCAACCTCACCGGCCGCCCGGTCCGGCTCATCGAGCGATGGCTGGAACACTCGGCCCTCCTTCGCAGGCACGCCGACGAGGACGTGCGCGAGGAACTGTGGCTACGGCTCCGCCAACCCAGCGGACGTGAGCGCCGAACATCCGGGTACACCATCAGCGGCCCGGCCAAATTCAAAGTGAACCAGTCGGCTCAAAAGAGCGGGCTCGCCGCGCAGCTGGGGCTGGTCGATGACTCCGGGAAGCCGTTGCTCCTCCACATGTCCCGGATCCGGACGACCTACGTGAACACCCTGAGCCGGAAGGGGTGGACAGGCAATACGGCGATCGACCCGAACCACACGACCGCCGTGGAGGGCGACCGCTACCTGACAGCGCAGACCCCGGCCCAGATGGATGCGGTCGAAACGATCATTGAGGAGAGCCAGTCCGACCTCCTGCGGCGGGCCCTCCCGCCGGTCGTGCTCACCCTGGAGGCGGCGGCCCGCGCAGCGGTCGACCTCCCGGCGGTGGCGGCCGACCTCGGCGTCAGCGACGGCGCCCTGGCCGAGCTTCTGGGCGGGGAGCGCGACGTGTTCACCGCGTCGTGCAAGGACCAGCTGGCCGGCCTTCACGGCCCGGCCGGGAAGCCCTGCCCGGCCCGGCCATGGGTGTGCCTGCTGTGCCCCCTGGCCGTGTTCATGCCCCGGCACGCGCCGAACCTGCTGCGCCTGCACGCCTCTTCGCGCGGCAGTACCGGCAGATGACCACCGCCCAGTTCGTGGCCGTGTTCGGTCCGTACGCCGACCGGCTGGACCGGGACATCCTGCCCGCCTTCCCCGCCGCCGTCCTGGAACAGGCGGCGGCCAGCGTGACCGACACCGACGAAGAGGTACCCGTGCGCCCCGAGGAGATGACCGTATGACGGCCACGAAGAACCACATGGTGCATGCCCGCCGGTCACTGTTCGCGGGCCTGGAAGTCTGCCAGGTGGCAGGGCTGGAGCTGAAGCCTGAGGCGCCGGGGGCACAGTTCGATGATGACCTGTGGGACTTGTCGGGACTGGCCGGTGCCCCGAAGTACCTGGCCCGGTTCCGGCTGCGGTGGGACTTCTCCATCATCGTGGATCCGGTGTGGCGGGTCGTGGCGAAAGAGCTGGTCCTGTCGCTTCTCGCCCCGACCGATGAACGGGTGGCCGTGCTGCCGGACTCCTTCCGCACGCCGAAGGCGATCAGCGGCATGTACGACACGGTCCAGCACCTGGCCAACTGGTTGAACTGGCTGTCCGCTGACGGTGTCCGCACCCTCACCGATGTGGGGCAAGAGCACTGCGACCGCTACCTGGCATTGGTCACACCCCGTGTGAGAGGTGACGGGAACCGGTCTCCGGCAACCGTCATCAACCACATCGTCCCCGTCCAGTACCTGGCCATGTACCGAGAGCTGTTCACCCACGATGCCTACGCTCCAGCTTTCCAGCCCTGGGGCGGCCGCACGGCGGCCGACGTCACCGGCTGGAAACCGAGTCAGGGGAACAAGGTCGGCCCGGTACCGGACCATGTGCTCCAGCCGATGTTGTCCGCCGCGCTCTGGATAGTCGAGACGATCGGTCCGCACGTGGCCGAAGAGATCGAACGGAACGACGCCCGCATGGCGGCCAAGCCCACCATGATCCAAGGTCATAACCTGACTGACCAGGAGAAGTACCGGTTCTCCGCCCACATCGGGAACTACGTACGCAATGGCGTTCCGCTCCCTCGCATGGCCCGTAAGGACTCCGCACGTCGTGTGTCGGCGAACGGCTGGTCGCCGTCAGACCCTTTGCTGGAAGTGCACCTGGACCATCTGATCCGCGAGGGCGCCAACCAGCGGGTGATGAATGAGGAGCAGCGGGCCTTCTTCCGCCCACTCCTTGAAGACGCCGTGGCCAAGGTCGGCGTACAGGACATCATCGGCCGCCAGGCGGCCATGGTTCAGCGCGCCGACAAGGCCGGCACGGTGCCGTGCATGCTTCCCCTTGACCATGACCAGCTGCGGCACCTCGGCCGCGTCGTGCAGCACGCCTGCATGTTGATCACGTCCACCGTGAGCGGGATGAGGGCCAGTGAACTGGCCGAACTTACCGAAGACTCCTGCCTTCCGCCCACCCCTGCATGCAGCGGGGCCATGCGCTACCGGCTCGCATCCCGGGTGATCAAGGGGCAGGAGTTCGGCGGCCTACCAGAAGAATGGGTGGTGATCGAAGAAGCCTGGAAGGCCGTAGCGCTCGGGGCCCAGATCGCCCGCCGAAGCGGTGCACTGCACGGCGCCGTGTTCGGTATGCAGCTCCTCAACACGTCGCAGGTCTACCGGAACTTTCGGGACTGGGTGAACGGTCCCGAAGGCGCCCGCCTCGGCCTTACCTCAATTCCGGACGGACCGGTCAACGCGCGGATGCTCCGCCGAACCCTGTCCATGGCCCTGGCCTACCGGCCCGGTGGGATGATCGCCGCGAAGATCCATCTCAAACACGTGCAGGTAGCCACGACCGAGGGCTACGCCCACCGGCCCGGCGGCGCCCAGGGGATCTTCCTCGCCGAGGTCGGGGAGCAAGAGACCGAGCACCACATGGAGCTGACCGCGGCCGCGTTCCGGGACTTCCAGGCCGGGATCATGCCGTCCGGCCCCGGCGCCCGCGACGTCATCGCCACGTTCACGCACGTGGACGCCGCACTGAAGGACCATCCGGCGGGGGAGCCGAAGACGATGGACTCGGACCGCCAGCTGGTCAACCTGCTGCGGCACCAGGCCCAGTACCTCCACGTCGGCACGGCAAACTACTGCTGGTTCATGGACCCCCACAAGGCGCTCTGCCTGAAGATCGCAGGCACCGAGATCACCGCCGACTCCAAGCCCATGGCCGGGCTGTGCGACTCCTCCCGATGCCCGCAGGCCACCCACCACCCCTGTCACAGGCCGGTGTGGGCGGACAACGCCCAGAAGACGAAGGTGTTCCTCGGCAGCATCCCCCGCGGCCACAAAGACGCACGCGACCGCGTACGCGCCGACCTGGACCGCACCGTCCGGGTCCTGGAAGAGATCGACGCCGCCGCCGGCACCGGCACGTCGAAGGAGCAGTGATGGCACGGATCAGCGAAGAGACGAAGCAGCACCACGAACAGGCGATCCAGGCCGCCATGGACCGCCTGCTGCGCGGCGAACTCCCGCCCGGCGGCCGGTGCGACCTGAAGACCCTGGCCGCCGAGGCCGGCGTGTCCCGGACCGGCTTCTACCCGAAGAAGGACCGGGCCGGGAACGAGCGGCCCGGCCCGTACCAGCATCTCGCCGAGGAGTTCGAGCGGCGCGTACGGGCCAAGCAGGAAGCCGGGGAGATCACCGACCCCCGGGACGCCCAGATCACCCGGTTGAAGGGCGAGGTGGAACAGCTGCGGACCCGGGTCGCCCAGCGGAACGACACCATCACCGAGCTGACCGAGTTCCGCACCCGCGCCGTGTCCCGGCTGGCGGCCCAGCACGAGGAGATCCAACGGCTACGCAAAGCCCTCGACGGCGCCGGAAACGTACGCACGCTGCCCGTGGGTGGCCGCCCAGGCCCCGCGTAACCACCACCTTCGCCCAGCCCCCCACGCCGGGGGCGGGGCGCTGTCGTGCCAGTCGGGCATGGGTTCTCGCCGTATCGAACGGCCCACGATGGTGGCCATAACCAGAAGCGCAAGGGCGTACCAGGTTGGCCGCGAAGGTCAGATGACTTCTTGCTGCCCTTGGTGTGGCTGCTCCAGCTGCTGCTCGCGCTTGCGCTGTTCCACGCGCAGCGACTCCACAGTCTCGGCAAGCCTCTCCAGGTTAGCCGCCGCATCCCCCTGGTTGTAGGGGTTGATGCCCAGGTCATAGGCAGTGACCTGCTGGTCGATGGCATCGGAGGTCTGTTGCAAGTTGAATGCACGTTCCCGGAACTTGAAATATCCGGTTACTGCCGTGGTGAAACTGACGAAAGCCGCCAGTCCAATCAGGATTGCTTTACCAGGCTGCGGCGGGTCATAGACCGCGGCAGTTACCGACATGGTCACCGCAGCGGCGAACAGGCCCCACTGGAAGAAGTTATGCACTCGCCGGTAATACCTGGTCTCGCGCCGTAGTCGATCGATCTCCTGCGGGATCGACTCCCGGTAGGAACGCTGGCGATCTGTCAAGGACCGTTCGTTCTGTGCGGCTGCCAGAATGCGCCGCTCCTCTAAGAGGTCAAGTTCGAGTTTTAGCATGGCAACCGACTTCGGCTTCTCACCCTCTGGCTGGCCGGTGTCCATTCGCCAGCCGATGCCGAACATGGCCAGCAGCGGCGCGAGGAACACGCCCCCAGCGATGTTGTAGGGGCGCATGTCGAACTGGCGCCACATGGCGGCGTTTACGGAAAGTGCACCGACAACAACCAGGAAGGTGGTCAGGGCGGAACCCACGACGAGAGACCGAGATATGCGGGAAAGCCGTATCCGGCTACGGAAAGAGGCGGCCGATCGGTGGTAGTCCTGCATCCACTCGATTTGCTGTTCGGTCGTGCGCCGTGGCGGTCGGTTTTCTCCGTCGGGGATTTTGACGCTGGACTCTGCCTGGGTGTTGTTGTTATACATCCTGTTCAGGCTCGACAAAGTATGGGAGACCACTTCGCCCCATGTGGGAGATTCGAAAGTCGGCCAGTGGTCCGATATGGGGGATGAAGACCATGTGGTTATCATGTCATCATCGATAGCATTCAAATAGTGGTGGACGCGAAGAAGTGCAATTTTAGGATTTCGTCGATCCGGGTAAACGCGCCAAGATTTATTGGGATGTAATTCGTAATAGGCGTCCATCCCATCTGCACTCAGGAAGTCATCGATGACCCTCCAGTCCACAGGCCCCGGATACGGAATAAACGCGGCGTCGCGTTCGAGGTTAAGGCCGTTGTGCTTGAGTTGTTCAATGATCTCGAATACCCATGGCTCATAGTCGGCGGAGCTGCCCGCAGTTCCTCCAATCTCGATCGCGGCCCCCTCCAGTGCCGCGCCCTCCTCGTCCTCTTGGTCGTCGTCTTCAATCACGTAGTCCTCCGGGTCCGTCTCGTTATTCCCCTCGGGGCCCGCCTGCGGGTAATGATCGGGATCGGAGACTGTCGCGATCCCTCTGGGAGATTTCCGAGTGTCAGGAACTGTCTGGTACAGGGCCGCCATGCTCGTGAGCACATGAGAGATGACATCTCCCCACGTCGGAACACGCACGGTCGGCAGATGCTTGCGGATCCGGACGCCTTTCCAAACGCTCTCGCCGCCGTCTCTGTGGTTGTACCGAACAACGGCCCTGGTCGGATCTGCGGTGTGCGGGTAAACAAACCAGGGCTTTAGCCATTCCACGTCAGCCATGAAAGCGGTCGCAAGGAATACTTCGACATCCCCCCAGGTAATCGGCGGATCCGCAGCAGGGCATGGCTTGAATGCGTCTTCACGCGTGAGGACTTGCTCGCCGTATTTGAGTCGTTCCAGGATGGCGAACACCCATGGGGCGTAGGCATCAGCCCCACTCGCCGGCGGATGGTCAGTGGGAGGCGTGGAGTCGGGCACGGCAGGGCTCCCCCCTTGTGGTGGTGGTCTTGGTGTCCGGTAGGTGGCGCCGGGGGCAACGGAAAGGCTACCTGTAGTGAAGGACGCCACCGGGTGGTAACCACCAGGCGTGCAGCGGAAGTTCACCTGCCCGAGGCTGCGGTCCGCCACTTGGTTCTTGCGGATCTCGAACATCGCACCACCTGATCTGTGGTATTGCGACGAACCCTAGAACCTAAGGAGTTGGCTGGGCCTTGTTGCTGGCGGTCTGCGGGTCAACCGACCAGAGCAACGGCGCGGGGGCATCTGCGGTTTCAGGGCGGACCTCCCACCCGTTCCTGTCCGAGCGGTACCGTCCTGGTAGACGAAGGGGACGCCATGCAGTGGAACCAGCACACCACCGGCCAGCGGATCAAACTGCTTCGCGGTGCCGTCACCCAGGAAGAACTTGCCGAAGGCGCCGGTCTGTCCATCGCCACTATCCGCAAGGCTGAGCAGGATCGTGGACAGCTCTCCCTGCCCACCCTCCTGCGGCTCGCCCACGCCCTGGGCGCGGACATCTCCGTGATCGTGGGTCAGCAGGCCCCCAGGCGGGCGATGCTCGCGGACGACCGGACCACCCTGCGCGAACTATCGCGTACGGTCCACGACACCGCAGCGGGGATCGGCACCGACAGGGAACCCGTCGACTTTGCTGCCGATCTTGTGGCGGGATGGGATGCCTATCGGGCTGGGCGTATCGGGGTGGCTGGGCAGTTCGCCACGTCCTGCGTCAAGGATGCCGCGGCGGCCCTCGCGGACGCCGGCCACGACCGCCGCATGACCGCACGCGGAGTCCTTGCCGACGCCTACCGCCTGGCCTCGTACGTCGCCAACCAGCTCGGCGCCCGCGATCTCGCGTACGCCGCCATCGGCCACGCCGCCGACCAGGCCCGGCAGGGCGGCGATCCCGTGCGGGAAGCCTCCGTTGCCTCCGGCCGTTCGTGGATCTACCTGCGTGACGCCCGCCTTGACGAAGCCGAGCGCACCGCGGCCGTCTCCTACACGAGCATCGAACCGACCTATGGCGACCGTGATCCGGTACTGCTCGCAACCTACGGCTGGCACGTCACCTTCGCGGCCGTCGTCGCAGCCCGCCAGGAGAACACCGCCGCCGCCGAAGACCTCCTCTCCCAGGGCTCCGCCATCGCCGCCAGGCTGGGCCGCGACGTCATGGTCAACGGCACCGCGTTCGGCCCCGCCGCCGTCACCGCTCAGGCCGTCGGAATCGCGGTGTCCACCGGAAAAGCCAGCAAGGCCCTGCACCTCGCCACGTCGGTGCACGACTGGTCGGCTCTGCATCCGGCCGCACACAACCGGCTTCAGCTTGACATCGCCCTCGCCCAGTGCGCCACCAAGCAGTACGACACTTGCTTGGACACGCTGCTGACGGTGTGCCAAGCGCACCCGGAATGGGTGCGCCACCAGACTCTGCCCGGCGTCATCGCCCAGCGGGCCGGCCATGCCACGACCTCCCGTTCCCGGAAAATCGCAAAGATCATTGGGGCCACACTCGCGTAACTGCTACCGCACGTAGCACTCGGGCTCTGCACGGATCGCGGTAGTGCTACGCCCCAGCTCTTCACTCCCCGCAACGGCGCGATCACTCTGGATGAGCCCGCGGGCAGCCGGTCTCCGTGGCCCCCTTCGGGACCGGCTGCCCCTCCCGTCCGAGGAGTACGCCGTGACCAAGCCCTTACCCCGTCGCCCCCTCGCCCGACAGTTCCAGGACCAGCCGGAGCCGAGGCTCACCGCGGACGCCTGGTCGGACGCCTGGTCGGACGCCTGGTCGGACGCCTTCGGCCCCGACCCCAGCCCCGCCCTCCAGACCCGCGCCGGCCGAGGGGCCGGACGGTTCTTCGCCGGGCTGGCTGGCGAGGGGAACGACCAGTGAGCTGCCGCAAGGATGTCCCGTCCTGGGTCTACGAAGGCGCCCGCGTCCTGGACGTCGCCAAGGAAGTCGAGGCCGTCGTGCAGTTCGTCGGCCCGTGGGAAGACCCTGCCTCCCGCAAGGTCATCGACTCCGCCGTCTTCCTGCGGCCCGAGGGCGGCGGACGGGAATGGGTCGTGTCCGACCACCAGGCCCTGCGCCAGGCGGACCCGAGATGACCGACCGGAGTCACTTACCGGATCCCGGCTGGGGCATGATCGGTGCCCTCATCGCGATCGGCCTCGCTGGTCCCGCCATCGTCCTCAGCGGCCACGCCGTCGACCTCGCCACGTCGGCGAGCGCACCCCCTCCGGCCACCGCGCCGGACGTTGAACCGCTCTCGTAGGCGGCCCACAAGTTGCCCACCTGGTGGCCTCCAAGGCACCACTCGCTCGCACCGAGAGGAGCGCGATGCACACCCCCTTACGGCTCGCGGCCGTCCCCCGGTCCGTGATCATGCAGCCGACCACGCAGTGCCTCCCCATGGACTGCACGTACTGCTACCTGCCGTTCCGAAAAATGAAGCACCTGATGCCAGCGGCCGTCGCCGAGGCTGTGGCCGCGGCCGTCAACCCGTGGGCGGCCAACGATCCGGCGTTCGAGGTTGTGTGGCACGGCGGGGAGCCGCTGGCCACCAGCCGCGAACATCTGGCGTCGCTCATGGCCCCTTTCAAGGGCGTGCAGCACTCCGTGCAGACGAACGCCGCACTCGTAGATGACGCATGGTGTGAGTTCCTGCTGGAGCACGACGTGCACGTGGGCGTCAGCATCGACGGCCCCGAGGACATGAACACCCACCGGATCACGCTCGCCGGCCACCCGGGATTTCGCGTCACCATGCGGGCGATCGAGCGGCTGCGCCGCCACGGCATCCCCTACTCCGCTATCGCCGTGGTCTCCGATCCCGACCCGGCCGACGCCGCCCGCTTCTACGAGTTCTTCGCCGAGCTGGGCGTGACCACCCTCGGCGTCAACGTCGAAGAGGAGGAGGGCGTCAACACCGGTTCCAAGGACGCCGACCCCGTGCGGGCGGCCGAGTTCTGGGCGGCCCTCGCGGATGCCTGGCGGATCAACCCCGTCATGCGGCTGCGGGAGGTACAGCGGGTACTCAACTTCGCCGGGGCCGTCCTCCAGGGACACGAGACCGCGCCTCTGCCCGCGTCCTCGCCGTGGGATCCGCTGCCGACCGTCGCCTATGACGGCGGCGTGGTCATGCTCTCCCCCGAGCTGGCCGGGTTCACCGACGACCGGTTCGGCGACTTCACTACCGGCAACGTGCTCAAGGACGGCCTGGACGTCCTGGTCGCCGAAGCCGAGAAGCGCACCCCCTGGATCACCGAGTTCTGGGACGGCGTGGACACCTGCCGCGCTACTTGCCCCACCTTCGCCTTCTGCGGAGGGGCGCATCCCGCGAACCGGTATTTCGAGCACGGGGGCCGCATGGACGGCACCCGTACCTCGTACTGCACCACCTCGAAGATCGCCCTACTTGAAGGAGTGACGCGACATGTCCGCAGGCACCGCCCCTGACGCCACCTCGCTCGTGATGGACTTGGCCCCGGGGTTCACGTCTCTGCTGGAGGCCGCCGGCTCCACGTCTGTCGCCCGCTGGGACAACGACTGGAGCAACCACGAGTTCGACAACCAGGTCACGGCCGCGGCCACCTTCGACAACCGGCCCACGTGGGACAACCCGCAGCCCACGTTCGACAATCGGCCTACCTGGGACAACTGGAAGAACAAGTAGCCCGTCGGGGCGGCCCTCCGCACCGAGGGTCGCCCCGGCACCACCTTGGAGGAGCACAGCATGGCCACCCGCACCTTCGGCCGCGTCGCCGTCACCCTGCCCGGCCTGGACGAGCCTGGCCTGTACCTGTCCGCCGTCGACGGCCTCGACAGCCCGCGCGGCACCGTCCAGGACTTCGCCTTTGGCGAGGCCGACCTGCGGTCGCTCGACCTCACGGACACCCAGCTCATCACCGGCCGCATCACCGGCCTGAGGTCCAAGCGGACCGAGTTCGAGGGCATGAACCTGCACGGTGTGGAGATCACCGGCAGCGATCTCGGGTCCGTCCGCTGGAACGAGAGCAAGCTGACCCGGGTCCTCCTGCGTGACTGCAAGCTGATGGGCGCCGCCCTGGACGGCCTGGTGCTCGATGACGTCCTGTTCGAGGGCTGCAAATTCGATTACGCCACCTTCGAGAAGGTCCGCGCCGCGGGGCCCGTTGCCTTCGTCGGCTGCACCTTCACCGAAGCCACGTTCACCGAGTGCGACCTGTCCGACGTCGTGTTCTCCGACTGCACGTTCAGGCTCACCGAGTTCGGTACCGGCCGCTACCGGGACACCGACCTGCGCGGCAACGACCTCTCCACAATCCGCGGCGTCGCCAACCTGGTCAAGGTCCGCATCGGCCACGGCCAGCAGAGCGACCTCGCCGAGGCCCTCGTGAACGAACTCGACATGACCCTCGGCGACGACTGACCCAGGAGAAGCCGTGCCCTTACACGTAGCCTTCACCGACCACGACGCCTTGCGGGCCCGGTGCAACTTCACCTCGGTCCGCACCGTCAGCGGGGATCCCGCCTTCGAAGACGGGGCAGTCGTACCGTCCAGGCAGTGGCAGCCACTGAGCGAGGCCGCCGCCCAAGCGCTGACCGCCCCGCCGTGGACCCCACCGAGCACACTGGTGGAGATCGTCCGGCCGCCAGCACCGACCGGCGAGAGCCTGGAAGACCTGGCCCAGCACATGGGCGACGGTCAGGCCCAGTACCTCGGCCAGGCCCTCGCCAAGCCCGACATGCTCACCACGACCGACAACTACCAGGACGGCCGCCTCATCGGCCTTCACCTCGACAACTGGGACAAGCTCAAGTACGGGCAGAAGGCGACCGGCCGGCGCCGCCTCGCCCTGAATTTGGGCCCCGGGACCCGGTACATCCTGCTGGGAGCCCTCGACGCCCAAGCCGTCTGCCGAGCCGTCCACCCCGAGGACTACGCGCACCGCTACCCCGGCACTGACGACTACCGCGCCCACGTTGCAGCGGACCACCCCATCCGATGCATCCGGATCCGCCTCGCCCCTGGCGAGGGCTACATCGCCCCCACGGAGTACCTGCTGCACGACGGTTCCACCGAAGACCAGGTCGAGCCCTCGGCCATGGCCTTCTGGCTCGGCCACTGGCACCGCGGCACCCTGCCGTCCCTCGTCTGATCACCGCTCCGGCGCACACACGCGCCCCACCCCAGCGCCACCGGGAGTGGGGCGCAGCACTGTCCGGCTTCGGTCTCGGGGTCGGGCCGTTCACTCTTGGGTGTGATGCTGACCACTTTGCTGTACTGTTCGGTGGCGTCGAATGCGACACCGTGACCCGTTCCGTACGCGACATCGGGGGCTGTGTCGACGGGCCCGCTGTGGGACATGACCAGCGGGGGACACGATCAGTGCGGGGATAAACGGGTCCGGCAGTGCGGACAGCCAGCGCTGCCAGCCGCCCAGCACCGCCGCCGAGTCGGCGTCGGGCCAGCGGAGTTCGGCGAAGGCGCAGTCGCCCGCCGGGTGGGTGAGGAAGCGGAGTTCGGTGACCACCCCGAAGTTGCCGCCCCCCGCCGCCGCGCAGGGCCCAGTACAGCTCCGGATCGCGGTCGGCGGACACCTCGCGGACGGACCCGTCGGGGGTGACCACCCGGGCGCCGGTGAGCCGGTCGGAGGTGGTTCCGTACGCCCGCGAGGCCATGCCCAGACCGCCGCCCAGGGTGAGTCCGGCGATGCCGACGGAGGGGCACAGGCCGGTCGGGACGGCGAGCCCCCGCCCGGCGAGGGCGGAGTTCACCTCCCCGAGCCGGGCCCCCGCCCCGATCCGTACGCCGTCCCCCTCGACCGCGACGCCGGCCATGGCGCCGGCGTCGACGACCAGGCCGGCGGCGCAGGTGGACCACCCGGCGTAGCTGTGGCCGCCGCCCCGCGGGACCACGGGCACGGCGGAGCGGCGGGCGAAGTCCAGGCAGACGGCCACGTCACCGGCGTGCGCGGGGTAGGCCACCGCCCCCGGAGCCACGGAGTCGTACCGGGGCTGGAACAGCTGCCGGGCCTCGGGGTAGTCCCGGTCGCCCGGGAGGACCACCCGCCCGTCGATCGCGCGGGCGAGTGCGCCGTAGTCCGGGCCCCGGGCCGCCGCCGCCCCGAGGCAGGAGACGAGGGCCGCGGCCGCGGCTCCCAGGACCCGGCGGCGATGGAGACTCATACCTCCTTCCTGCCACCGCCGGGGCCGATCGCGGTGAAGGCGGGCCCACACACCGCGGCTTGCCCCCCGGACGGCGCACAGGCGGAACGATTCGGCTGGTCATATATCCGGTCCGGTCCCAGGGGTGGCGGTCGTACCCTTCCCCCATGCCCCTCGTGGATCTCGGCGCGCACGCCGAAGAGTTCAACGCCGACCCGTACCCCTTCTACGCCGCGCTGCGCTCCGCCGGGCCCGTCCACCGGGTGATGCTGGGCGGCGACCGGTCGTGGCTGGTCGTCGGCCACGAAGAGGCCCGGCAGGCCCTGAACCACCCGGCACTGTCGAAGAACTGGCTCGGCGCGGAGCTGTTCGGGAACAACCCCGCGAGCGCGGCCGCCAGTAACATGCTGGAGGCGGACCCGCCCCACCACACGCGGCTGCGCCGCCTGGTGGCCCGCGAGTTCACGCCCCGCCGCATCGAGGCCCTGCGGCCGCGGGTCCAGGAGGTCACCGACGGGCTGCTGGACGCGATGGAGGCCGCTGCGGACCGCCGGGCCGACCTCATCGCGGCCCTGGCCGTACCGCTGCCGATGACCGTCATCTGCGAACTCCTGGGCGTCCCCGACCTGGACCGGGAGCGTTTCCGCTACTGGTCCGGCGAAATCGTGGCCCCGGTGGATCCGGCGGGCACGGACGGCCGTGTCCTGGAGCACATGACCGCATACCTCTTCGAACTCGTCGAGGCCAAGGCCAAGATCCCCGGGGAGGACCTGCTCAGCGCCCTGATCCGGACCCGCGACGAGGACGGCGACCAGCTCTCCCCGGAGGAGCTGATCGGGATGGCCTTCCTGCTGCTGGTCGCTGGCCACGAGACCACGGTCAACCTGATCGGCAACGGGATACGGGCCCTGCTCGCCCACCCCGGCCAGCTGGCGGCCCTGCGCGCGGATCCGGACGGCCTGATCGACGGCGCGGTGGAGGAGATGCTCCGCTACGACGGGCCGGTACAGCACGCCACATACCGCTTCGCCCGCGCGGACCTGGAGATCGGCGGCACCCGCGTCGAGGCGGGCTCCTCGGTGGTGGTCGCCCTCGCCGCGGCGGACCGCGACCCGTCCCGTTTCGCGGAGCCGGACGTCTTCGACATCCGCCGCCCGGCCCAGGGCCACCTGGCCTTCGGCCACGGCATCCACTTCTGCCTCGGTGCCCCACTGGCCCGCATGGAGGGCCGCATCGCGATCCGGTCCCTGCTCGAACGCTTCCCCGACCTCTCGCCGACCCCGGACACCGCCCCGCCCGACTGGCTCCCGGGCACCCTCATGCGCGGCGTGACGCGCCTCCCCCTCCGCTGGTAGGCGCGACAGGGCGGGGGCGCGGGCCGGTCGGCAGTCCGACTGTCTCACGGGCCACTGACATCGCCCTCCGGCGCCTTGCGGGCCAGCAGGAAACCCTGGGGGCAGCGTTCGGGGGCGTCCGGTTCGCGGATCAGGCGCGCCACCTCCGTCAGGCCTGCGTCCGTCAGGAGGGCGGCCATACGGTCCGGGGGTGTCCAGTACACGTCGAGGGCGACCGGGTGGCCGTACGCGTGCTCCAGGCGGATGCGTTCGTCGCCCGCCTTGAAGGCGATCAGTACGTAGCCGCCCGGCGTCAGAACGCGGGCGAACTCCGCGAACAGCAGCGGGAGTTCCGGGAGCGGGGTGTGCACCGTGGAGTACCAGGCCAGCACCCCGCCCAGGACCTCGTCCGCGATGTCGAGCGCGGCCATCGAACCCACCTCGAACCGCAGCCCCGGATAGGTCCGGCGGGCCACCGCCACCATCGCCGGGGAGAGGTCGACGCCGAAGGCCCGCACGCCCAGGCCGTCCAGATGCGCCGTCACGCGGCCCGGACCGCAGCCGAGATCCGCCACCGCGCGGCCCGCGCCGCCGCCCTCGCCGCTGCCGCGCACACACTCCGCGAACGCTGCCAGCATGGCCCGTTCGAGCGGCTTGCGTTCCAACTCCCCGATGAGCAGCCGGGCGTAGTCGACGGCGACGGTGTCATAGGACGTCCGTACGGAACTCAGGTACGAGGTCTCTGTCATGCCCCTGGACAGTAGCCCGACCGGCGCCGAGTCTCACCCCCCGGCCGCCGGATGGGGCAGCTCCGCCCACTGGTCGCCCTGGATCCCGGGGCTCAGCCGCATCAGCGTGAGCGCCTTGGTGGGCAGCGGATCCGTCAGCAGCGCCTCGGTGTCGGCGGTGGGCGGCAGTCCGGCGGCCTCGGACAGGGCCTCGGCGAAGGCGGCCGCCGAGCCGGCCGTGGCGCCGAGCGCTCCCGTCAGCAGGGACCCGAACAGCTTGCGCCGCAGGACGGTCACGTCATCGGTGACCAGCCGGCCGGACAGCGGCGGCACCGGCAGGCCGTGCCGGACCAGCCGCGCCGGGCTGATCCGGATGTCGGCGAGATCGCGGTAGACCAGCCGGACCGGGGCGTCGGTGGCGGAGAGGACGAGGAGGAGGTTCTGGCCGTGGGCCTCCAGGGCCACCCCGAGCTCCAGCACCCGCAGGCACACCTCCAGCGCCAGCCGGGCGAACTCGGCCCGCCAGGCCGCCGAACGCGCCGGCGGGAAGGCGCCCAGCGCCCCCACCGGGAGCACCCGCTCACCGGCGGCGGCGTCCGCGAACACCTCCGGCGGCTCGCGCAGCACGGCCGCGAGGTCCGGGCTGTGCGCGGTCGCCGCGCCCAGGGTGCGCGTGACGTGCAGACGGCCGTCGAGCCGCTCGGACAGGCTCTGGGCGAAGGCGGACACGGCCGCCGCCGTCTCGATGGAGTAGACGGAGATGTCCCGGACGGAGGAGGTCAGCCGGGTGCTCAGAGCCGTCTTGACGTGCGCCCCGCCCGCCGCCGGCGCGAGCGTGCGCAGGGCCATCAGCGGGTGCGCCGCGAAGGAGCCGCGCACCCGCTCGTGCTTCAGCGCGTGCGCGGCCTGCCACGGATGCACCGGGACCAGGATCCGCCCCCCGTCCCGGAGCTCCGCCGGCCAGCCGTCGGTGACCAGGCACTCCTCGGCCCGTACGGCGACCAGCCCGAGCTCCACCACCGGCCGGTGCTCGGGTGCGTACGCCAGCTGCTCGGCCACCGAGAAGCCGGGCCGGGAGCGGCAGTTGGGGTGGTACGGATGCCCGTCGACCACCCGCTGCTCCCACTCCCAGGTGCTCCGCGGGGCGCCGTCCCGCCCGGCGGGCGGCTGGCCGGCCCGGGACAGGGCCAGGGAGGCGGTGCTGCCGTCCAGCTCGGCGGTGAACTCCTCCCCGTGCGGCACCCCCAGCGCCGCCACCAGCCGTGCGGCCTGCCGGTGGGGCCGGCCGTCGAGCAGCAGCTCGTCCACGTACGGCTCGGTCGCGTACGGATCCGGCGGCGGTCCCTCCAGCCGGCCGCCCCCGGCGAGCCGCAGCGCCAGGCCGCCCGGCCCCCGCTCCCGGCCCACCACCCACGGCAGCGGTTCGAAGGCGAGCGCCCGCCACAGCCGGGTCAGCACGGCGGCGCGGGCGCCGGGCAGCGCGGCCTCGTACGAGGGCCCGAGCGCGGGGCGTACCGCGTCCAGCCCGGCGGCGACGGCCTCCTCGGCCGGGGAGGCGGGAAGATGCATGCTGGGGCTCCGCACGTCGGGTTGTCGCATCACAGCGTGGTCACGCCATCATCGCGGATACTGAAGATCACGGCCGGTGGGCGCGTCCCGCGATCCTCCGGCGCCGGATGGACCGAATGGAACCAGTGGATCTCAACGCCGCCGCCGACGCGTACGCCGCCACGCCGCTCCTGAACTGCCTGCTCCGCGAGGCCGCGGAGCCCGTAGGGCCGGCCGAGTCGGCCCAGGCCTCCGAGTCGGCCGGGACCTCCGAGTCGGCCGGGACCTCCGAGTCGGCCGGGACCTCCGAGTCGGCCGGGACCTCCGAGTCGGCCGGGACCTCCGAGTCGGCCGGGACCTCCGAGTCCGCCGGGGCGTCCGGCGGGCCCGGCGCGGCCGTCCACCGGCTGCGCGGGAGCGGGCGGCTGCTCCGGGTGCACGGCGGCCGCCGGCCCGTACGCCCCGAACTGTGCACGGCGGACGGCTGGCAGCCGCTCGGCCACACCGAACTGGTCAAACTGACCGCAGGAGAGCTGCTCCGGTACACCGGCATCCCGAACGACGAACTCCCGGTCGAGATCGACGACAGCCGCAACGCCATCGCCGCGCTGCTGGCCGCCCGCGCGGTCGCCGAGCCCCCGGCGGACCCGTATCTGCTCTCCGAGCAGTCCCTGGTCATGGGCCACCCGCACCACCCGGCCCCCAAAGCGCGGGGCGGGGGCCCGGCCGGGAGCTGGCTGCCGTACGCACCCGAGGCCCACGCCCGTTTCCCGCTGGTCTTCCTGGGGCTCCGCGAGGACCAGGTCGCCGAGGAGGGCGGCCCGGCCGCCGCCGACGCCGTCGACTCGCTCGTGGACGCCCTGGACGGGCCGCGCCCGCCCGCCGGCTACCGGCTGCTGCCCGCCCACCCCTGGCAGCTCGACCTGGTCGGCTCCCGGTCGCCGGTGCGCGAGGCCTTCGCCGACGGGCGGCTGCTGCGGCTGGGGGAGAGCCGCCTGCCGGCCTGGCCGACCGCCTCGATCCGCACGCTGTACGTGCCGCGGCCGGGCGCCGACCTGTTCGTGAAGTTCAGCCTCGACGTCCGGATCACCAACGACGTGCGCCGGCTGTGGCGGCACGACCTGCTGAAGCTGCGTCGCACCGACGCGGCGGTCGAGGCGGGCTTCGGCGCGCTGCGCCGGACCGGCCCGGACGCGGCGGACGCCGCCTGGCTCGCCGACCGCGGCTACCGCACGGCCGGTTTCGCCTTCGAGGAACTCGCCGTCCTGGTCCGCGACGGCCTGCACGCCCACGCCGCGCCCGGGTCCACCCCGCTGCTGGCCGCCGCGCTCGCCGAGGGCTACGCCGGGAGCCCGCTGGCGAGCACCGCCGACCCGGCCGCCTGGTGGCGGGCGTACCTGCGCCTGGTGGTGCCGCCGGTGCTGGAGCTGTTCGCCCGGCACGGCATCGTTCTGGAGGCCCACCTCCAGAACACCCTGGTCGCCGTCGACGCGGCCGGCCTGCCGGCGCAGGCGCTGTTCCGCGACGCGGAGGGGGTCAAGCTCGTGCCCGACCTGGACCGCCCGGCGGCCTGGCAGCGGCTGGTCTACTGCCTGGTGGTCAACCACCTGGCGGAGATCGCGGGGGCGCTGGCCGAGCGGCATCCGGACATCTCGCCGTTCGTGTGGCCGGCCGTACGGGAGGAGTTCCTGCGCTACGACGCCGCGTACGGGCTGCCCGAGATCGCGGAGCTCCTCGCCGCTCCGGCCCTGCCGGCCAAGACCAACCTGCTCCTGCGGTGGACCGGGGCGGACGGCGCGGACGCCCGCTACCTGCCGCTGCCGAACCCGCTGCGGGGGTAGGGAAACCGGCCAAGATGGCCGCAGGTCCCCGACTCCTCTCACCTAAAGGTATAGACCAATGCTAGGTTGTTCGGGCAGACCGCGCAGTCCTTGACCACCCGTCAGAGGAGAAGCCATGCCCTCCCCTTCGCGGGGCGGCGGCCCGGCCGCCATGCCCAAGTACCAGCGGATCGCCGCAGCGCTGCGGCACGAGCTCGACCGCGCCGCGCACACCCCCGGCGGCACACTGCCCTCCGAACGCAGCCTGGCCGCCCGCTACCAGGTCAACCGGCAGACCATCAGGGCCGCGCTCCAGCAGTTGCGCGAGGACGGCCTCATCGTCACGGGCCGCCGCGGCACCCGCCCCGCCGCCGGGGCCCCGGGTGCCACGCGCGGCGAGGGCGTCGCCGTCGCGGTCGCCGTACAGGCACCCGCGCCCATCGCCGCCCCCACCCCCGTTCCCCCCGCCGTCCTCGCCCAGAGCTGGCTCACGCGCGTCACCGTGCCGCCCTCGCTCGCCGCACTGCTCGGCATGAGCGGCGGGGACCGCACCCTGGTCCACCACCGCCGCGAGCACGGCCCGGCGGGCGAAACCCTCACGCACGCCGTCACGTACCTGAGCCCGGGCGCCGTCGCGGGCAGCCCCGAACTGGCCCGCTACCGCGACCGGCCGGCCGCGGTCCGCGACGAGGACCCGGGGCCGCTGCACCGCTGGCTCGACCGCGCGGCAGGGGAGGGGCGGGTCACCGAGACCCTCACGATGACCCGCACCACCCATCCGCCCACCGCCGCCTCCCGGGCCTGCGGCCTGACCGTGCGCCGCACCCTGTACGACGGCTCCGGCCGGCTGCTGGCCGTCACCGACCTGGCCTTCCCCACCTGGGACCGGCTGACCTTCCACCGTGACCCGGAGCGCTCGTACTCCGTGAAGGGCTCAGAAGCGCAGCGCCCATGAGTTCACGGTCACGGGGGAGTCGACGGTCGCCAGGTCGGCCACCGGGTAGTCCCTGGTGTGCGCGAACCGCTTCCCGGGCGGCCGCTGCGCGGAACCGCCCGCGTAGAGGAGCCGGTTGGCGGTGCCGGGGCCGGGATTGATGACCGAACCGGTGGAGGCGTAGGTGGTGAGGGCGCTCTCAGTCCACGGCGAGATCCCGGACCGGCGCTCCGGGGGTCGCGGCCCTGTCCCGGACCGGCGCTCCGGGGGTCGCGGCGAGGTCCCGGACCGGCGTGCCCGGGGCCGCGGCGTATTCCCGGGCCGCCGTGCCCGGGGTCGCGGCGTATTCCCGGACCGGCGCGCCCGGGGCCGCGGCGTAATCCCGGGCCGGTGGGCTCGGGGTCGCGGCGAATTCCCGGGCCGACGCGTCCGGAGCCGCGGAGGCGCCGGTCAGGAGGGCCAGCAGTCCGGCCACTTGGACGCCCGCCTCGGCCGGGTGACGGAAGACGGCTCCCGGAGAGATCTCGTACCGGTTGCGCCGGCCGTCGCGGACACGCCGCAGGTACCCGTCCGCCTCCAGGTCGGTGACGATCGTCTGCACGGTGCGTTCGGTCAGGCCGCACACCGCGGCCACATCCCTGAGCCGTACGGCCGGGTCCCGGGCGATGGTCACCAGGACGCGGGCGTGATTAGTCAGGAATGTCCAGTTCTGACGCTGCGGCATGCTCCCCATGCCGGTCATGATGCGATACACGATTCACGTGACGCAAGACGTGAAAAGAATTTCCGGTAATTCTTGACGTACGAGAAGAACAGGGCCACCATCTACGGCAGTCAAGGTCCCGCGCCGCAAGCCGACCAGCCCAAGGAGCGAACCCCCATGCCGGTCCCTGCCCCGTCCTCCCGTACCGCCGCCACCCGCACCCCGGTCCCCCAGCCCCGCCGCGCCTCCGAAGCCGCCCGCATCGCGGGCCTGCCCCGGATCGAGGAGCCCCGGGAGGTGGCCCCCGCGGACGCGAGGGAGCTCTCGAAGGCCTTCTTCCGGCGGCTGCGCGAACTGACCGAGGGCACCCCGGAGTACCAGTACGTCCGCAACACCCTCATTGAGATGAACGCCTCACTCGTCCAGTACGCAGTGCGCCGCTTCCGCAACCGCGGCGACGGCGCTGACATCGAGGACATCGTCCAGGTCGGCACCATCGGCCTCATCAAGGCCATCGACCGCTTCGACCCGACCCGTGAGAACGAGTTCTCCACGCTCGCCATGCCGTACATCACAGGCGAGATCAAGCGGCACTTCCGCGACACCACCTGGGCCGTCCGTGTCCCGCGTCGGCTCCAGGAGCTGCGCATCGACATAGCGAAGGCCAAGGAAGTGCTGACCGTCACACTCGACCGCTCGCCCACCGTCGCGGACCTCGCCGACCACCTCGATCTCTCGGAGGAGGAGGTCATAGAGGGTCTCGTCGCGGCGAACGGCCACACCAGCGGCTCCCTGGACGCCCCGCCCACCGCGCACGCCGACTACGGCGGCGGCTCCACCGAGACCCACACCCTCGCCGACGTCATGGGCGAGGAGGAGCCGGCCATGGAGCTGGTCGAGGACATCCAGACCCTGGCGCCGCTGCTGGAGCAGCTCACCGACCGCGAGCGCCGCATGCTCCAGATGCGGTTCGGTGAGGAGCTGACGCAAGCCCAGATCGGGGACGCGCTCGGCATCTCGCAGATGCAGGTCTCCCGGCTGCTCACCCGGCTTCTCGGCCATCTGCGCGACTCGATGCTGGCCGACGAGTCCGGGCCGGTCTCCAGGTCCGGCGCGTGAGCTAGATCACCTTTGCGTTTGCTCGGGTAAAGACCGGGCAGGGGGGCCGCTGGAGCGGAACCATGCACTCCGGCGAAACGAGCCGGAGGCACGGCGCACGCGGGCGGATCCCGTCCCGCTCCACGGCCCGCCGGCCGGTTCCGGTGCGTGCCGTACCCGGTACGACCCGCGAGGTGTATGTGTCCACGCTCCAGGCCGAGCACGTCTACAAGGTCTTCGGCAGACGCCCGGACGACACGGCGGCCGCGGTCCGCGCGCTCGAAGGCGGCGCCGGCCGCGAGGAGCTGCGCGCGGACGGCGCGACGGCCGCCGTCATCGACGCCTCCTTCCGCGTCGAGCCCGGCCAGATCTTCGTCGTGATGGGCCTGTCGGGATCCGGCAAGTCCACCCTGCTGCGCATGCTCAACGGGCTGCTGGAACCCACCGCGGGGCGCATCCTCTTCGATGGCGAGGACCTCACCACGCTGGGCGCCCGCGAGCTGCGCCGCGTACGCTCCACCAAGATCAGCATGGTCTTCCAGCACTTCGCGCTGTTCCCGCACCGCGACGTCCTGGAGAATGCCGGCTACGGACTGGAGGTCCAGGGCGTCCCCCGGGCCGAGCGCGAACGCCGGGCCGCCGAGGCCCTGGCGCTGTGCGGGCTCGGCGGCTGGGAGAAGTCCTGGCCGGACGAGCTCTCAGGCGGCATGCAGCAGCGCGTCGGCCTGGCCCGCGCCCTGGCCACCGACGCCGACCTGCTGCTGATGGACGAGTCCTTCAGCGCCCTCGACCCGCTGATCCGCCGCGACATGCAGGACCAGCTCCTCGAACTCCAGCGGCGGCTGAAGAAGACCATCGTCTTCATCACCCACGACCTCAACGAGGCCATGCGCCTGGGCGACGGCATCGCCGTCATGCGCGACGGCCGCATCGTCCAGCAGGGCACCGCCGAGGACATCCTGACCCGCCCCGCCGACGACTACGTCGCCTCCTTCATCCAGGACGTGGACCGTTCGCGAGTGCTTACGGCCGATGCCGTCATGGACGAGCCTTCCCTCGACGCGGACGCCTGCCACTGCCCCACCGTCCAGGCCGACACCCCGCTCGCCGACCTGTGCGCGGTCAGCGCCCGCGTCCCGCACCCGGTCGCCGTCACCGACACGGACGGAGCCGTGATCGGCTCCATACCGCAGGACCGCCTCATCGCCTTCCTCGGCGACGAACACCGGCCCCCCATGGCCTGCGCGGAGGTGGCAGCCTGATGCCCCGCCTGCACCTCGGCGCCTGGGTCGACAGCGGTGTCGACTTCCTCCAGCGCCACCTGTTCTGGCTGTTCGACGCCGTCAGCGCGCTCGTCACCGGCCTCTACGACGGCATCGACGCGGTCTTGTCCGCGCCCGCACCCCTGCTGTTCGCGGGCATCCTGGCCGTCGCCGCCTGGTGGCTGCGCGGTCTCCTCGCGGGCCTGCTCGCCTTCGCCGGCCTCGCGCTCGTCGACTCCGTCGATCTGTGGGCCGACGCCATGTCCACGCTGTCCCTGGTTCTCGTCGCCACCCTCGTCACCCTGGTGTTCGCGATCCCGCTCGGCATCTGGGCCTCGCGCTCCGACCGGGTCAGCGCCGTCCTGCGGCCGGTCCTGGACTTCATGCAGACCATGCCGGCCATGGTCTACCTCATCCCCGGCATCATCTTCTTCGGGGTGGGCGTGGTGCCCGGCATCATCGCGACCATCATCTTCTCGCTGCCGCCGGGCGTACGGATGACCGAACTCGGCATCCGCCAGGTCGACGCGGAACTGGTCGAGGCGGCGAACGCCTTCGGCACCACCCCGCGCGACACCCTCGTCCGCGTCCAGCTGCCGCTGGCCCTGCCCACCATCATGGCGGGCGTCAACCAGGTCATCATGCTCGGCCTGTCCATGGTCGTCATCGCCGGCATGGTGGGCGGCGGCGGCCTCGGCGGCGCCGTCTACCGGGCCATCGGCAACGTCGACATCGGCCTCGGCTTCGAGGCGGGCATCTCCATCGTCATCCTCGCCATGTACCTGGACCGGATGACCGGCGCGCTGGGCCGCCAGGTCTCCCCGCTCGGCCGGCGCGCCCTCGGCAAGGCACGGTCCGCCGCCACCGGCCCGGCCAAGCTGTGGAGCCACCGCCCCCAGCCCGCCTACGCCGTCACCGGGGCCGTCGTACTGGCCCTCGTCGCGGGCGCCCTGCACACCTTCGGCGGCTCCCCCGCCGGGGAGGGACCGACGGGCGCCGCGAACACCGGCAAGGGCCGCACGGTCTCCCTCGGCTACATCCCCTGGGACGAGGGCATCGCCTCCACCTTCCTGTGGAAGGAGCTCCTGGAGCGGCGCGGCTTCAAGGTCGACGCCCGCCAGTTGGAGGCCGGAGCGCTCTACACCGGCCTGGCCGGCGGCCAGATCGACTTCCAGACCGACGCCTGGCTGCCCGTCACCCACGCCCAGTACTGGGAGAAGTACGGCAACAAGCTGGAGGACCTCGGCTCCTGGTACGGCTCCACCTCACTGGAGCTGTCCGTGCCCTCCTACGTGAAGGACGTCCGCTCGCTCGCCGACCTCAAGGGCAAGTCCGGGCAGTTCAAGGGACGGATCATCGGCATCGAGCCGAGCGCCGGGGCCATGTCCATCCTGAAGGACAAGGTGCTCAAGGAGTACGGCCTGGAGGGTGAGTACCAGGTCGTCGACGGCTCCACCCCCGGCATGCTCGCCGAGCTCAAGCGCGCCTACGACAAGAAGGAGCCGGTGGTCACCGTCCTGTGGTCGCCGCACTGGGCGTACTCCTCGTACGAGCTGGCCAAGCTGGAGGATCCGAAGGGCGTCTGGGGCAAGGGCGACGGGATCCACACCCTCGCCCGCAAGGGCTTCGCCGCCGACGAGCCCGAGGTGGCCGCCTGGCTGCGCTCCTTCAAGCTCACCGAGGAGCAGCTCACCAGCCTGGAGGCGAGGATCCAGGACACCGGCAAGGGCAAGGAGCAGCAGGCGGTCCGCGCCTGGCTGAAGGACCACCCGGAGATCGACAAGCTGTCCTGACGGCTACGGCTACGGCTACGGCTACGGCTACGGCTACGGCACGGCTACGACCACGGCGAAGGCGCCGGTGCGCGCGGGACCCCTACGGTCCTGCGCGCGCCGGCGCCTTCGCACGTCCGGGCGGTGCGTCAGCGCACCAGCACGCGGTCCGGTGCCTCCGCCGGACCGGTCCGCGGCGGGCCGTCGTGGAGCGCGGCGGGCCGGGGCCTGGACGGCCACCAGAGGGACCGGCCCAGAAGCGCCGCGCAGGCGGGCACCAGGACGATCGACAGGACGAAGGCCGAGAGCACGATCCCGAGCGCCGTCGCGAAGCCGATCTGCTGGGTCGCCGGGGCCGGGTTGACGGCGAGGCTCCCGAAGGAGGCGGCCAGCACCAGTCCGGCCGTCGCCACGGCCGGCGCGGTGTGCCGCACGGCGCGGGCCACCGCCGCGCGGGCCGGACCGGGCCGCTCCATCTCCTCCCGGATCCGGTCGCTCACCAGGATGTTGTAGTCGGTGCCCAGCGCGACGACGAACAGGAACAGCACCAGCGGCAGCGTGAACCCCACACCCGGCTGGTCCAGCGCCCGCTGGAACACGAGCGTCGAGGCGCCCAGCGTCGCGGCGAACCCCAGCCCCACCGCGAGCATCAGGATCAGCGGGGCGAGCAGGCTCCGCAGCAGCAGGAACAGGATCAGCGCGATCAGCGCCGCCGCCACCGGGAACACCAGCCGCAGGTCCTTGTCCACGGCGGTCGAAATGTCGGCGAACACCGCGGCGGTTCCCCCCACATGCGCCTCGGTGCCCGCGGGCCGGTGCGCGGCGACCGCCTGCCGGACCGGCCCGGAGGCCAGATCGCGGGCCTCCTGGCCGTTCGGACCGGCGTTCGGGAACAGGTCGATCCGCGCCGCCCGCCGGTCCTCGCTCAGCACGGTCGGGGCGACCCGGCCCACGCCGTCCACCCGGGCCAGCGCCCCGGACAGGGCACCGACCCGCTCGGCCGTCAGCGGTACGCCGTCCGACGCGGTGACGTAGACGCTGATCGGGTCCGACACCCCGGCGGGCAGCGCACGCGAGATCTCGGCCGCGGTGGCCGCGGCGGCCGTGCGCTCGCCACCCGCGCCGCCGGACCCGTAGTCCATCCGCATCCCGGCGACTCCCGCGGCCAGGGCGCCCAGGAGCGCCACGCAGACCAGGGCGGCCGCGAGGGGCCGCCGCGCCAGGCGCTCGCCCAGCCGGGCGGCCCAGCCCCCGCGGGGATCGTGCTTCCAGCCGCGCGAGGGCCAGAACATCCTGCGCCCGGTGACGGCGAGCAGAGCCGGCATCAGGGTGAGGCTGCCGAGCAGCATCACCAGTACGGCCACGGCGATGGCCGGACCGAGTACCCGGAACTGGCCGAAGGAGGCCACCCCGAGCGTCGCGAACGCGGCGACGATGGTCAGCGCCGCCGAGGTCACCGCCGTCCCCACGCGCCCGCCGACCTCGGCCGCCGCGGCGCGCCCCGACTGCTCGGGCCGCAGGCGCAACTGCTCTCGGAAGCGGAAGAGCAGGAAGAGGAAGTAGTCGATGCCGATGCCCACGAGGACGACATTGATCAGCTGCGGGGTGGACGGATCGAGGTCGGTCCCGGTCAGCATCGCGACGCCGACCACCGTACCCGTCGCGGCGCCGCCGACGATGGAGACGAGGAGCAGCGGCAGCAGCGCGGCGAGCAGGCTGCGGAACACCAGCACGTGCAGCAGCACGATCACCGCGAGCATCACGATGCCGATGACCTGGGACCGGGTCTTCCCGGCATCGGCGCTGTCCACGCTGTCGGCGAGCCCGCCGGTGAATCCGGTCCGCAGCCCCGCCTCCGCGAACTGGGCCCGGGCGTGGTCGCGGAAGGCCCGGTAGGTGCCCTGCATCCCCGGATCCTGGGGATTCCCGGTCAGCTCCACGGCCAGCAGACGAAACGTCCGGTCGGGAGCCGTCATCGCCGGGCTGATCCGGGGGACTTGCGAATGGTCCTGGGCGAAGGGCAGCTCGTCCTCGGACTCGGGCATGGCGATCCGGTGGCGGGCCAGCTTCGCGGCCTCCTCGTCGATGCGCCGCTCGTCCTCGGCCCCCAGCTGCGCGCCGTCCGGCCTGGCCACCAGCACGGTCAGCGGGTTGGCGCCCGGCTCGGCCCCGAACTTCTCCTCGGCGACCTTCAGGGCGGCGGCCGAATCGTAGGTCGCGGGCAGGAAATCGCCGGCGCTGCTCTGCGTGGCGCGGAACACCAGCGCCTGGCCCAGGAAGGTCAGTGCGACGCCCAGCACTGTCCACAGGGCGATCACCTTCCACGGACTCCTCGTCGAGAATCCGGTCAGGGCGCGGATCACGTGAATCCTCCGGTCTGTGTGACATGACACCGGGAGTCCCCGGCGGATCTCCAGACCATCAGCCCCCGGCCCGCGAATCGTCGGGGCAGGGGAGGAGCCGCATTCCGGGAGCAGGGTCCGGACCGCGGCCCCGACCCAGGACCCTGGTCCTGGTCGGGTACCGGCCTCCAGGGCGGTGGCACCGCAGGGCCCGGCTGTCAGAATGGATCATCAGGAACCGGCGCGAACCGCCCCCGCACCGGCGGGAGGCCGGCCGGCGGGGGAGGGCCGGGCAGGGATGGACGACAGCGTGGGTAAAAGCGCCGACAGGCTGCGCTGGACGCGCAATGACGCACTGGTGGCCATCGGAGCCGCCGCGGTGGACCTGCTCGGCTTCTCGGTCGGCACCCAGTCCGAGGGGATGCCGCTCACCCTCTCGGCCGCCTGCGCCCTCGTGGTGGCGGCAATGTGCCTGCTCGCCCGGCGCAGCCACCCGGTCGCCGTGCTCGCGGCGGTGCTGGCCCTGGGGGTGGTGCCCAATCTGGCCCTCCAGGACGTGCTACCGCACTTCCCGCTCGGCCTCGCCGTCGCGCTCTACTCGGTGGTCAGGATGTGCCGTCCCGCCGTGGTCGTGGGCGCCTTCCTCGTGACCGTCCCGATGCCCTCGGTGGGCCAGGGCGGCATGCTGCTGCCCTCCGCCTGGTCCGTCGCCGCCAACGCGGTGGCCGGGGCCCTGGTCATCGGCGCGGCCCTGATCGTGAACCGCTGGCAGCGGGAGGTCGCGGCCCATCACGCCTTGCAGGCCGAGCGCGCGGTCGCCGAGGAACGCCGGCGGATCGCCCGAGAACTGCACGACATCGTCGCCCACCACATCACCGCCATGCAGCTGATGGCCGGCGGCGCACGGGCCAACCTGGCGCACGACACCCAGGCGGCGCGCGAGGCGCTGGTCACCCTGGAGGAGTCGGGGCGCATCGCCTTGCGCGAGATGCGCCAACTCCTCGACGTACTACGGGCCGGAGAGGAGGCGGAGGAGACCCCTCCGGCGCCCCAGCCGGGCACGGGCGACCTGGAGCGGATCGTCAACGAGTCGCGGCTGGCCGGTACGGAGACGGAGTTCACCGTCGACGGGCCGGTCCGCCCGCTGCCGCCCAGCGTGGGCCTCACCCTCTTCCGGATCGTGCAGGAGGCGCTGACCAACACCCGCAAGCACGCGGGACGGGCCCGGGCCCACGTACGGCTGACGTATCGACAGGACGAGGTCGCCGTCGAGGTGTGCGACGACGGCGCGGGCGCCCCGCCGCCGGTTTCGCGGCCCGCGGCGGCCCCCGGGTACGGTCTGCTCGGAATGCACGAGCGCGTCGCCCTGCAGGGCGGCACCCTGGAGGCCGCCGCAGTCGACGGCGGTGGATTCAGGGTGGCGGCCCGGCTCCCGGTCCCGGGAGGCGCCGGGGGCGGCGAGGGAGGGGAGCGACACCGATGATCCGCGTGCTCATCGCCGACGACCAGCCGCTGGTCCGGCGGGGCCTGGCCCTGATCCTGGCACCCGACCCGGAGTTGGAGGTGGTGGGCGAGGCCGAGGACGGCTCCCAGGCCGTCGCCCTCGCCCGTGAACTGCGGCCCGACGTGGTCGTCATGGACATCCGGATGCCGGTCCTCGACGGAGTACAGGCCACCGCGGAACTGGCCCGGACGCTCCCCGGCACCCGCGTGCTGGCCCTCAGCACCTTCGACATGGACGAGTACGTCGTCGCCGCCCTGCGCGCCGGCGCCTACGGCTTCCTGCCCAAGGACATCTCCCCGGAGGAACTGGGCGCCGCGGTCCGCATCGTCCACGGTGGCGAGGCCGCCGTCGCGCCCCGGCTCCTCACCCGGCTGCTGTCCACCTACGTACGGACCTCCGCCCGCGCCCGGCCGGCCGCCGCCGGGGTCCCGCCCGAGCTCACCCCGCGCGAGCTGGAGATCTGGCAGCTGCTGGCCACCGGCCTCGACAACACCGAGATCGCCCTGGACCTGGACATCAGTGTCTCCACGGTCAAGAACCACATCACCGGCATCTTCGGCAAGCTGGGCGTCCGCGACCGCGCCCAGGCGGTCATCGCGGCGTACGAATCGGGCCTGGTGGAGGCCGGCGGCAGGCGCGGTTGATCACCAAGTGCCCGCAAGAAGACCGGAATCCCCCTGGCGACCCCACCTCTGACCAGCCAAAACACTGGATGATTCGCCCGTGCGGACAAGGGCCCGTCCATGGCACAGTGCCATCAGCCCAACGGCACGACCAGGGAGCCCCCATGCGCGATCCGCACTCCACGCCCCTCGCGGCCGCACCCGGCCGCCTGCCGGGGCCCAGCCCGCTGCCCTGCTGTCCGGTGTGCTACGGCGCGCCGGAACGCATTTCCTGGCGCCAGCGGCCGGGACAGCCGGTGGTGCTGGTCTTCGACCCCTGCGGCCACCGGTGGTCCACCCCGGCTCCGCCCGTCCTGGCCGTCACCCCCGCGGGAGCCGACCAGCGCGTCAGCGGGTGAGGAAGGCGGCGATCCGCTCGGCGAACGCCTCCTCGCCGAGGATCTCGATCCCGGCCTCCTCGGCCTTGGCGACCTTGCCGCCCGCCTTCTCGCCCGCCACCAGGAGGGTGGTCCGCCCGGATATGCCGCTCGCCGACTTCCCGCCCGCCCGCTCGATCAGCTCGCGCACCTTGTCACGGGTGTCGTACGCCGCCAGCGCGCCCGCCATCCGTCCCGTGACCACCACGGTCTGACCGGCCAGCGGCCCTTCGCGCTCCCCGTCCCCGTTCTGGCTGCCGTCGCCGGGGCCGGCAGTTGCGGCCGACGGCTCCGTCAGGTTGACCCCGGCGGCGGCGAGCTTGTCGATGACGGGCCCCAGCTCCGCCACCTGGGCGACGATCCCGGCCGCCTTGGTGGCGCCCACCAGCTCCACCGCGGTCATCGCGGCCGCGTCGGCGGCCCGGACGGCCTCCATGGTCCCGAAGTGCCGCGCGATCCGCCGGGACATGCCCCGCCCGGTCCCCAGGATGCCGAGCGCGCAGAACACCCGGGAGAGCGGGAGGGCCTTCGCCGCCTCGATCCGCTCCACCAGCTTCGCGGCCCGCTTCTCGCTCCCGGCGGCCTGGGCGAGCCGCGCGTGGTCCAGCGTGAACAGATCTGCCACATCCCGGACCTGCCCGGCCTCCACCAGCGCCCGTACGTACCGCTCACCCAGGCCGTCGATGTCGAGCTGGTCGCGCCCGGCCGCGTACAGGATCGCCGCGATCCGCCCGCAGTCGGCCGGCTGCGCGCAGCGCCACCGCTCCTGGGAGCGGTCTATCTCCCCCGCGCACCCCGGGCACACGGCCGGCGGCTCGATCGGACGCTCCGCGCCGGTGCGCAGCTCCACCACCGGGGCCTCGACGCGCGGGATGACATCCCCCGGTATCGCGGCACACGCCGTGTCCCGCAGTAATCATGTCTCGTTGAGTGGCAGTCAGTTCGGCGCGGCCCGAGGCGCCTCCCTGTCTGCGCATGTCGCATTGCACCGGCATGCGAGGGCCATTGGAGTGGCGGAGGTCACACCCTGGGTGGCGGGTGCATCGGCCTTCGGCCGATCCGACAGTGCCGCGCCCGCTTCGCTACGTCTGGCCGGACGGCGGCAAGAGCGCCCTTCCGCTGGACGTGAGGGGCTTCCAACCGCGCGGAAGCCCCGGCAGGGGCTCCTCCGGCTATCAACGGTTCGCATGGCTGAAATGACTGTCTTCCCAGTTCGTGACAATTGTTCCATTGCAACAGCGATGCCTTGCGGTGGAAGCTCGGGTCGTCGGGTCGTCGGGTCGTCGGGTTGCCGGGTGGCCGGTGTCCCCGGCCCCCGCCGGCGCCCAGGCGGCGCTGGACCCGCCGGACCCGGCCCGGCCGGTTCTCCTGGCGTGACATGAACTCCCGACCCGACCGGTCCTCCCCCGCCGTCGTGACCTCCGCGTCCATCACATCGAGCGGCAGCATGACCGCGCGCACCGGGTGGACGTCACGTCGCCGAGGTGCCCGGCCGCGCGGCGAGGCCAGAGCACCCACAGGCCCGACGCCGGGCGTACCGCCACCACCAGCGTCCTCGCAGCAGTGCGCAGCTTGTCACCCGAGCGGTGGGAGGCGAGGACGACGTCCGCAATGGCCAACCGGCGGCGACTGTGAAAATCGCTGTCCTATCACCGGAGCACGGTGATAGACATCCGGCGTGGAAAAGAATCTTGAGTTCCCTGACCTGCTGCGACTGATCGATGAACGGTCGACCGCCTTCCGCGCCGCGGTCGCCTCCGCGCCCAGTCTCGACGCACAGGTGCCGACCTGCCCCGAGTGGACGCTGTTCGATCTGGTGAAGCACCTGGGTGGGGGAGACCGTTTCTGGGCCGCCATCGTCGGCGCGGGGCCTGCCGACGCTCCCCCGGCCGAGGCCACCGCTGCGCGCGCCGCTCTGGAAGTGCCGCGGGAGCGTGAGGCCCTGCTGGCCTGGCTGGCCGCGTCGACGCAGCTTCTGCTGAGCGCCCTGCGGGAGGCGGGCCCGGACGCCGGCTGCTGGGCGTGGTGGAGTGCCCTGCAGACGCCGCGGACCTCTGGCGGAGTCGCCCGGCACCGGGTCCAGGAGAGCGCGGTGCACACCTACGACGCCCAGCTCGCCGCGGGCGCCCCGCAGCCGCTGCCGGCCGAGGTCGCCCTCGACGGTGTCGAGGAGTTCCTGTTCACCTGCGTCGCGACGCCCAGCGCCTGGCCGCACAAGCCCACGGCCTTCGACTTCCAGACCGCCGAGGGCCACTCCTGGCGCCTCACGGTCGACGGCGACGGCGCACGCTCCACCCGCATCCCCGCGCCCACTGCCGCGACCGGCGAGGACTCGGACGCAGCCGGCGCCTCCATCCATGGCACGGCCAGTGAGTTGGTCCTCTACTTGTACGACCGTATCCCGGCCGACTCCTTGCACGTTGACGGAGACGCAGGGCTGCTCGACCTGCTCCGCGCCTGGGAGCCGGAGGAGTAGGACGTAGCGGGGGCGGTTGGCCGCGCCTCGAGCCGGTAGGACACGACTCTTCGCCAGGTTCGTCAGTCGCGGCACCGGGCTCAAACCCGCGAGGCGGCCTCGGGGCGTCACCAAGCCGACCGTCTACCTGGTCAGAGCTCGAACTCACGACCTCCGCACGATCAGAGACGAGGCCATCGACAGCCGGGCAACCGCCGACCGGCTCGCTCTCCGTATCCAGCGAGCCGGCGGTTCTGCGTCGAGGCCGACCCCTGGCCGCGCTCCTGGTCCCACGAACCCGCCAGATGATCATTTGTCAGGTAGGCCATAGGTAGCTGCTCTCCTCCCCAACCCGCTCAGCGGCGACCTCCGCTCTCGCCATCGGTGTACCCACCGCCTGTTCCAGCGTGGGGAACTACCGCGAGCGGGTCTGGCCAACACCCGAGTACCGGGTGGGGAAATTCAAAGAGCCCCATCAACGGGTCGGCCGCCGGGTTGCGGCCGACCGGTCCGGCTGGGTCGGACAGCAGGTTTCACGGCCCGCCGCCGGAGAGCGGCCCTATCGGGGAGGCCGGTTCGGGTCGACCCGGGCCCGCACGCGCAGGGTCGTGATGCTCTCCGGGTGTTCCAAGGCCTGGCGAAGGCGCCGGATTTCGTCGTGCTGGGCGGCGAGCCGCGACAGCGAGAGGGTCTGGAACTCGGTCAGCTCCGCGATCCGCGCCTCCCGGCGGCTCAGGCGCTCGCGCAGATCGGCGTTGTCGGCCTTCAGGCGGGCGATCTGCCCGTCTCTGGGGTCGACGATCTCCCCGGCGTCCTGGAGGGCATTCAGGCGCCGTTCGAACTCCTCGGCGAGGTGCTGGTAGGGGCCGGGCCGGGTGGTGCCGTCGCGGTTCTTCTTCGGGTAAAAGCCGGTGCGGGTCACCCCGGCCTCGGCGGCCAGGGTCTTGAGGTCGGTCTTGCCTCCGGACGGCAGGTCTCCACGCAGGAGCCGGTCCATCGCCGCGCGGATTGCCTGCTCGTTGCGGGTGCGGGTCTCGTCGCTGATCCTGGCCATCTCATTCCCCTCCGGCCGCGCTGGCCGCGATGATCTCGTCTACCACCCGCTGGGCCCGCTCCAACTCCGGCATGAGTCGGGTCTTCTCGCCTTTCGGGAAGCGCGGTTTGGCCAGGAACACCTTGTGGTTGGCGGCCTGACTCTGCCATACCGGCAGGTGGCAGGGGTGGTGTGTGGCTTGCGGGCAGCGAGCCGAATCGCACATGCCTGCCAGAGGTCGGTCCGCGCCGGGAGTGCCGGCCAGCTTCAGGCACAGGGCCTTGGACGGGTCGCGGAACCAGCAGTAGTTCGCCGCCTGGACGTGCAGGTGCTTGGCCTGCTGGCGCAACAGATTCTCCAGTCGGCGGTCAGAACTGGCTATCGAGGCTGACGTTCAACGCTGGCACCTGACTCATCAACATCAAGACCTCAAGGAACTCTTCCAGACTCGAGCCGCTACCGAAGAAACCAAGCGGATCGCGCACGTTCGAGGACAGGACGAACACCAAGAGCTCAAGAAGAAGTACGCCGAGTTGCAGGCGCATGCGCGGTTCCTCGAAGAACGTCTTCAGTTCTATGCGACCGCGGTCAACCTTCTCAGCCTGGAACTTCGGTCGGTGACAGACCAGGAAGAGGACTCGGCCAGGGTCCGAGTCATGCCCCGTCGGCCCCGACGCCTGCCCTGAAGAACCAGCACCTACCGCTCCCATCGACGGTTACGTCATTCGGCCCTGTCGGCAATCTTGTGATGACTGCTTCCTGAGGCTTCAGGAGCTGATTCCTCCGCGAGCCGGCCTGCATTGGGGTGTCGGTAAGAATCGTGTCACCAGCCGCAAAGTAGGCCGGGGACCGGAAAGCCGTCAGTGTTGAGGCGTTCCCGGCGGTGGGTGGGCGTTGTTGAGTTACTCGCGGACCCGAGCGTTCGCTGCGGCATGCGCGTCACCGCTGTCCGCGCCCAGACCCGCGAGCAGGCGCAGCCCGTCCTCGGCGGGGCTGCCGGGGGCCGCGGACAGCACCAGCAGCTCCGAGCCTGATTCGTCCGATAGTGCGAAGTTCTCCTGGTGCAGTTCCAGCAGTCCGACCAGCGGGTGCCGGTACGCCTTGCGGCCATGTGTGCGGGCGCGCACGTCTGCGCGGGCCCAGAGGCGGCGGAAGCGCTCGCTGCCCATCGCCAGCTCGCCGATGAGCGAGGCCAGGCGGGGGTCCTCGGGGTATTTGCCGGCGGCCAGGCGCAGGTGCCCGACCACGTCGAGGGTGCATTTCTCCCAGTCCGCGTAAAGGCCGCGCTCGGCCTCCTCAAGGAAGATGTGCCGGGCGGTGTTCAGGCCCGGCATCGGCCGGCCGTAGAGGAGCCCGGCAAGGCGGTTCCCGGCGAGCACGTCCAGGCGGTGGTCCATGATCAGCGCGGGTGCGTCGGCGACCAGGTCGAGGACGCGCAGCAGCTCCGGCCGGACCCGGCCGCCCGGCGCCTTCGCGCGGCGGCGGCGCTGCCGGGCGAGCCGGTAGAGGTGCCCGCGTTCGGTCTCGTCGAGGCCGAGGACGCGGGCGAGGGCGTCGAGGACCTGCTCGGAGGGCTGGGTCGCGCGGCCCTGCTCCAGGCGTACGTAGTAGTCGACGCTGACTCCGGACAGGTGCGCGACCTCTTCGCGGCGCAGCCCTTCGACCCGGCGGCGGCTGTCTGTGGGGATGCCGACGGCCGCCGGGTCGACCCGGGAACGCCGGGTCCGCAGGAACCCTGCAAGATCGTTCATATCCCCAGTATGGCCTCGGTGTTGCCCCGTGAAGGTGGCCCTGCCAGTACCAGGAAGTCCCGTCCGACGGAAGAGGCGCCCCTGAACGCCGGGCGCCGCGGAGCCCAGGATCGAAGGCATCCGATCCGAAGGAGTTCCCATGAAGACGCTGATCGTCCACGCCCACCCGGAGCCGAAGTCGCTCAACAGCTCGCTGAAGGACCTCGCGGTGTCCACGCTGGAGACCGCCGGGCACGAGGTGCGGGTGAGCGATCTGTACGCGATGAACTGGAAGGCGGTCGTGGACGCCGCGGACTACGGCCCCGCCGCCTCAAGTCCACTGAAGGTCGCCGCGGACTCGGGCCGGGCCTTCAACGCCGGGACGCTCACCCCGGACGTCCTCGCCGAGCAGGAGAAGCTCCTGTGGGCCGACACGATCATCTTCCAGTTCCCGCTGTGGTGGTACACGATGCCCGCGATCCTCAAAGGCTGGGTGGACCGGGTGTTCACCTACCGCTTCGCGTACGGCGTCGGCGAGCACAGCGACACGAAGTACGGCGAGCGCTTCGGCGAAGGCACCCTCGCGGGCAGGAAGGCTCTGCTGTCGGTGACCGTCGGCGGCCCGGAGTCGCATTACGCCGCTCGCGGGATCAACGGCCCCATCGACGACCTGCTGTTCCCGATCCACCACGGCATCCTCTACTACCCGGGCATAGAGGCACTGCCGCCGTTCGTGCAGTACGGCGCCGACCGGATGACCGGCGAGGACTACCAGGACGTCGCCAAGGCCTGGGAGGAGCGCCTGCTCACCCTGGAGTCGACCGAGCCGATCGCGTTCCGGCGGCAGAACTTCGGTGACTACGAGATCCCCTCGCTGCACCTGAAGGAGGGGCTGGAGCCCGCGGGCCGCACGGGTTTCGGGCTGCACGTACGCGGCTAACCGCCGGCGATGGACAGGACGAGCTGGGGCGCGAACCCGAGGAGCAGCCCGAGGGCCGTGGCGGCCGTGAGGGTGAGCGCCACCGGCCAGGGTGTGCGGGCGGGTTCCTCGGGCGCGCGGTGCCTGCTGTCGCGGAAGGGTGCACTGCCGGAGGGAACGAGGTTCGCGCGTCCGTAGTCCACCCAGCCCGAGAAGTGCAACAGAGGTGTTGCTACAGACCGTAGTTCAGCTGCCCGCCAGAGCTGGGCATTCAAAGTGGACCTCAACAAAGAACACTGCCTTCAAAGCTGCGGCAGAACCGGCAGCTTGTACGCGGTCGCCCAGTGCGGGTGGCGTGAGCCGGTGCCGGCCGCGGCCTGTTCCGCCAGGGCGTCCACCTTGACGACCACCCCGTCGATCCCGAAGGGCAGGCGGGCGCGGAGTGCGGCGATGCGGTCGACCTGCTCCTGCACCCCGGCGATGGTGTCCACCACCGTCAGCCCGGCGGGGGTGTCGGCCGCCGTGCGGATGCCCGCCGCCGCGACGCGGGCCATGACCTCCGCGTGGCCGGCGCCCGCAAGCGCGGTGCCGCCGTCGAGCTCGACCGCGCCGAAGGCCCAGAAGCTCATCTCCACCGTGTACGGGCGCCCCTTGGCCCGCAGCGTGCCGGCCGCGCCGTTGCGGGGGTTGGAGAACGGTCCGGCCCCGTGTTCGGCCCGTATCGCGTTCGCGCGCTCGAACTGCTCCGCCGTCAGCCGCACTTCGCCACGCACCTCGAAGGAGGCGTCAGTGGCCAGTTCCCGGGGGAGACCGGCGATCGTCCCGATCGCGTGCGACACGTCCTCGCCGCCCGTCCCGTTGCCCCGGGTGACCAACTGCACCAGCCGGCTGCGGGCCGAACACGTTGCCCAGCGAAAGCATCGCCGCCGTGTGCGGGACGTCCCCGGCCGGGACGGCGCCGCCGGCCACCTTCCCCGTCGGCGAGGCGGGGTCGGTGTGCTCCGGGTACCGCTCCTCGTACGCCTTGATCAAGCCGAGGAGGAGGTCGAACGAGGCATCGTCCAGGGCGGATTCGCCGGAGCCGTAGTAGGCGGCCGACGCCCTGAGGGCGGCGCCGATCGCATCGGCGTACTCGTCACGGGTGGCCAGGGCGGAAGCAGTGGTCGTCGTCATGCCGAGATCTTTGCGCAGGGGTCTGACAATGACGCGTGTGCGCAGGCCAGAGCCTGTTCTGTCGGGATTTCGACCAGGGCCCGCGCCCGTCTCGGTGCGCCGCCGGCGGCTGGTGCCCGGGGCCAGGCCCGCGTCGGTGCCGGCGTCGTGGCGCCGTCCGTCCCGATCACCTCGCCGCACGGCGCGAAGCGCCGCTCCTCCCCGGTGGGGAGGTCGGCTTCCGGCCAGGCGGTCCCCGGGCGGTCTGCGTCGCGCCTCCGGCGGGACCGTCGAGCTGACGGGTGTTCAAAGCTGCTTGATGACAAGCAACTTCGAGCAACTTCCTTCAATTCGCCTCCATGGAGCGCTATCTTGCCAGGCGCATGCCAAAGCGATGTGTCCGCGATCCGGACCGCACGAGGAGTGCCCCATGAGACTGCCAAGCATCCGCAGGAGCCCAGGCCGGTACGGCAGCGCAGGCAGCAGTCCCGGCAGTAGTCCCGGCAACAGCCCCGGCAGCAGCCCCGCCAGCAGCCCCGGCGGCGGCCCCGGCGGCGGCCCCGGCCGCGGGCAGGGCCGCGGGCAGGGCCGCGGGCAGGGCCAAGGCCGCCGCCGGGCACCGCTGCGGCGGCGGCGCTCCCCGCTCGCCGCCCTGCTCGCCGCCGCCCTCGCCGTAGCGGGCCTGGCCGCCGCCGGACCCCTCGCCCCACCCGCCGCCGCGGCCCCCGCCGGGGCCACCGCCACGGCGGGCACGGTCACCGGATTCACCCAGACCGGGAACACCTTCACCGTCACCGCCTCCAGCGGCGCCAAGGCCCGCGTGGTCGTCGCCCGCGCCGACATCTTCCGGCTCTGGCTCTCGCCCGACGGGGCCTTCACCAACGACCCGGCCGGCACGGACCTCGCCCCCACCACCGACTTCGGCTCCGTCACCACGAGCTATTCCGACGCCGGCGCCTACTACCGGATCACCACCGGAGCCCTGTCCATCCGGGTCCACAAATCGCCCCTCCAGTTCTCCGTCTACCGCGCCGACAACACCACCCTCGTCTGGCAGGAGACCCAGCCCACCAGCTGGACCAACAGCCAGACCACCCAGTACCTCGCCCGCGGCGCGGACGAGCAGTTCTACGGCACCGGCCTGCGCTTGGGCGAATGGGCCCTGCGCGGCAAGACCGTCCCCGTCGCGGTCGACAACAAGTGGCGCGAGAACAACAACGCCAGCCCTGCGCCCTTCTACATGTCCACCAACGGCTACGGCGTCATGCGCAACACCTGGGCCCCCGGCTCGTACGGTTTCAACGCCCCCTCCACCCTCACCCACGACGAGAAGCGCTTCGACGCCTGGTACTTCACCGGCGACTCCCTCAAAGGCGTGCTCGACGCCTACACCGACGTCAGCGGCAAGCCGTTCATGGCCCCGATGTGGGGCTTCGAACTGGGCAACGCCGACTGCTTCAACGCCTCCAACCCCGACTACCAGGGCGACCACAACCGCCTCCGGCACCAGACCACCCCCGATGTCGTCGGCTACGCGACCGACGCCCGCGCCGCCGACATGCCCTCGGGCTGGTTCCTGCCCAACGACGGCTACGGCTGCGGCTACACCGCACCCCTCAAGTCCACGGTGGACGCGCTGAAGGCCAAGGGCTTCCAGACCGGCCTGTGGACCTCCACCGGCCTCGGCTCCATCGCCGACGAGGTGGGCACGGCCGGCAGCCGCGGCGTGAAGACCGACGTGGCCTGGATCGGCAGCGGCTACAAGTACGCCTTCAACGGTGTCCAGCAGGCCGTCGACGGCATCGAGAAGAACTCCGACGCCCGACGCTACGTCTGGACCGTCGACGGCTGGGCCGGCACCCAGCGCAACGCCGTCGTCTGGACCGGCGACACCAACGGCACCTGGGACGGCATGCGCTGGCACGTCCCCGCCATCACCGGCGCGGGCCTCTCCGGCCTCAACTACGCCTCGGGTGACGTCGACGGCATCTTCGGCGGCAGCCCCAAGACCTACACCCGCGACCTCCAGTGGAAGGCCTTCACCCCCGCCTTCATGACCATGTCCGGCTGGGGCGCGACCAACCCGTCCGCCGGATACCAGGACAAGCAGCCCTGGCGCTTCGCCGAGCCTTACCTGTCCATCAACCGCAAGTACCTCCAGCTCAAGATGCGGCTGATGCCGTACCTGTACACGATGAGCCGCGTCGCGCACGAGACCGGCGTCCCCAGCACCCGTGCGATGGTCCTCGAATACCCGGACGACCCGGTGGCCCGCGGGAACCTCACCAGCGGCCAGTTCATGGCCGGCGACTCCCTCCTCGTTGCGCCCGTCGTCTCGGACACCTCCGTCCGCGACGGGATCTACCTCCCCGCCGGGAGCTGGACGGACTACTGGACGGGGAAGACGTACGCCGGTCCGGGCTGGCTGAACGGCTACCAGGCCCCCCTCGACACCCTGCCCCTCTTCGTCAAGGGCGGCGGCATCGTGCCGATGTGGCCGCAGATGAACCACACCGGTGAGAAGCCCGTCTCCACCCTCACCTACGACATCCACCCGCGCGGCGCCGGCTCCTTCAGCCTCTACGAGGACGACGGCCTCACCCGCGCCCACCAGTCCGGGGCCTACGCCCGCCAGCGGGTGGACGTCACCGCCCCCACGGCCGGCTCCGGCACGGTCAACGTCTCCGTCTCCGCCCCCACCGGCAGCTACACCGGAAAGCCGGCCTCCCGCGGCTACGAGTTCACCCTCCACGTCGCCTCCGCGCCCACCGCCCTCACGGCCGACGGAGCCGCCCTGGCGCGCCTGACCTCCAAGGCCGCCTACGACGCGGCCGCGACGGGATGGTTCTTCGACCCGTCCGACCGGTCCGGCGTCCTCTGGATCAAGACCGGTGCGAAGTCGGGCGCGTTCAGCATCTCGGCGGTCGGCACCACCGTCCCTCCGGCCCAGCCCCTGCCCTCCTCCTCACCCATCCCCCCGGCCGGCTGGTCCCTGGCCTTCGCCGACAGCCAGGAGACGAGCGCCGAGAACGGCGCCGCCGTCAACGCCTTCGACGGCGACCCGGCCACCATGTGGCACACCGCCTGGTCCTCCGGGAAGCCCGCCGCGCTCCCGCACGAGATCCAGATCGACCTCGGCACCCGTTACGCGGTGGACGGCCTCGGCTACCTGCCCCGCCAGGACGGCGGCGTCAACGGCCGCATCGGCGGCTACGAGGTCTACCTCTCCGACACCACCGCCGACTGGGGCACCCCGGTGGCGACCGGCACCTTCGCCGACACCTCGGCGGCCAAGAACGTCCCGCTGGCCGCCAGAACGGGCCGCTACCTCCGCCTCAAGGCCCTGACCGAGGCGGGCGGCCGCGGCCCCTGGACCAGCGCCGCCGAGATCACCCTCACCGGCCGCCCCGCCCCGCTCCCCGCTGACGCCACCCTCGTCAACGCCGCTTCCGCCACCTGCGTGGACCTCCCGCACAGCGCCACCACCCCGGGCACCGAACCCACCCTGTACACCTGCCACGGCGGCCCCAACCAGCGCTGGACCCTCCAGCCCGACGGCCGCCTCACCGGCCTGGCCGGGGTCTGCCTCGACGCCGCGAACGCCTCCCGCGTGAGCATCCAGGCCTGCGACGGCAGCGCCGGCCAGACCTGGCAGGCAGGCCCCCAGAGCACCCTGCGCAACGCCGGCCAGTGCCTCACCCCGGCCGGCTCCGCCACCGCCAACGGCACCCCGCTCACCCGTACCTCCTGCGACAACACCCCTGCCCAGCGCTGGACCTTCACGCCCTGACAGCGGTCAGCCGCCGAGCACGGCCTGGCACTCCCGCCAGGCCGGCTCGCTCAGCACCGGGCGGAACGAGCCGAACAACGCCGGCAGTTCGGCTCCCCACGCCGCGCGGAACGCCGGGTCGGTCCGGGCGAGGTCGAGCTCGTTGGCCGCCGACAGCTCGGCGAGGTCACGGCGCAACGAAACCGCGGGGGAGTGGACCCGGCCGGTGAACCGGTCCCGGAAGGCCGCCTCCCGGTCGGCGAGGGACGGATAGGACGCCGCCCGGTCGCAGGCGGCGTAGAGGTACACGATCTCCTCAGCCTCCACGCCGATCACCGCGGCCGGCTCGGCCCTCCGATCGAGCGGCAGCAGGGCGGAGGCGAACCCGTCCGTCCCGTAGAGCGCGTGGCACAGGCCCGCCCGCTGGAGCGCGGGCCGGGCTCCCCACGAGCCGAGCAGGTCCCGGACCCGTACCAGGTGGGCGAGGAGGGTCCCGCCGGGGTGCTCGATGCGGCTCGCGCCGAGCTCCCGGAGCCATGCGACGACCTGGTCCGGCACGGGACCCTCCTTTCGGGGGCGGTGGTGGGTCGACACCCGTCCCCGCCTCCGCCGGGGTCCGGATCCCTGTGGCGAAGGCCGGAGCGGGTTGCCGCCCGAGCCCTGCACCGATCGTGATCCTCCCCAACACCCAAGTCAATCCTCCGATTTGCGCACCTCACCCAAGAGATATCTTGGGTCTCGTGACCCTCGACGACCTGCGCGTGTTCGTGGCCGTGTGCCGCGCCGGAAGCCTCAGCGCCGTGGCCCGCGACCTCGGCCGCACCCAGTCGGCCGTCAGCCAGCACGTGCGCCGGCTGGAGAAGGAGACCGGGGCGAGCCTGCTGGAACGCCACGCCCGCGGGGTGGTGCCCACCGAAGCCGGCCGCATCCTCCAGGCGGCCGCCGCCGACGGCATCGCCGGCCTCGACGGCGCCCTGCGCCGCCTGGACCACCTCGTACGGGGAGACGGCGGCTCGGTGCGCGTCACCACCGGCGCCACCACCGTCCGGCACTTCATGTCCGAGGCCGTTGTCGCCTTCCGCCGCCGGCATCCCGGGGTCAGCCTGGAGTTCCAGACCGAGAACTCCAGCCGCAGCTGCTTCGACGCCCTCGCCGCCGACGACCTCGACCTCGCCTGGATCACCATCGGCGGCCCGGTCCGAGGCATCGAGCAGCGCCCCGTCATGGAACTGCCCTGGGTGCTCGCCGTCGGCGCCGACGACCCCCTCGCCGCCCGCTCCCGGATCGACCCCGCCGACCTCGCCGGAATCCGCCACATCCGGCTTCCGGAGAACTCCGCTTCCCGCGCCCACCTCGACGCCGCCCTCGCGGAATCCGGCATCCGCGTACGGTCCGACACCAGCGTCGCCGACTGGGACACCGCCCTGCTCCTGGCCGAATTGGGCTTGGGCCATGCCGTCGTGCCCGCGCTCCCCGGCTGGCGCGTCCCCGGCACCGACGGCCCGATCCGCCTGGTCCCCATCCCCGCTCTGCCGCCCCTCGCGGTCGGCTGGGCGGTCCGCCGCTGGTCCGCCCTGGCCCCGCCCGGCCGCGCCTTCGCCGCCGAGGTCGCCCGCAACTGCCGGGCCCGAGCCGCCGGGCAGCAGTGACGCAGCGAGCGGTGACGCAGCGAGCGGTGACGCAGCGAGCGGTGACGCAGCGAGCGGTGACGCGGGGCAGCGGTGACGCGGAGCAGCAGCGACGCAGGGCAGCAGTGACGCGGGCGGCGTACGGGACGAACTGCTCGGCGGCGAGTGGTACCTGCACGGCGGCCACCTCGAGGACCGCCTGCGCGGCCGCCCCGGGAAGCTGCTGGCCACGCGGGCGGGCGCGGTCTGCCGGGCCACCGTCGACGGCGCCGTCTGGATCCCCGAACTCCGGGCCGCGCGCGCACCGGGAGAGCCCGCCGCCCCCAAACTGCCCGCCACCGTGGCGCTCGGCGACCGGCTGCCCCCGCTGCGGGAGCACCCCGCTCCGCTCCACACCGACCCGCGCCGCCGCACCTGGTCCGACATCGGCTACCGCGAGGAAGGGCAGACCGGCTTCCTCGGCTTCTCCTTCCCCGGCGGCGCCATGAGCACCGCGCACTGCCGGCGCCTGCTGAACGCCTACCGGATCGCCTGTGCCCGCCCCACCGCGGTCCTCGTCCTCGGCGGCGGCCGCGACCTCTTCTCTCACGGCATGCACCTGGGCATCATCGAGGCGGCCGCCGACCCGGCCGAGGAGTCCTGGGCCAACGCCAACGCCCTGTACGACCTGGTCGAGGCCGTCCTCACCACCACCGACCGCCTGGTCGTCTCCGCCCTCGGCGGGAACGCCGCCGCCGGCGGGGCCATGCTCGCCTTCGCCGCCGACGAGGTCTGGTGCCGTTCCGGGGCCGTGCTGAACCCGCACCACCGCCTGATGGGCCTCGACGTCTGCGCGTACGGGACGTACACCCTGCCGCGGCGCGCCGGCACCGGCGTCGCGGAACGCCTGACCGCGGAGGTCCTGCCGCTGAGCGCCGAGGCCGCGCACCGGCTCGGGCTGGTCGACCGTACGGTGCCCTGCGCGCCCCAGGCCTTCGCCGCCGAGACGGCGCGGCTCGCGGCCCGGCTGGCGGCTCTGCCCGCCACCTCCGCCCGGATCGCCGCCAAGAAGGCACAGCGCGACCGCGACGAGGCCGAGAGGCCGCTGGCCGCCTACCGGGAGGCGGAACTGGCCCGGATGCGCCAGATCTTCCGCGACCCGCACGCCCCGTACCACGCTCTGCGCCGGGCCTTCGTGCACAAGCAGCCCCCGACCGCCACCCCGCCGCACCTCGCGCGCACGGTGCCGGGCCGGTACACGGCGCCGCTGCCCTACCGGCGGAAGGACGGGGTGGAGGGGATGATGGAAGCGGACACCCGCTAGAGCCCGCTGGGGCGTGGAGGAGGTGCACGGGTCATGCCGGAGCACGACGACGGTCCATCGGCGCAGAACCTGGAGGAGGGCCGGCTGCTCAAGGAGCTGGAGGCCATCCACCGCACGCGCCACGAGACGCTGCTGCACGGGTCGGATGACGCCCTGGTCACCCATACGAAGCGGATGAACGAGCTGGAGCACGAGTACGTACGCCGTCACCCGGAGCGGGCCAAGACCGCCGCCCGCACCCGCTCGGGCGCCCGCGCCCGCTCGGGGGAGTAGGGCGGCAGGGCCGGGCCGGCGTCAGCCTTTCCTGGTGTAGCGGGCCCGCGCCCACAGCGGCAGGGCGAACCAGCACAGCACGTACCAGACCAGTACGCCGGTGACGAGCCAGGGCGCGACGGCGTTGCGGGTGGCCACGCGCAGCACCAGGAGGAGCGCGGCGGTGAGGGTGGCGAGCAGCAGGACGATGCCCGCGAAGGTGAGCCGTGAGGCCCAGACGACGGCCTGGGGCTTGATGCGGCGGCCCTTGACGATGCGGTGGAAGGCGACGGGGCCGATGAGTGCGCCGGTGGCCATGGACGCCAGGACCACGGTGGCGACGTAGATCGTCTTGTCCGTCTGGGGCAGCCGGTGGAACTGCGGGGTGAAGACGACCGTCAGCAGGAAGCCGAAGAGGATCTGTACGCCGGTCTGGGCGACACGGATCTCCTGCACCAGCTCCTGCCACTGCCGGTCCGCACGCTGCTCGGGGGTCTCGTTCCTGCCGTTTCCCGCCCTGCCGGCCTTCCCCTCGCCCCTGGCGCCATCCCTGCCGCCGTCCCCGGCTTCGCCCTTGCCTTCGCCCTTGCCTTCGCCCTTGCCGTCGTCCCGCATGGCCCCTCCGCGGTGGATGTGCCCGATGCCCGCCCGGGCGGGCACCCGGGCGGTACTCCCTCATGCTGCACCTACCGCCCGCGGCCTGCGCGCGCGGCCCCGGCCGGCCTACTTCCGGGCGTGCTCGCCCAGGTAGAAGAGCAGCCAGACGAAACCGGCGAAGACGTGGGTGCCGAAGATGCAGAAGAAGGCGCGCAGGGCGACGCCGTTCTCCTTCCACTTCTCGTGCTTCGCCGCCGCTTCGATCGCGGCGGTGTTCTCGGTCTTGTCCGTCACGGGTGCCTCTCCGGGGATGGTCGTCCCCACGGTAGCGAACGGCGTCGTCGCCGGCGGTGGTGCAACAAATTTGCTTCGAGTGAGACAAATTTGTATCGTTCGAGGCGAAGGAGGCTCATCCGTCATGGTGCACGAAGAAGAACTGCTCGACGCCGCCGCGCGTGTCCTCGCCGGCGACCACAGCGCCTCGATGGTGCAGATCGCCGCCGGAATCGGGACCAGCCGCGCCACCCTCAGCCGCCGCTACGCGACCCGCGAGGCCCTGCTGAAGGCCGTCGCCGTCCGCGCGATCCACGTCGTCGACGCATGCCTGGCCCCGGCCGACCTCGCGGAGACCGCCGACGGGGCGGCCTTCGACGCCGCGCTGGAAGAGCTGGTCGTGGCCCTGCTGCCCGCAGCCCACCTGTACGGGTTCACCTCGCGCGACGCCACCGTGCTCGCGGACCCGGAGTTCCGGGCCGGCGTGGACCGCCAGGACCAGCGGGCGCTGGCCTTCCTCGCCCTCGGCCAGCGCCTGGGGCGCCTGCGCACCGACCTGCCTCCCTACTGGATCTGGTACTCGCTCTGGGGCCTGCTCGACGCGGCCGCCGAGGGCGTGCGCGACGGGCATCTCGCCCCCCGCCAGATCGGCCGGCTGGTCCTCACCTCCTTCCTCAGCGGAACGCGTACCAGCGCGGTGCCCCCACCCCCGGCGCCCGCACGCTGACCCGCTCCGCACCGTGCTCCACCCCTGAACGGAACCTCATGCACACCCCCGTGCCGGACCCCCGCCGGTGGATCGTCCTGGCGATCCTCTCCGGCAGCCTCCTGCTCATCTCCATGGACACCACGATCCTCAACGTGGCCTTCCCCTCCCTCGTCGGCGACCTCCGGCCGAGCGCCGTACAGCAGCTGTGGATCATCGACATCTACGCGCTCGCCCTGTCCGGCCTGCTCGTCACGGCCGGCGCGCTCGGCGACCGCTGGGGGCGCAAGCGGCTGCTCATGGCGGGCTTCGGCATCTTCTCGCTGGCCTCGCTCACAGCCGTCTTCTCCACCGAGGCCTGGCACGTCATCGCGGCCCGCGCCCTGCTCGGCATCGGCGGCGCGGCCATCATGCCCGCCACCCTGTCGATCCTGCGCAGCGTCTTCACCGACGCCAAGGAGCGCGCCTTCGCCCTCGCCGTCTGGGCGGCCGTCCTCGGCGGCGGCATGGCCTTCGGCCCGGTCGTCGGCGGTCTGCTGGTCCAGGACTACGGATGGCACTCCGCCTTCCTCCTCAACCTCCCCGTCGCCGCGCTCATCATCGCGGCCGGCGTGCGCTACCTGCCCGAATCGCGCTCCCCGCGCAGCGCGGGCCGCTGGGACTGGTGGGGCGTCGGCCAGTCCGTCGTCGGCATGCTCGCCCTCGCCGGCGGCATCAAGCAGCTCGGCAAGAGCGGTGTCTTCGACCCGCTGCCCTGGGCCCTGATCGTCCTCGCCGCCGTGGCGCTGACCGTCTTCGTCCGCCGCCAGCTGCGCGTGGACAACCCGCTGCTCCAGGTGCGGCTCTTCACCAAGCCCGCCTTCAGCGTCGCGGCCACCGCGATCTTCCTGCCCATGATGGGCATGGGCGCGATCCTGTTCCTCGTCACGCAGTGGTTCCAGTACGGCCAGGGCTACACCCCGCTCGAGGCCGGCCTGCGCCTGCTGCCGGCGCCGCTCGCGCTGATCTGCGCCTCGATGGCGGCCCCCACCCTCATGCAGCGCTTCGCGATCCGTCACGTGCTCGGCCCCGGACTGGTCGTGCTGGCCGCCGGCATGGCCCTGCCCTGGGGTTTCCAGCAGTTCACCGAGCTCGGCTACCCGGCCTTCGCGGCCGCCCTCACGATCATGGGTCTGGGTGCCGGACTCGCGACCACCGTGGCCTCGGTCACGCTGATCTCCGCCGCCCCCGCGGACGAGGGGCGGTTTCTAGCAGTGGT
>NZ_JAGGOZ010000006.1 GCF_018614075.1 Streptomyces sp. ISL-94 | reverse complement strand
CCCCCGAGCCCCCGCGCCTCAAACGCCGGCGGGGCTGAAATTTCCCCTGCCGGCAATCCAGCTTCCATCCCCCTGGCCTCAATCGCCCGGCGGGGAGGCATTGCCCTGCGGGCAATCCAGCTCGCCGGAGCGCACCTGCAGAGCCCCGGTTTTGAAGCCGCGCTCACACACTCGGCGGGGCCATATTCGGCCTCGCCGGCGTTTGAGGCGCGGGGTCTGGGGCGGAGCCCCAGGGGCCTGCCAGGCGGGGCGGTTCATGTCCAGCCCCTCCGGCGTTTGAGGCGCGGGGTGCGGGGCGGAGCCCCGGGGGGCCGCCGGGGGTTAGCGGCCCAGCGGCCAGGCTACGGCGGAGGGGGTGTGGGCGGTGGTGCCCGCGTACTGGGCGCAGGCGTCCGTCAGGGTTTCCAGGAGGGTGAGGGGGTCAGGGAGGGGGTGTTCCATGCCGCGGAGCCAGGTCACCGAGTGGTCACCGGGGAGGGCCGCCGGCGGGACCAGGACGTAGCTGCCGCGGCAGTGCCAGCGAAGCCCCGGGTGCTCGTCCATCGTCTCGGGGTGGCAGTCCAGTTCGCACGGCCACCACTCGTCCTCGTCCTCCGGCGTACCCCGCGTGGCGGTGAAGAAGAGCATGCGGGCCTGGTCGCCCGTGCCGCCGGACTCGGCGACCGGGCCCACCTCGATGCCGGCCTCCAGCAGGCGGGCGAGGGCGGCGGCGCCGGCCTCCAGCGGTACGTCGAGTACGTCGTGGACCATGCCGGTCGCGGTGATGAAGTTGGCCTGGGGCTGGTTGCGCACCCAGCGTTCGACCTGCGCGCGGTCGGTGGTCGACTGGGTCTGCCAGGCGAAGGAGAGCGGGTGCCGTGCGGGCGTCGGACAGCCGATCCGGTCGCACGAACACCGGTAGCCGGCAGGGTGGGCGGCGGGGGCGAGCGGCAGGCCGGCGGCGGCGACGGCCAGGAGGAGCGCCTCGCGCTCGCGTCCGGGGTCTTCGGCGGTGGGTTTCTGCCGCCGGCGCAGCCACTGGGAAATCCTGCTCTGCTCGCCGCGTTTGACGCGGCCGGACTCGGACCCCATCTATCCCCTCACCTCACCGTTGCCCCGGCGGACCTTCACATGGTCCCATCATCCTGCGCCCCGGGTGACCGCTCTCCGCGACCGGGGGGTTCGGGATGGGCGACCGAGAATCCCCAGATAAGCGTAGAACTCGGGCAATTGGGCCTGAGTGGCCTCCGGCGCGGTTAGTCCGCGGTGACGTTTCCCACCCCGCCCGCCGCCACCCCGCCCGCCGCCACCCCGCCCAGCACCCGGTCCACCAGCGCATCCGCATAACCATGCGTCAGCGGCGCCGTCCGCAGCAGCCACCGGTACGTCAGCGGACCGAGCAGCATCTCCACCGTCAGTCGCAGATCGAGGTCCGGCGCGAGCCGGCCGGCCTCCTTCGCCGTGCGCAACCGCGCCTCGTACAGGGCGAGCTGCGGCTCCAGCAGCCGCTCGTTGAAGCGGGCCCCCAGCTCGGGGTCGCTCGCCCCGGCCGCCGTCAGGGCGCGCAAGGGGGCCTCGTACTTCTCGTCGTTCAGCTCGTCCACCGTCGCCCGCAGTACGTACTTCAGGTCGGCCGCGAGATCCCCCGTATCCGGGAGCCCCGTCCACTCCGCCTCCGTCTCCGCGTCCCCGGCGAGGGCGAGCGCGGCGTCGAGGAGGACGGCGGCCTTCGACGGCCACCAGCGGTAGATGGTCTGCTTGCCGACCCCGGCGCGCGCCGCGATGGCCTCGATCGTCAGCTTGGTGTAGCCGACCTCTCCCACGAGGGCGAGCGCGGCATCGAGAATGGCCCGCCGGGAGCGGTCGCTGCGGCGGCTGGCGTCAGGGGTCTTGGGCATCCCGCCAAACTACCAACCGAGACGTCTCGTCTTCCCCTGGTCCGGTAAACCACCCAATCAGTTCACTGCGTTGTCCCGCTTGAGGAGAGACGATTCTCTCCACTACTCGTCGTGAGTCGTGAAAGTCGTGAGGAGCCTTCTTTGCGCAGAGACGCCACACCCCGGCGCTACCTGATGTGCCCACCCGCACACTTCAAGGTCACGTACTCCATCAATCCGTGGATGGACCCCACGAAACCGGTGGACCTGCCCCTCGCACTCGCCCAATGGGAGGACCTGAGGGATCGCTACCGCTCCCTCGGCCACACCGTCGAGACCCTCGTACCGGACCCCGCGCTGCCCGACATGGTCTTCGCGGCCAACGGGGCCCTGGTCGTCGACGGCCGGGTGCTCGGCGCCCGGTTCGCCTATCCGGAACGCGCCCCCGAGGCCGAGATCCACCTCGACTGGTTCCGTGGCCACGGCTACCGGGACGTCCACGAACCGTCCCACGTCAACGAGGGCGAGGGGGACTTCGCCGTCACCGCCAGCTACCTCCTGGCCGGCCGGGGCTTCCGCTCCAGCCCCCTCTCGCACGACGAGGCCCAGGAGTTCTTCGGCCGCCCGGTCATCGGCCTCGACCTGGTGGACCCGCGGTACTACCACCTGGACACGGCGCTCAGCGTCCTCGACGGCGACGAGGTCATGTACTACCCCGGCGCCTTCTCGGCGGGCAGCCAGGCCGTGCTCAGACGGCTCTTCCCGGACGCGCTGCTCGCCGACGGCGAGGACGCGGCCGCGCTGGGCCTGAACGCGGTCTCGGACGGCCGGCACGTGCTGCTGCCGCAGGCGGCGACCGGGCTGCTGGCGCCGCTGCGCGACCGGGGCTTCGAGCCGATCCCGATGGACCTGGGGGAGCTGCTCAAGGGCGGCGGCAGCGTGAAGTGCTGCACGCAGGAGCTGCGGCCCTAGCGGCCCTGGCGGCCCTGGCGGCCCTGGCGGTCCTCGGCCGTCGCCGCCGGAGGCGGCGGCGGCCAGTCCTGGCCCCAGTCGGCGTCCCGCGCCGCCTTGTAGAGGTCACCGTGGCGCTTGGTCACGGTGGCCCGGGTCAGGCCCTCGCCCTCGGGACCGCACAGGTCCAGCAGGACGAGCCCCTTGCGGATCTGCGGCTTCCGGGTGATCCGGGAGGGGGCCGGGCGGGCCGGGAAGCGGGTCGCGGCGACGTAGCTGAACTTCTCGTCCTCGTAGGCGAGGGAGCCGCCCTTGACCTGCCGGTGCAGGGAGGAACGGCTGACGCGCGCCGAGAAGTGGCACCAGTCCTGGCCGACCTCGATCGGGCAGGTCCCGTCGTGCGGGCAGGGGGCGGCGACGCTCAGCCCGGCCGCGATCAGCTGGTCGCGGGCCTCGCGGATGCGGAGGTAGCCCTCCGGGGTGCCGGGCTCGATCAGCACCACGGCCTGGCCGGCGCGGGCCGCCTCGGCGACGACGGCGGTGCGGGCTTCTGGCTTCAGCTCTCCGAGTACGTACGACACCGTCACCAGGTCGGCGTCGGGGAGGGACAGCCCGGAGCCGATGACCGCCCGCCGCCAGTCCGCTGCGCGCAGCTCGGGGGAGGCGGAGGCCGCGGCCAGTTCCTTGCCGAGGGCGAGTGCGGGCTCCGCCCAGTCGAGGACGGTGGTCTCGCGGGGGCCGTCCCAGGTGGCGTCCACCGCCCAGGTCGCGGCGCCGGTGCCGCCGCCGACGTCCACGTGCGAGCCGGGTGTCCAGTCGGGTGCGGCCTCCGCCAGCGCGTCGAGGGCGGCCCGGACCGCCTCGAAGGTGGCGGGCATGCGGTAGGCGGCGTAGGCCGCCACGTCGGAGCGGTCGCGGAGGACGGGGGCGTCGGTGGGGGTCTGCCCCCGGTAGCTGGCGATGAGCCGCTCGACGGCGGCGGAGGCCTGCTTCGGCGGGAGGCCGTCGAGCAACCCCGCGAGGGTGCTGCGGAGGGTCTCGGCGGTGGTGGGGGCGGAGGCGTTCACCAGCGAAGTTTACGGCGCCGGGCGGCTCCGCCGGGCGGGCGGTCCCCTGCCGTGTGCGCCGCCGAGGCCGAGGCGCGTGCGCGGGTGCGGCTTCAGGACCGGGGCTCCGCCCCGCACCCCGCGCCTCAAACGCCGACGGGGCTGGGTGTGCCCCGGCCGGGGCTGCGTTTGCCCGGCCTGAGTGCACGGGTGCAGGTACAAGATCGGGGCTCTGCCCCGGACCCCGCGCCTCAAACGCCGGCGGGGCTGGGTGTGCCCCGGCCGGGGCTGGGTTTGCCCCGCCTGGGTGCACGGGTGCAGGTACAAGATCGGGGCTCCGCCCCGGGCCCCGCGCCTGCGAGGCTGGGTTTGCCCCGGGCGAAGCTGGATGTGCCGACGGGGGTGTGCCCTGGCCAGGTGGACGGCATGGGGGTATCCAGCCTCGCCGGCGTTTGAGGCGCGGGGGTCTGGGGGCGGAGCCCCCGGCAGCGGCGCCGCAGGATGTGCGCTGTGCGGTTAGGCGACGGTCAGGCGGGGGCTTCCCGGGGGTGCCAGGGGCGGCACATGGTGAGGAAGCACGTCACCGACAGGAGGGCGCATGCCACCTGGACCAGGGCCATCGGGACGGCCGTGTCCTCGCCCGCTATGCCGACCAGGGGGGAGGCGACCGCGCCGACCAGGAAGGACGACGTGCCGAGCAGCGCCGACGCCGAACCCGCCGCGTGCGGGGTGCGCATCAGGGCCTGGGCGTTGGTGTTCGGCAGGACCAGTCCCATCGCCGACATCAGGACGAACAGCGCGGCCGCGATCGGCGCCAGGCCGACCTCCCCGAACACCCCGGTCGACATCAGCAGCAGGGACACCGAGGCGAGCGTGATGACGCCGAGTCCGACGGCCAGGGCCTTGTCCAGGCTGACCCGGCCGACCAGCAGCTTGCCGTTGATCTGGCCGACGGCGATCAGGCCGACGGAGTTGACCCCGAAGAGCAGGCTGAAGGCCTGGGGCGAAGCACCGTAGATCTCCTGCACCACGAAGGGCGACGCGGAGATGTAGGAGAAGAGCACGGCGAAGGCGAAACCGCCGGCCAGCGTATAGCCGGCGAAGACGCGGTCGCCGAGCAGACCGCGCATGGTCCGCAGAGCGGAACCGACGCCGCCGGTGTGCCGGCGGTCGGGCGGCAGGGTCTCGCCGAGGCCGCGCCAGACCATCAGGGTGAGCACGATGCCGACGGCGGTCAGGATGACGAAGACCCCCCGCCAGTCGGCGAAGCGCAGCACCTGGCCGCCGATGAGCGGGGCGATGATCGGGGCGGTCCCGGATATGAGCATCAGGGTGGAGAAGAACTTCGCCATCTCGACGCCGTCGTACAGGTCGCGTACGACGGCCCGGGCGATGACGATCGCGGCCGCCCCCGCCAGGCCCTGGACCAGGCGGAAGGCGATCAGCAGCTCGGCGCTCGGGGCGAGGGCGCAGATCGCGGTGGCGAGGACGTACACGATCATGCCGGTGAGCAGCGGCCGGCGGCGGCCCCACTTGTCGCTCATCGGGCCGATGACCAGCTGGCCCAGCGCCATGCCGGCGAGGCAGGCGGTGAGGGTGAGCTGGACGGTTGCGGCCGGGCTGCGCAGGGCGGTGGTGACCTCCGGCAGGGCCGGGAGGTACATGTCCATGGACAGCGGGGGGAGGGCGGTGAGGCCCCCGAGTATGAAGGTGACGAGCAGGCCGGTGCGGCGGGCCGCGGCCTTCAGGGGGCCGGCAACGCCGGCAACCGTGTCGGCGGGTGCGGGTGCGGGTGCGGGGGCGGAGGCGGAGGGCGATTCGGGTGACGGCTCGGGTGCCTCGGCTGAGGGGGCCGTCGCGGGGGCTCTCTCCGGCATGCGGAACTCCAGTCCTCTGATCTGCTTCGTGCACCCCTGACCGGACCATGCTCTCAGCTATCGGAACGCCCGGGGGCCGGAGCCCGGTGTGACGTACTCTGCGGCCCCATGAACGCAAGTGCCAAGAAGATCGCTGTGGTGACCGGGGCCGGCTCCGGGATCGGCCGTTCCGTCGCCCTGACCCTGGCCGCCGCCGGCTGGGCCGTGGCCGTCGCGGGCCGCCGCACCGAACCGCTGGAGGAGACGGCCAAGGCGGCCGGGGACGAGGCGGACGTGCTGTGCGTACGGACGGACGTGAGCGATCCGGACGACGTGACCGCGCTGTTCGAGGCGGTCCGCGCCCGCTACGGGCGCCTCGACCTGCTCTTCAACAACGCGGGCACCTTCGGCCCGGGCGGGGTCCCGCTGGAGGACCTCAGCTACGAGGCCTGGCGCTCCGTCGTGGACGTCAACCTGACCGGCGCCTTCCTGTGCGCGCAGGCCGCCTTCCGGCAGATGAAGGACCAGGACCCGCAGGGCGGCCGGATCATCAACAACGGCTCGATCTCCGCGCACGTGCCGCGCCCGAACTCCATCGCCTACACCGCGACCAAGCACGCCATGACGGGCCTGACCAAGTCGCTGTCGCTCGACGGGCGCCCGTACCGCATCGCCTGCGGCCAGATCGACATCGGCAACGCGGCGACCGAGATGACCGAGCGGATGCAGACCGGCATCCTCCAGGCCAACGGGCAGCTGGCGGTCGAACCGGTCATGGACGCCGCCGACGTGGCCCGCACGGTGCTGCACATGGCGGAGCTGCCGCTGGAGGCGAACGTGCAGTTCGCGACGGTGATGGCGACCTCCATGCCGTATATCGGCCGCGGCTAGCCGCCCCGTGGGTGATCATGGGCCGCATGACTGATGACACCGGTGCCGAAGTACTGCGCTACACCGCCTTCTCCACCGATCCCGAAGGCGGCAACCCCGCCGGGGTCGTCCTCGACGCCGCCGGGCTGGACGACGGGGCGATGCTGGAGATCGCCGCCGGGCTGGGCTACAGCGAGACGGCCTTCCTGACCGCCCCGCCCGAGGGGCTCGGCGGTCAGCCCGGCCGGTCGTTCACCGTGCGGTACTTCAGCCCGAAGGGGGAGGTTCCCTTCTGCGGGCACGCCACGGTGGCCACCGCCGTGGCGCTCGGGGAGCGGATCGGCCCCGGCGAGCTGGTCCTCGCGACCCGCGCGGGGACCGTTCCGGTGTCGGTGACCGCGTCGGGCGGGGGCTTTCGGGCCACCCTGACCAGCGTCGAGCCGCACACCGAGGAGATCGGCGCCGCCGACCTCGCCGAGGCGCTGGCCGCGCTGGACTGGCCGGAGGCGGACCTGGACCCGGCGTTCCCGCCCCGGATCGCCTACGCCGGAGCCCGGCACCTGGTGCTCGGCGCCGCCACCCGGGCCCGGCTCGCCGACCTCGCCTACGACTTCGCCCGGCTGGAGGCCCTGATGCGGCGCCTGGACCTCACCACGGTCCAGCTGGTGCACCGGGCGGGCCCGGCGGAGTTCCACGTACGGGACCCCTTCCCGGTCGGCGGGGTCGTCGAGGATCCCGCCACCGGAGCCGCCGCGGCCGCCTTCGGCGCGTACGCCCGCGAGCTCGGACTGGTTCCGCAGGACGCCGTGCTCACCCTCCACCAGGGCGATGACATGGGCCGCCCGGGCACGCTGACGGTGGAGCTGCGGGCGGGGGACCCGCGGGTGCGGGTGGGCGGCGCGGGCGTGCGGATTCCGTGAGGGTCCTGACCTGCCCCGACTCCGAGGTTCCGGCCGCCCTGGCGCGCGAGGTGGCCGCACTGGAGGCCGAGGCCTGGCCGGGCTCCACCCCGGGCCACGACCCCGCGCTCACCCCCCGCGCGATGCTGCTCGTGGACGGGGCCGGGGCGGTGGCCGCCGCGCTGGCGCTGCTGTACAAGGAGGTCCGCCTCGCCGGGCGGACCTACCGCGCGGCCGGGCTGAGCGCGGTCGTGACGCGGGCCGCGCTGCGCGGGCAGGGGTTCGGCGGCCGGCTGGTGGCGGCGGCCCGCGCCGAGCTGGCGGCCGATCCGGCCGTGGACCTTGCGCTGTTCAGCTGCGACTATCCGCTGGCGCCGTTCTACGAGGCGGCCGGATTCACCGCGCTGCCCGGCACGGTCCTGGTCGGCGGGACGCCCGAGCGGCCGCTGGCCACCGACGGGCAGGGTTTCGACAAGACGGTCCTGGCGGCCTTCTTCACGGACGACCCGGACCGGGACCGGGCGGCCTTCACCGGCGTCCGCGTCCCGCTGCACCCCGGAAACACCGACAGGCTGTGGTGATCGGCGGGAGAGCCGGTCACCACAGCCTGTCGGACGCCGGCCCCGTCAGCGGCTGCTGACGGGGGTGGCGTCGGAGGACTGCTTCTTGCCCGCCGGACGGCTCTGGTCCACGAGGAACAGCGCCAGCACGGGCACCAGGTACAGCGCCCACACCGCCAGCTGGAGCACGGTGGGGTCGGGCTGGAAGTTGAAGACGCCCTTGAGCAGGGTCCCGTACCAGCTGTCCGGCGGGATGGCCCCGCTGATGTCGAAGGCCCTGTCGTTCAGGCCTCCGAGGAAGCGGGCCTCCTGGAGGTCGTGGACCCCGTACGCGAGCACGCCCGCGGCCACGACCACCAGCATGCCGCCGGTCCACCTGAAGAACTTCGCCAGATTGATCTTCAGGGCGCCCCGGTAGAAGAGGTACCCCAGCACGATCGCCGTCGCAATGCCCAGCAGCACGCCGATCAGCGGCGCCGAAGAGCCCTCGCCGCTGGCCCGTACGGACGCCCACACGAACAGCGCGGTCTCCAGGCCTTCACGGCCGACGGCCAGGAAGGCGGTGGCGACCAGCGCGCCCGTGCCCATGGCGAGCGCCGTGTCGAGCTTGCCGTGCAGCTCGGCCTTCAGATGCCGCGCGGTGCGCTTCATCCAGAAGACCATCCACGTCACCAGACCCACCGAGATGATCGACAGGCTGCCGCCGAGCAGCTCCTGCGCCTCGAAGGTCAGCTCCTGGGTGCCGAATTCGAGCATGGCGCCGAAGACGAGCGAGAGCCCGCAGGCGATCCCGATGCCGAGCCACACGGGACGCAGGGCGTCCCGGCGCTCGGTCTTGACCAGGTATGCGACGAGGATGCAGACGACCAGGCTGGCCTCCAGCCCCTCGCGCAGGCCGATCAGATAGTTGCCGAACACGGCGTTTCCTCTCCGGCGGGACTACGCGAACAGCGTCCGGCCCCACCAGTCGTCCTTGTCGCGGACGCCCGGCGGGACGGCGAAGACGGCCGAACCCACGTGCTGGATGTATTCGTTGAGGACGTCGGACTTCGCCAGGTTGCGCTGGATGGGGATGAAGCCCTTGCGGACGTCGCGCTGGTAGGCCAGGAAGAACAGGCCCGCGTCGAGGCGGCCCAGGCCGTCCGTGCCGTCCGTGAAGGAGTAGCCGCGGCGCAGGATGGTCGCACCATTGTTGCTGTCCGGGTGCGCGAGGCGGACGTGCGCCTCCGGCTTCATCGCCTTCAGGAACGGCTCGTCGCGCTCCTTGGACTTGCCGACAGGGGCGCCCTCGCCCTTGTCGCGGCCGAAGATGTCCTCCTGCTCCTGCAGGGGGGTGCGGTCCCAGATCTCGATGTTCATCCGGATGCGGCGGGCCACCAGGTAGGAGCCGCCGGTCATCCAGTCGCTGCCGTCGCCGGCGCCGACCCACACGTGCTTGTCCAGGGCCGCCTCGTCGGTGCCCGAGATGTTCCGGGTGCCGTCCTTGAAGCCCATCATGTTGCGCGGGGTCTGCTCGTCGGGCGTGGTCGACGAGGTCTTGCCGAAGCCGAGCTGCGACCAGCGCACCGCGGTCTTGCCGAAGCCGATGCGGGCCAGCTGGCGGATCGCGTGCACGGCGACCTGCGGGTCGTCGGCGCAGGCCTGGACGCACAGGTCGCCGCCGGAGCGGGCCGGGTCCAGGTTGTCGCCGGGGAACAGCTCCAGGTCGACCAGCGCCTCGGGGCGCTTGCCCTCCAGACCGAACCGGTTCTTGGCGAACAGGCCCGGCCCGAAACCGATCGTCAGGGTGAGGCGGGAGGCCTTCAGGCCCAGCGCTTCGCCCGTGTCGTCCGGCGGAGCCTCCGGGAGGCCGCCGAAGCCGCCCTCGCCGACCGGCTGGCCGGCCGTCATGCGGCGGGCCGCCTCGGTCCACTCCTTGAGGAGTTGGACCAGCTCCTCGCGGCTCTTCGTCTTCACGTCGAAGGCTGCGAAGTGCAGGCGGTCCTGCACGGCGCTGGCGATACCGGCCTGGTGCTCACCGTGGAACGGCACCGCCGCCCCGGCGGCGGACGCCGAGACCAGGTCCGAGCCGCTGTTGAACGCAGCCACCGCACCGCCGGCCGCGGCCGCGCCGAGCGCCAGCCCGGCGCCGCCCCAGCCCAGCACGGCGCGCCGCGAGGGCGCGGTGGTGCTGCCGCTGTCGTTCTGCTCTTCCGGCTGCTGCTGCTGCGCCGCCGGCTCCGACCCGGACTCGGTCATCGTGATCTTCCGCCTCCTTCGACTCGATCGGGTGCTGTTACTTGGTGACCGCGGCGGCGAGCTTGGAGAGCGGCTCACCGAGGGCGCTGACGCCGTCCGAGAGCTCCTTGCGCTCCGCCTCGCCGACCTTGTCGTACGCGGTGAACTCGTAGGAGGCCTTGTCGGCGCGGTACTTGTCCAGCAGCCCGTTCATCGCCGCGAACTGGGTGTCCAGCTGCTTGGCGAGCTCCGGGTCGTTCTTCGCGGCGATCGGCTTGAGCAGCTCGTACGCCTTCTGCGCGCCCTCGATGTTGGCCTTGAAGTCGACGAGGTCGGTGCGGGAGTAACGCTCCTCCTCGCCCGTGACCTTGCCGGTGGCCACCTCGTCGAGGAGCTCCTTGGCGCCGTTGGCCATCGAGGAGGGGGTGATCTCCGCCGTGCCGACCTTCTTCTGCCAGTCGGTCAGGTCCGCGATCAGGGTGTCGGCGAGCTTCTTGTCGTTCTCGTCGATCTTGTTGTCGGCCCACAGGGACTTCTCCAGGCGGTGCCAGCCCGTCCAGTCCTTCGCCGGGTCCTGGCCGGCCTCCAGGCCGTCCTCGCGGACGTCGACCTTCGGGTCGATGTCGCCGAAGGACTCGGCGACCGGCTCGGTGCGCTCCCAGCCGATGCGGGAGGCGGCGTACAGCTTCTTCGCGGTCTCGATGTCGCCGGCCTTGACCGCGTCGGCGAAGGCCTGCGCCTTGGGGAGGGTCTCCTCGGCCTGCGCGACCACGTAGGCGCGGTAGGCGGCGACCGCGGCGTCGGCCTCGGGGCTGCGCTTCCCCTCGGCGGTGCCCTTGCCGGTGGCCTTGACCTTCTGGGTGATGCCGTCGCCCTTCATGCCGGGCTTGCAGACGATCTCGTACTCGCCCGCCTTGATCTCGGCGGTGATGGAGGCCTTGGTGCCGGGGCCGATGTTCTCGCGCTCGGTCACGATGCGGGCGTCCGGGAAGAGGACGTAGACCTCGGTGACCTTGGAGCCCTTGTTCTCGACGTCGATCTGCACCTTGCCCGCCGGGAACTCGGTCTTCGACACCTCGCAGGCAGTGTCGGAGGCCGCCACCTTGATCGCGCCGTCGCCGCCCGCGTCGCTCTTCTGGGAGCAGCCGGTGACGGCGGTCAGAGCCGCCGCTACGGACGCGGCGGCGATGACGGAGAGGCGGGCGGGGCGCATGCGGGCTCCTGGGCGTCGGACGAATCGGGCCCGTCCCAGAGGGGAGGGCCGGTGAGGCGGACCTAACTTAACCGAGGCTTACCTGACCCATGCCCACTCGTCCAGTGATTCAGCTCTCACCTTCCCGCGCCGGACACGGCGCCGTCACGGGCCCTCCACGGCTTCCCCATGGCCGGGTCAAGCGGAGGTCAAGCCGGAGTGACCGTTCCGTACGGTGGGACGGTCTTCGCCGCGGTGCGGCGGCAACCTCGCCGCCACCGGCGCCGATATCCCGGCCGGGGCCCTGCTCGCCATCTCCGGCCCGGCGATCGCGGCCGGTGCGGGCGCGGTCTGGTTCGCCCGCAGGTGGCGCACGGCCCAGCGCTGAGCCGTGCTTGAATGCCCGCGTGAACGATCTGGACGTCCTGAGGGTCTTCTGCGCGGCCGACGGCCGGTTCGGCAACCTGCTCGGTGTCGTACGCGACGGCCGCACCTGCCCCGACGACGCGTCGCGGCAGGCGCTGGCCGCCGAACTGGGCTACAGCGAGACGGTGTTCGTCGACGACCCCGAGCGCGGGGTCGTCGACATCCGCACCCCCGGCACGCGGATGGCCTTCGCCGGACACCCGCTGGTCGGGCTCGCCTGGCTGTTGGACATCGAGGAGCTCCAGCCGCCGGCCGGATCCGTATGGGCCCGTGACGACGGGGAGTTCACGTGGATCACGGCCCGCGCCGAGTGGGTCGAGGGCAAGCGCACCGAGCAGTACGCGAGCGTCGCCGAGGTCGAGGCGCTGCCCGCCCCGCCGCCGGGCGAGGGCTGGCTGTACGCCTGGGCCTGGGAGGACGAGGCCGCGGGCCGGATCCGGGCCCGCGGCTTTCCGCGCCGCGCCGACGGGGTCATCGCGGAGGACGAGGCCACCGGCTCGGCGGCGATCCTGCTGACCGCCCAGCTGAACCGCGCCCTGAACATCACCCAGGGCGCCGGCTCCCAGATCCTCACGGCCCCCGGCCCCGACGGCACCGTCGAGATCGGCGGCCGCGTCCGCTTCGCCCCGGGCCGCGGCCTGTCGTAGCGGGTCCCGTTCAAGCACCCCTGTACGGGCTACGCGCTGAGCCGGAACTGCTCGCCCAGCTCGCGGAAGACCGCGCCGTTGAAGTCGAAGGCGCGCTTGCACTCGTCGATGATGCGCTGCTTCTCCAGGTCGTCCGCGGCGATCGCGTCGAGCAGCTCGCGGTAGGTCCGCTTGAAGGCCGCCGGATTGGAGATGTCCGCGAAGACGTAGAAGCGGACGCCGTCGCCCTTGCGCTCGAAGCCCCAGGTCCGCTCCGCCTTGTCGCGGATGATCTGGCCGCCCGAGAGGTCGCCCAGGTAGCGCGTGTAGTGGTGGGCGACGTATCCGCCCGGCCACTCGGCCGCGCACCGGGCCACCCGGGCGGCATAGGCCTCGGTCGCGGGCAGCGCCGCCACGCATCCGCGCCAGCCGGGCCCCATCAGGTGCGCCAGGTCCCGCTCGATCGCGGCGACGCGCATCAGCTCGGGCCGGATGAAGGGTCCGGCGACCGGGTCGTCCTTGAGGGACTCGGCCGCGTCCTCCAAGGCCCGGTAGACGAACCACAGCTGCTCGGTGTAGCGCGTGTACGCGTCCACGCCGAGCCGCCCGCCCAGCAGGTCGCTCATGAAGGTCGACGTCTCCGCCTCGCTGTGCTGCTCGTGCGAAGCGACGCGAATGACCGTAGAGAAGGCGTCCAAGACGGACCTCCAGGAAAGGGGAGCAGGCGTGGCGGCAGCGCCGCCACACCCGATCCTCCTGCTTAGGTAAACCTAAGTCAATGTGTTCCCGACGCGTTGTCGGTAAAAAAACCGTTCCGGCGCAACGGAGCTACGGCAGGGTCAGGATCTCCGCCCCGCTGTCCGTCACCACCAGCGTGTGCTCGAACTGCGCGGTCCGCTTGCGGTCCTTCGTGACGACCGTCCAGCCGTCCCCCCACATGTCGTACTCGTGGGTGCCCAGGGTCAGCATCGGCTCGATGGTGAAGGTCATCCCGGGCTCGATGACGCTGGTGGCGTGCGGGCTGTCGTAGTGCGGGATGATCAGGCCGGAGTGGAAGGACGAATTGATGCCGTGGCCGGTGAAGTCCCGGACCACCCCGTAGCCGAAGCGCTTCGCGTACGACTCGATGACCCGGCCGATGATGTTGATCTGGCGGCCCGGCTTGACGGCCTTGACGGCCCGGTTCAGCGCCTCGCGCGTCCGCTCCACCAGCAGCCGCGACTCCTCGTCCACCTCCCCGCACAGGTAGGTGGCGTTGTTGTCGCCGTGGACCCCGCCGATGTACGCGGTCACGTCGAGGTTCACGATGTCGCCGTCGCGCAGGACGGTGGAATCGGGGATGCCGTGACAGATGACCTCGTTGACCGAGGAGCAGAGGGACTTCGGGAAGCCCCGGTAGCCCAGCGTCGACGGGTAGGCGCCGTGGTCGCACATGTACTCGTGCGCGACCCGGTCCAGCTCGTCGGTGGTCACCCCCGGGGCGATCAGCTTGGCGGCCTCTTCCATCGCCTGTGCGGCGATGCGGCCGGCGATGCGCATGGCCTCGATGGTCTCGGCCGACTGCACCTCCGGTCCGGTGTACGGCGTGGGCGCGGACTTGCCCACGTACTCGGGCCGGCGGATGTTTCCGGGAACGGAACGGACGGGAGAAAGCTCGCCTGGTACGAGCAGCGACTGGCCAGACATGCAAGCGAGTGTATCCAGCGGGGATGGGGCAGCATGGCGGCATAGAGCGGTATCGAGAGGAGCCCGACAGCGATGGCCCTGTTCAAGAAGCGCCAGGTGGGCAAACCCGGCGAGTGGTTCTACTGCCTGGTCCACAAGAAGGTCGAAGAAGGCCCGGAGTGTCCGGCGAAGGATCGTTTCGGCCCTTACGGGACGCCGGCGGAGGCGGCCCACGCCATGGAGACGGCGGAGGAACGCAACCTCGAATGGCAGAGCGACCCGAAGTGGAACGACAAGACCCGCGAGGGCGAGGAAGGCACGACGCCGTAGGGCCCCGGGCCGCGTAGAGCCGGGCTCCTGGTCCCTGCCGGCTCGTACTGGCTCCCTACCAGCGACTGGGCGGCGGGGCGGTCAGCTGATCGGCCAGCCGCGCCAGCCGGTCCCGGAAGCGGCGCGGCCCGCGCTGCACCGGCAGGCTGTTCTCCCCGGCCGCCGCGCTGACCAGGTGCTGCACGGTGTCCAGGTCCAGCTCGGCGGTTCCCTCCGCCACCGACAGCGCGTCGTGCGCGAGCGTCCGCAGATCCGGATCCCCGCCGTCCAGCGACAGTACGGTCGCCCCCGCGCGCCGGGCGTCGTGCACCCGCTCCAGCAGTCCTGCGCCCGGTTCCTCCGGAGCCACCACCAGCAGCGTGTGCCCGCGCCGGGCCGCCTCCAGCCTGCCGAGCCCCACCGAGAGGTGCGGCGGTTCCCCGGGCAGCACGTGGTGGCGTACGAGCGTGGGCGCCAGCTCCGGCAGCCCCGACCAGGCGGCCTCGTCCACCAGGTGCGCCGCCAGATGCCAGGGCTCGTACTGCTCGGTCCCCACCAGCAGCAGGTTCCCGCCGGCCGGTACGACCGAGCGCCGCAGCGCCCCGGCGAACCGGCGCGCGGCGCCCGGCCACTGCGTACCGGCGAGGACCTCGCGCAGCAGCGCGACTCTCACGGCATCCACATCGGCATCCTGCCGTATGGAAAGGACACAGGGGAGCGGTTCCCTCCGGCCCACCCCATTCGGCTCTGTGGATCTCGGGGCTACCCTCGCCCCCATGACCTCCACAGACAGCACGCAGCAGCTCCCCGCGAAGGCACCGGCCAAGGACCCGTGGGACCTCCCGGACGTCTCCGGCCTCGTCGTCGGCGTCCTCGGCGGCACCGGCGACCAGGGCCGCGGCCTGGCCTACCGGCTCGCCCGCGCGGGACAGAAGGTGATCATCGGCTCCCGCGCCGCCGACCGCGCCCGCACGGCCGCGGAGGAACTGGGCCTCGGCGTGGAGGGCGCCGACAACGCCGAGTGCGCGCGCCGCAGCGACATCGTCATCATCGCGGTGCCGTGGGAGGGCCACGCCAAGACCCTCGAAGCGCTGCGCGAGGACCTCGCCGGCAAGCTCGTCGTGGACTGCGTGAACCCGCTGGGCTTCGACAAGCAGGGCGCCTACGCCCTCCGGGTCGAGGAGGGCAGCGCCGCCCAGCAGGCCGCCGCCCTGCTCCCGGACTCCCGCGTCACGGCGGCCTTCCACCACCTCTCGGCGGTGCTCCTCCAGGACGAGTCGATCGACGAGATCGACACCGACGTGATGGTCCTCGGCGAAGCCCGCGCGGACACCGACCTCGTCCAGGCCCTCGCCGCCCGCATCCCGGGCATGCGCGGGGTCTTCGCCGGCCGCCTGCGCAACGCCCACCAGGTCGAGTCGCTGGTCGCGAACCTGATCTCGACCAACCGCCGCTACAAGGCCCACGCGGGCCTGCGCCTCACGGACGTCTGAGTCTCGTCGGCGTCTTTACGGGAGCACTGCGGGGCATGGGGGACACTGGAGGGGCTCGACCCCGCTTCGTGTCCCCGAGGAGCTCTTCCCATGCCCCGCCTTGCCGTCTTCGCCGTTGTCGTCTGCGTTCTGGCGGTGGCCGCGGCCGTCGTCGCCTTCGTGCAGGGCAGCTTCCTCGGGATCGTCTGGGTGCTGCTGGCGGGCCTCACGTCCAACATGGCCTGGTACTACATCCGCAAGGCGAAGGCAGAGAAGGCCGCCGCCGGGCAGGACACGACCGCTTAGGGGCCTTGGGCCACAGCACTAGGACTCCGGGATCGCGCAGAAGCCGTCGGAGTCCTGCCAGAAGCGGTAGAGGTCGCGGCCGCAGTACGTCTCCAGGTCGGACACGCCCAGTCCGGACAGCACGTCGCGCACCACGTCGAAGAAGAACGCGTTGACCTCCGGGATCCAGAGCAGCGCGAAGACCGCGATCAGGCCGAACGGCGCCAGCGGCGCCACCTCGCGGCGGACCCGGTACGACAGCCAGGGCTCGATCACCCCATAGCCGTCGAGGCCCGGTACCGGCAGGAAGTTCAAGATCGCCGCCGAGACCTGGAGCAGGGCGAGGAAGGCGAGCGCGAAGCGGAAGGCCTGCGGGACGCCGTCGAGGGCATCCAGCCAGAACGGGGCCGTGCACACGACGGCGAAGGCCACGTTCGTCAGCGGGCCCGCCGCCGAGATGAGGCTGTGCTTCCAGCGGCCCTGGATCCGGTCGCGCTCGATGTACACGGCGCCGCCGGGCAGGCCGAGACCGCCCAGGATCACGAAGAGCACCGGCAGGATGATGCTGAGCAGCGCGTGCGTGTACTTGAGGGGATTCAGCGTCAGGTAGCCCTTGGCGCCGACCGTCAGGTCGCCGCTGTGCAGCGCGGTGCGGGCGTGCGCGTACTCGTGGAGGCAGAGGGAGACGATCCACGCCGAGGTCACGAAGAGGAACACCGCGAGCCCGGTGCTCGTCGAGTACCCCGTCCACACGGCCCAGCCGGTGACCGCCATGACGGCGGCGATGCCGAGGAATACGGAACTGATCTGCCGCTCGCCGCGGCTGCCCTGGTGACCCATGCGGCGAAACCTATCCCGGCCCGGGGCCGTAAAAGGGGGCGGGGTCGGGCACGGCTACCAGGGACAATGGGCCGGTGCGCTACGCGATTCTCGGCACCACCCAGGCCATGTGCGACGACGGGACCCCCGTCGCCGTCGGCGGAGCGCGCCTGCGGGCGCTGCTGACGGCGCTCGCGCTGCGGCCGGGGCGGGCGGTTCCGGCGCACCTGCTGGTCGCCGAGGTGTGGGACGCGGACCCGCCGGCCGACGCGGTGGCCGCCCTGCAGGCGCTGGTCGCGCGGCTGCGGCGGGCGCTGGGGCACGAGGCCGTGCGCTCCGCGGAGGGCGGCTACCTGCTGGCCGCCGAGCGGGAGGACATCGACCTGTACCGCTTCGAGCGGCTGGCCCGGGCCGCGGGCGGGGCGCCGGACCCGGCCCGGGCGGCCGCCCTGTACGACGAGGCCCTCGCCCTGTGGCGCGGGCCCGCGCTGGCGGACCTCCCGGACCGGTCCGCGGAGGCCGCGCGCTGGGATGCCGTACGGGCGGACGCGCGCCGGGGCCGGCTCGCGGCGGCCCTGGCCCTGGGCGAAGCCGGGCAGGCACTGCCGGAGCTGACCGCGCTGTGCGCGCAGCACCCGCTGGACGAGCCCCTCCAGGCCCTGCGCGTCCAGGCCCTCCGCGACGCGGGCCGCCCGGCCGAAGCCCTGGCCGCCTACGACGCGGTGCGCCGGGACCTCGCCGCCCGCCTGGGCACCGACCCGGGCCCCGCCCTCCGCGCCCTCCACGCCGGCCTCCTCTCCCCGCCGGAGCCCGGCCGGTACCCGGCCGCTGCCGAGCCCGCTGCCGAGCCCGCTGCCGAGCCCGCCGCCGAGCCCGCCGCCGAGCCCGACGCCCAGTCCGACGCCCCCTCGCCGGGCGCGGCCGGGTCTCCGGCCCGGCCCGTGCAGGCCTCCGCCGCCCCGGCGGGTCCTGCCGCGCGCTGGGCCGGGGCGCAGCCGCCGGCGGGCGGCCCCGGCGCGGGCGGCCCCGGCGCGGGCGGCCCCGGCGCGGGCGGCCGTCCGGCGCGGCCGGGGCAGGATGCCGGCGGCCACGCCGGGGCTTCGGGCGGGCCCGGGGTGTACCCGTCGTCTGCGCCCGGGGGGCCCTGGCGCGGGAACCTGCGGGCGCGGCTGACCACCTTCGTCGGGCGGGAGCAGGACATCCGCGTCATCGGCGAAGACCTCGGCCGGGCGCGGCTCGTCACGCTGCTCGGGCCCGGTGGGGCCGGGAAGACGCGGCTGTCGCAGGAGGCCGCCGAGGCGCATGCCGCGGGCGGCTGGCCCGACGGGGTGTGGCTCGTCGAACTCGCCCCCGTGGACGACCCGGAGGACGTGCCGGAGGCGGTGCTCGCCGCCCTCGGGGCGCGGGAGACCAAGCTGCGCGGCGCCGCCGCAGAGGAGTTGCGGGCGCTGACCGACCGCACCGGGGACGACCCCGTGGAGCGGCTGGTCGAGCACGCCGCCCGGCGGCGGATGCTGCTGCTCCTCGACAACTGCGAGCACGTCATCGGGGCGGCCGCCGAGCTCGCCGAGGAGGTCCTCGCCCGCTGCCCCGGCGTGCAGATCCTCGCCACCAGCCGCGAACCCCTCGGCGTGCCGGGGGAGTCCCTGCGCCCGGTGGAGCCGCTGCCCGACCCCGTCGCGCTGCGGCTGCTGGCCGACCGCGGGGCAGCCGCCCGGCCCGGCTTCAGCACCGACGACGACCCGGCCGCCTGCGCCGAGATCTGCCGCCGCCTCGACGGCCTGCCGCTCGCCATCGAGCTGGCGGCCGCCCGGCTGCGGCTGCTGACCCCGCGCCAGATCGCCGACCGCCTCGACGACCGCTTCCGGCTCCTGACCAGCGGCTCCCGTACGGTCCTGCCCCGCCAGCAGACCCTGCGCGCCGTCGTCGACTGGTCCTGGGACCTCCTCGACGAGCCCGAGCGCAGGGTCCTGCGCCGGCTGTCCGTCTTCGCCGGCGGCTGCGACCTCGCCGCCGCCGAAGCCGTCTGCGCAAACGAGACCGGACTCGACGTCGCCGACACCCTCGGCTCCCTCGTCGACAAATCCCTCGTCGTGGCCGCCCCCGGCCCCGACGGCTCCGGCATGCGCTACCGCCTCCTGGAGACCGTCGCCGAATACGCCGCCGAGCGCCTGGCCGAGGCCGGCGGCGACCGCGCCGACACCGAGCGCCGCCACCTCGTCCACTACCGCGAACTCGCCCGCACCTGCGAGCCCCTGCTCCGCGGCCACGGGCAGCGCGCGGCCGTCGACCGGCTGGCCGCCGAGTACGAGAACCTCCGTACCGCCCTGCGCCGGGCCGTGGCCGCCCGCGAAACCGACGAAGTGCTCTGCCTCATCCACTCCTTGGCCTGGTACTGGCACATGCACGACCTGCGCGCCGAGTCCCGGCACTGGTCCGAGGCGGCCGCGGCCCTCGGCCCCGACCCCTTCGCCCCGCCGGTGGTCCCCGCCGAGCCCGTGTACGAGCGGCTCGTCGACACACCCCCGCCCTACTCCGGCGAACTGCTCACCGAGGCCTGGCGCGCCGTCCACCTGGTCCGGCTGGCCTCCCGCGACCAGACCAACACCAACTGGAACACCCCCGAGGTCCGCGCCCGGATCGACGGGGTGCTCACCGCCTACCGGCCCGGGCTCCCGCAGACCTGCCGGACCACCTCCGCCCTCTGGATCTACGCCGTCATGATCGCGGGCGACCCCCGGCTGCTCCAGCGGGCCGTCGACGCGACCGTCGACACCGCCCGCGAGCTCGGCTACGGCTGGGAGCTGGCCTCGGCCCTCCAGCTCCGCGCCAACATCCTGGCCAACCGCGCCGACTGGGCCGGCGATGCCTCCCGCGACGCCGACGAGAGCCACGCCCTCTTCCGCGAGCTCGGCGACGACTGGGGCTGCGCCGAGGCGCTCTCCGCCCGCGCCGAGTCCCGGGAGAAGCGCGGCGAGTACGCCCTGGCCGCCCAGGATTTCCGCGCGGCCATCGAGCACGCCGAACGGCTCGGCGCCAAGGCCCAGGTGACGGTGCTCCGGGTCCGGATGGCCGGGACCCTCAGCGAGAACGGCCGGATGGAGGAGGCCGAGAAGATCCTCTCCGAGATCGTCGCCACGGAGCAGCAGTACGGCAACGAGGCCTTGCCCGCCGCCCGCATGTTCCTCGCGGGGATCCTCGGCCGCACCGGCCGGATCGACGAGGCCCGGGCCCAGATCCGGCTGCTGCGCGAGGAGTTCGCCTTCGGCGCGTACGCCGTCTTCGAGGTGTTCCTGCTCGCCACGATGGCCTGGCTGGACAACCAGGACGGCCGGTACGAGGACGCGCTGGTGCTGGTCCGCGAGGCCACGGCCGCCGCCCAGGACCCGCTCGCGGTGATGGTCGCCCCGCAACTGCCCGCCGTGTTCCTGCTGACGGCCGCCGTCTCCCTCGCCTCGCCCGGCGGTCCGCGGCGGGTGTACGACGCCGCGCGGCTGGTCGGCGCCTACCGGGCCCACCTGCCTCCGGGGCACGTCATGGTCACCGTCGAGCGCGCGGACGCGGCCCGGGCCGAGGAGCTGGCGCGGGCCGCGCTCGGCGGCGCCGGGTACGAGGCGGCGTATGCCGAAGGCGGCGGCCTCACCCTGGATGAGGCCGCCGCCCTGGTCTGATCCGGTCCCCGGGAAGGAGTCCGTCCGGGACGCGATCCGAACGGACCGATCCACAGCGATCCGGGCCGGATCAGGTCTTCTGGCGGAACTTGCGGACCGCGATCGGCATGGTGACCGCCGTGATGGCGATCGACCAGGCCAGCGTGACCCACACCGAGTTGCCCATCGGCGTCCCGTTGATCAGGGCGCGGGCCGCGTCGGCCAGGTTGGACAGCGGGTTGTAGTCGGTGAAGCTCTGCAGCCAGCCCGGCATCGTGGACGGCGGGGCGAAGATCGAGCTGCCGAACTGCAGCGGCATCAGGACGATCATCGCCATGCCCTGCACCGCCTGGGCGGTCTTCAGGGTGAGGCCCAGCAGGATGAAGATCCACATCAGCGAGGCGCCGAAGACCGCCGACAGCCCGATGGCGAGGAACAGGTCCAGCACCGAGGTCTTGATCGACAGACCGAGGATGAAGCCCATGCCGAGCAGGATCGCGATGGCGACCATCATCCGGCCGAGCTCGACCACGATCTTGGCGATGAGTACCGAGGACCGGGCGATGGGCATGGACCGGAACCGGTCCATCACGCCCTTCTTGAAGTCGTCGTTGACGCCGGTGCCGACCCCCATGGCGATGTTCATGCCCATCATCGCCATCAGGCCGGGGACCACGTAGTTGACGTACGCGCCCTGGTTGCCCTTGCCGGAGATCGCGCCGCCGAAGACGAACACGAACAGCAGCGTGAAGATGATCGGCATGAACAGGACGTCGAACATCGACTCGGGGTCCTGCTTGATCTGCAGGGCGTTGCGGCGCACCAGGGCGCCGATGTGCCGCAGGTTGGCCCGCAGGCCGATCCGGCCCTCGCCGGACGCGGCGGCCGCGGCCGCCGGGGAGGCCGAGGTACCGGCGGTGTCGTGGGGCTTCGTCGTGGTTACGGTGCTCATGCCGCGACCTCCTCGGGCTTCTCGGCGGAAAGGGAGTCCTCGGCCGGGGCGGGCTTCTGTCCGGTGATGGACAGGAACACCTCGTCGAGGCTGGGCAGGTAGGTGCCGAGGTCGGCGATCGCGTACCCGCGGGCGGCCAGCAGGCCGACGACGGCGGTCAGCTGCTCGTCGCTCAGGATCGGCACCAGCAGCACCCCCTCGTCCGGCACGGCCTGCGAGCCGGCCACGCCGTCCAGCCCCGCCTCGGCCAGCGCGCGGGCCATGCCCGGCAGCTGCGAGGAGTCCACGGGGCGGATCTTCAGGGTGCGGCCGCCGACCCGGGCCTTGAGCTCGTCGACCTTGCCGCTGGCGATGACCTTGCCGCGGTCGATGACCGTCAGCTCACTGGCGAGCTGTTCGGCCTCCTCCATGTACTGGGTGGTGAGCAGGACGGTGGCGCCCTCGGCGACCAGCCGCTGGACCTCGTCCCACACCTCGTTGCGGGTCCGGGGGTCGAGACCGGTGGTCGGCTCGTCCAGGTAGAGCACGGCCGGGTTGCCGATCAGCGAGGCGGCGAGGTCGAGCCGCCGGCGCATGCCGCCGGAGTAGTTCATGGCGGCCTTCTTGGCCGCCTCGGTGAGCGAGAACCGCTCCAGCATCTCGTCCGCGCGGCGGCGGGCGTCCTTGCGGGACAGGTCGAGCAGCCGGCCGATCATGTAGAGGTTCTCCCAGCCGGAGAGCTTCTCGTCGACCGAGGCGTACTGGCCGGTGAGGCCTATGGTGCGGCGCAGCTGCCGCGGCTGGCGGACCACGTCGAAGCCCGCGACCGTCGCCGTTCCGGCGTCGGGGATGATCAGGGTGGACAGGCAGCGCACGAGGGTGGTCTTGCCGGCTCCGTTGGGTCCGAGGACCCCGAGGACGGTGCCCTCGCGGACGTCCAGGTCGACACCGTCCAGGGCCTTGGTCTCGCCGAAGTGCTTGACCAGCCCCCGTACCTGTACGGCGTGGGGATTCTTGTCGTTTCGCGTCATGCCCACCATGGGAGCAGCCGCCACTGACAAAGCACCGACAGCCGACCGACAGCCGACCGACAGCCGACCGACAGCCGGCCGACAGGCAGCCGACGGCCCCCGGCTTGTGTCGTCGGCGGGCCGTCGGCCGTGCTCAGCTCATGCCCACTTCATCAGTGGAAGGCGTGCTCCTCCTGCGGGAACGTTCCGCCGATGACGTCTTCGGCGAAGGCCTTCGCCGCGTCGCCCATGGTCTGGCGCAGCTGCGCGTACTGCTTGACGAACTTCGGCATCTTCCCGCCGGTCAGCCCCATCATGTCCGTCCACACCAGCACCTGCGCGTCGCACTCCGCGCCCGCGCCGATGCCGACCGTCGGGATGTGCAGGGACCGGGTGACCTCGGCGGCCAGCTCGGCCGGAACCAGCTCCAGGACCACCGCGAAGGCGCCCGCGTCCTGCGCGGCCTTGGCGTCGCGCAGCAGCTGGTGCGCGGCCTCGTCGCCGCGGCCCTGCACCCGGTAGCCCATGGCGTTCACGGACTGAGGGGTCAGGCCCAGGTGGGACATGACGGGGATGCCGGACTGGACGATCAGCTCGGTCTGGTGCAGCGAGCGCTCGCCGCCCTCCAGCTTCACCGCTCCGACCCCGGCCTCCTTCACGAGACGGGTGGCGCTGCGCAGCGCCTGCACGGCGCCTTCCTGGTACGAGCCGAACGGCATGTCGCCGATGACCAGCGCCCGGCTCGTGCCGCGTACGACGGCCGCCGACAGCATGGTCATCTGGTCCATCGTCACCGGGACGGTGGAGTCGTAGCCGAGGTGGCAGTTGCCCATCGAGTCGCCGACGAGGATCACCGGGATGCCGGCCTCGTCGAACACGGACGCGGTCATCGCGTCGTAGGCGGTGAGCATGGGCCACTTCTCGCCGCGTTCCTTGGCGAGGGTCAGGTCGCGGACGGTGATGCGCCGGGTGCCCGTGCCTCCATACAGGGTGGGGGAGGCCTTGGACGCGGGTTCGCGGGCAGGCGAAACGGCAGGCGTCATTGCAACTGCTCCTTGTGTCATCTCGAGGCACCCTTACGGCGTCCCCGGACTCATCCACCATGGTGGCATCCGCCGGGCCCGTGGCGGAAGTGCCGCGGGGGGCGCGCCCGGCCCGCGCACTCCAATGTGCGCGTTTCGTGACAAGCGGAACCCATGGCGTACGGCCGTTCGTCCTCCCGGACGTACGACCGTGACGGGCGGTCGTGATGTAGGGCACGGAAGGCTCCGTACATCGCCTAGGGTCAAGGGGCGGGGACGGAGCGCGAGCACGGCAGTGAGGGCAGCGGCATGGCACAGGCGTATCTGACGGAAAAGGGGAATGGCGGCTCGGAGCACGAGCCCTCCGGATCCCGCTTCCGGCGCCGGCTGGCCGCTCTGAGAGGGGACCGCGGCATCTGGCGCCGCGGGCTCGTGCTGGCGGGGCTCGCCGTACTGCTCTCGCTGGTCATGATCTTCCACGCCGAGCTGCCCAATGACGTGGGCAACCTCGGCAGCCTCACCGAGACCTTCCTGCCCTGGCTGGGCCTGGCCGTCCCGGTCCTGCTGGCGTCCGCCGTGTACCGCAGGTCGGCGACCGCGCTCATCGCGATACTGCTGACGGCCGCGGTCTGGATGAACCTGTTCGCCGGACTGGTCACCGACAAGTCCGGCGGCGGCGGCAACCTCATGGTCGCCGCCCACAACGTCGACGCCGACAACCCCGATCCGCGCGGCACCGCCGAGTCCGTGGCGAAGTCCGGGGCCGACGTACTGGCCCTGACCGAGCTCAAGGGGAGCGCCGTCCCCGTCTACGAGAAGGCCCTGGCGGGCACGTACAAGTACCACGCGGTCGAGGGCACGGTCGGCGTGTGGAGCAGGTACCCGCTGACCTCCAGCAGGCCCGTGGACATCCGGCTGGGCTGGACCCGCGCGATGCGCACCACCGTGGCCACCCCCGAGGGCGACATCGGCGTCTACGTCGCCCACCTGCCCTCGGTCCGGGTCAAGCTGAACGCCGGCTTCACCGCCAACCAGCGCGACAACAGCGCCGACGCGCTCGGGTCCGCGCTCGCCGCCGAACCGCTGCGGAAGGTCGTCCTGCTCGGCGACCTCAACGGCACGATGAACGACCGGGCCCTGTCCGAGGTCACCTCGCAGATGCGCTCCACGCAGGGCGCGGCGGGCGACGGCTTCGGCTTCAGCTGGCCGGCCCAGTTCCCGATGGCCCGCATCGACCAGATCATGGTGCGCGGCATGAAGCCGGAGGCCTCCTGGACCCTGCCGCGCACGGGCAGCGACCACCTCCCGGTCGCGGCGCGGCTGACGGTGAAGAAGTAGGCGGAGGCAGACGGAGGGGGCCCCGCCGCTGATGCGGCGGAGGCCCCCTCCCTGCGTCTGCCTCCGGGCCGGGGCGCGGGAGCCGCTACGCCTGCTCGCGCCAGCCGTTCGTGATCGGCAGCCGGCGGTCCTTGCCGAAGCCCTTCGCGGAGATCTTCGTGCCCGGCGGGTACTGGCGGCGCTTGTACTCAGCCGTGTCCACCATCCGCAGGGTCTTGGCGACCAGCTCGCGGTCGAATCCGGCCGCGACGATCTCCTCGATGCCCCGGTCGCGGTCCACGTACAGGGTGAGGATCGCGTCCAGCACCGGGTAGTCCGGCAGCGAGTCCGTGTCCATCTGGCCGGGGCGCAGCTCGGCGCTCGGCGGCTTCACGATGGAGTTCTCCGGGATGGGCGGGGTCTCGCCGCGCTCGGCCGCCGCGCGGTTGCGGTAATGGGCCAGCCGGAAGATGTCCGTCTTGTAGACGTCCTTGATGGGGCCGTAGGCGCCGACCGAGTCGCCGTACAGGGTGGAGTAGCCGACGGCCAGCTCGGACTTGTTGCCCGGGGCCAGCACGAGGTGGCCCTCCTGGTTGGAGACGGCCATCAGCAGGGTGCCGCGCAGCCGGGACTGGAGGTTCTCCTCGGCCAGGCCGGTCAGGCCCAGCCCGCCCATGTACGCGTCGAACATCGGCTCGATCGGCACGGTCCGGAAGTTCAGGCCGGTCCGCACGGCCAGGTCGGCCGCGTCCCCCCGGGAGTGGTCCGAGGAGTACTTCGAGGGCATCGAGATGCCGTACACGTTCTGCGCGCCGATCGCGTCGCAGGCGATGGCGGCGACGAGCGCGGAGTCGATGCCTCCGGAGAGGCCGATCAGGACGGAGCGGAAACCGTTCTTCGTGACGTACGCGCGCAGGCCCACGACCAGCGCGTCGTAGATCTCCTCGTCGTCGTCGAGGCGGTCGGCGTAGCCGCCCGTGACGACCGGCTCGTACGGGGCCACCGGATCCTCGGACAGGACCACGCGGTCGATGCGCAGCCCGTCGTCGACCACGCCCTCGGGGGCGTCGGCGCGCGCGGCCGGCAGGTCGAGGTCGACCAGGACGCAGCCCTCGGAGAACTGCGGTGCGCGGGCGATGACCTCGCCGGTGCCGTCCACCACGATCGAGTCGCCGTCGAAGACCAGCTCGTCCTGGCCGCCGATCATGGCCACGTAGGCGAGCGTGCAGCCGGCCTCCTGGGCGCGCTTCTGCACCAGTTCGAGGCGCAAGTCGTCCTTGTTGCGCTCGTACGGGGAGGCGTTGATCGAGATCAGCAGTCCGGCCCCGGCGGAGCGGGTGGCGGGGACGCGGCCGCCCTCCTGCCAGAGGTCCTCGCAGATGGCCAGGGCCACGTCGACGCCGTGCACCCGGATCACCGGCTGGGTGTCGCCCGGCACGAAGTACCGGAACTCGTCGAACACGCCGTAGTTGGGGAGGTGGTGCTTGGCGAAGCGCAGCACCACCTCGCCCCTGTACAGCACGGCGGCCGCGTTCTCCGGGGAGCCGGCCGGGCGGCCGAGCCGGGGCGCGGCCTTCTCGGTCCGGTCGAGGTAGCCGACGACGACCGGCAGCTCGCCGAGGCCTTCGGCCGCGAGGCGCGCCGCGAGCTCGCGCAGCGCGGTGCGGGAGGCCTCGACGAAGGACTCCCGCAGGGCGAGGTCCTCGACGGGGTACCCGGTCAGCATCATCTCCGGGAACGCCACCAGGTGGGCGCCCTGCTCGGCGGAGTGCCGGGTCCAGTGGACGACCGAGTCGGCGTTGGCGCTGATGTTGCCGACGCGCGAGTCGATCTGATTCAGAGCGAGGCGAAGTTGAGGCACGCGGCCCAGTGTAATCGTCTTTCTGACGCAATGCCCTGGGCCTGGCCTCTTTTCGCCCCTACAGCTGGTAGCCGAGGACCGTCATCATCCCGGATTCCGAGTGGTAGACGTTGTGGCAGTGGGTCATCCACAGCCCGGGGTTGTCCGCGTCGAAATCCGCCGTCAGCCTCGCGCCCGGCAGCAGGATCGCGGTGTCCTTGCGGGCCCCGCCGGCCTCGCCGCCCAGGGTGAAGGTGTGGCCGTGCAGGTGGACCGGGTGCCACATCGGCGTGGCGTTGGCGAACTCCAGCCGGACGCGTTCGCCCGCCTTCACCGGGTGCCGCTGGTCCGGCGTGTACGGCGCGCCGTTGAAGGCCCAGTTGTACCGGGACATGGAGCCGGTCAGTCGCAGCCGCACCGTACGGTCCGGCTCGCGCGGGGCCAGCGCGGCCGACTCCGCGGGCTTGAGCGAGTCCGCCATCAGCGGCGGCCCGTCCAGCTCGGCCGGCCGGGTGGCCGGGGTCGGCGCCGTCCCCGCCCCGGTACGCAGCACCGCGAGGGCCGACTGCCCCTTGCCCTCGGCGAGCGCGGTGAGCGGGAACACCCCGTCCTTCGCGGTGACCAGCACGTCGTAGCGCTCGCCCATGCCCAGCAGCAGGGAGCCCGTCGTCGCGTGCTCCACCGGGTAGCCGTCCGTGTGGGTGACCGTCAGTTCGTGGCCGCCGAGTGCGATCCGGAAGGCCGTGTCCCCGCCGGCGTTGATGATGCGCAGCCGGATCCGGTCGCCGGGGCTCGCGGTGAAGACGGACGGGTCCTGCGCGACCCGGCCGTTGACCAGGTAGTACGGGTAGGCGACATCCCCCGCCTCGTTGCCGAGGATGTCGCTGTCGGCGCCCACGAGGAGGCGCGGGGGCCTGCGGGAGGTGCCGGTGGTCTTGGGGGTGGGGCTGGGCGCCCGGCCGTGTGCGGCGTGCCCCTGGGGGTTCGCGCGCTTGCGGAGCTCGGCGAGGACGGCGTCCGGGGTGGCGCCGTCGACCCCGTCGATCCAGTCGTCCAGGACCACCACCCACTCCTTGTCGTACGAGAGGGGCTCCTTCGGGTCCTCGACGATGAGCGGCGCGTACAGCCCGCGGTCCTGCTGGACGCCGGTGTGCGGGTGGAACCAGTACGTCCCCGGGTGCGTGACGGCGAACCGGTACGCGAACGAGCCGCCCGGGGCGATGTCCCGCTGGGTCACCCCAGGGACCCCGTCCATGTCGTTGCGCAGCGCGATGCCGTGCCAGTGCAGGGAGGTGGCCTCGGGGAGGTTGTTGGCCAGGGTGAGGGCGAGGGTGCCGCCCGCGGTGACCCGGACCTCCTGGCCCGGCAGCTCGCCCCCGTACGCCCACGAGCGGACGGAGTGCCCGCCGCCGAGGTCGAGCGTGGCGGCGGTGGCGGTGAGCTTGACCTCGGTGAGCGGGCCGGTGGCCTTGCGGGCGGCCTCGGCGGCCTTGACCTCGGGGCCGGCGGGGTCGACGTAGCCGGCCACATCGGCGGCGGAACCGCCGTGCTGCATGGCCCCGTGACCCCGGCCGGAGTCGTGGGAAGGGCCGGAGCGCGAGCCGGCGGAGCCGCCGCAGGCGGTGAGCAGCGCCGCACCGGCGACGGCGGCGGCAGCGGATGCGGATGCGCCGAGCACGGAGCGGCGGGAGGGCCGCGAAGGCAGGGGGGAGGGCGTTCGGGCGGGGAAAGCGGGCATGGGGGAGCACCTCGTGGGTGTCGGGGCACGGGCAGGGGTGGGCGCGCTGGGGCGCCGCCCCACGGCTGACCGGGGGCGGCGCGAGGGCCGGTCCTATATCCGCAGTACCGGCGGCCGGCCTGCGCCGGACGGCCGGCCCGGAGCGCGGGCCGCGCCCCCGAGCGGCGCGGTCTCGCGGGAGCCGGCGGGGCCGGCGCCGAGGACCGGAAGGGTGAGCTCTCCGAGCACGGCGAGGCCGGCGGCCGGCACGGCTCCCTCGGCGGCCGGCACGGCTCCCTCGGCGACCGGTGCGGGGGCCGAGGCAACGAAGTGGCCCCCGGGCACGTCTGCGAAGGCGTGGGACTCAGCCGGACGGCCCCCGGTGTGCAGGGCGACGAAGCCCAGCAGCAGCGCGGCGAGCAGCAGGGGCAGCAGGAGCAGGCGGCGCCAGGGGGCGGCTCGCTGGTCACTGCGCGTCATGATCGGAACCCTACCGGGGGTGGGTATCCGAGCGAGGGACCGACGCCCCATCTGCTGAGGATTAGTCACACTATGTCCCCTCATGGCCTCTCCCCGCACACCGCCTGGCCCGTCGCGGCGCTCCTAGGCCTGGGCGCCGTGGTCGACGGCAGCGTCGAGGAGCGCCCCCGTACGGCCCTGCCCGCCACGCTGCGCGCCGCCGCCGCCCGCGCCCTCGGCCGGGTCGTCACCGCCGCCGGGCTGCCCGCCGCGCTGGGCCCGGCGGCCCGCCGCGCGACCGTACGGGCCTCCCGGACCGGCGGCGGCGACCCGGCCGCGCGGGACCTCGTACGCCGCTGCTACCGCACCGGCCGCGTCTGGCGCGGGGCCCTGCTGGAGAACTCCCGCTACCCGGACATGGCCGCGGAAGTCCTGGCGCTGCGCGGCACGCACCCCCTGACCGCGCCCGCCACCGTCCTCGCGGGCCACGACGGCAGCGCGGGGCGCGGCGCCCTGCGCTGGCTCGCCCGCCAGGCGGACCTCGCCGACCGGCTCGGCGCCCGCTTCGAGGTCGCCGAGCCCGCCGGACACCTGGTCATGCTGGACCGCCCGGACCAGGTGGCCCGGGCGGTCCTCACAGCGGGGGAGCCGGGTAGGGGTCAGCGCCTCGCGTAGACCTTCTCGACGAATTCCGCGATCTGGTCCTCCGACAGGTGCTGCGCCAGGTCGGCCTCGCTGATCATGCCGACCAGCTTCTTGTTCCTGATCACCGGCAGGCGCTTGATCTGGTGGCTCTCCATCTCCTCCAGCACCTCGGACACGTCCGCGTCGGCGTCGATCCAGCGCGGGGTGCCCTGGCACATGTCACCGCACGTCATCTTCGCCGGGTCCTTGCCCTTGGCTATACAGCCCACGACGATGTCGCGGTCCGTGATGATGCCGCACAGCCGTTCGTCGGCGTCGCTGATGGGCAGCGCGCCCACATTGAGGCGGGCCATCAGCTCGGCGGCCCGGTCCAGCGTCTCGGTGGCGGGGATCCACTGGGCCCCGGCGTGCATGATCTCTGCGGCGGTGGTCATCGCTTAACCTCCTGAACGCGCCGTTCGCGCCGGACGCGGTCGCGCCCGGCTCGGCGCCCCGCCGCGACGGGCCCGTTCGGCCCGCGCGGCCCCGCACGGCGGTACACACGCCCGTACGGGTGAGAGGGCGCCTCCCACCACCGTACGAGCGTGTCCCGTCACCCGCGCGGCGCAGCTCCGCGCTGCTTCAGCATGTCCGCCATCAGGGTGAGCTCCGAACGCTGCGCGTCGACCATGCCCTGCGCCAGCTCCCGCTCGACCAGGGTCCCGCACAGCCGGGCACAGCCCTCGGCCATCGCGACGCCGCCCTGGTGGTGGCCGGTCATCAGCTGGAGGTAGAGCACTTCCGCGTCCCGGCCGGAGGCGGAGCCCAGCTGCGCGAGCTCCTCCTTGCCGGCCATGCCGGGCATGAGCGCGCCGGGCTTGGCTCCGGGTCCGGCGTGCTCCCCGTGTCCCGAGTGGCCCGCGTGCTCGTCCTCGCTCCCCATCCACGACATCGGCGGCTCGCCCGCCACCACCTTCGGCAGCCCCCACAGGTCCAGCCAGCCGAGCATCATGCCCCGCTGGTTGGCCTGCGTGTTGGCGATGTCGTAGGCGAGGCTGCGGACCGCCTCGTCCTGGGTGCGGTCGCGGACGATGAAGGACATCTCCACCGCCTGCTGGTGGTGCACCGCCATGTCCCGGGCGAAGCCCGCGTCCGCCGAGTGGAGCCCCGGCGTGCGGGGCCCCGTACCGGAGTCCCCGCCGGCGGCGGCGACCGTGGCGGCCGCCGCGAACAGCAGCGCCAGCAGGACGGCCGTGCCCGCCACCCAGTACGTACGGGGCGTACGGCTCACTTGTCGCCCAGCCCGTTGGTGCAGGCCGCGCCCGGCTCCGGGGTCTGCGGGCCCTGCACGTACTTGGTGAAGAACTGCGCCACCCGGGGGTCGTCCGCCTTCTCCACGGTCAGCTGCTTGCCCCAGGCGCTGAGCATGATCGTGCCGGCCTGCTCCTTGACCGGGCTCATCAGCGTGTACGGGGTCTTGCCCACCGTCGCGGCGAGCGTGTCCAGGTCGCCCTTGGCGGCCTTCTCGTTGTACGTCACCCAGACGGCGCCGTGCTCCAGCGAGTGCACGGCGTTCACCTCCGGCAGCGGGTTCGCGTAGACGTCGCCGTTGCAGTTCATCCAGCGGGGGTGGTGGTCACCGCCGACCGGCGGGTTCATCTCGTACTTCACCGGGGTCTCGACGTGGTTGCGGCCCAGCTTCTTCGCGTCCCACTCCCGCTCGCCGTCGACCGGCGTGTTGCGGGCCTTCTCGATGGCGTCCAGCTTGCGCTGCTCGGTCTGCTTCTGGTCGATCAGCACCCACGCGCCGAAGCCGACCAGGCCGACGACGACGGCCGACGAGACCGTGATCGCGATGGCCGTGTTGCGCCGGTCCCGCGCCTTGTCGGCCCGGCGCATCTCGGCTATGCGCTGCTGGCGGGAGTGGTTGTCCGAGGTCCTGCTGGCCATGTGCCCTGATTCCTTCTGCTGATGAGGGGGGTGGATGGAACGGGAAACCGGACCGGTCAGGTCCGCAGCACCTGGAGGGCATGCAGGCCGGGGGCGCGCGCGAGGGGCTCGGGCGCCCGCATCCGGCCGGCCCCGCCGGCCGCGGCGGCGGGCAGCGGACCGCCGCCCGCCACGGCCACGGCGGGCGGCGGCACGGGCAGGACGCCCGGGATCGTATGCGCGAGGGACGAGCAGCCGGGCAGGTCGTACGGGGACACGCAGACGGCGTGCGCCGGCTCCCGGACCTGCGAGGCCGTCGGGGCCGGGGCATGGGGCTCACCGGGCCGCGCGCAGAGCAGGAGCACCCCCGCCAGCAGCCCGAAGGCCGTCAGCAGGACGGCGCGCAGCAGTCCGGGGCGTACGCGACGCCCCTGCTGCGTGTCCTGCCGGCCCCCCATGGGCGCAGATGGTAATGCTCATGACGGGTCCGAGGTCAGTGCGGGGGTGCCGCGACCTGTGGCAGGTGCGTAATGTGGCGGAAACCACCGCTGGCGATACTGGGCCGGCCCGACTGTGCCCAAACCCCCCGAGGGCGGTGGTGCACAGGCCGTCTGAACTGCGAGGATGAAGGCATGGACAAGCAGCAGGAATTCGTCCTCCGGACGCTTGAGGAGCGCGACATCCGCTTCGTGCGCCTGTGGTTCACCGACGTACTGGGCTTCCTCAAGTCCGTCGCGGTCGCACCCGCGGAGCTGGAGCAGGCCTTCGACGAGGGCATCGGCTTCGACGGCTCCGCCATCGAGGGCTTCGCGCGGGTCTACGAGTCCGACATGATCGCCAAGCCGGATCCGAGCACCTTCCAGATACTGCCGTGGCGCGCCGAGGCCCCCGGGACCGCCCGGATGTTCTGCGACATCCTGATGCCGGACGGCTCCCCGTCCTTCGCGGACCCGCGCTACGTCCTCAAGCGCATCCTGGCCAAGACCTCCGACCTGGGCTTCACCTTCTACACCCACCCGGAGATCGAGTTCTTCCTGCTGAAGGACAAGCCGCTGGACGGCACCCGCCCGGTCCCGGCGGACAACTCCGGCTATTTCGACCACACTCCGCAGAACGTGGGCATGGATTTCCGCCGCCAGGCGATCACCATGCTCGAATCGATGGGCATCTCGGTCGAGTTCAGCCACCACGAGGGCGCCCCCGGCCAGCAGGAGATCGACCTCCGCTACGCCGACGCGCTCTCCACGGCCGACAACATCATGACCTTCCGCCTGGTGATGAAGCAGGTCGCCCTCGAACAGGGCGTCCAGGCCACCTTCATGCCGAAGCCCTTCTCCGAGTACCCCGGCTCGGGCATGCACACCCACCTCTCCCTCTTCGAGGGAGACCGCAACGCCTTCTACGAGTCGGGCGCCGAGTACCAGCTCTCCAAGGTCGGCCGCTCCTTCATCGCGGGCCTCCTCAAGCACGCCGCCGAGACGGCCGCGGTCACCAACCAGTGGGTCAACTCCTACAAGCGCATCTGGGGCGGCTCCTCCCGCAGCGCCGGCGCGGGCGGCGAGGCCCCCTCGTACATCTGCTGGGGCCACAACAACCGCTCGGCCCTGATCCGCGTCCCGATGTACAAGCCGGGCAAGACGGGCTCCTCCCGCGTGGAGGTCCGCTCGATCGACTCGGGCGCCAACCCGTACCTCACGTACGCCGTCCTCCTCGCGGCGGGCCTCAAGGGCATCGAGGAGGGCTACGAACTCCCGGCCGGCGCCGACGACGACGTCTGGGCCCTCTCCGACGCCGAACGCCGCGCGATGGGCATCGAACCCCTTCCGCAGAACCTCGGCGAGGCCATCTCCCTGATGGAGCGCAGCGAACTGGTCGCCGAAACCCTCGGCGAGCACGTCTTCGACTTCTTCCTCCGCAACAAGAAGCAGGAGTGGGAGGAATACCGGAGCGAGGTCACGGCCTTCGAACTCCGCAAGAACCTCCCGGTGCTGTAGCCGCAGTCAGGGGCGGTATCCCGGAGCGGAACCACCTTCAGGGCCGGCGACGTCACGTCGTCGGCCCTGAAGCGTCTCACCGGTCTTGGGCCGACATCCCCCGACGGGGTCTTCAGCAGCTTGAGCGGGACATCACGTGGCCGACGGCCGGGGCTGTTCCGGTGGGACCGAACTCTCGGCGAGCGCCATCCACTGGTCGAGGTCGACCTGTGTGAACTCTGTCCACGGCGGAATCCCGGGGAGTTGGCGGAGGAGGTCGAACGCCTCCGCGATCCGTGGCCCGCGAAGCACCGGCGTGTGGCAGCCGGCGATGACCTCGGCGCCGAGCCGCTGGATGTCGTTGACCACCGCCTGGAACTTCTGGCCGTCCAGCAGCGCGACCCAGGGCGAGACCAGGCGCCCGCCGAAGAATTGGCCGTCCCGGAATTCGCCGGCGGACAGTTCTGCGATGTCGGGCATGGGAGTCGGCACGTTTGTCGCGAAGGTGTCCACCGCCCACAAGACGTTGGTCTTCGGATCGAAGAGGGCGCGGGTCGTCGGGTTGTCGTACAACGGCGGCCGTTTGGCGACCAGGGTCCGGTCGCCCACGTCCACGGTGTCGCCGTCGGTCATGAAGCGGCACCGGTTGATGGGCGTCTCCCACTCCTCGGCCATGCGCCCGATCGAGAACCACGTGGTCAGCAGGGTCGCGTTCGGGCATGCGGCGAGGACCGCCAAGAGGTTGCCGGCGTGGTCACGGTCGTCGTGGGTGAGGAAGACCCACCGGACGTCCAGGGGATCCACCACGGACCACGCAGCCTCCAGCCACTGTGCCCGCACCGCCGGCGCCCCGGTGTCCACGAGCACCGGTTCGGCGCCGCGGATCACCATCGAGTTCATCGGGAAGTGGCCGACCGGCGGGGCTTCCAGGGCCCACGGGATGACGAACGTCTCCTCGGCGATCTGGTGGGGCTGCAGGAGATTGAAGGATCCGCTGGTTGTCATCGCCGCTCTCCCTAGGACGGAGTGTGGCCGGCGCGCCCGTGAATCCAGTCCATGCCCATTGCGGGCCGTCGTCAAATGCGGAACACCGGGCACCGCCGCCGGACGAGCCGGCGCCGGTAATCGATGCCGCCCCCCGTCCCCCGTCGCCCGTCGCCGCTGCGCGGATCAGTGCACCGCGCGGTGCCAGGTGGGGGTGCTCGGGGTGTGGGGGGTGGTCGTGATGTGGAGTTCGGCGTCGAGGCCGAGGACTGCCGTCGTGGTGCCGGAGGCTTCGAGGACGGCGCCCGGGGCGCCCGCGTAGAGCATGCGGGATTCCGCCCAGGCAGGGGGGCCGCCGAGGGCCGTCGTGCCGATGGTGCCGGTGTCCGCGCGGCCGGCGATGACACGGCCCGCGACGCCGACCGCGCCGTAGCCGGCCCGGCCGCCCGCCTCCGCGACGCTGGAGACCTGCGGTCTGCCCGGGGTCGCCGTGACCAGGGCGGTACGGACGACCCCCGAGTCGGGGCGGCGGAAGTACAGGCGGACGCCCGCGCCCTCCGGGGTCGCCGACAGGGGGACCGTGGTGGCGGGCAGGCCCGTCGGCGACGGTCCGAGCAGCGGGCCGCCGGGGGTGGCCCGGATCCAGGCCAGGACCGAGTCGGTGGTGGTGGCGTACACGTGGTGGCGACCGGCGGAGTCGACCGCCGTCACCGGATCGCCCTGCAGGTCGTCGCCGCCCAGCCGCTGCCAGGAGGAGAAGCCGCCGTGCGGCTGCTGGGCGGCGGCGCGCAGGGTGCGGCGGGCGTCGCGGAGGTAGACGGTGACGCGGCCCTCCGCGTCCACGCCCGCCGAGGGCGCGCTGATCGCCGAGGTGCCCTCCTCGTCGCCCCGCTCGGGCGTGCCGAGCGACTGCCACGGGCCGAACGGGCCGTCGGGCGCGGACTGGACGGCGTACACGACCTCGCGCCGGTAGTCGGCGGGCGCGGAGCCGAAGACCGTGCGGGTGGCGAGGATCCCGATCCGGCCGTCGGGGAGGCTGGTGGCGGTCGGACCCGGGTCGATGCCGGTGCCGGGGAGGAGGACCGGTCCGGCCCAGTCGCCGCCGGGACCCCGGGACCAGTACGCGCCCTGCCCGTCCAGCGCGGCGACGGCCCAGAGGCGGCCGGGCGTGCCCTCCGCCAGCCAGGAGGAGTGGTCGGCGCGGCTGTAGCGCAGCGACTGGGCCCAGTTGCGCCCGGTCGGGTTGCCCGCGACCTTGCGGTCGCCGCAGCCCGAGGGGGAGCCGCAGTAGTTCTCGTGGTCGTGCCAGGCGTAGGTCCGCAGGTACCCGGTCTTCGTCTCGGCCGTCTGCGGGTCCAGCGCGTGGGGGAGGTCGCCGTTGTGGTAGCCGAGGTAGTTCTGGACCGAGAAGCGCGGGCGGTTCGTGACGCGTTCCGCGTAGGCGGCGGTCGCGGCCTGCAGGAAGCGCGCCCCGTACATGTGGTCCTGGTGGTCGGTGCACTTGCCGGACTCGTACCGGCCCGGAGTCGGGTCCTGCATCCGTATCGTCGTCGGCCGGTACCGCTCCAAAAGGCCGGCCAGCGCCTGTATCAGCTGGTCCTTGGTGTACGTGTACGTCCGCTTGACCGGGGTGCCGGAGGCCAGCTGGGACGGCAGCGCGGGTATCCGCCCGTTCCACAGGCCGCGCAGGCTCTCCGGGGTGTCCTCGCCGGTGGAGCGGGCCTCGCGCATCTGGAGCCACACCAGGTTGATCTCCGGCTTGGCGACGAGGACGTCCAGCTCGGCCTGGCCGCCGCCGGTGGTGGGTATGACCGTACGGCGCCACACGCCGGTCCGGTCCCCGAGGGCCATCTGCGCGTAGGCGGAGCGTATGCCGTTCTGCCGGGCCTCGGCGTAGTGGGCGTGGTCGGCGGGCTGCTCCGGGTCGTTGGCGGCGCCGCCCTTGGCCCCGTTGCGGCCGTCGGCCTCGCCGGAGGTGAGGTAGACGGTGGCGACCGGGATGCCGGCCTGCAGCGAGCGGCTGAGGTCGGGGTTCATGAAGAACAGGTCGTCGTCGGGGTGGGCGACGACCTGGACGACCGATCCGGCCGTGGTGCTCGCCGGGAGCGCGGCCGCCGGGGCCTTGTCCTGGGTGGCCTCGGCCGGCGTCTGCTGGCCGGAGGCGACGGCGAGCACACCGGTGGTACCGGCGGTCAGCACGGCTGCGAGCGCCGCGAAGCGGCGGCGGGTCATGGGCATCGGTCACGCCTCGGGGGTCGTTCGGTCGTTCGGTCGTTCGGTCGTTCCGGTCGTTCCGGTCGTTCCGGTCGTCAGTCGTCAGTCGTCAGGTCGTTCCGGTCGGGAGAACTGCTGAGCAGTCAGAGAGAGGCCCATACCGGCAAGTTGGTTCACTCATTTGGCCGATGACCGCCGGTTTCCGGAAAAGACCGGACGTGATTGCACCCTGCGGAGTTTTTAGTCCGGATATGTGACCGAAATATGGAAGCAATTCTTCCGCCCCTTGGGTCAACCGGTAGCCCGATCCGCGGTGTTGTGCGTGGAACGCTCCCTATGTGCTGCTGCGTCCCGCTACGGGGCGGCGTTGCGCGGCCCCACCGGCTGCCACGGCGCCAGGTACGCGTCCGGGGCGTCCGCCGTCGAGGTCACGTACAGCCGTGCGTCGAGCCCCACCACCGCCAGGCTGACCATGTTCTTTCCGGTCATCGTCGAGGCCGGCGCGCCGACGAACATCAGCGCCGACCGCTCCCACGGCCGCCCCCACCCGAGGTCCGAGCCCAGCTGCCCGCCCGCCGCGCGGCCGGCCAGCACGTGCCCGCTCGCCGTCACCGCGCCGAAGCCCTGGAGGCCGCCGAGGTCGGTGAGGTGGTTCACCTTCAGCCCGCCGTCACCCGTGACCAGGGCGGTACGGACGTTGCCGGATCCCGGCTTGCGGAACCACAGCCGCACCCCGCCCTCGCGGCCCTCCGCCGTGAGCGGGAGCGTGGTGTCCGGCAGCCCGGTGGCGGTGGCCGGGCCCAGGGGGGCGCCCGGCTTCGGCTGCACCCAGCCCACCACCGTCTTGGAGGTCGAGGAGAAGACCATCCGCCGGCCGGCGCCGTCGGTGGCGGTGGCCGGGGTGCCGTGCAGGTCGGTGCCGCCGTACTTCTCCCACGGGCCCCAGCTGCCGTCCGCCTGCTGCACCCGGCCGCGCAGGGTGTACGAGCCGTCGCGGACGTACGCCGCCGGCCGGCCGGTGCCGTCGACCGAGACGGCGGGCGCGCTGATGTCGGAGGTCCAGTTCTCGTCCGCCGTCTCGGGGGTGCCCAGCGACTGCCACTCCCCGAACTCCTCGGAGCCCGGAGCCTTCTGGGCGGCGTGGACGACCTCGCGCCGGTAGTCGGCGGGCTTCGCGCCGAAGGAGGTGCGGGTGCCGAAGACGGCGATCCGGCCGTCCTCCAGGGTGACGGTGGACATGCCCTGGTCCATGCCGGTGCCAGGGAGCAGGGTGGGCCCGCTCCAGCGGCCGATGAGGCCGGTCCGGTGCCAGACGGCGACCTGGCCGTCGAGCACCTTGAAGGCCCACAGCCCGTGCTCCTTGTCGGAGGTCAGCCAGGAGGTGCCGGTGCCGCGGGCGTAGTTGATGGACTCCGTCCACCGGTTGCCCGCCGGGTTCCCGGACACCTTGAGGTCGCCGCAGCCGGCGTCGCTGCCGCAGTGGTTCTGCCGGTCGAGCCAGGCGTAGGTGCCCAGGATGTCCAGCTTCGCCTGGGCCTCCTCCGGATCCAGGGTGCTGGGGAGGGAGCCGTTGAAGTAGCCGACGTAGTTCTGCACCGCGAAGTGCGGGCGGTCCTTGACGTCCTTCGCGTAGGCGGCGGTGGCCAGTTGCACGAAGCGGGCGCCGTAGAGGTGGTCCTGGTGGTCGGTGTACCGCTTGGTGTCGGGGAACCGGCCGGGGGTCGGGTCCTGGGCGCGGATGGTGGTCGGCTTGTACTGCTCCAGGACGCCGACCAGCGTCTGGACGACCTGGTCCTTCGTGTACGTGAACCTCTGCTTGACCGGGGTCCCCGAGGCGAGCACCGACTCCAGGCGGGCCACCGTGCCGTCCCAGAGGCCGTGGAGGCTGTCGGGGGCGGGCTCGTGGACGGTGCCGGCCTCGCGCATCTGCAGCCAGACGAGGTTCACCTGCGGCGCGGCCACGAGGACGTCGACCTCGGCGTGGCCGCCGCCCTTGGTCGGGACGACGGTGCGCTTCCAGGCGCTGCTGCGGTCGCCGGTGGCCATCTTGGCGTAGGCGGCGCGTATGCCGTTCTGGCGGGCCTCGGCGTAGGCGGGCTTGTCGGGCTTGGCCGAGCCCCGCCTGCCGTCGGCGGCGTTGATGCCGTCGGCTTCGCCGGAGGTCAGGTAGACGGAGGTCACGGGGCGGCCGGCGGCTATGGAGTAGCGCAGGTCCGGATTCATGAAGTAGAGGTCGTCATCCGGATGCGCGACGACCTGGAGCACGCGACCGGGGTCGGGCGCGTCGGCCGGGGCCGCGGGGGCGGTGGCCTTGCTGTCGGGGGGCGCGGGGGCGGCGAGACGGTCGAGGGCGTCGTTGCCGCGCAGGACGAGCATGCTGCCGGCGGCGGTGGCGGCACAGAACGCCACGACCTTGACGAGCCCCTTCCACTGGCCGCGGGGGCGCGAGGTGCCACGTGCCCGGCGGCCCCCGGCCCCGGTCTCGGCCTCCGTGCCGGCCTCGGCGGTAGGGGCCCGCAGCCCGGCCTGCCGAGCGCGCGCGGCCGCGGCGCCCGCCCCGCCCGAGCGGCGCCCGGCCTCACCGGCCTTCCCGGCACGCCGAGCGGCCCGCCGGCCCTGCCGGGCACCGGCGGGTGCGGTGGCCTGCGGGCCCTCACCGTGCGGTGCTTGCGCGTCCTCCACGGTGGCGGGCGGGGCCGGCGGCCAGGGCTGCGGTCCTTGCGCGTCCTCCACGGTGGCGGGCGGGGCCGGCGGCCAGGGCTGCGGTCCTTGCGCGTCCCCCACGGTGGCGGGCGGGGCCGGCGGCCAGGGCTGCGACGCTTGTCCGTGCATTGCGGCAGGCGGGTTCGGCGGCCAGGGCTGCGACGCTTGCCCGTGCATTGCGGCGGGCGGGGCCGGCCGCCAGGGCTGCGGCCCCTGCCCGTGACCCGCGGCCGCGTGCCAGGTGCCGAAGGCCGCGGTGTCCTGCGGGGGCTCCTCGACCGGGTGCTCCGCCGGCGGGAACGCGTGCCACGCCCCAGGGCCGGGGCGTCCGTCGGGCATGGGGCTCCTCGTGGCCGGCCGGAGGCGGGGAGTTGGCCCCATGGCGCCATAAATCTTCGGATCATCAGATAAGCCCCCGCATGATACGCGGCGGTGAGTCGAACGCCTGCTCCGGCTACGCTCACCCCAGGCACGCCAGGGCAGGCACCGACAACCGCGGGAGGCGGCGGGATGACAGTCCCGGGACGCAGGAGCAGCACCTTCATCCGGCTGCTCCGCAGCGGTTTCACCGACCCCTCCGCCGCCGCCCGGCTGCTCGACGCCGACGCGCTGGCCGCCGTACGCGCCGACCCGGTGCTCCTCGACGCCCTCGGGGCGACCGCCGATCCCGACCTCGCCCTCCGCGGACTCGTCCGGCTCGCCGAAGCGCAGCCGTCCGACGAGCTGCCCGGGCTCCTCGACACCCTCGTCAGCGCCAAGCCGCTCCGCGACCGGCTGCTCGGCGTGCTCGGCGCCTCCGAGGCCCTCGGCGACCACCTCGCCCGCCACCCCCTCGACTGGCAGGCCCTCGTCACGTACGAGGCCGCCGACCTGCACCCCGGCCTCGCCGACTTCGAGCGCGGACTCGCCGACGCGCACGACCCGGTCCAGCTCCGCGTCTCCTACCGCCGCTGCCTGCTCTCCATCGCCGCCCGCGACGTCTGCGGGACCATAGACGTCGCCGAGACCGCCGCCGAGCTCGCCGACCTCGCCACCGCCACCCTGCGCGCGGCCCTGCGCATCGCCTCGGCCGCCGCCCCCGCGGACGCGGCCGCCTGCCGCCTCGCCGTCATCGCGATGGGCAAGTGCGGCGGCAACGAGCTGAACTACGTCTCCGACGTCGACGTCATCTTCGTCGGCGAGGCCGCCCCCGGCACCGACGAGGGCAAGGGCATCCAGGCCGCCACCCGCCTCGCCTCCCACCTCATGCGGATCTGCTCCGAGACCACCGTCGAAGGCACCATCTGGCCCGTCGACGCCAACCTCCGCCCCGAGGGCCGCAACGGCCCCCTCGTCCGGACCCTCTCCTCCCACCTCGCCTACTACCAGCGCTGGGCCAAGACCTGGGAGTTCCAGGCCCTCCTCAAGGCCCGCGCCGTCGCCGGCGACCCCGACCTCGGCGCCCAGTACATCAACGCCACAAGCCCCCTCGTCTGGCAGGCCGCCGAGCGCGAGAACTTCGTCCCCGACGTCCAGAAGATGCGCCGCCGCGTCGTCGACAACATTCCCGCCGCGCAGGTCCACCGCGAGCTCAAACTCGGCCCCGGCGGCCTGCGCGACGTCGAGTTCGCCGTCCAGCTGCTCCAGCTCGTGCACGGCCGCAGCGACGCCACCCTGCACTCCGGCACCACCCTCGACGCCCTGCACGCCCTCGCCGCCGGCGGCTACGTCGGCCGCGCCGACGCCGCCCAACTGCACGACGCGTACCGCTTCCTGCGCGCCATGGAACACCGCATCCAGCTCTACCGGCTGCGCCGCACCCACCTCGTCCCCGAGGACGAGAACGACCTCCGCCGCCTCGGCCGCTCACTCGGCCTGCGCACCGAACCCGTCGCCGAGCTCAACAAGGCCTGGCGCCGCCACGCCTCCGTGGTCCGCCGCCTCCACGAGAAGCTCTTCTACCGCCCGCTGCTCGACGCCGTCGCCCAGCTCACCCCCGGCGAGACCCGGCTGTCCACACGCGCCGCCGGCCAGCGCCTCGAAGCCCTCGGGTACGCCGACCCGGCCGCCGCCCTGCGCCACCTCGAAGCCCTCGCCTCCGGCGTCACCCGCGCGGCGGCCATCCAGCGCACCCTGCTCCCCGTGCTCCTCGGCTGGTTCGCGGACTCCGCCGACCCGGACGCCGGCCTGCTCAACTTCCGCAAGGTATCCGAATCCCTCGGCAGGACCCCCTGGTACCTGCGGCTGCTCCGCGACGAGGGCGCAGCCGCCGAAAACCTCGCCCGCGTCCTGTCCGCAGGCCGCCTCGCCCCCGACCTGCTCATGCGCGCCCCCGAAGCCGTGGCCCTGCTCGGCGATCCCGAAGGCCTCCAGCCCCGTAGCCACGAGGCCCTGGAGCAGGAGGTCCTCGCCGCCGTCGGCCGCGCCGAGAACCCGGAAGCCGCCGTCGCCGCCGCCCGCGGGGTCCGCCGCCGCGAACTCTTCCGCACCACCGCCGCCGACATCATCGGCTCGTACGGTACGGAGGACAGCCCGGCCGAAGAGGACCACGGAGCCCTGGTCGACCGGGTCGGCGGAGCCGTCTCCGACCTCACCGCCGCCACCATCGCCGGCGCCCTGCGCGCCGCCGTCCACAGCCACTACGGCGACACGCTGCCCACCCGCTTCACCGTCATCGGCGTGGGCCGCTTCGGCGGCCACGAGCTGGGCTACGGCTCCGACGCCGACGTCCTCTTCGTCCACGAACCCCGCGAAGGCGTCGACGAACAGGAGGCCGCGAAGGCCGCCCAGACCGTCGTCGCCGAGATGCGCCGGCTGCTCCAACTCCCCACCGCCGACCCGCCGCTGCTCATCGACGCCGACCTGCGCCCCGAAGGCCGGTCCGGCCCGCTCGTCCGCACCCTGGCCTCCTACGCCGCCTACTACCGCCGCTGGTCCCTGACCTGGGAGAGCCAGGCCCTGTTGCGCGCCGAACAGGTCGCCGGAGACACGGACCTGGGAGACCGCTTCATCGACCTCATCGACCCGCTGCGCTACCCCACGGAGGGCCTCGGCGAGGACGCGGTCCGCGAGATCCGCCGCCTCAAGGCCCGCATGGAGTCGGAACGCCTGCCGCGCGGCGCCGACCCCACCCTCCACACCAAACTCGGCCGCGGCGGCCTCAGCGACGTCGAGTGGACCGTCCAGCTCATCCAGATGCGGCACGCCTGGGCCGAACCGGGCCTGCGCACCACCCGCACCCGCCGCGCCCTGTACGCCGCGCACGCCGCCGGCCTCATCCCGACCGAGGAAGCGCAGATCCTGGACGAGGCCTGGGTGCTGGCGACCCGGGTCCGCAACGCCGTGATGCTGGTCCGCGGCCGGGCCGGCGACACCTTCCCCTCCGAGGCCCGCGACCTGGCGGCGGTGGCCCGCTACCTCGGCTACGCCGAGGGCACGGTCGGCGAGATGCTCGACGACTACCGCCGCATCACCCGCCGCGCCCGCGCGGTGGTCGAGGAGTACTTCTACGGGGCGTAGGGCCGGAACGACCTCCTACGCGGCCGCCCGCCGCACGGCCGCGAAAGTGCCGCGGGCGGGCTCGCCCTCCGGGGTCTGCCAGCCGGCCGTGACCCGGACGTGGGCGTGGTCGCCCGGAGCCGCGGGGGACTCCGGGTGCAGGACGCGGGTCACCGTCACGGTGGGCTCGGCGTCCAGGGGCAGGTCCGTGCCTTCGACGGTGACTGTGGGGTCCGGCGTGCCGCTCTCGTTCTGCCGCTGCGGCACCGCCTCGCCCCGCAGCAGCGCGCGGAGCTGCGCCATCAGCACCGGGTCCTGGGCGCCGTCGTACACCCAGCGCAGCCCCAGGACCCCGTGTTCCGACGTGCCGACGAGGGCGTGCTCGGCGCCGTCCAGCGGGGCCCCGCGGTACGTCAGAGGCACGTGGTAGGTGACCGGGCTGTCGCCGGCGGTGTCGGTGACGACCATGAACTCCATACCGACCTCGCCCTCGGGGTCGTCAAGCCGGAAGCCGCCCGCCTTGGCCAACTGCGGGGCCCGGCCCGGGAGACCGGCGTACCAGGGCTGGTTCGGCAGCCAGGCCGCCAGGAGCTCCACTTTGCCGGGGGTCATGGTGGTGCGGTGAATGACGGCCATGCCGGGACAACTCCTGGGCGCGGGTGCGGAAGCGGAAGCGGAACAGCACCGCCGCGGCCCCGGGGGGCCGCGGCAGCCGGTGGAGGAGTGTAGTCGACGGCCCCCACGACGCCGGGCCGGCCGCGGGCCGGAACGCAGACCGGTGCAGCGGCAACCACCGTGCTCGGAAGCCTACTTGGGACCAGACCGCGGCAGCTCGTCCGGCTCGGCCCCGCCCCGCAGGGTCCGCGCATGGGCGAGGAAGGCCGCCAGGCCCACCTCGAAGGCCGCGTCGGCGCGGCCCGGGCCCACCGTCGCCAGCGCGCGGGAGAGCAGCGGGGTGTCCGGGGACGGTTCCCACATGCTCTCGGGTGCGGCCAGGTCGAGTGCCGAGCCCAGCACCAGGTTCTCCAGCGCCGTCAGCAGCGGCATCACCTGGCCGCCCGCGAAACCCGCCGCCAGCAGCAGCCCGACCGCACGCTCGTAGTGCGCGAGCACCTTCGGGGCCCGCACCGGCGTGGTCATCAGCAGCGGGATGGCCCGCGGGTAGGCGGCGAAGGCGGCCCGGTAGGAGCGGGCCCACTCCTCCAGGGCCCGGTCCCAGGGCTCCAGGGCCCAGGCCCCGTCGGTGATCCGGTCGCACACGAGCTCCCGTATCAGCTCCACCACCCCCGCCCGGCCGTCCACGTGGTGGTACACCGACCCGGTCTGCACGCCCAGCGCCCGGGCGATCTGCGGAACGCTGAACTCGCCGTGCTCCGCGACCAGTTGGAGCGCGGTCGTGGCGATGCGCTCCCGGTCGAGGAGCGGGGTACGCGGCCGTGCCATCGGTTTTCTCCCGCCGTCAGGTCTTCCCGTATCCCGAAACCGGAGGCTACATTGCCGCAAACCGAAAGCCTTTAGGTTTTCTTCCCTCCGCAGCCTGCCGTTCGCAGAAGGGTGCCGCCTCCCCATGCCCCAAACGCCAGCGGCGCCACCACCCGCACCCGCCGGGCTCATGGCCCTGATGCTGCTCGCGGCCATCGCCGTACCCGTCTACTTCCGGGGCGTGGCCCACGCGGAAGGCCCCTGGCGGACCGTGATCGCCCCCTTCACCGCCGCCGCCCTGCTCGCCGTGGCGATCTTCCTGGTCGTCTCCAAGGTGGGCCTCTTCACCATGGCCTCCGCCACCGTCAACACCGTCCTCATCGCCCTCGTCCCCGCCGTCTTCCTCGCCGGCCTCGCCCTCGCCCAGCGGCTGAAGACCCGCCGCCCCGAGGTCTACGCCCGCTTCGCCGCAGAGCCCGCCCCCGCAGAACACGTAGAACACGTAGAACACGAAGAAGGAGAAGAATCTCAATGATCGTGTCA
>NZ_JAGGOZ010000068.1 GCF_018614075.1 Streptomyces sp. ISL-94 | reverse complement strand
GGTGGGGCGGTGGGGCGGTGGCCGTCCGGGGTCAGTCCGGAGTCAGTTCGGGGGTCAGCAGAAGGGCGCGTAGAGGTCGTGCTCCAGCGCCTTGGAGACCGCCGGGGAGATGGCGGAGAGCCGGCTCAACTCGGCGGCGTTGTAGGCGCGGACCTCGTCGTCCCGGCCGAGCAGAACGCTCCGCTCCGACAGGTCGAGGAGCCACAGCGGGCGGAGCCGCGCACCGCGCAGCGCCTTGGCGTCGGCGGATTCGATTCCCGGGGCCAGCCACCGCAGGCCATTCTCGGCGGCTATGCGGACGGCGGCGTAGTACACCAGGTTGAAATACTCCGCGGCACCACGGATCAACCGTTCGTAGTCGAAGCCGACCGCGCGGACGAACAGCGTGTCGCCGTGGATATAGAAGAGGCAGAAACCCACCGGAGGCTCGCCGGAGCGGGCGCAGAAGAGCACCTGCGCCTTGGCTCCCATGGCGGCGCCCTGAAGCCGGAAGGACTCGCTCAGCACATGCAAGTCGTAGGAATGCCCGTATCGCTTCTGCGTGCCGGCGAGCAAATCCGCGGCCTGCCTGTAGCAGTCCTCAAGCGGTTCCCGAGTGATCTCGTAGCCCGCCGCGGCGAAGGCCTTGACCTCCTGCTTGACGGAGTCCCTGCGGCCCTTCGAGGGGAGCCGGCGCAGCCACTCCGGCCACCCTCCCTCGGGGATGGAGACCCAGGCGTCCGTCGTCAGGAGGACCGGCGCCGTCCGTACGCCGGCCGCGCGGAGGGCCTGGACGTCGGGGGTGCCGACGAAGCTCGCGACGCACGGCAGGGGTTCCTTCGCCCCCGCAGGACCGCCGAAGGCGCCGTCGAGCAGTTCACTTCCGGCCAGTTCGGCGGCCAGCGAGCGGACCCCGTCGAGCAGGGCCGGCGCCGCCCTGTCCGCGGTGGCTCCGCCCGGGGTGAGCAGGTGGGTCTGGTAGCCGCGGCGCTGGCCGACGAGCAGGCCGGCCGCGTCGGGTGCGGGCAGGCCCCGTGCCGTGAGCTGGGTGTTCCACTGGTAGAAGGGGTTGGGCTCCTCCGCGACGGCGGTGACGCTGACGGCCGCGCCGGCCGCGTGCACCGCACCGGTGGCCGTCCGGCCGCCGATGTCGGTGGCGCAGAACCGCAGCCAGTCGTATGAGGAGTAGAGCCGGTTTCCGGCCAGGGCGTCCCAGTCCTCAGGGGGCAGGCCGCCGCTGACGCCGTCGAAGGCGGCCAGGGCGCTCACGGTCTGTCTCCCCCACCGAGAAGCCGAGGTCCAGATCTTGAAAGACCCTCGACTTTGTCCAGATACTGGGACAGACTTCCCCACGCGATCGAGCAGAAACCCTTATTCATCTCCCCGTCACTTTCTCGAGCCGGACTCTGTTATTCCCCTCCGTTGCGGACCGGGAGCTAGTGCCAAATGATGTCGTCTGCACCGGTCGTGTCCGTCGCATCCGCGCCCGTCGGAACCGCGGCGGAGGCGGGGGATGCGGCGAAGCCGAGGCCACCGATGGAAAAGAGCGAAATGAGCGACAGTGCGACGAACTTGAGCTTCACGGACGAACCCCTTTTAGTCTGCTGTAGCTTTCGGCCCCCGTTTCCGGCCGCTGGAGCAACCGTGCCGGACTTGACGTACTGCGCGCCAGGGAAACCCTGGTGACGAGAAGTGGTAAGTGACTAGCACTCACCCGCGAAGGGTACGAAGATGCACAAATCCACCTCGGAGGTAAGTGGCACCCCGCCCCTCGGAGACCTGCACGTCGCCCTCTACCAATGGGCACTCGAGCAGGGCCGCCTGGACCCGGCCAAGGCCGCCATGCGCATGGGCGTGCCGCTGGCCGACGTCGACTCGGCCGTGCGGGACTTGACCCAACTCCACTTGCTACGACCGGAGTGGGTCGATCCGCAGCAGCCCGAGGACGCCGCCGGCCCGGCCGGCCGGGACCACCTCCACAGCCCCGACGCCCCCGGCTACCTGCCCGCGAGCCCGGACGCGGCGGCGGCCCACCTGGTCGGCCCGATCGAGGCCGAGATCCAGAAGCGCCACCGGGAGGCCGAGCGCCTGCGCAACCATGTAATGACCATGAAGTCGGTATTCGAGGAATCCTGGCAGAGTCATTTCATGCGGAATCCCATCGAGCACCTCACTCTCCTGGACACCGTCCGCTCCACTCTGGAGCGGCTTTCCGCCGGTACCCGGGCGGAGGTCGCGGCCGCACATCCCCGGCTTCCCCCTCAAGAAGCACTGGAGGAGGGATTGGCGCGAACGGCGGAGGTAATAGACCGCGGAATTGTGATGCGAACGCTCTATCCGCATTCCGTACTGGCCCATCAATACATGCAGCAGCACCTGACGAAAATGGTGGCTCTCGGGGCGCAGGTCCGGACTATCGGTCACATCCCGGACCGCATTATTTTCTTCGACGGGGAGACCGCCATCATCGCGGACCGCCGCAATTCCGGGGGCGAGGCCGCCATAGCCATTCGCGACCCCTCGCTGGTCGACCACCTCTACCGGGCGTGGGAGAGCACCTGGGACTCGGCCCGCCCCTTCACCTCGGCGCCGAGCGGCGTCGGCTACGGCTCCGCCAAGGACGAGCTGCGGCGCTCCATCGTCCGGCTGCTGGAGTCGGGGATGAAGGACGAGATGGCGGCCCGCAGGCTCTCCATGTCCACCAGCACCTACCGCCGGCACGTCACGGACCTGATGAACGAGCTGGGCGCGGAGAGCCGCTTCCAGGCCGGCAGCTACGCCCGCCGCTGCGGCTGGCTCGACGGCTGACGGGAGGGCCGTGCACACCCCCCTGCCCGCGTTTGCTCAGGTCAGGGGGGAAGAGCCGGCTGTTATCGTCCGCACCATGCCCGACCTCATCACGCCCACCCCCCGCCTGCACGCCTCCTGGCTCGCCGCCCGCGCCGAATGGGGCGACGACGCGCACATCGACGGGGCCGGACTCGGCTCCGACGACGAGGTGGAGAGCCCCGTGGGGTTCGCGGCCTGGGTGGAGCGGCTCCACCGGTACGCCGACCGCACGGTGCCGGTCGAGCAGGGCCGGGTGCACGCGACGTACTGGTGGATCGCGGAGGGCGACACCTACCTCGGCGCCATCGACCTGCGCCACCACCTGAACGCCTTCCTCCTCGACGCGGGCGGCCACATCGGCTACAGCGTCCGCCCCTCGGCCCGCGGGCGCGGCCTGGCCACCTGGGCGCTGGGTGCGGTACTCCACGAGGCGCGCATCATGGGGATGGACCGGGTCCTGCTGACCTGCGATCCGGACAACACCGCGTCGGTGCGCACGATCGAGCGGAACGGCGGCGTGCTCGAGGACGTCCGCGACACCCTCATCGGGCCCAAGCGCCGCTACTGGATCGACCTCTGAGACCGCGCAAAAACCCCTCTGCCCCGCGTTTCCGCAGTTCAGAGGGGTTCACCTGTGGAGCCTAGGAGATTCGAACTCCTGACATCTGCCTTGCAAAGGCAGCGCTCTACCAACTGAGCTAAGGCCCCGTGGATCCGGGCACGCCTGTCCCCCGTGCGGGGAGCGGCCGTTCCGCAGAACAGAGTACCGGGTGTACCCCCTCATCTCGCAAAATGATAGGGACTCCCGCCCCGCGACCACTCTCCGTAAGATGCTCGCGAGGTTCGCACCAGCGAAGGGGAGTACGAAGAGTGGACGCAGTACAACAAGAGGCCACGGCCAGAGCCAGAGAGCTTCAGCGCAGCTGGTACGGGGAGCCCCTGGGCGCGCTCTTCCGCCGGCTCATAGATGACCTCGGCTTGAACCAGGCCCGCCTCGCTGCCGTCCTCGGACTGTCGGCGCCCATGCTGTCCCAGCTGATGAGCGGCCAGCGCGCCAAGATCGGCAACCCGGCCGTGGTGCAGCGGGTCCAGGCCCTCCAGGACCTCGCCGGCCAGGTGGCCGACGGGAGCGTCAGCGCGGGGGAGGCCACCGACCGGATGGACGAGATCAAGAAGTCCCAGGGAGGCTCCGTCCTCAGCAACAGCGGCCAGACCGCCACCGGCTCGGGCGCTCCCACCGTCAAGCGGGTCGTCCGTGAGATCCAGTCGCTGCTGCGCTCGGTCTCCGCGGCCGGCGACATCATCGACGCGGCGAACACCCTCGCCCCCAGCCACCCGGAACTGGCAGAGTTCCTCCGGGTGTACGGCGCGGGCCGCACCGCCGAAGCGGTCGCCCATTACGAGGCCCACCAGAACTGACACGCACGACGACGGACAACGGGTGACGGGGGACGGGCACAGCAATGGGTGAGGTTTTCGCCGGTCGGTACGAGTTGATCGACCCGATCGGGCGCGGTGGCGCCGGCGCCGTGTGGCGTGCCTGGGACCACCGTCGCCGCCGTTACGTGGCGGCGAAGGTCCTCCTCCAGAGCGACGCCCACACACTCCTGAGGTTCGTACGGGAGCAGGCGCTGCGGATCGATCACCCGCACGTACTGGCCCCCGCCAGCTGGGCGGCCGACGACGACAAGGTCCTGTTCACCATGGACCTGGTCAGCGGCGGCTCGCTCGGCCACGTGATCGGGGACTACGGCCCTCTCCCGCCGCGCTTCGTCTGCACCCTGCTGGACCAGCTCCTGTCGGGGCTGGCGGCGGTGCACGCGGAAGGTGTCGTCCACCGCGACATCAAACCGGCCAACATCCTGATGGAGGCCACCGGGACCGGGCGGCCGCACCTGCGGCTGTCCGACTTCGGGATCTCCATGCGCAAGGGCGAGCCCCGGCTGACCGAGACCAACTACGTGGTCGGCACACCCGGTTACTTCGCCCCCGAGCAACTGCTGGGCGCCGAGCCCGACTTCCCCGCCGACCTCTTCGCCGTCGGGCTGGTCGCCCTGTACCTCCTCCAGGGCCGCAAGCCCGACTCCCAGGCCCTCGTCGAGCACTTCCTCGCCCACGGCACCCCCGGCGCCCCCGAGGGCGTTCCCACGCCGCTGTGGGACGTCATCGCCGGCTTGCTCCTGCCTGATCCCCAGAGCCGGTTCAAGACGGCCACAGGGGCGCGCAAGGCCCTTGCCGAGGCCGTGGAGCTGCTGCCCCCGCCCGCGCCGGACGAGGGTGTGGTGGAGGTGTTCGACCAACTCGGCCCGCTCCCGCCCGGCTTCGACCCCCAGGGGCCGCTGACGGCCGCCGCGGGCCCGGCGGGCGGCACTGCGGCGCCCACGGCCGCCACGGCTCCGCCGGGCGGTTCCCCCTCCGCCTCCGCCTCCACGACGGTGGCGGTGTCGGCGGAGCCCACCCGCACCGATCCCCGCGGCACGGCCGGCACGGTGACGGCTCCCGGGTACGGCGCACCGGCGGCCCCGGCCGGCGCGCCCGCCCCGTACGCGGCGGTCCCGGCCCAGGTGCCCTCGTACGGGCCTGCGTACGGGCCCTCGCAGACCGGCAGCTTCCACCTGCCGCCGCCCGTCGTGACCGGCCCTGCGACCTCGGCGCTCCCGACGGCCCGCGGCGGCGGGCCGGCCCCGCCGCCCCGGAAGGTCACGGCCGGGATCCTCGCCGCGGCGCTGCTCTGCTTCGCCGTCGGCGTCTGGGCCCTCAGCCGGCTGTAGCCCCGCGGCCCCGCCGGGCCAGCAGGATCCAGCCGCCCAGCACGAGCAGCAGCAGCGTCCCGGTGCCGAACCCGGCGCCCGCCACCACCCGCATCGCGGAGTGCTTCCCGGCGGCCTGCGCGGCCTCCGGGGCGGTGAGCCCCTCCTTGGCCGCGGCCCGATCCGCGTCCCCGACCCCGAAGCCGCCCGCGGCCAGACTCTCCGTGTACGCGGGCGCCTTGGCCGGGGTGCCGGTGACCTCCATGCGCAGGGTCAGCGGCACGGGAGTCGCGTCCTCGGTGAACTCGGCGACCTTCGCGCCCATGGTCACGGCGATGTAGTACCAGCCGGCGATCCCCACGGGCTGTACGTCGGGATCGCTCGCGTAGCGGTTCTCGTAGGCCACCGGCGGGGTCTTCTCCAGCGTGATCCCGGCCTGCTTCCCGTCGTAGGAGGTGTCCTCGGCCATGACCGGATCCCGGTAGGGGCTGTAGAGCGAGACCACGAGCCCGCCCGAGGCGGCGCCGAACTGCTTGGTCATCTTGGCCTTGGCCAGCTCCGCGCTGAGGCCCAGCTGCTGTCCCCAGTCCAGCGGCACCCGGTAGAACCGGGTCTGCCCGGGCCGCAGCTCGTCCCGCCACACCCCGGCGTCCACCGCCCGGGCGTCATTGAAGCCGGTCCCGCCGGTGCGGCCCACCGCCTCGGTGCCGGGCAGGGCGGCCGGGGTCCCCGAGGGCCAGGCGCTGGGCGCGGCGGTCGGGCCGCCGGGGCCGCGGCCGGGCTCGCGCTGGACCCGCAGTTCGAGCGGCCAGGGGCTCGGGTCGGAGCCCTTGGCCGACGTACGGGTCACCTTGGCGTAGTAGACGCCGGCCGGGGCGCAGTCGTGGTCCTCCACGCCCCACCGGACGCCGGCGGCGCTGACAAGCGCCGGGTTGTAGCCGAGGCTGGAGCTGCCGGCGCTGCCCGGACAGGACGTCCCGGCGGTGTTCATGATCTCCACCGCGATGCCGTCGCCGTACGAGACCTTGGCACCCGGCGCGGGCCGGGCCACGGCGGAGACGTACACGTTGGACTGGTCCTTCTTCAGGACGAGCCGGTACACGCGCTCTCCGGGCGCCAGCGTGTCCTCGTAGATGTTCCCCGCCTCCAGCAGCGGGGCGTCCGCCGTGGAGGGCTGGCCCTCGACCGCCTTCGCGCCCTTCGCCGCGCGGTACGTCGGCACCGGCTGCGGCGCCTGCTCCCCGGCGTGCGCCGCTCCGGGCAGCGCGGCGGCCGCCAGCCCGAGGGCCGCCGCCCCCGCGAGCGCAGTTCTCCGTACCCGACCCATCACGCCCACCCCGAGTCCCCGAGTTTGCCAGCGCAAGCCAAATCTTTGCATAACGTAGTTTTTGTCACAGAACAGCACAAAGCCCCGACCGCAGCGGCAGCCGGGGCTCCATGTGATCAACCTTCGGGTCTCACACGCCGGAACCAGAGGGCACGGAGTCAGTTGCCTCCGTCCACAGGTCCTGCTCGGCGCGGTCCGCCTGGATCTGGCGGTACACGAGGAGCCCGCCGATGGCGGCCAGTGCGACCAGGAGCAGCTTCTTCACCGCGCGACCTCGTCTTTCGTTGACGTAGGGGACTTCTGGCGGCCAACAATACACACCGACCGATACCGATCGGTGACCTGGCGAGCCACCAACTGGCCCAACGACAAAGACCCCCAGGCCTTGGGCCTGGGGGTCTTCGACACTGTGGGGCTAACAGGATTTGAACCTGTGGCCTCATCCTTATCAGGGATGCGCTCTAACCAACTGAGCTATAGCCCCATCCGCGCTGCGCGCTGACTCCTGAAGGTTAGCGCACAGACCCGGGAGGTCCAAAATCCGTTCCCGCCGAGCGTCTGCGCAGGTCACTCGTCCTCGGCGAGCGTCAGCTCCACCCCGCCGACGAACCCCGCCGACAGGTTGTAGATGAACGCGCCGAGCGTGGCCAGAGCCGTCGCCAGCACCACGTCGATGACCGCGATGACCGACGTGAAGATCAGAACGCGCGGCAGCGACAGGAACGACTGGAGGTCGAAGCCGTTGCTCTCGTTCGAGCCGGTCGCCTCGCTGATCGTGCCGCCGACGGTCGAGAAGACGCCCATCGCGTCCATGACCATCCACAGCACCACCGCCGCCACGATCGTGCAGACGCCCAGCGCGATCGACAGCAGGAAGCTGACCTTCATCACCGACCACGGGTCGGCCTTGGCCACCCGCAGCCGTGCCTTGCGCGTCCTGGGGGTCATACGGGCCCCCGTACGCGGCTTGCGCTGCCCGGCACCCTGCCCGCCGCCCCGTGGCGCCCCTGGGCCCGAGGGCGCCGAGTAGGCCTGCGGCGGGTGGTACGGCTGCGCGGGCGGCTGCGCCTGCTGTCCTCGGGTATCCGTCACGATCCTCCCCCTGCCTTCGGCGGGGGCACCCCCACCCTGGGAGTCCGCGGCGGGGCCACGGGCACCGTTCTCTCCAGTCTCGGCCGGTCCGGCGCCCGTGGCTCCACTCACGACTTACTCCTCGTGCTCCCCAGCCGAAGGCTCCGTGCCCTCGGCGGCCTCGGCGGCCTGTCCTTCGGCTGCCTCGATCTCGTCGATCTCGTCAGCTTCCTGACCGGCCTCGGCATTGCGGGCGATGCCGACTACGGCATCGCGCTTGCCCAGGTTGATCAGCTGGACGCCCATGGTGTCACGGCCGGTCTCCCTGACTTCGTTGACGCGCGTACGAATCACACCACCGCTGAGCGTGATGGCGAGAATCTCGTCCGTTTCGTCCACCACCAGCGCCCCGACGAGGGACCCGCGGTCCTCCACGATCTTGGCGGCCTTGATGCCCAGACCGCCGCGACCCTGGACGCGGTACTCGTCGACCGGCGTCCGCTTGGCGTAGCCGCCGTCGGTCGCGGTGAAGACGAACGTACCCGGCCTCACCACGCTCATGGAGAGCAGTTCGTCACCTCCGCGGAAACTCATGCCCTTCACGCCCGAGGTCGCACGGCCCATCGGGCGCAGCGCGTCGTCGGTCGCCGTGAAGCGGATCGACTGCGCCTTCTTGCTGATCAGCAGCAGGTCGTCGGCGGCGGACACCAGCTCCGCGCCGATCAGCTCGTCATCGCTGCCGTCCTCGGTCTCCCGCAGGTTGATGGCGATGACACCACCCGAACGGGGCGAGTCGTAGTCCTTGAGCGCCGTCTTCTTCACCAGGCCGCCCTTGGTGGCCAGGATCAGGTAGGGCGCCGCCTCGTAGTCGCGGATCGCGAGGATCTGGGCGATCTTCTCGTCCGGCTGGAAGGCCAGCAGGTTCGCCACGTGCTGCCCGCGCGCGTCACGGCCGGCGTCGGGGAGCTCGTACGCCTTGGACCGGTAGACCCGGCCCTTGTTCGTGAAGAACAGCAGCCAGTGGTGCGTGGTGGAGACGAAGAAGTGGTCGACCAGGTCGTCCTGCTTCAGCTTCGTGCCGCGCACGCCCTTGCCGCCGCGCTTCTGCGAGCGGTAGTCCTCGGTCTTGGTGCGCTTGACGTAGCCGCCGTGCGTGATCGTGACGACGATGTCCTCTTCGGCGATCAGGTCCTCCATGGACATGTCGCCGTCGAACGGCACCAGCTTCGACCGCCGGTCGTCGCCGAACTTCTCGACGATCGCCGCGAGTTCCTCGCTGACGATCTGGCGCTGACGCTCTTCCGAGGCCAGGATCGCGTTGTACTCGTTGATCTTGGCCTGGAGCTCGTCGTGCTCGGCGACGATCTTCTGCCGCTCCAGGGCCGCGAGGCGGCGGAGCTGCATCTCCAGGATCGCGTTCGCCTGGATCTCGTCGATCTCCAGCAGGCCCATCAGGCCCTCGCGCGCGATCTCGACGGTGTTGCTGCGCCGGATGAGCGCGATGACCTCGTCGATCGCGTCCAGGGCCTTGAGCAGACCGCGCAGGATGTGGGCGCGCTCCTCCGCCTTGCGCAGGCGGAAGCGCGTGCGCCGGACGATGACCTCGATCTGGTGCGTCACCCAGTGGCGGATGAACGCGTCGACCGACAGCGTGCGCGGCACGCCGTCCACCAGCGCCAGCATGTTCGCGCCGAAGTTCGTCTGCAGATCGGTGTGCTTGTACAGGTTGTTCAGCACGACCTTGGCGACGGCGTCGCGCTTGAGCACGATCACCAGGCGCTGGCCGGTCCGCGACGAGGTCTCGTCACGGACGTCGGCGATGCCGCCGATCTTGCCGTCCTTCACCAGGTCGGCGATCTTCTGCGCGAGGTTGTCCGGGTTGGTCTGGTACGGGAGCTCCGTGACCACCAGGCACTGGCGGTTCTGGATCTCCTCGACCTCCACCACCGCGCGCATCGTGATGGAGCCGCGACCGGTGCGGTACGCCTCCTCGATGCCCTTGCGGCCCACGACCAGGGCGCCCGACGGGAAGTCCGGGCCCTTGATCCGCTCCAGCAGCGCGTCCAGGAGCTCCTCGTGCGAGGCCTCCGGGTGCTCCAGCGCCCACTGCGCGCCGGCCGCGACCTCGCGCAGGTTGTGCGGCGGGATGTTGGTGGCCATGCCGACCGCGATACCGGCGCTGCCGTTGACCAGCAGGTTCGGGAAGCGCGCCGGCAGGACCGTCGGCTCCTGGTTGCGGCCGTCGTAGTTGTCCGTGAAGTCGACGGTCTCCTCGTCGATGTCCCGGAGCATCTCCATGGCCTGCGGCATCAGCTTGCACTCGGTGTAGCGCATCGCGGCCGCCGGGTCGTTGCCCGGAGAGCCGAAGTTGCCGTTCGAGTCCACCAGCGGCATGCGCATCGACCACGTCTGGGCCAGGCGGACCAGGGCGTCGTAGATCGAGGAGTCACCGTGCGGGTGGTAGGTGCCCATGACGTCGCCGACGACGCGGGCGCACTTGTAGAAGCCCTTCTCGGGCCGGTAGCCGCCGTCGTACATCGCGTACAGCACACGGCGGTGCACCGGCTTGAGGCCGTCCCGCACGTCGGGCAGCGCACGCGAGACGATGACGGACATCGCGTAGTCGAGGTAGGAGCGCTGCATCTCCGTCTCGAGCCCGACGGGCTCGATGCGCAGCACGGGCTGCTCCTCCGCGGGGTTCTCTGCGGTGGGGGTGGTTTCGTCGGCCATTGCTGGTCAGAAGTCCTTTCAGGCGGTCAGCGGAGACCGACTCAGATGTCGAGGAAGCGGACGTCCTTGGCGTTGCGCTGGATGAAGGAGCGCCGCGCCTCGACGTCCTCGCCCATCAGCACCGAGAACAGGTCGTCGGCCTGCGCCGCGTCGTCCAGCGTGACCTGGCCGAGGACACGGTGGTCCACGTCCATGGTGGTGACGCGCAGCTCCTCGGCGTTCATCTCGCCCAGACCCTTGAAGCGCTGGATCGAGTCTTCCTTGATCCGCTTGCCGTTCTGCTTGCCGAGCTCGACCAGGGCATCGCGCTCGCGGTCCGAGTACGCGTACTCGAAGTCGTCCCGGCCCCACTTGATCTTGTAGAGCGGCGGGCGCGAGAGGTAGACGTGACCGGCCTCGACCAGCGGCCGCATGAAGCGGAAGAGGAAGGTCAGCAGCAGGGTGTTGATGTGCTGGCCGTCGACGTCGGCGTCCGCCATCAGGATGATCTTGTGATAGCGGAGCTTCTCGATGTCGAAGTCCTCGTGCACGCCGGTGCCGAAGGCGCTGATCAGCGCCTGGACCTCGGTGTTCTGGAGGATCTTGTCGATACGGGCCTTCTCGACGTTCAGGATCTTGCCGCGGATCGGCAGGATGGCCTGGTACATCGGGTTGCGGCCGGACTTCGCGGAACCGCCGGCGGAGTCACCCTCGACGATGAAGATCTCGCACTGGGTGGGGTCGTTCGACTGGCAGTCGGACAGCTTGCCCGGCAGCGAAGCGCTCTCCAGCAGGCCCTTGCGGCGGGTCAGGTCGCGCGCCTTGCGGGCCGCGACGCGCGCCGTGGCCGCCTGGATCGACTTGCGGATGATGTCCGCGGCCTCGACCGGGTTGCGGTCGAACCAGTCGTTGAGGTGCTCGTGGACGACCTTCTGCACGAAGGTCTTGGCCTCCGTGTTGCCCAGCTTGGTCTTCGTCTGGCCCTCGAACTGCGGCTCGCCCAGCTTGATCGAGATGATCGCCGTCAGACCCTCGCGGATGTCCTCGCCCGCAAGGTTGTCGTCCTTCTCGCGGAGGAACTTCTTCTCTCGCGCGTAGCGGTTGACCAGGCCGGTCAGCGCCGCGCGGAAGCCCTCTTCGTGGGTGCCGCCCTCGTGCGTGTGGATCGTGTTCGCGAAGGAGTAGACCCCCTCCGTGTACTGCGAGTTCCACTGCATCGCGATCTCGACCGAGAGCATGCGCTCCTTGTCCTCGGCCTCGACGTCGATGACGGTCGGGTGGATCAGCTCGCCCTTGCGCGAGTTGAGGTACTTCACGAAGTCGACGATGCCGCCCTCGTAGTGGTACTTCACCGTCCGCGCCACGGGCTCGGCCGCCTCCGCGTCCGGGTCGTCGGCGCCGACGGTGGCCTTCGCGGACTCGCGCTCGTCGGTCAGCGTCAGGGTCAGGCCCTTGTTGAGGAAGGCCATCTCCTGGAAGCGCCGCGACAGCGTCTCGAAGGAGTACTCGGTGGTCTCGAAGATGTCCGGGTCGGCCCAGAACGTGACCGTCGTACCGGACTCGTCGGTCTCCTCGTTCCGCTGCAGCGCGGCCGTCGGGACACCCAGCTTGTAATCCTGGGTCCAGCGGTATCCGTCACGCCGGACCTCGACCGCGACCCTGGTCGACAGGGCGTTCACGACGGACACGCCCACACCGTGCAGACCACCGGAGACGGCGTAGCCACCGCCGCCGAACTTGCCGCCCGCGTGCAGGACGGTCAGGACGACCTCGACAGCCGGCTTGCCCTCGGACGGCACGATGTCGACCGGGATGCCGCGACCGTTGTCGACCACCCTGACGCCGCCGTCGGCGAGGATCGTGACGTCGATGGTGTCCGCGTGCCCGGCCATGGCCTCGTCGACGGAGTTGTCGACGACCTCCTGGACGAGGTGGTGCAGACCTCGCTCACCGGTCGAGCCGATGTACATGCCGGGCCGCTTGCGGACCGCGTCCAGGCCCTCGAGGACCTGGATCGCACTGGCGTCGTAATTCTTCTCGTTGGAGTCGCCGGAATCGGCCACGAAGCGCCCTTTCTGGCACAGCGCAGCCCGTACTCCGGACCAGCGTGTGCGCCGGAGGAGCGGCCGCGTCGATCTGCGTTGTCAGCGTGATCCCGCGAACGGGCGGGATTTCTTTCAGTCTACCGGTACCGCGGACATGAATGGGGGTTTGCCGGTACCTGAGTCCGCATGTGCCGCCCTGAACCGCCACTCTCCGACTCCCCATATCCGGGAAGGGGCTCAAAGAGGCTCACACGGGCATCCAGCCCTTCGGCCTGTCAACCTCCGACTACCGTGAGGGACACCACCTGACGCAGCCGGATACAACCGGGCCGAGCACCACCAGCCCTGTCGGCGTTCGAGACGCGGAACCTGGGCCAGAGCCCGGATCCCTGCCCGGGCCCAATCCAGCCCCGCCGGGCACTCTCAGCCTCGCCGGGCACTACCAGCCTCGCCGGGCACTACCAGCCTCGCCGGCGTTTGAGGCGCGGGGCCCGGGGCGGAGCCCCGAATCCTTGAGCCGCACCCACCCAGCACGGCCGACCACATCCAGCCCCGCCGGCGTTTGAGGCGCCGGGGTCCGGGGTGGAGCCCCGGGTCCCGGGGCAGCCGGGGGCGCCCCGGCACGGGCCTACCCGTACGTGTCCCCCGGCCCCGAACTCCCCGGCACCCGCCACGCCCCGTACGGCTTGGGCCGCCCCCCAGGCCCCCGCACCTGGATCATCCGCACCGTCCCCTGCCCCAGATCCGCGTTCAGCCGCGCCACCAGCTGCGGAGCCAACAGCTTCAGCTGCGCCGCCCACGCCGAAGAGTCACACCGCACGACGAGCTCGCGGTCCTCGTACCGCTCCGGTTCACAGTGCGCCGCGATCTCCGGCCCGACGATCTCCGGCCAGCGCTCCATCACGCCCGCCACCGCCATCGGCATCTCCCAGCCGCGCTCCGTGCGCAACCGGTCCAGCGCCGCCATCAACGGCATCGGATCACGGCCGTCCGCCCGCGCCCCCGACCTCAGCCCCGGCTGATGCTGCCGCTTCCGGCCGCCCGCCGCGTTCCCCCGGGCCCGCGCCTGCTCCCGCGCCGCGGCCAGCGCCTGCCGCGCCAGGTCCACCCCGGAAGCCTCCGGCACCTTCCCCGGTTCCTTCCCCTGGCCACCGCCCTGGTCGCTCACAGCCGCGTCACCTCACCGCCGGACACCCCGAACCGCACCCCCGCCAGCACACCCGGAACGTCATCGTCCACCGCCGCCGTCACCAGCACCTGCTCACCCGGAGCCACCAGCTCGGCCAGCCGCTCCCGGCGCCGCGCGTCCAGCTCCGCGAACACGTCGTCCAGGATCAGCACCGGCTCACTCCCCTCCGACCGCAGCAGCTCGTACGAGGCCAGCCGCAGGGCCAGCGCGTACGACCACGACTCCCCGTGGCTCGCGTACCCCTTGGCCGGCAGCTCGCCCAGGCGCAGCAGCAGGTCGTCACGGTGCGGCCCGACCAGGGTCACGCCCCGCTCGATCTCCTGCTTGCGCACCTCCGACAGGGCCGCCAGCAGCGCCTCGTAGATCGCCTCGCGACTGCGCGCCGCACCGCTGTCCACCGGCTCGCCCGCGGAGGACTTGTACGAGAGCCCCAACGGGCCGCCCCCGGGCGCGAGCTGCTCGTACGCCTTGTCCGCCAGCGGCAGCAGGGTCGCGATCAGGTCCAGCCGCTGCGCCAGCAGCTCCGCGCCCGCGCGCGCGAGGTGCTGGTCCCACACATCCAGGGTGGACAGGTCCATCGACCGCCCGCCGTGCCGGCGCGCCATCGCCGCCGACTTCAGCAGCGTGTTCCGCTGCTTCAGCACCCGCTCGTAGTCCGACCGGACCGCCGCCATCCGCGGCGACCGCGCCGTGACGAGCTCGTCCAGGAACCGGCGCCGCTCCCCCGGGTCCCCCTTCACCAGGGCCAGGTCCTCCGGCGCGAACAGCACCGTCCGTACGATCCCCAGCACATCCCGCGGCCTGACCTGCGAGGACCGGTTTATACGCGCCCGGTTCGCCCGCCCCGGATTCAGCTCCAGCTCGACCAGCTGCTGCCGCTCGCCCTGGGTGACGGCCGCGCGGATGATCGCCCGGTCCGCCCCCATCCGTACGAGGGGGGCGTCCGACGAGACCCGGTGGCTGCCCAGCGTCGCCAGGTAGCCGATCGCCTCGACGAGGTTCGTCTTGCCCTGGCCGTTGGGGCCCACGAAAGCCGTGACGCCCGGGTCGAGGGGAACCTCGGCCCGGGCGTACGAGCGGAAGTCGGCCAATGAGAGATGCGAAACATGCATACGGCGCCGACCTCCCCCGGCTTCCTGCTGCTGTGCTCTGTGGTGCTGTGCCGCGGTGGTACCGCGGTGGAACTACTTCTTCTCGACCGCGTGGCCGCCGAACTGGTTGCGCAGCGCGGCGATCATCTTCATCTGCGGGGAGTCCTCCTGGCGGGACGCGAACCGCGCGAAGAGCGAGGCCGTGATCGCGGGCAGCGGCACGGCGTTGTCGATCGCCGCCTCCACCGTCCAGCGGCCCTCGCCCGAGTCCTGGGCGAAGCCGCGCAGCTGCTGGAGGTGCTCGTCCTCGTCCAGCGCGTTCACGGCCAGGTCCAGCAGCCAGGAGCGGATGACCGTGCCCTCCTGCCAGGAGCGGAAGACCTCGCGGACGTCGGTGACCGAGTCCACCTTCTCCAGGAGCTCCCAGCCCTCGGCATAGGCCTGCATCATGGCGTACTCGATGCCGTTGTGGACCATCTTCGCGAAGTGGCCCGCGCCGACCTTGCCGGCGTGCACGGCGCCGAACTCGCCCTCGGGCTTGAGGGCGTCGAAGACCGGCTGGACCGCGGCGACGTGCTCCTTGTCGCCGCCGTACATGAGGGCGTAGCCGTTCTCGAGCCCCCACACGCCGCCGGAAACACCGCAGTCGACGAAGCCGATGCCCTTGGCCTTCAGCTCCTCGGCGTGCTTCTCGTCGTCGGTCCAGCGGGAGTTGCCGCCGTCGACGACGACGTCGCCGGGCGAGAGCAGCACCGCCAGCTCGTCGACGGTGGACTGCGTCGCCGCACCCGCCGGGACCATCACCCACACCACGCGGGGGGCCTGCAGGCTGTCCACAAGTTCCTGCAGGCTGTGGACATCGGCGAGGTCCGGGTTGCGGTCGTATCCGATGACGGTGTGGCCTGCGCGGCGGATGCGCTCGCGCATGTTGCCGCCCATCTTGCCGAGACCGACGAGACCAAGCTCCATCAGGTGGTTCCTTAAGCGTTGTGACCGTCTGTGCCGGGCTGCCCCTGACTTCCGGGGGCCGCCCAGGCTCCGAGCCTACGCCGGGCGGCCCCGGCCGGCCCCACGGGCGCTCCCGGGCGGCATACGGCCCGGGCGTACGGCGCGGGCGCCGCGCGCCGGCGGAAAAGCCGTCGGGCCCGGCCCGCAGCCTGCGAGACCGGGCCCGACGTACGAGGGCGTCAGCCGGACAGGCGCACCGGCATGATCAGGTACTTGTACGCCTCGTCGGCTTCGGCGTCGACGGCCGGGCGGCCGCTGAGCAGCGCCGGCTTGGTGGACGTGGTGAAGCTCAGCTGGGCGGCGGGCGAGTCGATCGCGCTCAGGCCGTCGAGCAGGAAGGTCGGGTTGAAGGCGATCGAGATGTCGTCGCCCTCCAGCTTGGCGTCCACACGTTCCACAGCCTGTGCATCGTCGCTGGAGCCGGCTTCCAGGATGAGCACGCCCTGCTCGAAGCTGAGCCGGACCGGAGTGTTGCGCTCGGCGACGAGGGCCACGCGCTTGACGGCCTCGACGAACGGGGCGGTCTCGATCACGGCGATGGAGTTGAACTCCGTCGGGAAGAGCGTGCGGTACTTCGGCAGGTCGCCCTCGAGGAGGCGGGTGGTGGTGCGGCGGCCCGCGCCCTCGAAGCCGATGAGGCCCTCACCGGCACCGGAGCCCGACAGCGCCAGGGTGACGGTGTCACCGCTGGTCAGGGCCTTGGCGGTGTCCAGGAGCGTCTTCGCGGGCACCAGGGCCACGGCGGAGGCGTCCGGGTTCTCCGGCTTCCACAGGAACTCGCGGACCGCGAAGCGGTAGCGGTCGGTGGAGGCGAGGGTGACGCGGTCGCCCTCGATCTCGATGCGGACACCGGTCAGCACGGGCAGCGTGTCGTCGCGGCCGGCGGCGATGGCGACCTGGGCGGCGGCGGAGGCGAAGACCTCACCGGACACGGTGCCGGTCGCGGTCGGCATCTGCGGCAGCGCCGGGTATTCCTCCACAGGCAGGGTGTGGAGTGTGAACCGGGAGGAGCCGCAGACCACGACCGCCCGTACACCGTCTGTGGAAATCTCCACCGGGCGGTTGGGGAGGGCGCGGCAGATGTCGGCGAGTAGCCGGCCGGAGACGAGGACGGTGCCGTCCTCCTCGACGTCCGCCTCGACGGAGACCCGGGCCGAGACCTCGTAGTCGAAGCCGGAGAGGCTCAGCGTGCCGTTCTCGGCCTTGAGCAGCAGGCCCGCGAGAACGGGCACCGGCGGCCGGGCCGGGAGGCTACGGGCAGCCCAGGCCACCGCCTCCGCGAGTACGTCGCGCTCCACCCGGATCTTCACCGGAACCGCCTCCTGCTGTTGCTCGCTCGTCTGCCGGCTTTCGTCGTCGGCTCGATGCCTCGATCGATGCCGGGGACCAGTCTGACGTACGGCGCCGACAGTCGTGGCTGCCGGCGGTCAAGTCGGGAGCGAGGCGCCGGGGCGGCCGAGCGACGAGTTGTGCACAGGACCTGCTTGAAAACCGAAACCGGCCTCACTCTCCTTGGGGGTAGTAGTAGGGCCTGTGGAAACGGTGGATAAGCCCGTTCTCGCAGGTCACCCCGCGTTTTTTATCCCCACACCCTGTGGGTGGCACCGGTGGACAACACGGTGCCTCTGTGGAGAACGAAAAGTTCTGCACAGGCCGTCCCCAGGAGACCCCGATTACTCCACAGGTGTGTCCCCAGCTTTCCCCCGGTACTCCACAGCCCAAACGTCCACCCTGGTGTGACGGCTTTCACTCCGGGCGGTGAGGAGGGGTGGCGCGTTGCCGAACAGTGGACAACGGTGTGGAGAAGAGATCGGATCCTGTGCACAGCGTCCGGGATCCTGTGGGTGGCCGGTGGACAACCCCGTGGACGGGCCTGTGGATGATTTCTCTGTCCACAGGCTGTGGATGACGGTCACGCACAATTCCACAGGGGGTTGACCTGCCCTGATGGTGCCTCACCCGGCAGCCCTGTGGACAGATTGTGGGTGACGGTCGCCGTCCCCAGGGTGTGGACGGAAGAAAGTCCGCGAATCTGTGGATGACGTGCTCCGCTGGGGGCGTATTCGAACAGGTCAGGGGCGCGCGCACGAAGAAGGGCGCCCCCGTGGTGACCCGGGAGCGCCCTCGACGAGCGTGTGAAGGGGCTCTGCGGAGGCTGCCCAGCCCCTGGCTCAGGCGTTCTTGATGCGGTTGGTGAGCTCCGTGACCTGGTTGTAGATGGAGCGCCGCTCGGCCATCAGCGCGCGGATCTTTCGGTCCGCGTGCATGACGGTGGTGTGGTCGCGGCCGCCGAACTGCGCCCCGATCTTGGGCAGCGAGAGGTCGGTGAGCTCCCGGCACAGGTACATGGCGATCTGCCGTGCGGTGACCAGGACCCGGCTGCGCGAGGAGCCGCACAGGTCGTCCACCGTGAGGCCGAAGTAGTCGGCAGTGGCCGCCATGATGTCGCCGGCGGTGATCTCGGGCGCACTGTCCTCGCCGCCCGGGATGAGGTTCTTGAGGACGTCCTCGGTCAGGCCCAGGTCGACCGGCTGCCGGTTGAGGCTCGCGAAGGCCGTGACCCGGATCAGCGCCCCCTCCAGCTCGCGGATGTTGCGCGAGATGCGGGAGGCGATGAACTCCAGTACCTCCGGCGGGGCGTTGAGCTGCTCCTGGACGGCCTTCTTGCGCAGGATCGCGATACGGGTCTCCAGCTCGGGCGGCTGGACGTCGGTGATCAGGCCCCACTCGAAGCGGTTGCGGAGCCGGTCCTCCAGGGTGACGAGCTGCTTGGGCGGCCGGTCGGAGGAGAGGACGATCTGCTTGTTGGCGTTGTGGAGCGTATTGAAGGTGTGGAAGAACTCCTCCTGCGTCGACTCCTTGCTCGCGAGGAACTGGATGTCGTCGACGAGCAGGATGTCCATCTCGCGGTAGCGCTTGCGGAACGCGTCGCCCTTGCCGTCGCGGATGGAGTTGATGAACTCGTTCGTGAACTCCTCGGAGCTCACGTACCGCACGCGGGTGCCGGGGTAGAGGCTCCGCGCGTAGTGCCCGATGGCGTGCAGCAGGTGCGTCTTGCCGAGACCCGACTCCCCATAGATGAAGAGGGGGTTGTACGCCTTCGCGGGCGCCTCGGCGACGGCCACCGCGGCGGCGTGCGCGAAGCGGTTGGAGGCGCCGATGACGAAGGTGTCGAACAGGTACTTGGGGTTCAGCCGGGCGGTCGGCTCGAGCGGGCCCGAGGTGGAGCCGCCGGACGGGGCCGGGGGCGCCGCGGGCCGGCCGGGGGCCTGGCGCGGCGAGGGCTGCTCGTATTGCTGCTGCTCGTACTTCTGCTGCTCGTACTTCTGCTGCTCGTACTGGTGCTGCTGGTGCGACTGCTGGGATTCGTACGGGGACGGCTCGTAGGAGCCCTGCTCGTAGCCGGAGGGCTCGGACTGCTGGAGGTAGCCCGGCTGCGGGGAGGCGTACGGGTCGCGCTCGGGGAAGCCGCCGAGGCGGGGCTGCTGCCAGCCGTAGTCGTCCTGCTGGCCGCCGCGGGGCCAGGCGCCGGGCTCGGGGCGCTGCTGCTGGTAGTCCGGGTAGGCGGGGCGGGCGGTGGGCAGCTGGTCGTCGGAAGGCCCGCCGGGTCCGCCCGGTCCGCCGCCGGGGCGCTGGCCGGCGTAGGGCTCGTAGGCGTCGCGCTGCTGGAGGGGCGGGGCGGGGGGCGCGGGCTCGCCGGCGGAGTCGTCCACGGTGATGGCGATCCGGATGGGGCGGCCGCATTCCCGGCTCAGCGCGTCGCTGATGAGGGGGGCGAGGCGGCCTTCGAGGACGCGCTTGCCCCATTCGTTGGGCACGGCCAGCAGCGCGGTGTCGGCGACGAGTGCCAGGGGCTGGCACCGCTCGACCCACTGCTTGTCCTTGGGTTCGATCCCCGGCTGTCCCTCCCCGAGGAGCTTTTCGAGCACCCTTGGCCACACTGCGGCAAGATCGGCAGGTACGTCAGCCACAGAGCACGCTCTCTCACAGGAGTCCCACGAATGTGTGGTTCTTTGGGACGGTCGGGACGAAAAATCCGGGATCAGTCAACGGTAGTCAGGCCAGCGGGTACGGTTCAAGTCGTTGTCCACAGCCTGTGCACAGTGTGGGGCAGCCCCGGCTCGGTTTGACCGGATGGCGTAGCCGCGCGTACCGTAACGAGGTCGAGTTGTCGATGGCTGCTGCCGCCTGCCTACCGATGGGCGAAGGTCACTTTTAGTGATCGTTTAGCGGTGCCACTCGGGCGAACACGCGAGTTTCCTCGTGGGCGCACGGTGACAGCCAGGCGATGTCCCGCCACAACGATTCATTCTCTGGAGCCCCCGAGTGAGCAAGCGCACCTTCCAGCCGAACAACCGCCGTCGTGCCAAGACCCACGGCTTCCGCCTGCGGATGCGTACCCGTGCCGGTCGCGCGATTCTCGCGAACCGCCGTGGCAAGGGCCGCGCCGCCCTTTCCGCGTAACCACACGCAGGTCGTGACGTCGTGCTGTCTCCCGAAAACCGGCTGAGGCGGCGCGAGGACTTCGCGAGCGCGGTACGCCGAGGGCGTCGGGCTGGTCGCCCGCTCCTCGTCGTCCACCTACGTACAAGCGGTGCAACGGACCCGCACGAGTCGGGGGAGATCGATCCCTCGACGCGTGCGGGTTTCGTCGTCAGCAAGGCTGTCGGCGGCGCCGTCGTCCGTAACCGGGTGAAGCGCCGTTTGCGCCATCTTGTCCGCGAGCGGCTGTCCCAGCTGCCCGCCGGTAGCCTGGTGGTGGTACGTGCGTTGCCCGGAGCGGGTGACGCCGGCCCCGACGAACTGGCCCGGGACCTGGACGCCGCTCTGATGCGGCTCCTGGGAGGCGCGGCTCGATGAAGTACCCGCTGCTCGCTTTGATCAAGCTGTACCAGTGGACGATCAGTCCGCTGCTCGGGCCGGTGTGCCGCTACTACCCGTCGTGTTCGCGCTACGGGTACACGGCCATCGACCGGCATGGTGCGGTGAAGGGGACGTTCCTGACCGCCTGGCGGATCCTGCGGTGCAATCCGTGGTCCCCGGGGGGTGTGGACCACGTCCCACCTCGTAAACGCCCGCGTTGGCACGAGCAGCTGCGCAGTGCGTTGCGTAGATCTCGCAATGCTCAAGGAGCCTGATTAGTGGACACGATTGCCAGTCTGTTCAGCTTTATCACCACACCCGTGTCGTGGGTCATCGTCCAGTTCCACAAGCTGTACGGGGCGATCTTCGGTGCGGACAGTGGGTGGGCCTGGGGCCTGTCCATCGTGTCCCTGGTGATTTTGATCCGTATCTGTCTGATCCCGCTCTTCGTGAAGCAGATCAAGGCGACGCGGGGCATGCAGGCGCTCCAGCCGAAGATGAAGGCGATCCAGGAGCGCTACAAGAACGACAAGCAGCGTCAGTCCGAAGAGATGATGAAGCTGTACAAGGAGACGGGTACCAACCCGCTCTCCTCGTGCCTTCCCATTCTGGCGCAGTCCCCGTTCTTCTTCGCGCTGTACCACGTGCTCTCGGCCATCGCCAGCGGCAAGACCATCGGCGTCATCAACCAGTCGCTGCTGGAGAGCGCCCGCCAGGCGCATATCTTCGGCGCCCCGCTGGCCGCCAAGTTCACGGACAGCGCCGACAAGGTCGCCGGCCTGAACGCCTCGATCACCGATGTGCGCGTCGTGACCGCCATCATGATCATCCTGATGTCGCTGTCGCAGTTCTACACCCAGCGTCAGCTGATGCAGAAGAACGTCGACCTGTCGGTCAAGACGCCGTTCATGCAGCAGCAGAAGATGCTGATGTACATCTTCCCGCTGATCTTCGCGGTCATGGGCATCAACTTCCCCGTGGGCGTTCTCGTCTACTGGCTGACCACGAACCTGTGGACCATGGGTCAGCAGATGTACGTGATCAACCAGAACCCGACGCCGGGAAGCAAGGCGCAGGACCAGTACCTGACCCGTCTGCTGAAGCACATCGGCTCGCACGGTGACGTGAAGGGCCGCTCCAAGAGGAAGATCGTCGCGGCGATCGTGGCCAAGGGCCCGGACCGCAACGACAACGAGCGCAAGTTCATCACCGCCCTGACCAAGCAGGGGATGGCCGCCCAGGCGGACGGCTCGGTGGTCAAGAGTTCCGAGGCCACGGCCGACGCGGACGCGGCGAGCGGCGGTGCCGCGAAGCGCCAGCAGCCGAAGCGGCAGCCGAAGTCGAAGCGCCAGACGCCCAGCAAGCCCTCTCCCAAGAAGTAAGAAGGAGTCCCTCCCGTGACGGAAGGCACCACCACCGCCGCCGCTGAGGGCGGCGACACCCTGACCCGCCTTGAGCAGGAGGGTGAGATCGCGGCCGACTACCTCGAGGGTCTGCTGGACATCGCCGACCTGGACGGCGACATCGACATGGACGTCGAGGCCGACCGGGCCGCGGTGTCGATCGTCAGTGATTCCGCCGGCCGTGACCTGCAGAAGCTCGTGGGCCGCGACGGCGAGGTCTTGGAGGCTCTCCAGGAGCTGACCCGCCTTGCCGTGCACCGGGAGACCGGGGACCGGAGCCGGCTGATGCTGGACATCGCCGGGTTCCGTGCGAAGAAGCGCGAGGAGCTGGCGGCGCTGGGTGCCAAGGCCGCCGAGGACGTGAAGGCGTCCGGCGAGCCGCTGAAGCTGGACCCGATGACGCCGTTCGAGCGCAAGGTCGTCCACGACGCCGTGGCGGCCGCGGGTCTGCGGAGCGAGTCCGAGGGTGAGGAGCCGCAGCGCTTCGTCGTTGTGCTTCCGGCCTGATCGGTAGCGCGCGTGTTCGGCCCCGTCTGTCTCGCAGACGGGGCCGATGTTTGTCAGCCTGGCATGTGAACAACCATGCGGTACGGAAGGACGGTCCCCGTGACGGAAGCAGCTGAGCTTCCCCCGGCGCCTGAAGAGGCGCGCGCCGTGTTCGGTGAGTATTTCCCGGAAGCTGTGCGGTACGCGGAGCTGCTGGCGGACGCGGGAGTCAAGCGGGGCCTGATCGGGCCGCGTGAGGTGCCGCGGCTGTGGGAGCGGCACCTGCTGAACTGCGCCGTGCTCTCGGAGGTGGTGCCCCAGGGCGTCACCGTGTGCGACGTGGGTTCGGGCGCGGGTCTGCCCGGTATCCCGCTGGCGCTGGTGCGTCGTGATCTCAAGATCACGCTGCTGGAGCCGCTGCTGCGGCGGACGAACTTCCTCCAGGAGGCCGTGGAGCTCTTGGGCCTCGACCACGTCACCGTGGTGCGCGGCCGGGCCGAGGAGGTACTCGGCAAGGTGCAGCCGGTGCACGTGGTGACGGCGCGGGCGGTGGCTCCGCTGGACCGGCTGGCCGGCTGGGGTGTGCCCCTGCTGCGCCCGTACGGGGAGATGCTGGCGCTGAAGGGCGACACCGCGGAGGAAGAGCTGGTGTCGGCCAAGACGGCGCTGGCCAAGCTCGGTGTGGTGAAGACCTCGGTGCTGCATGTGGGCGAGGGTGTCGTGGATCCGCTGGCGACGGTGGTGCGGGTCGAGGTCGGAGAGAGCCCCGGTGGGGTGAGATTCGCGGCCAAGCGGGCTAAGGCTGCCCGGGTGGGACGCACGCGAAGGCGCCGCTGAGCCTCCGGATTCTCGGAGTTGCAGAGGAGATTTGGCCTGTGTTGGGTCCTATAGGTATGGATTTCGGAGTGTCGTAGCGGCCGGAAGACTCCCTCCGGGCATCGTGTTTCACGTGAAACGTCGCTCTCTGCTGCACGGAATCATCAGCCGCGGTCGTGCGGCTGCGTCCCCCCGCCGCCCCAAGGATGTGAGGGGGACGGAGTTGTCCACATCGGTGGATTCATCCACAGGAGTACGGGCCCCGCTGGTTCGCGACCCCGGTGACATGGCAGGCTCTGTTCATCGCGAGCCTGATGTCGAGGAGAGTGACACCGTGCGGTCCGACGCCAACCTCGCGGGGCCGATGGCCGATCCGGTCCCCGGTCCCCGCTCTGAATCGGCGGGCGAGGATGTTTCACGTGAAACATCCTCGCCCCTTGTAGACAACGACACCCCCATCGGCCGTGCCGCCCAGCTGGCGGTCGAGGCGCTGGGGCGTACCGAAAGGCTGCCCCGGCCGGAGCAGACCCGGGTCATCGTGGTCGCCAACCAGAAGGGCGGCGTGGGCAAGACCACGACGACCGTGAACCTGGCGGCCTCGCTGGCGCTGCACGGGGCACGTGTCCTGGTGGTCGACCTCGACCCGCAGGGCAATGCCTCCACGGCGCTCGGCATCGACCACCACGCGGATGTGCCCTCGATCTACGACGTGCTCGTGGACAGTCGGCCCCTCCTGGAGGTCGTCCAGCCCGTGGTGGACGTGGAGGGCCTCTTCTGCGCCCCGGCCACGATCGACCTGGCCGGTGCGGAGATCGAGCTGGTGTCCCTGGTGGCCCGTGAGAGCCGCCTCCAGCGGGCGATCCAGGCGTACGAGCAGCCGCTCGACTACATCCTGATCGACTGCCCGCCCTCCCTGGGGCTGCTGACGGTCAACGCCCTGGTGGCCGGTGCGGAGGTGCTGATCCCGATCCAGTGCGAGTACTACGCGTTGGAGGGCCTGGGTCAGCTGCTGCGCAATGTCGATCTGGTGCGGGCCCACCTGAACCCGACGCTGCATGTGTCGACGATCCTGCTGACGATGTACGACGGCAGGACCCGGCTGGCCTCGCAGGTGGCGGAGGAGGTGCGCAGCCACTTCGGCAAGGAGGTGCTGCGGACGAGCATCCCGCGGTCGGTGCGCATTTCCGAGGCACCGAGCTACGGGCAGACGGTGCTCACGTACGACCCGGGTTCCAGTGGTTCCCTCTCCTATCTGGAGGCGGCGCGGGAGATCGCGTATCGCGGGGTCGGAATGCAGTACGAAGCCCAGCACGCCCATCTGGGCGCGGGTATGAACAGCACGCAGAATGTGGTGGAGGGGATCCAGTGAGCGAGCGACGTAGAGGCCTGGGGCGGGGGCTCGGTGCGCTGATCCCCGCGGCTCCGCAGGAGAAGACGCCGCCGGTGATCGGTGCCGGCTCGGCGTCCCCGTCGGCGGTGCCGGTGTTGACTTCGGAGCGCGGGATCGCGGCGGCGAAGCTGGCTTCGCTGGCGCAGGCGGATGTTTCACTGGGGGCACCTCCAGCGGTAGCTGGGGGAGAAACGTCGCCGGCGGTGGCAGCCGGCGAGCCGGTGCCGACGGCGGCCGAAGCCAATGTGGTGGCGGGAGCGACCTTCGCGGAGCTCCCGATGGACGCGATCACGCCGAACCCGCGTCAGCCGCGCGAGGTGTTCGACGAGGACGCGCTCGCCGAGCTCGTGACCTCCATTCAGGAGGTGGGTCTGCTTCAGCCGGTGGTGGTGCGACAGTCCACCCCGGGTCGCTATGAGCTCATCATGGGCGAGCGGCGCTGGCGGGCCTGTCGTGAGGCCGGTCTGGAGAGCATTCCGGCGATCATCCGGGCCACGGACGACGAGAAGCTTCTGCTGGACGCGCTGCTGGAGAACCTGCACCGGGCCCAGCTGAATCCACTGGAGGAGGCTGCGGCGTACGACCAACTGCTCCAGGACTTCAAGTGCACCCATGACCAGCTGGCGGACCGTATCGGCCGATCGCGTCCCCAGGTGTCGAACACGCTGCGGCTGCTGAAGCTGTCGCCTTCGGTTCAGCGCCGGGTGGCCGCGGGTGTGCTGTCGGCGGGGCACGCGCGGGCGCTGCTGTCGGTCGACGACTCCGAGGAGCAGGACCGTCTGGCGCACCGGATCGTGGCCGAGGGGCTGTCGGTGCGTGCGGTCGAGGAGATCGTGACGCTGATGGCGTCTGAGCCCGCGAGTGCGGTGAAGCCAAAGGGCCCGCGTGCGGGTGCCCGGGTGGCTCCGGCGCTCAGCGAGCTGGCGACGCGGTTGTCGGACCGGTTCGAGACGCGGGTGAAGGTGGATCTGGGCCAGAAGAAGGGCAAGATCACCGTCGAGTTCGCCTCGATGGAGGATCTGGAGCGGATTCTCGGGACGCTGGCGCCGGGCGAGGGCCGGGTGCTGGAGCAGGGCCTTTCCGGGGAGTGACCCCGGCCGCCGAAGGGCGGATCGTGCCGGTGCGAACCGGTACGGTCCGCCCTTTTGCTGTCGAAAGAGTGAGGGTCAGTGGATACGATGCGTTCATGGGTCGTCGGCTGGTACCGCTCACGCTGGACAACCTCCAGGACCTGCCCCGTCGTTGCCGGTCCTGTGTGTTCTGGGAACTGGATCCGGTCAGCGGTGATGCTGCGGTGAAGGCGGGTACGCCCGCGCTGGAGAAGGAAGCCTGGATTTCCGCCGTCCTCTTGGAATGGGGATCGTGCGGCCGTGTGGTCTACGTGGACGAGGTTCCGGTGGGTTTTGTGCTGTACGCACCGCCGGCGTACGTGCCGCGGGCGACCGCGTTTCCGACCAGTCCCGTCTCGCCCGACGCCGTACAGCTGATCACGGCGTGGATCATGCCGGGGTATCAGGGGCAGGGCCTGGGTCGGGTGATGGTCCAGACGGTGGCGAAGGATCTGCTGCGGCGCGGGTTCCGGGCCGTCGAGGCCTTCGGGGACGCCCGGTGGGAGGGCCCGGCGTGCCTGCTGCCGGCGGACCACCTGCTGGCGGTGGGCTTCAAGACGGTACGTCCCCACCCGGTGCATCCTCGGCTGCGTCTGGAGCTCCGGTCGACGCTGTCGTGGAAGGAAGACGTGGAGCTGGCGCTGGACCGGCTGTTGGGTGCGGCGCGGAAGGAGCCCGCACTGCGCCCGCTGTGAGCCGGAACTCTGTTTCATTGAAAAACGTGGAACGGGGCCGCCCCTGCGAGGGGCGGCCCCGTTCCACGTGAAACATCGAACCCGTCAGGCGGTCTTGACCTCGACGAAGTCCGCGAGGTCGCGCAGGATGGCGGCCTTGGGCTTGGCACCGACGATGGTCTTGGCGACCTCGCCACCCTGGTAGACATTCAGGGTCGGGATGGACATGACGCCGTACTTCGCAGCCGTGGCCGGGTTCTCGTCGATGTTCAGCTTGACGATCTCGATCTGGTCGCCGTACTCGGCGGCGATGGCCTCGAGGGACGGCGCGATCTGGCGGCACGGTCCGCACCAGGCGGCCCAGAAGTCCACCAGTACGGGCTTGTCGCTCCTGAGGACCTCGGCATCGAAGTCAGCGTCGGTCACGTTCTTGAGGGTGCCGGCCACAGCGGCCTCCTTCTTCTTCCTACGGGGTGTGGGGTGGGGGGCTGGTACGGGGGTCAGGCCGGTCAGACCGCTGCGTGGGCCTTCTCGGCGTCCGCGAGGGCGGCGAGGAAGCGCTCGGCGTCGAGGGCGGCGGAGCAGCCGGTGCCCGCGGCGGTGATGGCCTGACGGTACGTGTGGTCCACGACGTCGCCGGCGCCGAACACACCGGTCACGTTGGTCCGGGTAGAGGGGGCGTCGACCTTGAGGTAGCCCTCGGCGTCGAGTTCGAGCTGGTCCTTGAACAGCTCGGTGCGCGGGTCGTGGCCGACGGCGATGAAGAGGCCCGTCACGGGCAGCTCCGAGGTCTCACCGGTCTTGGTGTTGCGCAGGGTGAGGCCGGAGAGCTTCTGCTCGCCGTGGACCTCGGCGACCTCGCTGTCCCAGGCGAACTTGATCTTCGGGTCGGCGAAGGCGCGGTCCTGCATGGCCTTCGATGCGCGCAGCGTGTCACGGCGGTGGACGATCGTGACGGACTGGGCGAACCGGGAGAGGAAGGTGGCCTCCTCGATCGCGGTGTCGCCGCCGCCGACGACGGCGATGTCGTGGTCCTTGAAGAAGAACCCGTCGCAGGTGGCGCACCAGGAGACACCGCGGCCGGACAGGGCGTCCTCGTTGGGCAGGCCGAGCTTGCGGTGCTGGGAGCCGGTCGTGACGATGACGGCCTTGGCGCGGTGGACCGTGCCGGCGGTGTCGGTGACGGTCTTGATCTCACCGGTGAGGTCGACGGCGACGATGTCGTCGGGGACGAGCTCGGCGCCGAAGCGCTCGGCCTGGCCGCGCATGTTGTCCATCAGGTCCGGGCCCATGATGCCGTCCTGGAACCCGGGGAAGTTCTCCACCTCGGTGGTGTTCATCAGGGCGCCACCGGCGGTGACGGCACCTTCGAAGACCAGGGGCTTGAGCGAAGCGCGTGCGGTGTACAGGGCGGCGGTGTAACCGGCCGGCCCGGAGCCGATGATGATCACGTTTCGGACGTCGCTCACGGGTTTCTTCCTCGTCTCTGCGGACTGCGTGCTGCCTACCGGGGGCCGGTGCGGACTCTCACCCCACCCAACGGATCCTACGGCGCCTGCATTCCCCACCTGTCCCGGTGCGGGTCCCCGCATCTCAGCTTCGGGGATAGGTACTCGTCAGCAGGGGCTTTCCGGGGGCTCCGGAGGACCCGTCCTCGCAGCCGGTGCCGACGAGATAGGCATCCACGAGGGAGGGGTCGTCAGGGTGCGGCAGGACGAGGAGGTAGACGGCTGCGCCCTGGTAGCGGCCGCGCTCGGCGGCGAGCGGGGTGTCGGGGCGGCCGGTGGCAGCCTGGACACAGGGCGGGACGGGGGCAGCCCGCCGGTCGCTGGGGGCGACTCCCTGGGCGGACGGGGTGTTCTCCACCCCGTAGGTGTTGTTCTGCTCCCCGGCATCGGTCCCGGTGATCTGCGCGGAGGAGAGGAGCTGCTGGACGTTCTTCTGCAGGCCCTGCGCGGTGTAGGCGCCGGCTTCGGCGGAGTGCTGAGCCGTGGAACTCGGGGTCTCGCTGCGGGCCGTGGTCCGGGCGGGTGTGCCGGACGGGTCGCTGAACAGGAAGATCCCGAGCGCGCAGGCGGCGGCCCCGGCCAGTCCCGTCAGTACGGCGATCCGGCGGCGGGCGCGACGACGGCCGGGTCCGCTTGGGCCGGTCGGGTGACCGGAGGGCGGGTGGACGCCGGATCCGCCGGCAGCGGTCGGCCGGGGGCGGGGCGTTTCACGTGAAACATCGCCTCCGGTCGCGCGGGTCCGAGGAGCCGCCGCGGGCCGGGTCCGGGGACTGGTCGCGTCGAGGAGCGCTTCCGCGGCCAGGGCCGCGTCGATGCGACCCCCTATGTCGGCCGGCATCCGGACCGGTCCGGGGAGGGTGCCCAGCAGGGAGCGGATCTCCTCCAGGGAGGCGCGCACGTCGGCGCACAGGGGGCAGTCGCCGAGGTGGCGGCGGATTTCGGCGGTCCGGGACGGGGAGAGGAGTCCTTCGGTCAGGTCGGAGATCTCCGAGACGTCCGGGTGCCGGATCGTGCCGGTCGTGCCGGGCACGCCAGTCGAGGGGGTCACGGTCGTCCACCTCCGCCCTTCACTGCGTCTGCGTCTGGGTCTGGATGCCTGGGTGCTGCCGCTGGTGGGACGGCCGTGCCCGGCGTCCGGTTCCTTCCCCGCTCGGCGGCGGTGTTATCCCCGGCATTCGTGCGCAGATGAGTGAGCATCGGGAGGAGTTTCGCCCGGCCGCGTGCGCAGCGGCTCTTCACGGTGCCGGTGGGGACGTCGAGGATGCGCGCGGCCTCGGCGACGGGGTAGCCCTGCATGTCGACGAGGACGAGTGCGGCCCGCTGTTCGGCAGGGAGGGTGCCCAGGGCCGCCAGGAGCTGGCGGTGGAGGTCTTGGCGCTCCGCGGGGGCTTCCGCGGACTCGTAGGGCTCCAGAAGGCGCTCCAGGCGGTCCGTGTCGTCCAGGGGCGCGGTCCGGCGGGACGCCGCCTTGCGGGCCCGGTCGATGCAGGCATTGACGGTGATGCGGTGCAGCCAGGTGGTGACGGCGGAGTCCCCGCGGAAGCTGTGGGCGGCGCGGTAGGCGGAGACGAGGGCGTCCTGCACCGCGTCGGCGGCTTCCTCCCGGTCGCCGAGGGTGCGCAGGGCCGCGGCCCACAGCCGGTCGCGGTGGCGCCGTACGAGCTCACCGAAGGCATCGGGGTCTCCGGCGACGTGCCGGGCGAGCAGGTCCCCGTCGCTATCGTCGCCGGTCCTCGCGTCGTGCATCACACCTGCCTCCCGGAGGGAGATTACGGCTTGGACGGGGAAGGCACGAGGGTCCGCTGAGCCGGTGGCGCAGCGGACCCCGTTGAGCCAGGCAGTCAGGAAGCCTTGCCGAGGATCTTGATCTCGTTGATGCCGCCGCGGTAGCCGCCCTCGCCGTCGGAGGGCAGCTCGGTGATGTGGATGAGGACGTACCGTGTGCGGATCGGGGCGTCCAGCGTGGTCTGCAGCCTCTTCTCCGCGGTCCCCAGCTTGGCGAGCCGCTGGGAGAAGTCGGAGAGCGAATCCGGGCCGGAGGCGTCCGGGGGTGCGGCGAGGACTTGCAGCTTCTGCCCGGCGACGTAGAGGTCCACGTCGAGCCCGGCCACGTCCTGGACGCTGCCGAGATCGACGACGATGCCGCTGCCGTCCTTGCGACCGTCGAGGTTGCCGAAGTTCGCGAACCCCAGGTACTGAGGGGTCACCCAGCCGGTGTTGGCGCTGCCGTCGACGGCCTTGCGGGCGTCTTCGGCTTTGACCTGGTCTCCGCCTATGGCCAGAACCGTGGCACGGGCCAGGTGCAGCGGCTTGCCGGGCTCGGTCTTCGGCGGGGTGTCGTCGGATGTCGGCTGCGGGTGGTTCGGGCCGTTGGTTCCGCCGCTGTTGCGGTCCAGCAGGGTGCCGGCCAGCTGCCAGCTGCCGAGCCCCAGCGCGGCGATCAGCAGGGCGGCGACACCCCACTTGAGGACCCGGCCGGTCCGGCTCTGGAGCGGGGGCGGCGGGGGCACGACCGTAACGGTCTGGGCGGAGGGCACACCGGGGGCCGTGGGGCGGCCGTAGCTGCCCTGCTGGTAGGTGGTGTGCTGGTATTCCGGCGGGGCGGTGAAGGCGGGCTCCGGCGGCCGGATGCGGGGCATCGCGGCGACGGCCTTGGCCAGCTCCTCGGGGGTGGTGCAGGCGGGTTCCTGACGGGACGCTGTGGCCCCGTCGTTGGCGAGGGCGCGCATGGCGAGCTCGCCCAGACCCCGGTGGACACCGGCGCGGACCTGGTCGGGGGCGATCAGGCCGACGCCCTTGGGCAGGCCGGTGAGGCCGTATGCGTCGTTCTCGTAGGGCCAGCGCTGGGTGAGGGCGGCGTACAGGAGTGCGCCGATGGCCTCGGTGTCGGCTCGCTGCGGCGTCTCGCTGGTGATCCCGCGCAGGGCGGCGTTCACGGCGAGGCCCCGGATGCGGTACTGGCCCGTGGAGGTGCGCAGTATCGCGCTGGGCGTCAGGCGCAGGTGGGCGAGGCCTTCGCGGTGGGCGGCGGCCATCGCCTGGGAGACCTGGCTGACGAGCTGGTAGGCCTCGTGGGCCTCCAGGGGCCCCGCGGCGAGGAGCGCGGTGAGTTCGGTGGCGTCGGGCAGCCACTCGTGGACGACGTAGACGAGGTCGTTCTCCTCCACGGCGTCGAGGACCTGGACGAACCGGGGGTCACCGAGCAGGGCGGAGGAGCGGGCCGCGGCCAGGACGGAGCGGGCCCGCGGGTGGTCGGCGGGCAGCAGGTGGACGCCCACGGCCCGGCGCAGTTTCTCGTCCATCGCGCGCCAGCTGCTGAATCCGTCCACACGGGTGACGCACTCTTCGAGCCGGTAGCGTCTGGCGAGCTTGTGGCCGCTGTGGAGCTCGGGTGCGGCTGCGGGGGCCGCTGTCGTGCGCTCGCCGTCCTTGTCGGGCATGGGTCCGTCCGCGGCTCGTCCGTTCTGGGTGTCCACCCCGTCGGCCGTGACCTTGTCCGCTTTTGCGGCCAGCGGCTCGTCGCCGCTGTTGTCGGCCACGTCGACGGCAGCCGTACTACGTTCCGCCACCGTCGTTCCCGCCTCCCCATCCGTTGCGCACTGTCGGCCAGTCTGCGAAGCCATGCCAATTGTGCCCACAGTCCGCCGCTATGCACGACACGCGAAGAGGGGCTGGTCGGTTTGCGGGTCTGCGCATCAGCGCCCCAGACGTCCGCGGACCATTCCGACCATCGAGTTGAGTTCCTCGATCCGCATGCGCTTGGCGGCGATGAGGAACACGGCGGCCAGGGCGATGCCGCCGGCCACGAGGGCGGCGGCGGAGCCGGCAACTCCGCTGCCCAGCCACTGGGTGACCGCGTAGGCAGCGCCACCGCCCACGGCGGCCGCGGGGACGCTGGCGCCGGTGAGGCGGGCGTAGGTGCGCATCACGTGCGCCCCGTCGAGGTCGCCGCCCAGGCGGGTGCGCAGGCGGCGCCAGGCGACGCCGACGCCCACGGTGTAGCCGAGGCCGTAGGCGGCGGCCATGCCGACGACGGCCCAGCGGGCGGGAAGCGCGAAGAAGGAGGCCGCGGAGACCGCCGCGTTGACGGCGGCGACGATGACGGTGTTGTAGAAGGGCGTGCGGGTGTCCTCGTAGGCGTAGAAGCCGCGCAGGACGACGTACTGCACCGAGTACGGGATGAGGCCGAGGCCGAAGGCCATCAGGACGTAGCCGATGTTCTGGGCGCCGGCGCCGGAGCCCGCGTACAGCAGGGTGGCCATGGGGACGCCGAGCGCGAGGAACGCGAAGGCGCAGGGCACGATCGCCACGGCCGAGGTGCGCAGGCCGTAGGAGATGTCGTCGCGGACGGCGGCCGCGTCCCCGTCGTGGGCGGAGCGGGAGATGCGCGGCAGGACGGCCGTCATGACGGACACGGTGATGATCGCCTGCGGCATCTGCCACAGCAGTAGCGCGTAGTTGTAGGCGGTGATGCCGGTGCCGGGGTGGCCCTGCTTCTCGGCGACGGAGCCGGCCCACGTGGCGAACTGGGTGACGACGACGAGCCCGATCTGGTTGGCCAGGACGAAGAAGAACGTCCACTTGGCCAGTCCGGCGGCCTTGCCGAGGCCGTGGCCCTTCCAGTCGAAGCGCAGGCGCGGCTTGAAGCCCGCGTCGCGCAGGTAGGGCAGCATCGCGAGAGCCTGGACGGTGAGGCCGAGCAGGGTGCCCAGGCCCAGCAGGCGGACGCCGTCGGCGGTGACGGTGGTGGCGTTGACGCCGGAGGTGGTGAAGCCGCCGAAGGCCCAGATGAAGGCGCCGAAGGTGGCGATGACCACGATGTTGTTGAGGACCGGGGTCCACATCATCGCGCCGAACCGGCCGCGGGCGTTGAGGATCTGACCGAGGACCACGTGGACGCCCATGAAGAACATGGTGGGCAGGCAGTAACGGGCGAAGGCGACCGCGACGTCCATCTGGTGCGGGTCGGAGGCGATCTTCGGCGACATCATCGTGATGAACACCGGTGCGGCGAGCACACAGATGGTGGTGATGGCGGCCAGCAGCACCACGACGAGGGTCAGCAGCCGGTTGGCGTAGGCCTCTCCCCCGTCGCTGTCGTTCTTCATGGCCCGGACCAGCTGCGGGATGAAGACCGCGTTGAGGGCGCCGCCACCGACCAGCACGTAGATCATCGTGGGGAGGGTGTTGGCGATCTGGTAGGTGTCGTTGAAGGTGCCGACGCCGATGGCACCGGCGATGACGAGGGTCCGCAGGAAGCCGGTGATGCGGGAGACGATCGTGCCGGCGGCCATGAGCGCGCTGGACTTCAGGAGGCTGGAGGCGCGTCCGGCGGGCTTGCTCGGCGCCGGGGCGGCGACGGGGGCGTCCTCGGCGGGGATGCGGGGCGCCGCCTCCTGGTCCCGGTAGAGGTGGGCGAAGGCGTCGGGTTCGGGCTGCTCGTCCGCGGCCTTGGTGACGAGGGAGTCCACACCGACGAACTCGGTGGTGCTGGCGTGGTCGCCGTACGGCAGGTGGCGGGAGGGGCCGTCCGGCTCGGGCGGCGGGGTCTGCGCCCAGACGCGCGGGTCGGGCGCGTACGCGGGCGCGGTCGGCGCCGCGTAGAGCGGGCCGGGCTCGCGGAAGGTGCCGGGCGCCGGCGGGGGGTGCGCGGCCCGGTCGTAGAGGACCTCGGCGACGGGATCCTGGGCGGACAGGTCCTGCGACCAGTAGGGGTCGTGGTCGTAGGCGTCCTGGACATACGGGTCGCTGTCCGGCGCGGTTCCAGGCGCGGGGACCTGCCCGGGCACCGGGGCGCCCGGGGCAGTGCCCTGGGAGGGCGCGGGCCCACCAGTGCCCTGCGCACGGTCACCGTCGTACGGCGCGTTCATCGAAACCCCACCTCATCGTCCCCAGGCCGACCGGCCACGGCATCGCTCAACGGTCCACTGTCTCACCCGTGCCGGACCCCTCGGTGCTTTGCGGTCCGGTGTCCGGGGACTCGTCACTCTGCTGCGTGCCCTCCTCGGCGGCCGCCCGGGCCGCGACGCGCTTGCGGCTGGCGTACATCTTGATGCCCGCCAGCACGAGGAGGAGCACACCGCCGGCGATGACGAGCATGACGGTGGGGGTGATCTCGGTGGCCTCCACGGTGAACTTGCGGGGCTTGCCGTAGGCGACGCCGTCCTTGGTGAAGAGCTGGGCGGTGACCTCGACGGGCCCGCTCGCGGTTGCGTTGGCGGGGAACTTGACCGTCTGGGTGTGGTCGCCCTGAACGGTGACCTGCTGCTCGGCCTGGCCGCTGTCGCCGAACATCAGGCGGGTCGGGTTGGCCGACTGCACCCGCAGGACCAGGTCGTGGACATCCTGGACGAGGCTGTTCTGGACGCTGATCGGGATGGTGGCACTGTGTCCCGACAGCGTGGCGTCGGACTTGGGGATGACCTTGACCCTCTCGGTGAGGTCGAGCAGGTAGTTCTGGACCTGGTCCCGGTAGACCCCGGCCTCATCCGGGCGGCCGCGCCAGGACGCGGACATCTCCCGGTTGGTGGTGTTGCCGAAGGGGATCTCGACGCGGTCGGGTGCCGCGAGGATCACCTTGAAGTGGTCGAGCGTGTTCTGAGTGGTGCGGATCTTCTCGAAGGCGGCCACCGGCAGCTCCTGCTTGCGCAGGGCCTCGGGGTACTGCCCGGCTCCGGGGACCTGGGTGGCGGCGCGCGGGTCGGGTTTGGCCGCGGCCGCGGCTTCGAGGTCCCCAGGCTGGGTCCAGCGGCCGGCCTGGAGGGCGCGCAGGGCGGCGGCCATGCTGTTCACCTGGCTGACGGACGGCATCCGCTGCGGGGCCACGACGAAGCTGCGCTGCTCGTCGGTCTTCTGGAGGTTCAGGGCGAGGCTGTGCGCGAGGAACTGCTGGACGGCGAGGGTAGACGTCCCGGCACTCAGCATGTCGCCTTCGAAGGCGGTGGACAGTTCCGCGTCCGCGACCACGGCCGTGGCGCCCGCGCCGATGGGGCGGGCGGCCGAGGGGGTGTAGCCGAGGCTTCCGGTCTCGCCCAGGCTGTCGCTCCGGGTGAGCACGTTGTGCGCGCCGGCCGAGGTGGCGACATTGACGATCGAGGGATCGACGGCCCCGTCCACAGGCCAGGAGAAGTCGGTGGACGCCGGGACGTGCAGGACCGTCTCGACGGCCTGCTTCGCCTTGTCGGTGGCGGGCCGCAGCTGGCCGAGGGTGCCCGAGACGTCCTTGCCGCGGTGGGCGAGGGAGGCGAGATCGGGGTCGGCGAAGGGCAGGGCGACGACCTTCTTGCCCTGGACGGCCGTTTCGAGGGAGCTCAGCCACTGCTCGGCGACGGCCTTGTTCCTGCCCTGGACGGACTTCCCGTCGGGAGTACGGACCCGGTAGCCCTTCGTCATGGCGTCGACGGTGTAGAGCAGGTCGGGGTCGATGACCCAGGTGATCGGCAGCTCCTTGCCGAGCGAGACCATCTGTCCCAGGCGACCCTGCGGCTTGAGCTCCTCGGCGAGGGAGTCGTCGAGGAAGACAGGGGTCTGGGTCTCGTCCGAGCCGGTCTCGGCGGTCACGTGGGTGGGGGAGATCAGCGGCCACACGTAGGTGAGCTGGGCACGCTTGGCGGCGGCTTCCGGCTGCCAGGGCAGGAAGGTCCGCTCGATGCCCAGCACCTGCTCGACGGGGCGGCTCTCGGTCGCCCCGGACAGGGAGACGCCGAGCTGGTAGACGCCGTCCTTGTCCAGCTCCAGCTTGTTCACCGGGATGGTGAGCGTGAACTCGTGGCGGACCTTCGACGGCAGCGAGGCGATCTTCACGGCGTAGGCCGGATCGATCTCACCCGGGTCGGCGCCGGCCCGGAAGCCGCTGCGTTCCGCCACCTCGTCGATGGAGGACCGGTCCGCGAGCGTGGGCCCGACCCGAAGTCCCACATGTGCGTCGTTGATCGTCTCGGAGCCGGTGTTCACCACGGTGCCGGAGATGGTCAGGGTGTCGCCCTTGACCGGGGCGGCGGGGGCCATGGAGGTCAGCTGGACGTCCACGGCGGTCGCCTGGGCGGCCTGGGCCTTGGGGGCGGGGGAGTAGACCAGAGCGGCGAGCACGGGCGTCCCGGCCAGCAGGACCACCGCCCTCCGCAGCCATCGGCGTCGGACAGGGACGGGGGACGCCCCCAGGATGTCTGCCGCCTCGGCCACGCGCTAGCCCGTCCCTCGAAGTGTCAGTGGTCGTCGTCTGTGCGTCCACGCATGGTAACGAGGCCCGCTGTGCGCGAGTGCCGCGCCTTGCTCCACATGATCGGCTCAGCCCCGGGGCGCCGGTGTACCGGGGTCCCCGGAAAACGGGGAAGCTCAGGCCGGGCGGGGCACGTACCCTTTTCAGTTGTGCCGAACGCCAATGAAGACAACCCCACTGCCCTGAGTCAGGTGCAGCGCCGCGCGGTGAGTGAACTGCTGCGGGTCGCTCCTGTCGCCGACGAGCTCGGCCGCCGGTTCCAGGAGGCGGGATTCCGCCTCGCCCTGGTCGGCGGGTCCGTCCGCGACGCGCTGCTCGGGCGTCTCGGCAACGACCTCGACTTCACCACCGATGCCCGGCCCGAGGAGGTACTGAAGATCGTCCGGCCGTGGGCGGACTCGGTGTGGGACGTCGGGATCGCCTTCGGCACCGTCGGTGCGCAGAAATCAGGCTTCCAGATCGAGGTGACGACGTACCGCTCGGAGGCCTACGACCGTACGTCGCGCAAGCCCGAGGTCTCCTACGGCGACTCGATCGAGGAGGACCTGGTCCGGCGTGACTTCACGGTCAACGCCATGGCGCTGGCCCTGCCGGAGCAGGAGTTCATCGATCCGCACGGCGGTCTGGAGGACCTGGCCGCCGGCATCCTGCGCACCCCCGGCACCCCGGAGGACTCGTTCTCCGACGATCCGCTGCGCATGATGCGGGCGGCGCGCTTCGCCGCGCAGCTGGAGTTCGAGGTCGCCCAGGAGGTCGTGGCGGCCATGAAGGCCATGTCCGACCGGATCGAGATCGTCTCGGCGGAACGGGTCCAGGGCGAGCTCAACAAGCTGATCCTCTCGGTCAACCCGCGCAAGGGCCTGGGCCTGCTCGTGGACACCGGTCTGGCCGACCGGGTCCTGCCCGAGCTGCCCGCGCTCCGGTTGGAGAGCGACGAGCACCACCGGCACAAGGACGTCTACGACCACTCGCTGATCGTGCTGGAGCAGGCCATCGCCCTGGAGGAGAACGGCCCCGACCTGGTGCTGCGCCTCGCGGCCCTGCTGCACGACATCGGCAAGCCGCGCACCCGCCGCTTCGAGAGCGACGGCCGGGTCTCCTTCCACCACCACGAGGTGGTGGGGGCGAAGATGACCAAGAAGCGGCTGACGGCCCTGAAGTACTCCAACGACATCGTCAAGGACGTGTCCCGGCTGGTGGAGCTGCACCTGCGCTTCCACGGATACGGCGACGGGGAATGGACCGACTCCGCGGTGCGGCGCTACGTCCGCGACGCGGGCCCGCTGCTGGAGCGCCTGCACAAGCTGACCCGGTCCGACTGCACCACGCGCAACAAGCGCAAGGCCAACGCCCTCTCCCGTACCTATGACGGGCTGGAGGAGCGCATCGCCCAGCTCCAGGAGCAGGAGGAGCTGGACGCGATCCGGCCCGACCTTGACGGCAACGAGATCATGCGGGTCCTCGACGTCGGCCCCGGTCCGGTGATCGGGAAGGCGTACGCGTTCCTGCTGGAGCTGCGGCTCGAGAACGGCCCGATGGGGCACGAGGCGGCCGTCGCCGCTCTCAAGGAGTGGTGGGCCGCTCAGGCCTGACGCACGGGTGCCGGTGGCGATGTTTCACGTGAAACATCGCGCTTGCCGGCCCAGCAGCGCCGCGGTCGCGGCGTAGAGGGCGGCGACACAGAGGATCAGGGTCATGGAGCGCCCGTCGGCGGGGAGCATGAGGGAGGCCACCGCCGCCGCGCCGACGAACGCGACGTTGAACAGCACGTCGTAGACGGAGAAGACGCGTCCGCGGTAGTCGTCGGCCACCCGGGACTGCACCACCGTGTCGGTGGAGATCTTGGCGCCCTGGGTGGCGAGGCCGAGGACGAATGCGGCGACCAGCATGGGTCCGGGGGCGAAGGACAAGCCGAGCGCCGGGACCAGGGCGGCGGCGCCGGCGGAGCAGGCGGTGATCCAGCCCAGCGTGCCCAGCCGTCCCACCATCCAGGGCGTGACGGCGGCGGCCGTGAAGAATCCGGCCCCGGAGACGCCGACGGCGACGCCCAGGAGGGCCAGCCCGTCGGACTCGTTGTCCGACCAGGCGTAGCGGCACAGCATGAGCAGCATGACGAAGAGCGCCCCGTAGCAGAAGCGCATCATGGTCATCGCGGTGAGCGCCTGGGCGGCCTCCCGGCGGGCGGCCAGGTGCCGCAGGCCTGCGACCATGCCCCGGACGGTGAGCGCGATCCCCTCGCCGACCGACGGGTGGATCACACCGGGCGGATGGTCGGGCCCGAGGAGTTCGGGGGCCAGACGCAGCGAGACCAGGGCCGCGCACAGGTAGAGCCCCGCCCCGAGCAGGATGACGAGGGCGTCCGGGTCGGAGGCGACCAGCCGGACGAGGAAGGCCAGGCCCCCGCCGGCGGTCGCCGCGAGGGTTCCGGCGGTGGGGGACAGTGCGTTGGCGGTGACCAGCTGCCCGGGGTCGACGACGCGGGGCAGGGAGGCGGCGAGCCCGGCCAGGACGAAGCGGTTGACGGCGGTCACGGACAGCGCCGAGGCGTAGAAGACCCAGTCGGGGACGTGCGCCACGATCAGCATGCCGGTGACGCAGGCGAGGAAGGCCCGCAGCAGGTTGCCATAGAGGAAGACCTGGCGGCGGCGCCAGCGGTCGAGCAGCACGCCGGCGAACGGGCCGATCGCCGAGTAGGGCAGGAGCAGGACCGCCATGGCCGAGGCGATCGCCGCGGGCGAGGTCTGCTTCTCCGGCGAGAAGACGACGTAGGTGGCGAGCGCGACCTGGTAGACGCCGTCCGCCGCCTGCGAGAGCAGCCGTACGGCGAGCAGGTTGCGGAAGTCCCGCAGGCGCAGGAGTACGCGCAGATCACGTACGACAGGCATGTGGGCAAGGGTCACATACGCGGAGGGTCCCCGGACACATTGCCCGGGGACCCTCCGCGGAAGAACAGCCTAAGTCCAGGTGTCCGCTGGGACCCTTGGGGGGTTCGGCTAGCGCTCGACCTCGCCCCTGATGAACTTCTCGACGTTCGCGTAGGCCTCGTCGTCGAAGTACTGCACCGGCGGGGACTTCATGAAGTAGCTGGACGCCGACAGGATCGGGCCGCCGATACCGCGGTCCTTGGCGATCTTCGCGGCGCGCAGGGCGTCGATGATGACACCGGCGGAGTTCGGGGAGTCCCACACCTCGAGCTTGTACTCGAGGTTCAGCGGGACGTCGCCGAACGCGCGGCCTTCGAGGCGGACGTAGGCCCACTTGCGGTCGTCGAGCCACGCGACGTAGTCGGACGGGCCGATGTGGACGTTCTTCTCGCCGAGATCACGGTCGGGGATCTGCGAGGTGACGGCCTGCGTCTTGGAGATCTTCTTCGACTCGAGGCGGTCGCGCTCGAGCATGTTCTTGAAGTCCATGTTGCCGCCGACGTTGAGCTGCATGGTGCGCTCAAGACGGACACCGCGGTCCTCGAACAGCTTCGCCATCACACGGTGCGTGATGGTGGCGCCGACCTGCGACTTGATGTCGTCGCCGACGATCGGGACACCGGCCTCGGTGAACTTGTCCGCCCACTCCTTGGTGCCGGCGATGAAGACCGGGAGAGCGTTGACGAAGGCGACCTTGGCGTCGATGGCGCACTGGGCGTAGAACTTCGCCGCAGCCTCGGAGCCGACGGGCAGGTAGCAGATCAGGACGTCGACCTGGCGGTCCTTGAGGATCTGCACCACGTCGGCCGGAGCCTCGGCGGACTCCTCGATGGTCATGCGGTAGTACTTGCCCAGGCCGTCCAGGGTGTGGCCGCGCTGCACGGTCACGCCGGTGTTCGGGACGTCGCAGATCTTGATGGTGTTGTTCTCGCTGGCGCCGATGGCGTCCGAAAGGTCGAGGCCGACCTTCTTCGCGTCGACGTCGAACGCGGCGACGAACTCGATGTCACGCACGTGGTAGTCGCCGAACTGGACGTGCATCAGACCGGGGACCTTGGCCGCCGGGTCGGCGTCCTTGTAGTACTCGACGCCCTGCACCAGCGAGGCGGCGCAGTTGCCCACGCCTACGATGGCTACGCGAACCGAACCCATTCCGGTTGCTCCCTGTTTGTTCTCGTACGAGGCCTGCGAGATGCAGGCCTCATTTTGCGGTGTCGTCGGATGGGCCGGGTCGTCTCTGATCCCGTCCCGCCCGCTCGCTCTCGATGAGCTCGTTCAGCCAGCGCACTTCGCGCTCCACGGACTCCATGCCGTGTCGCTGCAGCTCGAGCGTGTAGTCGTCGAGGCGCTCTCGCGTGCGGGCCAGTGAGGCGCGCATCTTCTCCAGGCGCTCCTCCAGCCGGCTGCGGCGGCCCTCCAGTACCCGCATGCGCACTTCTCGCTCGGTCTGACCGAAGAAGGCGAAGCGGGCGGCGAAGGACTCGTCCTCCCAGGTGTCGGGGCCGGTGTGGGAGAGGAGCTCCTCGAAGTGCTCCTTGCCCGCGGCCGTCAACCGATAGACGATCTTGGCGCGGCGCCCTGCGAGTGAAGCGGCGAGAGCGTCTTCCGGGGCGTTGCCCGGCTCTTCGATCAACCAGCCGTTGGCGACCAGCGTCTTGAGGCAGGGATAGAGCGTCCCGTAGCTGAAGGCCCTGAACACCCCCAGTGACGTGTTGAGCCGCTTCCGCAGCTCGTAGCCGTGCATGGGGGATTCGCGAAGCAGGCCGAGGACGGCGAATTCGAGGATGCCTGAGCGTCTGCTCATCCGCCTGCCTCTCCTCCGACACTGAGTCTTTATACCGAGCTGATGTATCGGCTCGATACATCCAGACGATAGAACGGGTCGGGGCCGACGACAAGTGGGGACGTGGTGACCGGCGTCACATCACCAATTCGTACGAGGCAAGTTGCCTGATTTGGGGTGAACTTCGGCACTGTTGGGGTTTTGACCGTGCGTAGTCTGTGCGCCATGACACCGGGGGAACCGGAATTCACCTGCCGCTTCCAGGCCACTCGCCTGCCCGAGGAGTAGTCGTTCGATGAGCGAGCACCGCCGTAAACCGCCGCAGCCCCAGGGTGGTGGGCGAGCCTCGGCCCGCCGGGCCGCCCAGCAGCGCCCCGGCCGGGGCGCCGAGGCCGGACGTGACGTCCCCACCGCGTCGCCCAGCGGCTCCTATGCGGAACGTTCCGCGCAGGGGAGCAGAGCCGGGGCCCGCCGGGCCGCACAGAGAGGTTCCACGGGCCGCGGACGCGGCTCCGCCAAGGCCGCGCGCGGCTCGGGCCGCCCGGACAAGCGGCTCATCAACTACCCGCGGTCCGACCGGGACGGCTGGAAGCGCTTCGTACCGTCCTGGAAGTTCGTCGGCGGTACGGTCCTGGGCTTCTTCGCGATCATCACGGCCGGAGCCGGTGTCGGCATCGCCATGGTCAACACACCCGACCCGAACAAGGCGGCCCAGGCGCAGAACAACGTCTTCTTCTGGGAGGACGGCAGCCAGATGGTCGCGACCGGCGGCTCGATGAACCGGCAGATCGTGACCATCGACAAGATCCCCCGGTCGATGAGGGACGCCGTGATCGCCGCGGAGAACCAGTCCTTCGAGACGGACAAGGGCGTCGACCCGATGGGCATCGCCCGCGCCGTGTGGAACATGGCCACGGGCGGCTCCACCCAGGGCGGCTCGACGATCACCCAGCAGTACGTGAAGAACACCTACCTCGACTCGGACCAGACGCTCAAGCGGAAGGCCACCGAGCTCTTCATCGCGATCAGGCTGGGCGTCTCGGTAGACAAGGACAAGGTCCTCGCGGGCTACCTGAACACCGCCTACTACGGCCGGGACGCCTACGGAATCCAGGCCGCGGCCCGCGCCTACTTCGGCAAGGACTCCCAGGACCTGAACCCGTCCGAGTGCGCCTTCCTGGCTTCCGTGCTCAAGGGCCCCAACCTGTACAACCCGGATGGCGGCATCGGCGCCGCGGCCACCCCCGCCCTCAACGAGGACCGGGCCAGGAAGCGCTGGGCCTGGGTGCTGGACCGCGAGGTCGAGGTCGGCCGGATGACCAAGGAGGAGCGGGCCAAGTACCAGCCCTCCGACTTCCCCGCCCGGGTGGAATCCGAGCAGGCCCGCGGCATGTCCGGCCAGATCGGCTACCTGGTCGAGACGGCCAAGCAGTACGTGATGAAGACCAAGAACATCACCGCCGAGCAGATGGCCCTGGGCGGGTACCAGATCCACACCACCTTCCAGAAGCCGAAGGTGGACGCGCTGGTCAAGGCCGTCGAGGACACCCGCAACGACTTCCTCGACGAGAAGAAGCGCCCCGACCTCGACACCTTCGTGCAGTTCGGCGCCGCCTCCGTCGACGTGAAGAGCGGCGCGATCGTGGCCCTGTACGGCGGGCCCGGCTGGGATCAGAAGCACTTCACCAACAACGCCAACACCATCGGCGTCCCGGTCGGCTCGACCTGGAAGCCGTACGTCCTGGCGGCGGCGATGCAGTACGGCACCCAGAACTCCAAGGGCCGGGGCATCTCGCCCGACAGCAAGTACCTGGCCGACGACCTCACCGTGATCAAGAACCGTCAGGGCCAGCCACTGATGGACAAGGACGGCAAGCCGTTCCGGCAGAAGAACGAGAGCCCCACGGCCCACGGCTACGTGACCCTCACCGAGGCGATGGAGAAGTCCATCAACGTCCCCTTCGCCCAGCTCGTCTTCGACGTCGGTCACGCCAAGGTGCGTGACGTGGCCAAGTCGACCGGGATCCTCGAAGATTCGATGGACAAGGACAACACCGCCTCGTTCGCGCTGGGCACCTCGACCCCGAGTGCCATCCGCATGGCCGACTCGTACGCCACCTTCGCCGCCTCCGGTACGCACCGCGAGCCCTTCTCCGTGACCAAAGTCGAGAAGGACGGCGAGGCCCTGAGCGGCTTCGAGGCGCCCAAGGACGAGCGGGCCATGGACAGCTCCATCGCCGACAACGTCACCAAGGTCCTGGAGAACGTGGTCCAGAACGGCACCGGCACCAAGGTCAAGAAGCTGGGCCGGCCCGCCGCGGGCAAGACCGGTACCACCGACCAGAACAAGTCGGCCTGGTTCGTCGGCTACACCCCCGAGCTCGCGACCTCCGTCACCCTCTTCCGCACGGACCCCAATTCCGCGGGGAAGGAACTGAGGTCCATGAACGGCGTGGGTGGCACCGACTCCATCCACGGTGGTGACATCCCGGCCGTGATCTGGACCGAGTACATGCGCGAGGCGCTCAAGGGCATGCCGGTCAAGCCGTTCCCTGAGGCCGAGGACATCGGCGTCACCGCCGACTCCGCCGGAGCCCCCTCCCCCACCCCCTCGGCCGTCGCGCCGCCGTCCGCCACTCCCTCGATGCCGGCGACGAGCTCCGCCCCGCCGCCGTCCCCGTCCCCGTCCAAGGGCGGCAAGCCGTCGTGCAAGCCGTGGGAGCTGTACTGCGACCCCGACCCCACGTCGGGGACCACCGAGGGCACCACGAACGGTGGATCCAGCGGCGGACCCAGCGGATCGCCGTCTCCGACGACCAGCGGCAAACCGGGCCGCCAGACCGGCTGGCCCACCTTGGCACCGAGTCAGTAGTCGGACCGCCGACCGCTGGGGGAAGGCCGTCGCACCCGGTGCGACGGCCTTCCCCCCATGTCCGGCCCCGTACGGCAGGATGAGCCCATGACCAAGGTGCACGAGGACCGCCCCGTACTGCCCACCCGGCAGGACGAGGTCGCGGCGGCCGGCAGTGAGTTCATCGGTGGCCCGCTCGGCCGCTACGCCCGGCTGGGCGGCCACTGGCTGGGGCCCGTCCGCGTGGTGGCCCTCATCGCCATCGGCATGTTCGCCCTGGGCATGGTGCAGAAGCTGCCCTGCTACGACTGGGCGTGGTTCCGGGGAGCGGGCTCGCAGTACACCCACGCCTGCTACTCCGACATCCCGCACCTGTACGCGGTGCGCGGCTTCGCCGACAATCTCACGCCCTACTTCGACCGGCTGCCCGGCGACATGGAGTACCTGGAGTACCCGGTGCTCACCGGGCTCTTCATGGAGATCGCCTCCTGGCTGACCCCGGGCAGCGGCTCCATGCAGCACCGCGAACAGATGTACTGGATGGTCAACACGGGCATGCTGATGGCCTGCGCGTCGGTCATCGCCGTGTGCGTGGCCCGCACCCACCGCCGCCGCCCCTGGGACGCCCTGCTCTTCGCCCTCGCGCCGGCCTTCGCGCTCACCGCGACGATCAACTGGGACCTGCTGGCCATCGCCCTGACCGCCGCGGGGATGCTCATGTGGTCACGCGGCCGGACGGTCCTCTTCGGCGTCTTCATCGGCCTGGCGACCGCCGCGAAGCTCTATCCCGTCCTGCTGCTCGGGGTGTTGTTCGTGCTCTGCTGGCGGGCCGGCAAGTGGCGGGACTTCGGCGCCGCCGCCCTCGGCGCGGCCGGAGCGTGGCTGGTGGTCAACCTGCCCGTCATGGCCTTCGCCTGGGAGGGCTGGACGAAGTTCTACACCTTCAGCCAGGAACGCCCCATCGACTTCGGCTCCGTGTGGCTGCTGATCTCCCAGCGCTCCGGCAACCCCCTGGAAGACGCCAACACGTACGCGACGGGGCTGACGCTGCTCCTGTGCGGGGCGATCGGACTGCTCACCCTGACCGCCCCCCGGCGGCCCCGCTTCGCGCAGCTGGCCTTCCTGGTCGTCGCCGTCTTCATCCTGGCGAACAAGGTCTACTCACCGCAGTACGTGCTGTGGCTCATCCCGCTCGCCGCGCTGGCCCGGCCGCGCTGGCGGGACTTCCTGATCTGGCAGGCCGGCGAGGTCCTGCACTTCCTCGGGATCTGGTTCTACCTGGCCTACACGACCAGCGGGGACAAGCACCAGGGACTGCCCGTCGAGGGCTACCAGCTGGCGATCACGGCCCACCTGCTGGCCACCGTCTACCTGTGCGCGGTCATCGTCCGCGACATCCTGATGCCCGAGCGGGACGTCGTACGCCGGGACGGCTCGGACGACCCGTCCGGCGGTGTCCTGGACGGGGCCGAGGACGTGTTCGTGCTGTCGGACGCGGCGAGGGCGCCGCGGTACGCGACGCCCTCGGACGGACAGCGGGTCGACTGGGGCACGAGCCCCAGGGACTGACCGGGCCGGCCGGTCGTGGACCGGCCCGGAGCGGATCAGGCGTCGAGCACCCGGTCGAACTGCGTCGTGGTGTGGCGCAGGTGCGCCACGAGCTCGTCGCCGACCTTGGGCTCGGGTGAGTCCGACGGCACGAACAGGATCGACACCTGCATGTGCGGCGGCTCGGCGAACCAGCGCTGCTTGCCCGCCCACACGAACGGCGACAGGTTCCGGTTGACCGTGGCCAGGCCCGCACGGGCAACGCCCTTGGCGCGCGGCATCACGCCGTGGAGGGCCTTGGGGGCCTCCAGGCCCACCCCGTGCGACGTACCGCCGGCCACCACGACCAGCCAGCCGTCGGAGGCGGCCTTCTGCTGGCGGTAGCCGAAGCGGTCGCCCTTGGCCACGCGCGTGACGTCGAGGACCGCACCGCGGTACTCGGTGGCCTCGTGGTCGCCCAGCCACAGCCGCGTGCCGATGCGGGCACGGAAGCGGGTCTGCGGGAACTGCTGCTGGAGCCGGGCCAGTTCCTCGGCCCGGAGGTGGCTGACGAACATGGTGTGCAGCGGCAGCCGGGCCGCGCGCAGCCGGTCCATCCAGCCGATGACCTCCTCGACGGCGTCCGAGCCGTCCGGGCGGTCCAGCGGCAGGTGCAGGGCGAAGCCCTCCAGCCGGACGTCCTCGATCGCCGCGTGGAGCTGCCCCAGGTCCTGCTCGGAGACGCCGTGGCGGCGCATCGAGCTCATGCACTCGATGACCACCCGGGCGCCGACCAGGCCGCGGACCCCGTCCAGCGAGGACACCGAGCGGATCACCCGGTCCGGCAGCGGCACCGGGTCCTCGCCCCGCCGGAACGGGGTGAGGACGAGCAGGTCGCCGCCGAACCAGTCCTTGATGCTCGCCGCCTCGTACGTCGTCCCGACGGCCAGTACGTCGGCGCCCAGCCGGGTCGCCTCCTCGCACAGCCGCTCGTGGCCGAAGCCGTAGCCGTTGCCCTTGCAGACCGGGATCATCCCGGGGAACCGGTCCTGGATCTGCTTCTGGTGCGCACGCCAGCGCGCGGTGTCGACGTAGAGCGTGAGCGCCATGCCCGTCCGGAACCTCTCCTGAAAAGCTGCGGGTGCAGCGGTGCGTGGGTGGGTGGGTAGGGGGTCAGCGACGCGACATGTAGATGTCGAGCGCCTTGTGCAGCATCTTGTTGAGCGGGAAGTCCCACTCGCCGACGTACTCGACGGCCTCGCCGCCCGTGCCGACCTTGAACTGGATCAGACCGAACAGGTGGTCGTTCTCGTCCAGCGTGTCAGAGATGCCGCGCAGGTCGTAGACGCCGGCACCCAGCGCGTAGGAGTCGCGCAGCATGCGCCACTGCATGGCGTTCGAGGGCCGTACCTCGCGCTTGTGGTTGGCGGAGGCGCCGTACGAGTACCAGACGTGCTGGCCGACGGTGAGCATCGTGGCGGCGGCCAGCGGCTCCCCCTCGTGCTTCGCGATGTAGAGGCGCATCCGGTTGGGGTCCTCGGAGTTGAGGGCCGTCCACTGGCGCTGGAAGTAGCTGAGCGGGCGCGGACGGAACTTGTCGCGCTCGGCCGTGATCTCGTACAGGTGCTGCCAGGTCGGCAGGTCCTCGTAACCGCCCTGGACGACCTCGACGCCGGCCTTCTCGGCCTTCTTGATGTTGCGGCGCCACAGCTGGTTGAAGCCCTTGAGGACGTCGTCCAGCGAGCGGTTCGCCAGCGGCACCTGGAAGACGTAGCGGGGCTGGACGTCGCCGAAGCCGGCGCCGCCGTCCTCCGCCTGCTGCCAGCCCATACGGCGCAGCTTGTCGGACACCTCGAAGGCGCGGGGTTCGATGACCGAGGCCTCCACGTCGCGCAGGCGCTTGACCTCCGGGTCCTGGATGCCGGCCTTGATGGCGGCCGCGTTCCAGCGGCGGATGACGACCGGCGGGCCCATCTTCACGGTGAAGGCGCCCTGGTTCTTGAGGTGGGCCAGCATCGGCTGGAGCCACTCCTCCAGATTCGGGGCGTACCAGTTGATGACCGGGCCCTCGGGGAGGTACGCGAGGTACCGCTTCACCTTGGGCAGCTGGCGGTACAACACGAGCGCGACCCCGACGAGTTCACCGGACTTGTCGAACCAGCCGAGGTTCTCCGAGCGCCACTCGTTCTTGACGTCGGCCCATGCCGGGACCTGGCAGTGGCTAGCCGAAGGCAGGCTCTGGAGGTAGGCCAGGTGCTGCTCTCGGCTGATGGTGCTCAGGGACAGGCTCATGCGGGGTGTCTCCTCCGGCGGCTTCGCTGGCTATGGCGCGAAGCCTACTGCGACAGAGGCGCCACCCATCTGGGGGACAGGCCGGTACCTGGGCCGGTGGGAGGCCGGCGCCCCGTCGCGGAGGTTCCCCCGGTCAGCCCAGCCAGCCGCCGAAGAGGCCGCCGTGCGCCATTCCGAGGAAGAAGCCGATGGCAGCAGCGCCAAGGCCGATGATCAGCGCGAAGCGCTCGCGTGTCGTGACGGAGACGAACTGTCCGTACGCGCCGGTCAGGATCCCGAGGAGCCCTGTCCACGAGCTGATCAGGTGCAGGTTGTGGAAGAACGCCGTGACGAACGCCACGGCGCCGAGGACGAGGGTGATCGCGAGCAGGGTGTCCTGGAGCGGGTGGGGCTTGCCGTCCGTCGCGAGCAGCGAGATGTCGGACTGGCGTCGCATGGCCTGTGCCATCGGAAGGCACCTCCTGGCTGAAGCAGAGCGGTGCTGCGGGGCCGCCTCCCGAGGGGCCGGGAGGGCATAGCACCGAGCACACCCGATGGATACAGATTGTGTCCCCCTGCCGTCGGATTTCAACCGGAAGGAGTCGAGCAGGTAGTCTGTACGGTCTGCGCGGTGTCTGTTCTGCGGACGCCGTGCGCACGCATCACGACCCTCCTGCCACGGAACGACCGTGGCCGCTGAGTCCAAAGGAGGTGGGTTCCACATGCGTCACTACGAAGTGATGGTCATCCTCGACCCCGATCTCGAGGAGCGCGCTGTCTCCCCGCTGATCGAGAACTTCCTTTCTGTCGTCCGTGAGGGCAACGGAAAGGTCGAGAAGGTCGACACCTGGGGCCGTCGTCGTCTCGCTTACGAGATCAAGAAGAAGCCCGAGGGCATCTACTCGGTCATCGACCTTCAGGCCGAGCCTGCGGTCGTCAAGGAGCTTGACCGACAGATGAACCTGAACGAGTCGGTTCTCCGGACCAAGGTCCTTCGCCCCGAGACCCACTGAACTTCGGTTCAGCGGTAATCGGGACCGAGTAGCACAGCAGCCCAGCAGCAAATCCCCGCCGAGAGGTTCATCCATGGCAGGCGAGACCGTCATCACGGTCGTCGGCAATCTCGTCGACGACCCCGAGCTGCGCTTCACCCCCTCGGGTGCGGCGGTCGCGAAGTTCCGTGTCGCGTCCACTCCCCGCATCTTCGACAAGCAGACCAATGAGTGGAAGGACGGCGAAGGCCTGTTCCTGACCTGCTCGGTCTGGCGTCAGGCGGCGGAAAACGTCGCCGAGTCCCTTCAGCGGGGCATGCGCGTCATCGTGCAGGGCCGGCTGAAGCAGCGGTCGTACGAGGACCGTGAGGGTGTCAAGCGCACGGTCTATGAGCTGGACGTCGAGGAAGTCGGCCCCAGCCTGAAGACCGCCACGGCCAAGGTCGCCAAGACCACCGGTCGCGGTGGCCAGGGTGGATACGGCGGCGGCGGTCAGCAGCAGGGTGGCGGCGGCGGTGGCTGGGGCGGAGCCCCCAGCGGCGCCGCACCTCAGGGCGGCGGAGCTCCCTCCGACGACCCGTGGGCGTCCAGCGCGCCGGCCGGCGGCCAGCAGCAGCAGGGCGGCAGCGGGGGCGGTTGGGGCGGAAGCTCCGGCGGCTCCGGTGGTGGCTACTCGGACGAGCCGCCCTTCTAGGGCAGCTCGCAACCCCACTTCTTGATTTCACAGGAGAGACACAATGGCGAAGCCGCCTGTGCGCAAGCCTAAGAAGAAGGTCTGCGCGTTCTGCAAGGACAAGACCGCTTACGTGGACTACAAGGACACGAACATGCTGCGGAAGTTCATTTCCGACCGCGGCAAGATCCGTGCCCGCCGCGTTACCGGCAACTGCACGCAGCACCAGCGTGACGTCGCCACGGCCGTCAAGAACAGCCGTGAGATGGCGCTGCTGCCCTACACGTCCACCGCGCGATAAGGAAAGGGTGACCGACTAATGAAGATCATCCTGACCCACGAGGTTTCTGGCCTCGGTGCCGCCGGCGATGTCGTCGACGTCAAGGACGGTTACGCTCGCAACTACCTGGTCCCGCGTGGTTTCGCGATCCGCTGGACCAAGGGTGGCGAGAAGGACGTGGCGCAGATCCGCCGCGCCCGCAAGATCCACGAGATCGCGACCATCGAGCAGGCCAACGAAGTCAAGGCCAAGCTCGAGGGCGTGAAGGTCCGTCTGGCCACCCGCGCGGGTGACGCCGGTCGTCTCTTCGGTTCCGTGACCCCGGCCGACATCGCCACGGCGATCGAGGCTTCCGGTGGCCCGAAGGTCGACAAGCGCCGCGTTGAGCTGGGCTCCCCGATCAAGACCCTCGGTTCGTACCAGGTCTCCGTGCGTCTGCACGCCGACGTGGCCGCGAACGTGGGCATCGAGGTCGTCGCCGCCTAAGGGCTGCGCATGAAGGGCCGCACCCCCTGGGGTGCGGCCCTTCGTCGTTGCCGGTCGCAGATGGTGTTTCACGTGAAACATCTGGGCTGGGTGAGGGGCGATGTTTCACGTGAAACATGCCCCGTGGTTCAGCGGGTGGCTCCCGCGACCAGCCAGCGGCCCGAGCGGGCGCGCAGCTGGAGGGTGACCATCCGGGCCAGCATCATGAGGGTCATCGCCCACCAGAGCGTCGTCAGGCCGCCTCCCACGGTCGGGACGAGGAGGGCCGCCGGGGTGAACACAGCCAGCGTCAGCAGCATCGCCCTGGCCAGGTAGCCGCCGTCGCCTGCGCCCATCAAGACCCCGTCGAGCACGAAGACGATGCCGGAGACGGGCTGGGAGAGAGCCACGACGAGGAGGGCAGGCAGCAGGGTGTCCTCGACCGCCGGGTCGCTGGTGAACAGCGGAATGAACACGGGACTGGCCAGGACGACCAGCAGGCCGAGGACGACGCCCGCGGCGATCCCCCACTGCACCATGCGGCGGCAGACGGCCTTGGCGCCCTCGGTGTCGCCCGCACCCAAGTAGCGCCCGATGATCGCCTGCCCGGCGATCGCGATGGCGTCCAGGGCGAAGGCGAGCAGGCTCCACAGGGAGAGCAGGATCTGGTGGGCCGCGATGTCGGCGTCGCCGAGCCGGGCTGCCACGGCCGTCGCGATCATCAGGATGGCGCGCAGCGACAGGGTGCGGACCAGCAGCGGTGCGCCGGCCTGTGCACAGGCCCGGATCCCCGCGAGGTCGGGGCGCAGCGAGGCCCCGTGCCGCCGGGCCCCGCGGACGACGACGACCAGGTAGGCGGCGGCCATGGCGCACTGGGCGATGACCGTGCCCCAGGCGGAGCCGGCGATCCCCAGGCCGGCGCCGTAGACGAGGAGGGCGTTCAGGCCTGCGTTGAGGGCGAAGCCCCCGACTGCGACGTAGAGCGGGGTGCGGGTGTCCTGGAGGCCGCGGATGACACCCGTGGCGGCCAGGACCATGAGCATGGCCGGGATGCCGAGCGCGGAGATCCGCAGATAGGTGATCGCGTACGGGGCGACGGTGTCGGAGGCCCCGAAGAGGGAGATCAGCGAGGGCGCCGCGGGCAGGACCACGGCGATGACGGCCGCGCCGATCAGCAGGGCGAGCCAGATGCCGTCCATGCCCTGCCGGATCGCGGCCTGGAGGTCGCCCGACCCGACCCGGCGGGAGACGGCCGCGGTGGTGGCGTAGGCGAGGAAGACAAAGACGCTGACGGCGGTGGTGAGGAGAGCGGCTGCGATACCGAGGCCCGCCAGCTGAGGTGTGCCGAGGTGTCCCACAATGGCGCTGTCGGCCATCACGAAGAGGGGTTCGGCGACGAGTGCGCCGAAGGCGGGAACGGCGAGTGCGAAGATCTCGCGGTCGTGCCGTCTCGGCGCAGCCTTCGGTGCTGCGGGGGCCTGTGTCATGGGCTCAATCTAATCTTCCACAGGTAATGGATGCAAGGGTCGTTGGATCCTTACTGAGGTCCTGACTAGGGCGTTCCTTCGGACCCGTTGGAGGTGATCTTGAGACAGTGGCCAAGATTTTTCCGTCGAGCGGGCTCCGAACCGCAAAATAGCAGGTCAGTGCGGGTGTGGAGGTGGGGCAGGTGATTTTGTCCACAGCGTCGTCCCCCGGTCCGTGCACAGCTTCCGGCGACTTACCCACAGCATTGGCGCCGTCGTCCACATCTCATCCACACAGCCTGTGGATAACAAGATTGGCTGACGCCGCTCGCGGCCCTACCGTGGTGCGTTGCCCGTCTCGCCGTGAGCCGTTTCGGGTGCCCCAAATGTCAGAGCCGTGTCGTAGAAAGAGTCGGCACGGCGAGGTCCGCGTTGCGGACGGGAGGAGGCGGCCCGGTGAGCATGCCCGAGCCCATGGACGACCCTTGGGCCGACAGCGGTCCTGGCGACCGTCTGCCCGCCCGTCCGCGCCGTAACGGCGAGGGCCGCGGCCGCGGGGACGAACAGCACGACCGGGGCCGCGAGGGCGGCTCCTGGGACGGCGGCGGTGGCGGCTTCGAGCGCGTCCCCCCACAGGACCTCGACGCCGAGCAGTCGGTCCTCGGCGGCATGCTGCTGTCCAAGGACGCGATCGCCGACGTGGTCGAGGTCCTCAAGGGACACGATTTCTACCGGCCCTCGCACGAAACGATCTACCAGGCCATCCTCGACCTGTACGCGAAGGGCGAGCCGGCCGACCCGATCACCGTCGGCGCCGAACTGACCCGGCGCGGTGAGATCGGCAAGGTCGGCGGGGCCTCGTACCTGCACACGCTGGTGCAGTCCGTCCCGACCGCTGCGAACGCCGAGTACTACGCGGAGATCGTCCACGAGCGAGCCGTCCTGCGCCGCCTCGTCGCCGCCGGTACGAAGATCACGCAGATGGGCTACGCCGCCGACGGCGACGTCGACGAGATCGTCAACAGCGCCCAGGCCGAGATCTACGCCGTCACCGAGCAGCGGACCTCCGAGGACTACCTGCCGCTGGGCGACATCATGGAGGGCGCCCTCGACGAGATCGAGGCGATCGGGTCGCGCAGCGGCCAGATGTCGGGCGTTCCGACCGGCTTCACGGATCTCGACTCGCTGACCAACGGCCTGCACCCGGGCCAGATGATCGTCATCGCCGCCCGTCCCGCGATGGGCAAGTCCACCCTCGCGCTGGACTTCGCCCGGGCCTGCTCCATCAAGAGCAACCTGCCGAGCGTGATCTTCTCCCTCGAAATGGGGCGCAACGAGATCGCGATGCGCCTGCTGTCGGCGGAGGCCCGGGTGGCTCTGCACCACATGCGCTCGGGGACGATGACGGACGACGACTGGACCCGGCTGGCCCGCCGGATGCCGGACGTCTCCGCCGCCCCCCTGTACATCGACGACTCCCCCAACCTGTCGATGATGGAGATCCGGGCCAAGTGCCGCCGGCTCAAACAGCGCAATGACCTCTCGCTCGTGGTCATCGACTACCTCCAGCTGATGCAGTCGGGCGGCTCGCGCCGTCCCGAGAGCCGCCAGCAGGAGGTCTCGGACATGTCGCGAAACCTCAAGCTGCTGGCGAAGGAGCTCGAGGTCCCCGTGATCGCGCTCTCCCAGCTGAACCGTGGCCCGGAACAGCGCACCGACAAGAAGCCGATGGTCTCCGACCTGCGTGAGTCGGGCTCGATCGAGCAGGACGCCGACATGGTGATCCTGCTGCACCGTGAGGACGCGTACGAGAAGGAGTCCCCGCGCGCGGGTGAGGCGGACCTGATCGTGGCGAAACACCGTAACGGCCCTACGGCCACGATCACCGTCGCCTTCCAGGGCCACTATTCGCGCTTCGTGGACATGGCCAACACGTAGCATCCGATCATGGATGAGCTCTCTGAGGACCTTGAACTTCTCCCTGCCACCCGGCGTGCGCTGAGGCACCGGATCGCCGTCGCCCAGAGCGAAGGGCGGGCGCCGTCCGTGGTGGCGGCCGTCGTGCGGGGCGGGGAAGTGGTCTGGGAGGGCTCCCGGACCTCGGTGGAGGGGCACGGCCCCGACGGGAACGTCCAGTACCGGATCGGGTCGATCAGCAAGACCTTCACCGCTGTTCTCGTGATGCGGCTGCGGGACGAGGGGCTGCTGGGGCTCGCGGATCAGCTGGAGAAGCACCTGCCCGGTACCGGCGCCGGCGAGGTGACCGTCGCTCAGTTGCTGGCCCACACCGGCGGTCTGGCGGCGGAAACACCCGGCGAGTGGTGGGAGCGCACGCCGGGCGGGCTGCGGCCCGAGCTCGCCGACGTCCTGGGCGACGAGCCGTTCCGGCACACGCCCGGAAGCCGGCACCACTACTCCAACCCGGGTTACACACTGCTGGGTTCGCTCGTCGAGGCACTGCGCGGCAAGCCGTGGGAAGAGGTGCTGCGGGCCGAGGTGCTGGAACCGCTGGGTCTGGACCGGACGAGCGGGCTGCCGCAGGCGCCGCACGCGGGCGGCTGGGCGGTACACCCCTGGGCGGACGTGATGCTGCCCGAGCCGCTGGAGGACCTGGGCCTCATGGCGCCTGCCGGCCAGCTGTGGTCCACGACGCGGGACCTGGCGCGGTTCGCGGACTTCCTGCTGCGCGGGGACGAGCGCGTGCTGAGCGCCAAGTCCGTACGGGAGATGCGTACGTCGGCGGCGCCGCCGGAACCGGGCTTCGCCGAGCTCGGCTACGGGCTGGGGATGCAGTTGACGGCCCAGGGCGAGCGCCAGCTCGCGGGGCACAGCGGATCGCTGCCGGGGTTCGTCGCGGGGCTGTTGCTGAGCGAGGCGGACGACGTGGCGGCGGTGGTGCTCGCGAACTGCACCTCGGGCCTGCCGGCCTCCTCGGTGGCCGCGGACCTGGTGGCGATCGTGGCGGACGCCGAGCCGCGGTTCCCGCAGCCGTGGCGGCCCTTCCGGGAAGCCGATCAGGTCCCGCTGGAGGTGTGCGGCCCCTGGTACTGGGGGACCTTGCCGCACGTCGTGCGGCTGAAGGCGGACGGGTCGCTGGAGCTCGCCCCGGTGGGCGCGGCCGGTCGCACCGCCCGCTTCCGTGCGGAGCCGGACGGCACGTGGACGGGCCTGTCCGGCTACTACGCGGGAGAGACGCTGCGGGCGGTACGCCGTGCCGACGGCTCGGTGAGCCACCTCGATCTGGCGTCCTTCGTGTTCACGCGGGAGCCGTACGACGCCCAGGCCCCGGTGCCCGGCGGGGTGGACCCGCAGGGCTGGCGGGGTATCGGCTGACGCCCTTGCTCAGGCGACGAGTTCGCGCTCCAGAGGGGTGCGGAAGCGCGGGGTGATGCGGGCGCCGCCCACCCATGCGGCGAGGCGGTCGGCCTCGGCGGTGATCGCCTTCTCGGCGGCGCGGCCGGGGCTGCCCAGCAGCCGCCAGACGACCTGGCCGTCGGTGCGCTGGGCCCAGCCGCCGACGATCTCGCCGTTCCACCACACGGTGGGGCCGATGTTGCCGGCGTAGTCGAAGAGGGCGGGCCGGTGCGCGGGATCGAGGTGGAAGCCGCGGTCGGCCCAGCCCATGCCGCTGGGGTCGAGCCCGGGCAACAGGGCGGCCCAGGGCTCCGGGGCCGGTTCGGGCGTGGTGTCACCGGGGCTGACGAGGGCTGTGGTCCCGTCGTCGAGGCGGACCTGGTCGGGGCCCACGGCCGCGAGGGCCTTGCGGACGTCGGTGAGGGTCCAGCCGGTCCACCACCTGAGGTCGGTCTCGGTGGCCGGACCGTAGGCGTGGAGCCAGCGGCGGGCGATCTCGGCCCGGGCTTCGGCTGGGGGCACGGCGGGCCAGGGTTCGGTGTGGACCCAGCGGAACTGGCTGGAGGTCCATGATCCGCGCGGGCGGTCGCGCCGGATCCGGCCGTCGGCGGCCAGCAGGCGGATGACGCGGGTGGCGACACCGGTCTGCGTCTCGTACTTCTTGCCCCTGCCGATGGTGATCTTCCGGCGCAGGGCGGGTACGGCCGCTGACAGCTGGCTGCCGGTGCAGGGGCCGCTGCGGTCGAGGGCTTCGAGCGCCGCGCTCTCGGCCTGGGCCAGCCAGGCGGCGTCCAGTCCCTGGCCGTCCTCGTCGAGGTGCTTGAGGAGAGTGCGGCGCTCTTTGACGGCGATGGCCCGCGCGGTGGAGGAGTCGACGTGCGGAGCGAGGTCCCTCGAGACAGCGAAGAGCGTGTTGCGCATGCTCAGCAGCCGGACAAGGCCCACGTCCTCGTAGAGCGCCTGTTCGATCGCCTCCGGGCCGCCCGCGCTGAGCCGGGCGCGGATGGAGAGGAAGAGGGTCGCGGCGTCGGTGGCGTGCAGGGCCACGACGGCGTCCGCCGCCTGGGCAGCGGTGGCGACGCGAGTCGAGGGAGCCAGGCGGTGGCGACGGCCGAGCCGGTGGCGGCGCTCGGCGGTGCTGACGAGGGGAAGGCTGGGGCTCATCCTCCCGATCGTAGGCCGGGCCGCCGACACGGCGGCCGGCCTACGGCACCGACGCTCAGAGCTGAAGTTTGAACCCGACGTGGGAGGCGGCGAAGCCGAGCCGCTCGTAGAAGCGGTGGGCGTCGGTCCGGGTCGCGTCCGAGGTCAACTGCACCAGGTCGCAGTTCTCGTCGCGGGACTTCTCGATGGCCCATTCGACGAAGGTGGTACCCAGGCCGCTGCCCCGTTCGTCGGTGTGGACGCGGACCCCTTCGATGATGGAGCGGGTGGATCCCTTGCGGGAGAGGCCCGGGACGATGGTGAGCTGGAGGATGCCCACGACGCGGTCCGCGCGGACGGCGACGACCAGGTGCTGGTTCGGATCTTCGGCCAGGCGCTTGAGAGCCGCGAGGTACGGGGTGAGGTCCTCCGGGGATTCCCGAGTGGCCCCGAGGGGGTCGTCGGCGAGCATGGCGACGATGGCGGGCAGATCGGCCTCGGTGGCGGGGCGGATGACCAGGGCGGGGGTATCGGTCATGGCGGGGTTCCCTAAGAATGGTTGGC
>NZ_JAGGOZ010000067.1 GCF_018614075.1 Streptomyces sp. ISL-94 | reverse complement strand
GGCGCCCAGCACTGGCAGAAGGTGTTCACCGCCGTGGTCGTGCTGCAACTGGTCGGTGAAGGGAAGATCGGCCTCGACGCCCCGGTCGACGCCTATCTGCCGGGCCTCGTCCGCGGGGAGGGGATCGACGGACGCCAGATCACCGTTCGTCAGCTCCTGCAGCAGACCAGCGGACTTCCCAACTACACCGAGTACCTCGGCGAGGACGTCCGGTACTACGACCCCCGCGAACTCCTCGACATCGCGCTCCGGCACGAGGCCCGCTTCGCCCCCGGGACGGCATGGGGGTACAGCAACACGAACTACGTGCTCGCCGGCCTGATCGTCCAGAAGGTCACCGGCCGCCCCCTCGCCGAGGAGGTGGACCAGCGCGTCGTCCAGCGCATCGGGCTGCGCCACACCTACTTCCCCGCCCCCGGTGACGCGGCCATCCGGGAACCCCATCCCCACGGGTACTACCAGGAGGGAGCAGGCGGCCCCCTGCGCGACATCACGGAAATGGACCCCTCCTGGGGCTGGGCGGCAGGTCAGATGATCTCCACCAACTCCGACCTCAACCGGTTCTTCACCGCGCTCTTGGCCGGCCGCCTCCTTCCGGCGGCCCAGCTCGCCCAGATGCGCGCCACCGTCCCCGCGGGTCACCCCTTCGCCTCCGGCGCCCGCTACGGACTGGGGCTGGTGAGTACGCCCCTGTCGTGCGGCGGTGTGTACTGGGGCCACGGCGGCAGCATCCCGGGATACGAGACCAGGGGCGGCGTCACCGACGACGGCCGCGCCGCCAGCGTCGCAGTGACCGCCCAGCCGACCGACAAGGCAGCCATGAGCCGTGTCGAGCGTGTCGTGGACACGGCCCTGTGCCGCTGAACCGCGCCTCCCGGGGCTTGTTGACAGCGCCCGGGGGAACGGCCACCGGTCCTGCCCGCCTCAACCGGCCTTCGGCGGAGACTGCTTGTGGCCCGGGTAGACGTGGTCAGGGGTCACGATGCGGGTGACGGCCTCGCCGAAGAGGGTGCTGGGTTCCTGGCCGTTGTGCAGGACGTCGGTGTTGAGCAGGAGGACCATGGTCGCCTGCGCCTGCGGCAGGTAGACGGCCAGGACCTCGTAGCCGGGCAGGGAGCCGTTGTGGCCGAGCCAGCCCTGGACGTTGAAGATCCCCAGCCCGTAGCCGTCGCCGGGAATGCCGATCGTGACGGTCTTCAGTCGCTCGGCCTGGGTCTTGGGCGTCAGCAGGGTGCCGGTGGCGAGGGTGCGTGCCCAGCTGCGCAGGTCCTGCAGGTCCGAGATCATCGCTCCCGCGGCCCAGGCCCAGGACGGGTTCCAGTCGGTCGAGTCCACGATCTTGCCCGATGACGACTGGTCGGTGTAGCCCTGCGCGTGCGGCTCGGGGAAGGACGCGTCGGTCGGGAAGAGCGTGTGGCGCAGCCCGGCCGGTTCCCACACCTCTTGCCGGATGACGTCGTGGAGGGGCCGGCCGGTGACCTTCTCCACCACCAGGCCGAGCAGGACCAGGTTGGTGTTGGAGTACTCGAACTTCTCGTCCGGTGCGAACTGCACCGGATGCTTGAAGGAGTAGTCGAGCAACTGCTGGGGGGTGTAGATCCGGTTGGGCCCGGACTCGAGTGCCTGGTCGAAGTCGTCGTCCTCGCTGTAGTTGAAGAGCCCGCTGCGCATTCCGGCGAGTTCGCGCAGGGTGATGCGGTCCCCGTTCGGAACCCCGGTGATGTACGTGCCGATGGGGTCGTCCAGGCCGATCTTGCCCTGGTCGACGAGCCGGAGGAGGGCGGTGACGGTGAAGGTCTTGGTCTCGCTGCCGATGCGCGTGTAGACATCGGTCCGCATCGGCGCGCCGGTGGCCTTGTCCGCGACCCCGAAGGCCTTCACGTAACTTCCCTTGCCCGGAGCCCACAAGCCGGCCACCACACCCGGCACCTGCGTCTCGCGCATGACCTTGCGGATCGCCGCGTCGAGTTGCGCCGCGACGGCCGGAGTGAGCTGCGGGAATTGCGCAGTGCCGTCCGGGGAGGGCGGGGGGACGGGGGCGGCGGAGACGGTCTGCCCCTGGGTGCTGGGCGCCCCGTACGCGGATCCCGCGACGGCCGGGGTGAGGATCAGGCTTGCGGCGGCGACTGCCACGCAGCCCCTGCGCATCCGACGGTGCGTGGAACTCACGGTGTGCCTCCTGCCGTACCGGGACAAAGGCGGCAGAACCAGACTAGGCTCGCACCACCGCCATCGCGAGACGGGGGGGATAAGGAGTCAGTCCTCGTGCTTCGCCCGGCTCGGCTGGACGCGCTTCGGTTCGCCCGGCATCTTCGGGTAGTCCGGGGGGTAGGGCATGTCGCCCAGCCCGTGGTCGTGCTCGTCGCGTTCGGCGAGTTCCAGTACGGGCTCCAGGCTGAAGGCGTGCTCGTCCATCGCTGCGTGCAGATCGCCCAGTTCGGCGAAACGGGTCGGCATGGTCACGATGTCGAAGTCGCGCGGCTCGGCGTCGTCCACCTCGTCCCAGCGCAGCGGCGCCGACACCGGGGCGTGCGGGCGCGGGCGGACGGAGTAGGCGGAGGCGATCGTGCGGTCGCGCGCCGTCTGGTTGTAGTCGACGAAGATGCGCTCGCCGCGCTCCTCCTTCCACCAGGCCGTGGTGACCTTGCCCGGCATCCGGCGTTCCAGCTCGCGGCCGAGGGTGATGGCGCACCGCCGGACCTCGGTGAACGTCCAGCGGGGCTCGATCGGCACGAAGACGTGCAGCCCGCGGCCGCCCGAGGTCTTGGGCCAGCCGCGCAGGCCCAGCTCCTCCAACAGGGCGCGCAGTTCGTGGGCGGCGGCCACCGCGTGGTGGTAGTCGGTGCCGGGCTGGGGGTCCAGGTCGATGCGCAGTTCGTCGGGCCGGTCGGTGTCCTCGCGCCGCACCGGCCAGGGGTGGAAGGTGAGGCAGCCCAGGTTGGCGGCCCACAGGACGGCGGCCGGCTCGGTCGGGCAGATCTCGTCGGCACTGCGTCCACTGGGGAAGGCGATGTGGGCGGTCGGGATCCAGTCGGGGAGGTTCTTGGGGGCCCGCTTCTGGAAGAAGGACTCGCCCTCCACCCCGTCCGGATAGCGTTCGAGGGTCGTCGGCCGGTTGCGCAGGGCGCGCGTGATGCCGTCCGCGACGGCCAGGTAGTACGTGGCCACGTCCCGCTTGGTGAGGCCGCGCTCCGGGAAGTACACCTTGTCCGGGCTGGACAGCCGTACCGTGCGCCCGCCCGCTTCCAGCTCGATGGCATTGCCCGCAGCACCCATGTGCGCCACGGTAGGCGTGCCCGGCCGGGCGCGCACACCGGGCGGGGCCGGACGTACCACCGCAGAATCGGATCCATGGATCTGCCAGTGATGCCGCCCGTGAAGCCGATGCTCGCGAAGTCCGTGGCGAAGATCCCGCCCGGCATGCAGTACGAGGCCAAGTGGGACGGCTTCCGTGCCATCGTGCACCGCGACGGCGACGAGGTCGAGATCGGCAGCCGGACGGGAAAGAGCCTGACCAGGTACTTTCCCGAGCTGGTGGCGGCCCTGAAGGAGAACCTGCCCGACCGCTGCGTGGTGGACGGCGAGATCGTGATCGTGCGGGGCGGCCGCCTCGACTTCGACCGGCTGACCGAGCGGATCCATCCCGCCGCATCCCGCGTGAAGATGCTCGCCGAGACCAACCCGGCCAGCTTCGTCGCCTTCGATCTGCTCGCCCTCGGTGACGAGGCGCTCCTCGACACTCCGCTGGCCGACCGCCGCAGCGCCCTCGCCCAGGCCCTCTCCACTGCTCAGCCCCCCGTCCACCTCGCGCCCGCGACCACCGATCCCGCACTCGCGCAGGAGTGGTTCGAGCAGTTCGAGGGCGCCGGGCTCGACGGGGTGATCGCCAAACCCCTCCATCTCCCCTACCGGCCCGATGCCCGCCTCATGTTCAAGATCAAACACGAGCGTACGGCCGACGTCGTCGTCGCGGGTTTCCGTTTCCACAAGAGCGGTCCGATTGTCGGATCGCTGCTCCTCGGCCTGTACGACGACCACGGCTCCCTCCAGCACGTCGGCGTGTGCGCCGCCTTCCCCATGAAGCGCCGCGCCGAACTGGTCGAGGAGCTCGAACCCCTGCGCATGCCGGACCCCGAGGGCCATCCGTGGGCCTCCTGGGCCGAGGAGTCCGCCCACGAAGACGCCCGGCTGCCCGGGGCGCAGAGCCGCTGGACCGGCAAGAAGGACCTGTCGTGGGTGGCGCTGCGCCCCGAGCGGGTCGTCGAGGTCGCCTACGACCACATGGAGGGCCACCGCTTCCGGCACACCGCCCAGTTCCGCCGCTGGCGGCCCGACCGGGCGCCGGAGAGCTGCACCTACGCCCAGTTGGAGGAAGCCGTCGGATACGACCTCGCCGAGGTTTTCGGTCCGCCCCCCGCCGCCCGCTGATGCGTCATCCCGCCCGCCGCCCGCCGCCTCACGCCTGCGGCCTGCGGCCTGCGGAAGCGTCATCCCGCCGTCAGCTTCTCCCACTCCGCCCGGCCCGGGCCCGCCGTGTTCGGCGTGTAGTGCGGCCGCGCGGCCAGCCAGCGCGCCACCCGGGCCTGGATCTCCGGATCCGCGTACGCCCGCTCCGGCGGCTCGGCCAGGTGCCGGACCCGGGCCCGGGCCCGCATCACCTCCGGGTCCTCCAGCGCGCAGTCGAACAGCGCGGCCACCTCGCGGGCCGTCCCCGTACGCGCCGCCCGGGTCGCGAACCGCTCGCCGATGGCCGCGTCGGCGACGACCTGGAAGTCGAACCACGGCTTCAGGGTGCGCACCGCCCACGCGTGGTGGTCGGCGGCAAACCGCTCCGATCCGGGGTCCTGGTGCGCCGTACGGGCCACCCTGCGCGCCGCCCACAGGGCGAGCGAGGTGCCCTGCCCGAGGGTGGGGTTGGTGTGCGTGATCGCGTCCCCGACCGGCACCAGCCCGCTCACCACCGGGCCCCGCTCGTCGACCAGCGCGCTCCACCGGTTGTCCAGGCTCGCGGTGGCCAGCACCTCCGACCGGGGCTCGGCGCCGAGGGCCAGCCAGGCCGCGCCGGGCGGGAAGGCGCGGGCTGCGGCCTCGAACACGGCGGGGTCGCGCAGGGCGGAGCGCGTGGTGTCGCCGGTGTGCACGAACAGCGTCACGGCGAAGAGCCGGTTGTCGGCGGGGAAGACCGCGCAGCCGGCGAAGGTGCCGCCCGTGACCGCCCAGGGCCGGCGCGGCCCCTCGTCCATGCCCTCGGGCAGCCGGTACCAGCGGCAGAAGTACGCGAGCCCGGTGCGGTGCCGCTCCACGACGGGCGGGCGGCTGCCCGCGGCGGCCAGCCACCGCTCGGCGCCGCCGCGCCGTCCGCCCGCGTCCACCACGAGGTCCCCCCTCGTAACGCCCGGCGGCCGTGGTCACTCCCGTCACCCGGATCACGTCCCCGTCGTCACCGCCCCCGGCCGTGGCCAGCCCGGTCACCGGTTCCCCGTACCGCGCCACGACGCCCGGTTCGGCGCGCAGGGCGCTCGCCAGGGCGCTCTCCAGCACGATGCGCCTGGCCTGGAGCATGACGAGGTCCTCGTCGCCGGGGCGCGCGGGCGGGCGCACGTCGAACCAGTCCAGCTCGTGCCGTTCGCGGGCCCCGAGCCGGAGCATCTCCTGGTACACGTCCGGCAGTTCGTCGCGCAGCAGGTTCCGCGCGGCCCCCAGCAGCGCGTGCGGCTGGGTGGCCTGCGGTACGGTCGGCCGCCGCCATCCGAAGAAGTCGCGGTCGAGCGCGATGCCCGGGGCGCGCGTGTCCCGCTCGAAGAGTTCGGCCGTGTGTCCCCGCCACGCCGCGAGCAGGGCCGTGGCCAGTCCCCCGAGACCTCCGCCGATGACCAGCACATGTGCCATTGCGCCCCCTGAGCCGATGAACCGTACGACGATCACACCGCCCAGAGCCTGCGCGGACGGACCCTGGCCGAAACCCGCACAGGTGTCCCAGGGCGGCGCGGTACACCTCCGGCCCCGGCGGAGCGCACCACCACGAGCCCGCTTGACAAACGTTGTTGCCGAAGTGGCAAATGGGGCCATGGCCACCACCGAGGAGCGGGAGCTCGCTGACGCGCACCTTCGGCGGGGTGCACGCCTTCCAGCAGTCCTCCCGCCGCACGAAGGGCCGCGGCCCGGGCAGCCGGAGCTCCGCGTCCACGAGGGCTACGAGGGCTACGAGTGGCCGTGTGTGCTGTCCGGGCGGAACCGGCTGCTGGGCGAGCGGATCCCCGTACGGGCCAGGCCCACCACCACCCCGAAGGAAGGACGTCCATGACCACCACGACCGGCGAACGCCCCGAGCGGGCCGTCCCCCAGCCCAATGCCGTCGTCGGCGTCGGGCTGGTCGTCATCGGCCCCGACGGCCGCGTGCTGCTCGGCCAGGCGCACGACGGCCGCTGGGAACTGCCCGGCGGCAAGGTCGACCCAGGGGAGGGCTTCGAGCAGGCCGCCGCCCGGGAACTGGCCGAGGAAACGGATCTGCGGGCAGCCCCCGAGGGGATCCGGGTCCTCTCCGTCCAGATCGAAGCGAAGTCCGGCGTGACCCGGCTGACGGCAGCCGCCGTCACCACCACCGCGCAGGGCGTGCCCGCCGTCACCGAGCCCCACAAGATCGTCCGCTGGCAGTGGTTCGCCCCCGCCGAGATCCCCGCCGCGCTCTACGCCCCGTCGGCGGCGGTCCTGCGCAGCTGGCGCCCGGAGCTCACGTCCCTGCCGCACGTGCCCTCGTACGACTACCCGACGGCCGACCGTCCCTTGGCCGACCACTCCGCCGCCGACACCTCCGCCGCCGACACCCCCGCCGCCGACACCCCGTAGCGGAGACCGGCCGGCTCGTCGCCGCGGTGGTCGCCGCCATGGCCGCGACCACCGCCGGGCGGCCCTACGCCCGCGCGGCCGCTCGCGGTGCGAAGTTGCCCTCGCCCAGGTCCTCGGCCAGCAGCCGCTTCGCGATCGCGTCCGCGGCCACCCGCAGTTCGGCGCTCCGCGGCCGCCCCCGGTCCTTCTCCAGCTGGTCTCCGAGCCAGTCCGCCCACGCGCGCGAGATGACCGCGGCCTCCCGCGCCCCCGCCGCGGTGTGCGCGAAGAAGTTGCCCTCCCGCGTCAGGTACCCCTCGTCGACCATCCGGTCGAAGACCGGCAGCAGCACCTCCGGTGGCAGGGAGCGGCGGTTCGCGATGAGCCCCAGGCTGGCGTAGCCGACCGTCCGGGTCAGCAGGTCCACCTGCATCACCGCCCACGCGCCCGCCATGTCCAGCCTGGTGTCGCAGGCCGCGACGATCGCGCGCGCCTGCTCCGGCCCCATGTTCCGTACGAGTTTCCCGACCGCCAGCTCCAGCAGCTTGGCCGAGTCCCCCGAGGCCGTGGCCGGCGAGGCGAAGCCGTCGCCCATGTCCGTGGACCCGGCCCGGGCGGTGTCGCGCAGGTGGACCTGCTTGAGGAAGAGCGCCACGACGAAGCCCACCGCCGCCACGGGCACGGTCCACAGGAACACCGTGTGCAGGGCCTGCGCGTAGGCGCCGATGACCGGGCCGGCCTGCGCCGGATCGAGCGCGTGCACGCCCTGCGGGCTCTGCGCCGCCTCGCCCAGCCGCGCCGGATCGGCCCCGGTCGCCCGCGCCGCCTCCGCCACCCCCGCCTTGAGCTCGGGCCCCAGGCTGTTGGCGTAGATCGTGCCGAAGACGGCGGTCCCGAAGGAGCTGCCGAGCGTACGGAAGAAGGTGACGCCCGAGGTGGCCGTGCCGAGGTCGGCGTAGTCGACGGTGTTCTGCACGGCGATCGTCAGCACCTGCATGCACAGGCCGATGCCGGCACCGAGCACGAACATGTACACCGATTCCAGCCAGGCACCGGTCTGCGGGCCCATCCGGGACAGCAGGTACAGCCCCACGCCCATCACCAGGCAGCCCACGATGGGGAAGATCCGGTACCGCCCCGTCCTGCTGGTGGCGTTGCCGCTGAAGACCGACGCGATCAGCAGGCCGATGACCAGCGGCAGCGTCCGCACACCGGACACGGTGGCCGAATCCCCGTCCACGTACTGCAGGTACGTCGGCAGGAAGGTCATCGCCCCGAGCATCGCGAAGCCGACGACGAAGCTGAGCACGGAGCAGACCGTGAAGACGGGATTGCGGAACAGCCGCATTGGCAGCATCGGTTCCCCGGCCCGCGTCTCGGCCACGCAGAACAGCGCGAGGGCCACCGCCCCGCCCGCGAACAGCCCGATGATGGCCGCCGAGCCCCACGCGTACTCGTTCCCGCCCCAACTCGTGGCCAGGATCAGCGCGCTGGAACCGGCCGCGACGAGCGCGATGCCCAGGTAGTCGATCGCCGGCCGCCCCGCGGCGCGCACCGAGGGGATCGTCCGGGCGGCCGCCGCGACGACCAGGATCGCTACGGGTACGTTGACGTAGAAGGCCCAGCGCCAGCTCAGGTGGTCGGTGAACAGCCCGCCCAGCAGCGGTCCGATCACCGTCGCCACGCCGAACACGGCGCCGATCGCGCCCTGGTACTTGCCGCGTTCGCGCAGCGGGACCACATCGGCGATCAGTGCCATCGAGGTGACCATGAGGCCGCCGGCGCCGATGCCCTGCAGGCCCCGCCACAGGATGAGCAGGGACATGTTGCCGGCGAGGCCGCACAGGAAGGAGCCGGTGATGAAGACGACCGCCGACACCTGGAAGATCAGCTTCCGGCCGAAGAGGTCGCCGAATCTGCCCACGAGCACGGTCGCGACGGTCTCGGCGAGCAGGTACGAGGTCACCACCCACGACATGTGGTCCGCGCCGCCCAGATCCGCCACGATCGTGGGCAGGGCGGTGCCCACGATCGTCTGGTCGAGTGCGGCCAGCAGCACGCCGAGCATGATCGTGCCGAAGACGATGTTGCGCCTCCGCCGGTCGAGCACGGGTGGCGCCGCGGCTGCGACGGGGGCAGTGGTCACATGTCGCACTCTCACAGCAGCCCCGCCCCGCCGCATGTGGCACAGGGCCGTACGGGCGACCCGGCCGTGGGATCAGCGCAGGTAGGCCAGGCCGGGATGCTCGGAGGCGTAGCCGTCCAGCAGCCGGCGGGCCACCCCCACCGAGTCCACCAGCGGATGCAGCGCGAAGGCCTTCACCGCGGCCGCCCGCGAGCCGCTCGCCGCGGCGGCGAGGATCTCCCGTTCGACGGCCTTCACCGAGGTCACCAGCCCGACCGCGTGCAGCGGCAGCGGGGCGACGCCCACCGGGTGGGCGCCGTTCGCGTCGACCAGGCAGGGCACCTCGATGACCGCCTCCGCGTCCAGGACGGACAGCGTGGAGCGGTTGCGGACGTTGAGGATCAGCGTGGCCCGCTCGTCGCGCGCGATGGCCCGCATCAGGGCGAGCGCGACCTTCTCGTAGCCCCCGGACTCCAGGTCGCTCTCCTCGCGCTCGCCGACGCCCGCCGCCTCGCGGTTCTCGGCCATGTACGTGGCCTCGCGCTCGGCCCGGGTCCGGTCCCAGGCGGCCAGCGCCGCCCCGTCCGGCAGCCCGGCCCGGCCGGCCTCGGCGTAGAAGCCGTGCTGCTGGTCGCGCAGGAAGGCCCCGCGCGTCTGCTTCGCCTCCTGGTACGCGCGTACGGTGTCACGGTTGAAGTAGTAGTAGTGCAGATACTCGTTCGGGATCGCGCCGAGCGAGCGCAGCCACTCGGCCCCGAAGAGCCGGCCCTCCTCGAAGGACTCCAGCGCCCCGGTGTCGGCGAGCAGCCGGGGCAGCTCGTCCCGGCCGCCGATGCGCAGCCCGCGCACCCAGCCCAGGTGGTTGAGGCCGACGTAGTCGATCCAGGCCTCCTCGGGCCGCGCGCCCAGCAGCCGGGCGAGGCGGCGCCCGAGCCCCACGGGGGAATCGCAGATGCCGATCACCCGCTCGCCGAGCTCCTCGGCCATCGCCTCGGTGACCAGCCCGGCCGGGTTGGTGAAGTTGATGACCCACGCCGCGGGGGCGGTACGGGCGATCCTGCGCGCGAGCTCGCGGACCACCGGCACGGTCCGCAGGCCGTACGCGATCCCGCCCGCGCCCACCGTCTCCTGGCCCAGCACTCCCTCGGCCAGCGCGATCCGCTCGTCGGCGGCGCGTCCCTCCAGGCCTCCGACGCGGATGGCGGAGAAGACGAAATCGGCCCCGCGCAGGGCTTCGTCGAGGTCCCCGGTGGCCGTGACGGCCGGGGCGTCCGGCACTCCGGCGGCGGCCGCCTGGTCCGCGAGCACCCGGGCCATGGCCGCGAGCCGCCCGGCGTCCTCGTCGTACAGCGTCACCCGGGTCACCCGGCCCTCGGCGTGGTCGCCGAGCAGTGCTCCGTAGACGAGCGGCACCCGGAAACCGCCCCCGCCGAGGATCGTCAGCCGCACGCCCTTACCGCCCTTCGCCCGTGCCCGGTTCCGTGGCGTGCCGGATGGCACACGGCCGGCACACCGCCCGCGCGCGGTCGGCGCGCCGGAGTCAGGGCACCAGTCTCCCCCGGCGGTTCACTCCGCCGGCGACGGCACGGCGCGCAGCCTGGCGCCCTGCTGGTGCGCGGGCCCGCGGCCGGGGACGAAGCCCGTCGGCGCGCCCTGCGGGGCCGAGAGGATCAGGGTGATCCGGGTCAGCCCCATGCCGTCCAGCATCCGGCTGGTTTCGGCCACCATCCGGCAGCGCGCCTGCCCCCACCGCGGGTCGGGGTGGCGCACGGTCCGCACCGCCCCGTCCTGCTCGGCGGCCTCGGCCCCGCGCATGCTCAGCCAGTGCGGCACGCCGTACCGGTAGGCCGCCTCCATGAACGGGTCGCGGGCCACCTCCTGGCGGATGCTGCGCAGCCCCTCGTCCTCCGGGGCGGCGGCCAGCGCGGTGGTGAACTGGGCCAGCAGGGGGACGCACCAGGCCGGTTCGTGGTCCTCCAGCACGCCCGCCGCGTCCGGGTGGAACAGCACGAAGCGCAGGAAGTTGTCGTCCGGCAGGGCCGTCGGGTGCGGCCGTACCGACTGGAAGAGCTGGTCGAAGGCCGAGTTGGTGAGCGCGACGTCCCAGCGGTGGTCCACCAGGAAGCTCGGGTAGGGGACGGCCTCCATGAGGGCCGCGTAGTCGCACAGGTAGTCGCGCTGCGCGGGGTCCTCGGGCAGCCGGTTCTCCTCCGAGGCCCGCCAGGTGGGCGGCGGATCGCGGTCGACCATGACCCTGAAGAGCCAGAAGCACTGCCGCTCGCTCATCTCCAACGCTTCGGCGAGAGCCAGCAGTTTGCGGTCCGTCCACTCCTTGACCAGGCCGCGTTCCCAGTTGCCGTACGCCCGCACGCTGATGCGGAGCCGGGCCGCGAGGTCCTCCTGGCTCAGCCCCAGCTCTTCGCGGCGCTGGCGCAAAATCTCCTTGCGTCGCTCCGACCGCACGGCGCCACGTGCGGACTCCTCGCCCGCCAGGCGCTCCTCACCGGCTCGGGCGAAGCCATCGGACGGGCCCACCGCTGCGAGATGTGGCACCGAGAGCTCCCCCTCCTCACGGTCTGGATCTTCATTTCCGTGTGGCGATCCTGCTACCGACCTCATTCGAGTGTCAACTATTGTGGCAATTCCAGCCTCTTGACAGCTCATTCCCGCCACAGCTGTGGCACGTTACTAGCCCTTCGCAGCGGGAACGGATAGATTCCAGAAGCCGACCACGTGCCCGTACCGACTTCGCGCGATCTAGGAGAACCACTGGTGACAGACGGCTTCCCGGCTCCCGTCGCGGTGGCCCACGCACCCCTGGCAGCCACCATCACGCGTGTCGCCGAACTCGCGGGCAAGATGGGCCGCGACCTGAACGAGGTCTTCGACCTGCGCCGCCTCTCGGAGGCCTCCGGCGTGCCGGCGGACGTGGTCAAAACCCTGCTCGCCGGCAGGCCGGCCGGCGAACCCGATCTCCAGACCCGCTTCCTCCAGCGCCTCGACCTGCTCCGGCGCACCCGGGTCAAACCCAACGGCCGGCGCTACACCCAGCAGGAGATCGCGGATGGCGCCGGCATGTCCCGGCAGCAGGCCGGAGCCCTCATCAACGGCGACCGCCGCCCCACCATGGAGCACTGTGACGCGATCCAGCGCTTCTTCGGGGTCCACGCGGGCTTCCTCACCGCCCACGACGCCGACGCCCTCACCGACGCGCTCCAGCGCACCGAGCAGCAGCTGCTCCAGGACTTCGCCGGGCGGGCGCGGGAAAACTCCCCGGCCGCGGCCGCTTCGGCCGGCGATCCGCTGGCAAGACTTCTCCAGAACCACGGCGTACGGGGCATCGCGTGGCGAGCCGCCCAACTGCCCAGCGACAAACATCGGGACAAGGTGACCGAATGGCTGGACATGCTTCTCGAGAGCGTCAAACCGAACGAATCCTGACCCAGTCGAAAGTCTGGGTCTGATCCTTGAGTACTGATCCGGATCCGCGCCGACGGGGAGAACGGTGAGCATAGGCAGAGAGCAGCGGCGGTTGTGCGGGGAGCTGGTGGCCGGCATCCGGCTGACCGCGCCCGTGGAACCCGTGGACCTCTACGCCGCCCTCTGCGAGGGCATGAGCAGACACCGCGGCCGCCGGGTGGAGTTCCGGATGGCCTCGTTCCCGCCGGGGACGGCCAGCGGCCTGTGGCTCGACATGGCGGACCGCGATCTCGTGGTCATCGAGGAACGGACCGCACCCGACCACCAGCTGGTGATCCTGGGCCACGAGCTGTGGCACATGAAAGCCGGCCACTGCAGCCACCACGTCGACGGCGCCGCCGTCGCCGCCCGGCTGCTGTCCGACGAGGCCGACATCGGCGAGACCGTCCGCCGGGTCGCCGCGCGCACGCGCGCCGACGTACAAGAGGAGACCGAGGCCGAGACGTTCGGCTTACTGCTGGGCGCCCGGTGCCGGAGCTGGCTGGCCGGCTCGGCGAGCCACCGGACGCCGGCGCAGCGCGACGAATTGGCGGGCCGGATCGAGGCATCGCTGGGCTACCGGGGGCACAGGAACGACCGTTGAGCGGCGAGGACTACTACATACCGGCCATCGCACTGGCCATTTCCCTGGCCTTCAAGCTGCCGGCGCTGCGCACCAACTGGCGTGACCCGCTGCTGCGTTCGGTCTGCGCCCTGCTGACCCTGGCCGCCGCGGTGTTCACCTTCGCCGCCCCGCCCACCATCGAGGCGGTCAACCGCTGGACCGGGATCACCAACGTCTCCGCCCCGCTCGTGTACTGCCTGATCACCGCCTTCAGCGCCTCCTGCCTGGTCCTCATGGTCAACTGGCGGGGCGGCCCGCCCGAACAGACCCGCCGCGTCTCGCGGCGCTGGATCCTGGGCTACAGCGTGGTCATCGCGGCCCTGATCGTGCTGTTCACCCTCGGCGAGGCCCCGGTCGAGCGGCTGCGGGACTTCGACACCCACTACGCCAACGCGCCCTACCTGGGGCAGATGATCGCCCTCTACCTGCTGGCGCACCACGTGGCCGCGGTCGTGATGGTGTCGCTGTGCTGGCGCTGGTCCCTGCGGGTGCGCGGCTGGCTGCGCGTCGGCCTGGTGATCATCGTCTCCGGCTACATCTTCAACCTCACCTACGACGCCACCAAGATGTCCGCGGTCGTCGCCCGCTGGCTCGGCCACGACCTGGACGACCTGAGCACCTACGTCGCCCCGCCGCTCGCCGCGGTGGGCGCCCTGATCAGCGCGACGGGCTTCGTCGTCCCCCTCGTGTGCCAGCGGCTGTCGGACAACTGGCAGACCTGGACGACGTACCGGAAGCTCGGCGCCCTCTGGCAGGAGGTGCAGATGTGCACGGAGAGCTGCGCCCCCGGCGTACGGATGTCCTGGTGGTCCGCGGCCGAGCTACGGGTGATCCAGCGCGAGTCGGACATCCACGACGGGTTCCTGCACCTGGGGCCGTACTTCGACCGGGGCCTCCACGACGGGGCCTACGAGCGCGCCGTCGCGGAGGGGGCCGACCAGGGGACCGCCCGTGCCGTCGCCGACGCCGCCATGGTCGCGGCCGCCGTGCAGGCCCGCTCCGCGGACCCCGAGGGGAACGTCATCGGAGACGGCGAGGAGAGCGTGTCCGAGATCCCCGACGGGCCGCGCGACCTCCTGCGGATCTCCCACGCCCTGAGGCATTCGCCGGTGGTCCAGGCGGTCCGGCAGCAGGCGGCGCTGTCGGCGGGCCGGCTCGCGTAGGCCGGCTCGCGTGAGCCGGCCCCCGATCATCGGGCGGCGGCGATGGCCGTCGCGGGGAACAGGTCCTGGAAGGGGCCGGCGGAGTCGATCCCCTCCCGTCCGTAGGGCGCGTCGAAGCTCCACACCATGAACAGCAGGAACACGATCAGCGCGCTGAACAGGCCGGCCAGCAGCAGCTCCCGACCCGAGCGGCGGATCTGCAGGGTGAAGATCAGCCCGACCGTGACCACCCCTCCGACCAGCAGCCCGAACCACACCACGCCCGGCAGCGTGGACTCCGAGCTCTGCGTCCGCGAGTGGCGGGCGTCGTCGGCGGCCGCGATGTGGTCCAGCAGCGGCTGGTAGGCCTGCGCCTGGAGCTCGGTGGCCGGGCTCTGGTGGGTGACGTCGCTGCGCAGCTTGCCGAGCAGCTGGGCGCCCTCGGCCGAGGCGCCCTCCCCGGAGGTCAGCAGCGGCCAGTCCACGGAGACCGTGTGGGAGACGTACGCGTTCACCTCGCCGCGGATCCGGTCGCGGACGGGGGCCGGGTAGACGTCGGCGCGCTGGGTGACCTCGTACAGCGACTGGGCCTCGCGGCGCACGCTGTCCTCGGCGGCGCCGCGCGCCTCCCAGACTCCCGCGATGGCCAGGCCGAGCACGATCGCGTAGACCACGCCCACCATCATGGTCATGTACTCGATGACATCGGGGGTTTCGCTGGTGTCCTCGTCGTCGGCGACCCGGCGGTGCCGGATCGAGGTGGCGGCGAGGACGAGGGCGCAGACGAGCACCATGGCGACGGCCAGGACCAGCCATTCGGACACGTGGATTCTCCCGTGGTGGATCGGTGGATGGATACGCCGGCGGCCGTCAGCCGCGGCTCTTGGAACGGGGGCGCAGGGCGGCTGCGGCGAGTACGGCCGGGGTGGTGACGACGACCATGAGCATCATGGTGGACATCCCGTCCGGGCCGCGCCGCTCCAGGGCCGCCGAGTGGTACGGACGATGCCGGCGGCTGGGAGGAAAGGCGGTCACGGGCGCGGCGGCGGCCCTGGGCCGGGGCGGGGCGGGTGTGTCCGCCGGCTCCGGCCCGGTCCCGGGCCCGGCACCCGGCGCGGGTGGCGGGGGCTCCGAACCCCCGGCCCCCGCGTCCGCGGAAGGCCCCGGCCCGTCCGGCGACGGCGGCGGCTGCTGCTGCGGAACGCGAGCGGGAGCAGCAGCGGGGCCGGGCCCGGGGGTCCGCCCCGGGTGGTGCACGGTGGGCCGGTCGGTCCCGCGCACGGTCACCCGTACCGAGGGAACACCCGCCCGTACCTCCGGCGGCCCCGGGAGGGGCGGCTCGGCCTGCCCGGCCGGCGCGCACACGTCGACGCCGGCGCCGCGGCCCTGGCCGTCGCCCGCGACCGCCGCGTGGCCGTGCAGCGGGTAGAGCGCCGCCACCAGACCCGCTCCGGCGAAGTACTGCCAAGCGGTCACCGCGTGTCCTCCCGATTCCGCAGCACATATGAGGGTTACGGCTGAAGAAACGATCACGGCCCCGGTTCGATACGCGGCAGACAGGTCAAGATCCTTGAGGCGGGGGTGCCTTCAGGCCACCGGCCGGCCGGAGTGGCCGGCGGGCTCGGTGGGGCCGGTCCGTACGGCGCAGGCCGCCGCGAAGCCGTCGGGCACGGGGACGTCGGTGGCGGCACTCGGCCGCGTCGCCGAGCCGTGGGCCGACCGGGTCACGGCGGTGGCGGCGCTTCCGGAAAGAGGCGGACCGGGCGGACCGGACAACCCGGGCAAGCCGGGCGCCCCGCCCGACCCCGCCGCTGAGAACGTACTCGTCCGGCCGGACGGCCACGTCGTATGGGCCGCGACCGCGCGGGCAGCACCGCTTTCCCGGGTCCTGCGCCGTTGGTTCGGCGCGTCACGCCATGAATACGAAAACCCGAGCAGAGGATAATTCCCGTGGACACGGACGTCATCATCGTCGGCGCTGGGCCGACCGGTCTCATGCTGGCGGGCGAACTGCGCCTCGGCGGCGTGAACGTCATCGTGACCGAGCGGCTGGCGGAGCCCACCGACCAGTCCCGCGGTCTCGGCTTAACGGCACGCGCCATGGAGATCTTCGACCAGCACGGGCTGCTGCCGCGGTTCGGCACGCTCGAAAACGTGGCCTGGGCCGGCTCCGACACCACCGCCGCCGGCGTCGGCGACGGGCTGGCCGAGGCCCTGCACCGGTGGTTCGGCGCGCCGGCCGCCCTCGACGCGGCGGCGGCATGACCACCGCGCCCGCGGCCCTGTCCCGGGGAGTGCGCCGGATCAGCCTGGACGCCGACGGCATCCCGCTGTCGGCCCTGCTCTGCGAACCCGAGGACTCCGCGCCGCGGGCGACGGTGGTCGCGGTACACGGGGCCGGCATGAGCGCCGGCTACTTCGACGGCCAGGCCCTTCCCGACCTCTCCCTGCTCACCGTCGGGGCGCGGCTCGGGTTCACGGTCCTGGCCGTCGACCGGCCGGGCTACGGACAGTCCGCGAGTTCGCTCCCCGAGGGGCAGGCGCTCGCCGGGCAGGCGGTCACCCTGGCCGCCGCCCTGCGCGACTACCGGACCCGCTTCCCCACCGGGGCGGGCCTCTTCCTCCTCGCCCACTCGTTCGGCGGGAAGGTGGCCCTGCTCACCGCCGCCGACCACTCCGCGCCCGATCTGCTCGGCGTCGAGATCTCCGGCTGCGGCCACCGGTACGCGCCCGACGCCCTCTCGGGCGCGGACGCGGCCAGGGGAGGCAGGCGGAGCTGGGGGCCGCTGCGCCTCTACCCGCCGAGCACCTTCACCACGAGCGGCTCGATCCTGGCCCCCGTTCCGCCCCTGGAGCAGGCGGACATCGTCCGCTGGCCGGAGGTGTTCCGGGGCGTCGCGGGCCGCGTCCGCGTGCCCGTACGGTTCACCTTCGCGGAGCACGAGGCCTGGTGGCGGCACGATCCGGAGGCGCTGGCGGAGCTGCGGTCGCGGCTCAGTGCCGCACCGCGGCTGTGTATCGACCGGCAGCCGAAGGCGGGCCACAACATCAGCCTGGGCTACGCGGCCCGCTCCTATCACCTGCGCTGCCTCGGCTTCTTCGAGGACTGTCTGCTCCAGCAGGGCGTCACGTACTGTTGAACCTTGGTCGGATCGTACAAAACGAGGAGACTGAAACGGATATGACAACCGCTCAGGTCCGCGACGTCCCGATCATCGCGGTGATGGCCCGCGGTTCGGAACTTGACCGTGTGCTGGGATTCCAGGCCGGGGTCGACGACTACGTCGTCAAGCCGTACGGATTCCGCGAACTGCCGGCCCGTATGGACACGCGTGAGGGGCGCGGCCCTCAAAGGGTCGCGCCCCTCATGGAGTCACGGCTGCCGGGCTCGGTCAGGCCTCCGGCGAACCGCCGAAGCGCTCGCGGTAGGACTCCAGGTCCTCCTCGGTGATCTTCGCGAAGAGCACCGGCGGCACGGTGAACGGCGTACCGGCCGGGACCGCGTCCAGGGACTTGGCCTGCTCCGGCGTGATCCACGCCGCCGTGTCGTCGGCGAGGCCGAACGCGGAGCGCATGGCGCGTGCCGAGGCCGGGATGAACGGCTCGGAGACCACCGAGTAGAGGTGGATGAGGTTCATCGCGGTGCGCAGCGTGAGCGCCGCGCCCTCCGGGTCGGTCTTGATCTCCAGCCAGGGGGCCTTCTCCTCCAGGTAGGAGTTTCCGGCCGACCACAGGGCGCGCAGCGCGGCCGCGGCCTTGCGGTACCGGAGGGCCTCCATGTGGCCCTCGTACTCGGCGAGCAGCTCGGCGATCTGCTCGCCCAGTCTGGCCTCCGCCTCACCGGCCGCGTTGCCCGCCGGGACGTCGTCGCCGAAGCGCTTGCGGGAGAAGGAGAGCACACGGTTGACGAAGTTGCCGAGGGTATCGGCGAGGTCCTTGTTGACCGTGGCGGTGAAGTGCTCCCACGTGAAGGAGGAGTCGTCGGACTCGGGAGCGTTGGCGATGAGGAAGTAGCGCCAGTAGTCGGCCGGGAGGATCTCCAGCGCCTGGTCGGTGAAGACGCCGCGCTTCTGCGAGGTGGAGAACTTGCCGCCGTAGTACGTCAGCCAGTTGAAGGCCTTGACGTAGTCGACCTTCTTCCACGGCTCGCGGGTGGCCAGCTCGGTGGCGGGGAACATCACCGTGTGGAACGGGACGTTGTCCTTGGCCATGAACTGCGTGTAGCGGACGTCCTCGGCCTCGTACCACCACGACTTGAAGTCGCGGTTCGCCGGGTCCAGGTCCGACCACTCCTTGGTGGACCCGATGTACTCGATCGGGGCGTCGAACCAGACGTAGAAGACCTTGCCCTCGGCGGCGAGCTCCGGCCAGGTGTCGGCCGGCACCGGGACGCCCCAGTCGAGGTCGCGGGTGATGGCGCGGTCGTGCAGGCCCTCGGTCAGCCACTTGCGGGCGATGGAGGACGCCAGCTGCGGCCACTCCTCCTCGTGCCGCGCGACCCAGGCCTCCACCTCGTGCTGGAGCTTGGACTGGAGGAGGAAGAGGTGCTTGGTCTCGCGGACCTCCAGCTCGGTGGAGCCGGAGATGGCCGAGCGGGGCTCGATCAGGTCGGTGGGGTCCAGGACGCGGGTGCAGTTCTCGCACTGGTCGCCGCGGGCCTTGTCGTAGCCGCAGTGCGGACAGGTGCCCTCGACGTAGCGGTCCGGCAGGAAGCGGCCGTCGACCGGCGAGTAGACCTGCCGGATCGCGCGCTCCTCGATGAACCCGTTCTCCTGGAGCTTGCGCGCGAAGTGCTGGGTGATCTCGCGGTTCTGCGTGGAGGAGCTGCGGCCGAAGTAGTCGAAGGACAGCTCGAAGCCGTCGTAGACCGCCTTCTGGGCGTCGTGGGCCTGCGCGCAGAACTCGGCGACCGAGAGGCCGGCCTCCTTGGCGGCGAGCTCGGCGGGGGTGCCGTGCTCGTCGGTGGCGCAGATGTACAGGACGTCGTGGCCGCGCTGGCGGAGGTACCGGGAGTACACATCCGCCGGAAGCATCGACCCGACCATGTTGCCCAGGTGCTTGATCCCGTTGATGTACGGAAGCGCGCTGGTGATCAGGTGTCGAGCCATCCTCGGATGCTCCATTTCTCATGTGCGGTGCAACGTGGCGTGACGGATTGTGAACGCGGTTCATCGTATCGAACCGCCGAAAGGCCCCGCGCCGCATTTGTTCATGGGTGGACGTAACGAAAAAGCGAGGGCAGTGACCTCTCCGTCACGGCCCTCGCGATGGGGCTCATGCTACAGGCGGGGGGCGGGCCGCGGCGCCGCCGGGGCGAGGCATGGGCACCGGCATGGGCACCGGCATGGGCTCAGGCGTAGGCACAGGCATATGCATACGTACCGGCTGAACCCGTGCACGATCAAGATCGATCACGGGCCGATCATGACCGACCGTTATCGTGCCAGGTTTCTTCTCTGCGCCCTCCGAGTGCGCCCGCTCTGCTTTCCTGTTCTGCGCACAGGGGATGAGGTGGAACGGTGAGCGATGGCGGACCGGAGGAGTCCGGTGGGGCCGTGGGACTGCCGAGCCGGCGCCGGCGGCCGGCGCCCATGAGCCAGTGGGATCCGACGGCGCGCCTGTCGTACTGGGCCTTCCACGCCAATCGGCGGCCCTCGTACATGCGCTTCGCGTATCTGCAGCTGGGCTCCGACGCGGCGGCCGAGGAGGCGGTGGACGCCGCCTTCGACTCGATCATGGGCGAGTGGCTCAAGATGCTGCACATGGACCGCCTGGACGCCTACGCGTGGACCGTGCTGAAGCACTCCATCGTCGACCGGCAGCACCGGCGCCACCCCTGGCAGCAGCAGCCCGAGCCGATGGACATCAGCGCCTTCGAGGCCGCGCTCAAGGAGGCGCACGCCGACCAGTACGAGGTGCTGACCGACACCATCCGCTTCTACTCCGCCGTCTCCCGGCTCGCCGAGCGGCAGCGCGACGCCGTGCTCCTGCGGTACGGGCTCCAGTGCAGCCCCGGTGAGGCGGCCGCTGTGATGGGCGTCGACGAGGCCACGGTCCGCTCGTACCTCGGCCAGGCCCACCGGCGGCTCGCCCGCCTGCTGGACGCGTCCGCGGCCTTCCCCGGCTCCCCCGGCTCCCCCGGCTCCCCCTCCGACCCCGCCGGATCACCCGAAAGTCCGGAATCAGCCGAATCGGCCGAATCGGCCGAATCATGAGGCCCCACGAACGGCGCCAGTCCCCGTACGGCGACGAACCCCCCCCTTCCCTGGCCGAGTTCCTCGCCCGGGCGGGCGTCCGCGACCGCTACCGGCACTACGACCTCGGCGCGGCCGAAGCCCGGCTGCTGCGCGCGTCCCCGCACACGCCGGTCCCCGGACACCGCGCCCGGCGCCGGTCCGCCTACGGCTGGAGCGACCCCGTGCGGGACTGCCCGCTCGATGCCGAACGGGCCCGGCGCGACCTCAAGGCCGCCTGCCTGGCGTCCGTATGCGCGCCGAAGGCGGAGGCCCAGCTCGCCGCCTTCCTCGCCGGCGCGCACACCGACCTGGCGGGCGCGGTCGTCTTCGGCTGTCTGCTCCACCTGGCCGGGCTGCGCGAAGGGGCCCGGTTCTGGTGGCAGTTCGCCGCCGGCTCGGGCCGGTCGCGGACCGCCCCCGCCGCGTACTGCCTCTTCCTCGACCACTCCCGGCGCGGCGAACACCACGACGCCCGGCTCTGGGCGCGCGAGTTGGGCCGCCGGGGCTTCCGGCCGAGCGGCCGGAGGGATCTGCGGGACGTACGGCTGTGCGCGCAGGCGGCCGTCCTGCGCTACGTGGACCAGCTGGACGATCCCGACCTGGGCCCGGTACCGCTGCCGAAGCCCGGGCTGCCCGGGGTGCTGGCCGCGTTCCGGCCGCTGCAGGCGGCCACCGTGACCGTCACGGCCACGGCTTCGGCCGCCACTGCGGCCACGGCTTCGGCCGCCGCGCCCGCGACGCCCCGGCCGGCGCCCGGCCCGCTGCGCCACCCCGCGCTGACGGCGGCGGCCCGCGGGACGGTCGTCCAGGCCGGGACCGGCGAGGCCTTGGCGGAGGCGCGCCGCGCGCTGGCCGTCGTACGGGTCTTGGAGCAGCACCCCCACGGGGTGCGGGCGCGCCGGCTCGCGCGGACGTCGGGCCTGACCGAGGCGGAACTCCGGCCGCTGCTGTCGATGCTGTGCGAGGAGGAGTACGCGTACCGCGCGGGCGCCGGGGTCTACGCCCGCGGGCCGGCCCTGGACCGGCTCGCGGCCCCCGGCGGCAACGGCCTGGCGGGCCAGCTCCAGCGCACCCTGGCCCTGGCCCGGGACAGCGCGGGCGCCGCGGTGTACCTGAGCCGGTACGCCGAGGGCGAGGTGCGGATCACGCAGATGGCGGACGGGCCCGCGGCCCCGCCGGTGCGGGAGTGGGTGGACTTCCGGGCGGCCGCCCACGCCAGCGCCGTCGGCAAGTGCCTGCTGACCCAGCTGGACCACGACCGCCGCGCCGACCACGTGGCCCGGCACCGGCCGGCCCGGCTGACCCCGCAGACCATCACCGACAGCCGGGCCCTGTTCACCGCCCTGGACGCGGTGGCCCCGGGCGCGCCCGTCTTCGACCTGCTCGAGTACTCCCCCGGGGTCGTCTGCTCGGCGGTCCCGATCGCCGCCGGCGATGCCGCCGGCAGCCTCGCGCTCTCCCTGCCCGCCACCCATGCGCACCGCCTGCGCTCGGCCACCGAGACCCTGCGCCGCAAGGCCGTCCCGGTCCTCCTCGCGCTGCTCCTGACGGGCGCGATCCCCCCGGCCACCCCACCCGCCCCGGACCCGGCCTCCCAGGACTCCACCGCCTCCCCGTCCCCCGACCCCCTGTCCCGGCAGCCCCAGCGGACACGCGGCCCGGTCACCCCGGAGACCCTCCGCCACCTCCGCCGCCTCTTCCGCACCCCCCTGACGGGCACCACGCCCTCCCCCGCCGGCCCCCACCTGGTCAGCGACACCACCGCGGCGGCGGCCTACCTCTTCGACGCGGCACCGGACACCGGCCCCCCACGCCTCTCCCTCCCCCACACCTTCACCGAGGTCACCCCGGGCACCCTGACCACCCCGGCCGGCCTGGTGGTCCTCCACACGTGAGAGAACGGCGCGGAAAAACAGAAGAACCCCACACGATGTGTGGGGTTCTTGCTTGCTTGTGTCCGAGGGGGGACTTGAACCCCCACGCCCGATAAAGGGCACTAGCACCTCAAGCTAGCGCGTCTGCCATTCCGCCACCCGGACCAGGCGGTCGGCCCCGGTTTCCCGCGGCGACATGGACAACAATAGCAAAGGATCGGCGGGGCTCCGACCACATTTCCGGGCGGCAGCCGTCCGCCACGCCGTGCTGACCTGCAGGCATGCACCGACGGGCCAACGGGGACGCGTCGAGACGGGGCGTCTCGCCGGGATGCGGCTGGGCGGCGCGTGGCAGCTGATGGCGCTGGTGCTGGTGCTGGTTCTCGTCGGCGCGCCGGCCGCGGGAGCGCGTGCCACCCGGCCCGCCGGGGCGGGCGCGGGGCGCCGAGGCCCCGGCCGGGGTCACGGGCAGCGGATGACCTGGCCCGCGTAGGAGAGGTTGCCGCCGAAGCCGAAGAGGAGGACGGGGGCACCGGAGGGGATCTCGCCGCGCTGGACCAGCTTGGAGAGGGCCATCGGGATGCTGCCGGCCGAGGTGTTGCCGGAGTCGACGACATCGCGGGCGACGACGGCGTTGACGGCGCCGATCTTCGCGGCGAGCGGCTCGATGATCCGCAGGTTCGCCTGGTGCAGGACGACCGCGGCCAGCTCCTCCGGGAGGACCCCGGCCTTCTCGCAGACCTTGCGGGCGAGCGGCGGGAGCTGGCTCGTCGTCCAGCGGTAGACGGACTGGCCCTCCTGCGCGAAGACCGGCGGCGATCCCTCGATGCGGACGGCGTTGCCCATGGACGGGACCGAACCCCACAGCACCGGGCCGATGCCCGGCTCCTCGCAGGCCTCGACGACCGCGGCGCCCGCGCCGTCTCCGGTGAGGACGCAGGTGGTGCGGTCGTTCCAGTCGGTGATCTCGGTCATCTTGTCGGCGCCGATGACCAGGGCGCGGGTGGCGGAGCCGGCCCGGATGGCGTGGTCGGCGGTGGCGAGGGCGTGTGTGAAGCCGGAGCAGACGACGTTGATGTCCATCACGGCGGGGCTGCCGCCCATGCCCAGCTTGGCGGCGACGCGGGCGGCCATGTTGGGCGAGCGGTCGATCGCGGTGGAGGTGGCGACCAGGACGAGGTCGATGTCGTCCGGGCTCAGGCCGGCGCCGGCCAGCGCCTTGCCGGCGGCCTGGAAGGCCAGCTCGTCCACCGGTTCCTCCGGGCCCGCGATGTGGCGGGTCTTGATGCCGACCCGGGAGCGGATCCACTCGTCGGTGGTGTCGACCATGGCCGCGAGGTCCTCGTTGGTGAGCACTTTCGCGGGCTGGTAGTGCCCTAGCGCCACCACGCGTGAACCGGTCATGGGCGGGGTTCCCCTCGTAAGGAAGTCAGGATCACCCAGCTTTGCCTGCTACTGGTGGGTACGTGTGCGCGTGATCCGACAGGATTCCGGCCCCGGAATTTGGAGATTCCCGAGGATCCACCTGCCGGGACGGGGCACGAAGCGGAACCGGGACAATGGGTTTGTCGGAGAAACGAGAACCGAAGGGGTGGGCTGATCACCATGGGACGGGTCACCGAACGCCGTCGCGTCGTCCGGATCCGGAACGGCACGGCCGGGGTCCGTCCGGACACGCTGGTGGCCGAGGAGCCGCTGGAGATCCGGCTGAACGGCAAGCCGCTGGCCATCACGATGCGCACCCCGGGGGACGATTTCGCGCTCGCGGTGGGCTTCCTGGTGAGCGAGGGCGTGCTGGGGCGTACCGAGGACGTCCAGGCCGTGACCTACTGCGAGGGCGCGACGGAGGACGGCTCCAACACCTACAACGTGGTCAACGTCCAGCTGGCCGCCGGAGTGCCCGTGCCGGACATCACGCTGGAGCGGAACGTCTACACCACCTCCTCCTGCGGCCTGTGCGGCAAGGCCAGCCTGGACGCGGTCCGCACGGCGACCCGCTTCCCGGGGCTCGCGGACGATCCCGTACGAGTGACCGCGCGGCTCCTCGGGGAGCTGCCGGACCGGCTGCGCGCGGCCCAGAAGGTCTTCGACCGCACCGGCGGGCTGCACGCCGCCGCGCTGTTCTCGGCGGAGGGCGAACTGAGCGACGTACGGGAGGACGTGGGCCGGCACAACGCGGTGGACAAGATCGTCGGCCGGGCCCTCCAGGCCGGCCGCCTCCCGCTGGCCGGCTCGGTCCTGCTGGTCTCGGGCCGGGCCTCCTTCGAACTCGCCCAGAAGGCCGTGATGGCGGGCATCCCGATCCTGGCAGCGGTCTCGGCACCGTCCTCGCTCGCGGTGGACCTGGCGCTGGAGTCGGGCCTGACGCTGGTCGGATTCCTGCGGGGCGGGGACATGAACATCTACGCGGGCGAGGACCGGATCGGCTACTGAACCCCGACGCCCATCGCTACTAGCGCTTGCCCCGGCGGCCGCGACGGGTGGGGTTCGGGGGCTCCTTGGGGGCCGGGGGGTCGATGCGGTGGAGGTCGAGGGTCGGGGGGACGGGCGTGGAGCCGGGGCCGCCGGATTCGGCCCAGGCGATGATCTCGTCGGTCGCGGTGTCGTCCAGGGCCCAGCCGAACCAGGCCGCGCGGGCTCCGCGGCGGCGGGCCTCGGTGGTGGGCTGGACCACGATGACGTTGGCCTGGGCGCAGGGGCCGAGGCAGTCGCTCGTACGGACGGCCAGGCGGCCGCCGGAGGCCGCGGCGGCCTCGCGGAGGCGGGCGAGTTGCCCGGCGTGGTCGGAGCCGGGGTTCTTGCGGGGGTCGCCGCAGCAGCAGCCGCGGCAGACCACCAGGGTGCAGGGGCGTTCGGCGTGGGCGGCGAGCGGGCGTATCCAGGTCACCGCCGCACGTTACCGGGCCTGGCGAGTGGGGTGTTGGACCGGCCGGGAGACCTCCGCCACATGGTCGCCGGCGGGTTCGGGATCCTGGGCGCGGCGGCGGGCGAGGACCGCACAGACCATCAGCTGCATCTGGTGGAAGAGCATCAGAGGCAGCACGGCGAGGCCGGCTTGGGCCCCGAACAGCACGCCGGCCATGGGGAGTCCGGCGGCGAGGCTCTTCTTCGACCCGGCGAACTGGATGGCGATGCGGTCGGCGCGGTCGAAGCCGAGTCGCTCGGCCCCGTACCAGGTGACGAGCAGCATGACGGCGAGGAGTACGGCCTCCACCAGCAGCAGCGCGCCGAGGCGCGGGACGCTCACCTGGTGCCAGATGCCGGCGGCCATGCCCGCGCTGAAGGCGGCGTAGACGACGAGCAGGATCGAGCCGCGGTCGACGTAGCCGAGCACCTTCTTGTGGCGGACGAGGAAGCCGCCGACCCAGCGGCGCAGGGCCTGTCCGAGGAGGAAGGGCAGCAGCAGCTGGAGGGCGATCTTGAGGAGGGAGTCGGCGGAGAAGCCGCCCGCGCTGTTCCCGAGGAGGCCGGCGGCGAGCAGCGGGGTGAGGACGATGCCGGCCAGGCTGGAGAAGGAGCCGGCGCAGATCGCGGCGGGGACGTTGCCGCGGGCGATCGAGGTGAAGGCGATGGAGGACTGGATCGTCGAGGGGACCAGGCAGAGGAAGAGCAGGCCGCTGTAGAGGGGCTGGGTCAGGAGGGTGGGGACGAGCGCGCGGGCGGCGAGGCCGAGGAGGGGGAAGAGGAGGAAGGTGCAGGCGAGCACCGTGAGGTGCAGCCGCCAGTGGCGCAGGCCGTCGAGGGCCTCGCGGGTGGAGAGCCGGGCGCCGTAGAGAAGGAAGAGGAGGGCCACGGCCGCGGTGGATGCGCCGTCGGCGACGGTGGCGGCCGGGCCGCGGGCGGGGAGCAGGGCGGCGAGGCCGACGGTGCCGAGCAGGGCCAGGATGTACGGGTCCAGAGGCAGCCAGGCGGGGAGGTGCGGGCGGCGCATGTGGGGGGTGCTCGCTTGCTGTCGGGGGTGGGGTGGGTGGGCGTGGGGTCTCCTCTGTCATGGTCGGGGGTGGGCGGTGATCGGGAAACCGGTACACCGTGCTGACTGCCATCACGGATACCGATGAGCGCGGCTAGGGTGAGGGGTATGTACGGCCCTGT
>NZ_JAGGOZ010000066.1 GCF_018614075.1 Streptomyces sp. ISL-94 | reverse complement strand
CGCCCACGCCCACGCCCACCCCGACCCCCACCCCCGGTGACCTGAGGCTCGCCAACCCCGGTCCGCAGACGTGCAAGTTCAACCAGACGTGCACCATCCAGCTCACCACCACCGGCGGCAAGCAGCCCGTCCGCTACGCCGCCTCCGGCCTGCCCTGGGGCCTGTCCCTCGACGCCGCCTCCGGACGCATCACCGGCAAGCCCTGGAGCAGCGGAACGGTCCAGGTCACAGCCACCGCGACCGACTCCGCCGGAGCCACCGCGGGCACCTCCTTCGCGCTGACCGTCAACTGGTTCTGAGACGGCCAGGGGGCGCACTTGTACAACCCGCCCCCGAAGCCGCACTGTTGACCGAGTTTCGTTCACCAGGTCAGGAGATCCGGCGTGCCGTCCCCCACTTCACCCGTCCCGCACGTCATCGACCCGGCGGGCGGCTGCCCGCACGCGCTGAACGCCCGGCTGCGCGCTCAGGGGGCCGTGGCCGAGGTCGTGCTCCCCGGCGGGGTGCCCGGCGCGGTCGTCCTGGGACACGACGCGCTGAAGGAGTTCCTCGCCCACCCCGACGTGGCCAAGGACGCCCGCCACTTCCCGGCCCTGCACGACGGCACCATCCCGCCCGACTGGCCGCTGCGGGTCTTCGCCAACGCCCAGGGCATGCACACCTCCGACGACGCCGACCACCGCCGGCTCCGCTCGCTGGCCGGCAAGGCCTTCACGGCCCGCCAGGTCGAGCGGCTGCGCCCGCGCGTCGACGAGCTGGCGGCCGAACTCCTCGACGACCTCGGTCGGGCGGCAGCCGAAGCCCCCGACGGGGTCGCCGACCTGCACACGCACTTCGCCCTCCCGCTCCCGATGAGCGTCATCTGCGAGCTGCTCGGCGTCGAGCCGGAGCACCGGGACCGGCTGCACCGGCTGACCAACACCGTGATCATCGCGACCGACGTCACCCCGGCCGGGAAGATGGCCGCCCTCCAGGAGCTCGTCGCCCTGATCGGCGTCATCGCGGCCGCCCGCCGGGAAGCCCCCGGGGACGACCTCACCAGCGCCCTGATCGCCGCCCGCGACGGCGACGGCGACGGCGACCGGCTCAGCGAGGCCGAACTCATCGGCACCATGCGCCTGATGCTGGTCGCGGGCCACGAGACCACCCTCAACCTCATCACCAACGCGGTCCGCGCCCTGTGCACCCACCGCGACCAGCTGGCCCTGGTCCAGGACGGCAAGGCGACCTGGTCGGACGTGGTCGACGAGACGCTGCGCTGGGACTCCCCGGTCAGCTGGTTCCCGTTCCGCTACCCCACCCGCGACCTGGACGTCGAGGGAACGGTGATCCCGCAGGGCACCCCGGTGCTCGCCGGCTACAGCGCGGCCGGCCGCGACGAGGCCTTCCACGGCCCGGACGCCGACCGCTTCGACGTCACCCGTCCCACAGCCGCCCGCAGCCTCTCCTTCGGCCACGGCGCCCACTACTGCATGGGTGCCCCGCTCGCCCGGCTGGAGGCCACCATCGCCCTGGAGCGGCTCTTCGCCCGCTACCCGGACCTGGATCTCGCCGTCCCCGAGGCGGAGATCCCCCACCAGCGCAGTTTCATCAGCAACAACGTGCAGTCGCTGCCGGTCCGCCTCGTACGGAAGTAGCGGCGCCGCATCCCGCCCCCGGCGGGGATTCCCGCCGGGGCGAAGGGGCTACCTCGCGCTCGGCGGTGCGAGCTGCGTACTCAGCCGGCCCAGCGCCTCCGGGTACATCCCGATCCACGTCTGGAAGTTGTGCCCGCCTTCCGGGCGGACGAGCGTCTTGACCCGGACCCCGCTGCCGGCCGCGGCCTTGGTGAAGGCCTCCAGCTGCCCGGGCGGACTGTCCTTGTCCTGCGCGGAGGTGGCCGGGAACAGCCCGACGTCCGCCTTCTTCGCGTGCTCGACCAGCCACATCGGGCTGTTGCGCTCGCGCAGGGTCCGGTCGGCCAGCACCTGCGGATCGCCGGTCAGCGGATCCGGATCCAGGGCCGCGCCCGCCCGGAACACCTTCGGGTACTGCAACGGCAGCTTGGCCGCGCAGAAGCCCCCGGTCGACACGCCCATGAGCCCCCACCCGGCCGGGGCGGGCAGCGTACGGAACTGCCGTGCGACCAGATCCGGCACGTCCTGCGCCAGCCAGTCGGCGACCTTGCGCTGCGGAGTGTTGCTGCAGTCGGTGTTCACACCGCCCGGATGGATCTCCGGGATCACCACGATGAAGGGGTGCGCCGCGCCCAGCTGCACCAGCTGGTCGAGCGCGCCCGGCATGTTCCCGAGGTCCATCCACGTACGGGGCGTGCCCGGATGGCCGTGCAGCAGCATCAGCACGGGGAAACGGGTCCGCTCCGTGCCCGGCGCGCCGTACTCCGGGGGAGTCCACACCGTCACCTGCCCCGCGAGCTTCGAGTGGGAGCCGCGGAAGTAGGTGGTCCGGGTGCCGTCGCCGTCCTGCGTGAACGTGGCCCGGCCCGGCGGCGGGCCGGTCATCGAGCCCGCGTCCTGCCCGGCGCCGGTGCCCAGGAGGTCGTCCCAGGAGGAGTAGAGCCCGTAATCGCCGTTGATCCAGGTGGCCACCCCGCAGATGGCGGTGAGCTGGCAGAGCCCGATCATCAGCACCCGCGCCGGCCACCGCACCCACCCCGGGCCGGAGATCCGGTTCCACAGCAGCAGCGCGGCGAGCATGGCGAGCGCGGTGACGGCGATCAGTGTGACGAGGAACGGCGTACTGGTCAGCTCCACGGCGCCGGCTCCTGACGTAAGCGACGGGATGGGGGCGAGATATGGGCTGATTGTCCCGTCAATCCGCCCGCGGCGCCCTCAGGGGCCCGGCCCGACGCGTACGGTCATTGCATGGTGGCCGGTCGCGCCGTCGGGCAGGGTGCCGGTGCGTTCCGCCGTCTGGACCGCGCCCGTGCCGTCCGTGGCACGGACCTCCAGGGTGTGCCGGCCCGCCGTCGCCTCCCACGGCCACACCCACTGGCGCCAGGTGTCGGCGCCGTCCGCGTCCCCGAGCCGTGCCTCGTGCCAGGCACCGCCGTCGACCCGTACCTCCACCCGGGCGATCCCCCGGTGCTGCGCCCACGCCACCCCGGCGACCGCCACCCGGCCCGGCACGAGCACGGCGCCGGCCCGCGGGGTGTCGATCCGGGACTGCGTCTTGACCGGGCCCCGGGCCGCCCAGGACCGGCGCACCCAGTACGCGTCGTACGCGGCGAAGGTGGTCAGCCGCAGCTCGCGCAGCCATTTGCAGGCGGAGACGTATCCGTACAGGCCCGGTACGACCATCCGGACGGGGAAGCCGTGCGCGAAGGGCAGCGGTTCCCCGTTCATCCCGACCGCCAGCAGCGCGTCCCGGCCGTCCATCACGGTCTCGACGGGTGTGCCCAGGGTCATGCCGTCCACTGAACGGGCCACCAGCTGGTCGGCAGGTCCGCCCTGCGACGGCGGCCGTACGCCGGCCTCGCGGAGCAGGTCGGCGAGGCGGACGCCGAGCCAGCGGGCGTTTCCCGCGTACGGGCCCCCGACCTCGTTGGACACACAGCAGAGGGTGATGTCGTGCTCGACCAGGGGGCGCGCGAGCAGCTCCCGCAGGTCGAGGGTGAGGGGTTTCGCGACTCCCTCGCCGTGGATGCGCAGCCGCCAGGTGTCCGCGTCCACGCGGGGGACGACGAGGGCGGTGTCCACACGGTAGAAGTTCCGGTTGGGGGTGAGGAAGGGGGAGATCCCGGGGACCCGCAGGTCCGCGCCGGCGGGTACGGGCGGCGCCGGCACGGCGGGCGGGGGGAGGCGGAAGCCGGTGCGGGAGGCGGTGGCGCCGGCGGAGCTGTAGGCCCCGAGGCGGCGCCCGGCGAGCCCGGCCCCGGCCGAGGCAGCCAGGGTGGCGGCGACGAGGCGGCCGAAGCCGCGGCGGTCCACCGCCCAGGCGCCGCCGGCCGGAGCCCCGGCCGGTCGCGGCCGCCGCAACGCCGTGACCAGCAGATACAGCACTCCGGCGGCGGCCGCCCCGCCCGCCAGGGAGGGGAGGGCGTCCCGCCACGTCGCCTCCGGCCGGCTGAGCGCGGCCACCGCGCCCAGTACCCCGAAACCGCCGGCGAGGGCCATCCCGGCGGGGAGCCGGCGCACGGCCAGCAACCCGGCGCCGATGGCAACGGCGCTCAGCAGGGCGACGATGCCGAGGGTGAGCACCAGCTTGTCGGCGGTGCCGAACTGCCGGATGGCCCATTCCTTGACGGCCGCGGCCGTACGGTCGACCACGGCCCCGCCGACCGCCGTGAGCGGGGACGCCTCCGGCCGGACGGCGGCCGCGGCCAGCTCCGCGAGTCCCAGCCCCGCGCACGCGGCGATCACGCCACTGGCGGCGCCGAGCAGGCGCGGCCGCCGTCCAGGGCGCCTCGGATCTGCCTTCACACGGCCAGTGTGCCTCGACGGCCGGGGTCCGGCCCGGCCTGCCCAGCCTGGCCCAGCCCGGTCTGCCGTCGCCGCTGCCGGGACGGCGCGCGGGCGTCAGTGCGCGGGCGTCAGTGCGGGCGTCAGTGCACCGGCGCCGGCGGCACCCAGCGCCCGGTGCGCGGCGCCTTCACCCCGTACTCGTCCTTCAGCTCCTCCGGGATGGCGTGGTGCATCACCCGGCCCCGGGTCAGCGCGGACAGTTCGAGGCCGGAGAGCAGCGAGCCGGCCTTGTCGAGCGCCCACTCCGCGTACGGACTGCTGTCCTCGATCGTCTCCAGCAGCCCGAGGAACACGGGAACCGCCTTCGCCGCCGTGTCCCAGGCCGTGCGCGGGATCTCCAGCCAGTCGCCGATGGTGTCGCCCACGAGGTAGCGGACGGTCGCGGGCACCATGGGGTCGAAGAAGGTGCCGGGGACCACGTCCTCGTACATCCGCATCAGCTGGGCGTTGAGCCGTACCCCCTCGGGTGAGGGGCCGAGGTTGCGCAGGAGGTAGAGGTCGCAGTAGTCGCGGGCCTCGGCGAGCGTCACGGGCACCGCTGACATGTCGCAGCCCAGAATGGCGCCCACGACCCGCCAGGCGTAGAAGTAGGCCTCCGCGCCGTCTTCGCTCATGTGGATGCCGAGTCGGTGCATGGCGTCCAGCACCAGCAGGGAGAAGAAGACCAGACCCCCGATCATGTCCTCCTGGCAGATCGGAAGTCCGTCCTTCTCGATGTCCCAGTGGCCGCCGTTGCGCAGGTGGTGGCGGACCGCCGCGTGCAGCAGCCGCACCTTCTGCGCCGCCGGGATGAACTTGCTGCCCTCCGCGAAGGAGTTGGTCTGCATGAGGTAGGTGACGAACTGGCCGGTGTTGGCCATCCGCCGCGAGGGGTACGCGAGGGAGTGCGTCGAGGACAGCAGCCGGGCGAGCCGGGGAACGGCGTAGGACGCGGGCATCGCCGCGAAGGACAGGCCGGTGTTGATGTGGGCCGCGTTGTCCATGAAGAACAGCCGGGCCTGCTCCATGACGTCCCAGTCCACCCAGCTCGGGGGCATGGCCGTCGCCTCGAAATAGGCGCGCGCGGACGCCGGGAGCTGTTCGGGGAGCGTGTCCCCCGCGGTGGTGAAGAACCGCATCAGGGTGTTGAGGTCGCCCACCTCCTTGCGGCGGAACATCTCGGCGACGGTCTCGTCGGCGAGCGGATCCCCCTGCGTGCGCAGGGTGTCGAGCGCGTCGTCGCCGTAACGGGTGCCCGCCGAGGCGGTCTTGGTGGTGTTCACTTCAGTCGTCCTTCGGGTCTCTTCGAGTGGGGTACCGGCCGCCGGCCCAGGGCGGCGGCCGCGGTGGCTGCTACCGGGACCGCTCGGCGGCGGTCCCGGCCAGCCCGCGCAGCGCCGCCCGCGCCTCCGCGGGCATGGGTGCGGTGTCCAGGGCGCCGGTGGCCCGCCCGATGCGCTCCCGGATCATGTCCTCGACCTGCTGCCGGGCCCGGTGGCGTTCCATCAACTCCCGCACGGAGGCGGCCTCTTCCGGACCCAGGTCGGGATTGCCGACGAGCTTCGCGAGCAGTCGGCGGTCGTCCGGGCCGGCCGCCGCCACGGTCAGGGCGAGCAGCGCGGTGGGTTTGGCGTCCCGGAGGTCGTCCAGGTTCGACTTTCCGGTAGTGGCCGGGTCGCCGAAGGTGCCCAGGAGGTCGTCGCGCAGCTGGAAGGCCTCGCCGAGCGGCAGACCGTACGCGGAGAAGGCGTCCAGCAGGGCGGGGGAGCCGCCGCCGAGGGTCGCGCCGAGGTGCAGCGGCCGCTCCACCGTGTACTTGGCCGTCTTGTAGCGGGCGACCTCCAGCGACTCCGCCACCTTGGGCTCCGCCGCACTCGCCTCCGCCACGCCCGACTCCGCCATCTGGGACTCCAGGCGAGGCCTCGTGCCGGTGCGCAGAACCTCCAGGAACTCGCCTGCCATCGTCTCGCGGAGCAGCGTGGACCAGAGGGGGATCGTCCGGGCGAGGTAGGCCCCGGGCAGCCCGCAGGAGGTGAACACGTGTCCCGCGTATCCCATGAGCAGATCGCCGAGGATCATCGCGAGCGCGGTGGGGCGCTGCCCGGCCGCGGCGAACGCCGCGTGCGCGGTGAGCTGCCCGTGCCGCATCCGGCTGCCGTCGATGATGTCGTCGTGGGTGCAGGCGGCCGCGTGGACGAGCTCCATCGCGGCGGCGGCCCGGATGACCCCCTCGCAGTCGGGCTGGCCCGCCGCCCGCCACCCCCAGTACAGGAACGCCGCCCGGATCCGCTTGCCGCGTGCGAGCGACCGCCGCAACTGTTCGGAGAGCGGGGAGAGTTCGACGTTCAGGCCGAGGAGGGCCTGCTCCTCCTCGTCGGCCAGCCGGACCAGCACCTCGTCGATGCGCTCCTTGAAGCCGGTGTGGTCATGCACAGGGGCGGCCCTCGGCGGCGATGCGCTCTGCGGCCCGCCGGGCCATGGTCTCCAGGTAGTTCTCGTTGCCCATTCCGGCCCGGCGGGTGGCCAGTTCGCCGCGCTTGCGCAGCTCCACCACCCCGTCGGTGAACAACTCCCGCAGGTCGGAGCGGCCCATGACGTTCTGCGCGAGGTCAGCGGTCTGCCGCAGCTGGTCGAGGGCCAGATCGGCCACTCCGGCGGCGAGCAGCGTCAGCAGCTCCAGGGGCGCGGTGGGCGGGGCGGTGCTGGCGGGCCGTTCCCGCTGCTCCTGTGCGCGCTGTTCGTGTTCGGTCTGGGACATGCTTCGGTGCCCTCCTGGTCGCGCCGTGCCCTCGTGGCATCGGAAGGGGCGGCCCCCGGATCCTCCGGTGGCCGCCCCTGATCGTTTCCGGGCCAGTGAACCGAGTGCCGCTCCCGGGCGGCGACCCGCTGGCCGCCTCCTCCCTCGCACGAGTGCCGAGAATCCCACGGGAGGGTGACGATCACCGCATGAGGTGGTCGTCACCGCCGGTGATGGTGTAAGTCAGCCGGAGGCCGCCTCGGGGAGGGCCGCCGCGATCCCGGCCGCCACCTCGTACGGGTCCCCGCTCGGCCGCACCGGATGCCGGGTGGTCAGCCGGGCCCACTCCTCCTCCACGGCATGCCAGTCGATCTCCCGCGGCGCGGTCCGCCCCACCAGCGCCTCCTCCAGCGAGTCGAAGTAGAGCCGCCACCTGCGCGCGTACAACTCCGAGATCAGGCCGCTCCATTCGCGGTTCGCGTAGTCGTGCAGGAAGCCGCCCTCGCTGGTGCTGCGCCGCCCCCACACGCTGAGGATCGAGCGGGCGTCGTACTCGTACCGGTCCTGCTCGGCCCGGTCGGCGCCCGAGGAGCGGGCCCGGTCGAGCCAGCGGCCGAGGAGGAAGTTCGGATCGGAGCCGGTGACCGCCTCCAACCGGCGCTCTCCGTCCGCCCATTCGGCGACGAGCTGCCGGAACAGCGCCAGGTCTTCGGCCTCGTAGGCCGCCTTGATCCTGGGCAGCAGTACCCGTGAGTGGTTGGCGAGGGCCTGCCGGGCGGTGTCCACCAGGTCGAAGCGGTAGGCGCTGGAGGCGCGCAGTGCCGGATCCACCTTGAGCAGGTGGTCCAGGGCCCGGCGTACCGAACCGGACGGGTACCGCATGGACTTGGGGCTCCAGTACGCCGCCCCCGCCGCAGTCAGGGCCGGCCGGGCGGTGAACAGGCTGTCCTGCGACTCCGACCACAGCCCCGAGGACGTGCTGTACGGCCCCTTGCGCAGCTCCTCCCACGCCGCTGCGGCCTCGGGGTCGGGGCGGCCGTAGCGGCGCGCCGCGAACTCGGCGAACCACTGCCGCTGGTCGATCGGCCCCGGATCCCAGGCCAGGTCCGTGAAGAGGTCGAAGGCGGCCGGATTGGTCCCGGTGCCCTCCGGGAGGTAGGCGATGCCGGCCAGGGCGCTGTTGCCCTTGGCCCGCCAGGGGCCGAACCGCTCCAGCCACACGGAGGTGTTGGCGCCGATGGTGGTGTGCCCGCCGAAGTTGTAGATCGTGCCCATCGCGTACGGGGCCCCGCCCCAACGGGCCTCGCGGTCCAGGCGGTTGTAGCGGTCGGAGAGCCCGTCCAGGATCAGCAGTCTGCTCGTGTCCACCCCGGCGAGGAGCTCCGCGGTCGGATCGTCCTGCCAGCCCAGCACCGCCCACAGGGCCCCCGGGTGCGCGGCGTGGAGGGCGGCCTGGATGGCGCCGGCGGCCGCGCCGACATCGACGGAACCGGTCTGGCCGCCCTCGTGCAGCGGGCTCATCCGGTACATCGCGCTGTCTCCGAAAACCGCGCGCTGCTCGGCGTAGTAGGCGGCGGCCAGCTTGCCGAACACCGGCGAGGCCGGGTCCAGCCAGTCCGGTCGGGCGAAGCCCGCCCAGTCGCCCTGCGGCACGGTGACGGCCCCCGGGTTGCGCGCGGCGAACCCGGGCGGCACGGTGCCGAAGTAGCCGGGCAGTACCGGGGTCATGCCGAGACCGCGCAGCTGCTCGGCGATCCGCCCGCCCAGCTCGGCGCGCTCCCGCAGCAGCCGTTCGGAGACCGGGCCGCCGAAGGCGCTCAGGTTCTGCAGCAGCCACCAGCTCTGGTGGCCGGGGCCGGGGATCCACGCCCGCAGCTCCTCGGCGGAGTAGCCGAAGTCCTGGAGCGCCCGGTAGTACGGGTACTCGGCGCCGGCCTGCACGAACACCTCGTTGATGCCGTGCAGGGCGAGCAGGTCGATCTGCCGCTGGTGTTCCTCGAAGGTGCGGTACGGGCCGGAGTACCCGTCGTCCGTGTCGTTCAGCGCGTACCGGTGGGGCACGAGCGCGCTGCGGGTGACGGGCGCGGGGACGCCCGGCAGCCGGGCGGGCAGCATGCCGATGCTGTCGCCCGGCCAGCCGATGTCCGCCCCGGCGACGTGCTGGAGGTACCAGCCGACGCCGGTGAGCAGGGTGGCGCCGGTGCTGCCGCGCACGGTGATCGCACCGGGCGTTCCGGAGACGGTGAAGGTGTCGGCGGCGGCCGCCGCGTCGGGCACGAGCGTGAACTGCCCGGCGTGGCGCGGCAGCAGCCGCTCCAGCGCGGCGCGCGCGGGCGCGGTGTCGAAGGCGCCGGGCCGGGGCGCGGCGACCCGCCCGCCGGCCCGCCCGTCGGCAGCCGGCCCGGCGGCGGCTCGCCGGGCAGTGTCCTGTGCGGGCGATCCGGGGCGCGGTGCGGGTGCGGCGGCCTCCTGTGCGGGCGATCCGGGGCGCGGTGCGGGTGCGCCGGCCTCCTGCGCGGGCGATCCGGGGCGCGGTGCGGGTGCGCCGGCCTCCTGCGTGGGCGACCCGGGGTGCGGTGCGGGTGCGGCGGGTGCGGCGGGTGCCGCCCACGCGCACACCAGCGTCAGCAGCGCGGCAGGCAGCGCAACCAGCCCGACACCCCGGAGCCGCACTCCCGCCCCGCGTTCCCGGCACGCGGCGCCGAGGGGGGCCGGTGCGGGGTCCGGCGGGGACGTTGCCCCGCATGCGGCGCCCAGGGTCTCCGGGGCGGGGGCCGGCGAGGCGGCGCCGAGGGGGGCCGGTGCTGGGTCCGGCGGGGACGTTGTCCCGGACGCGGCCCCCAGGGCCTCCGTGGCGGGGGCCGGCGACGCGGCCCCGAGAGGCTCCGGGGCGGGGTCCGGCGAGGACATCGGCACGGTGTTCGTCATCCGTCCGCCGCCCTCAGACCGGCAGCGACCAGGCCTGGTCGACCCGGTGGTCGCCGCAGGGGGCCAGCCGCAGCCGCTCGGCCGGGGCGTCCGTACCGGCGGCCGGGGCCGGGGCCGTCAGGCACTGCCCGCTCGCCTCCTCGACGAGGGCGCCGTCGCGCCGGTGCGCCCAGCGCTGGCCGGGCTGCTCCGCCGGCTCCGACGCGCAGTCCGCCAGCTCCACCAGACCGCCCTCGCCTGCCGACAGGCATTCGCCGGCCAGCCGCAGGCGTGCGTCCTGGCCCACGACCCAGCGCTGGTCGGCGGCACCGGTGCACGCCCCCATCACGACAGCGCCGACACCGGTGGTGTTGGCCCCGTCGGCGCAGCGGACGCCGTCGCCCACGAGCTGCCCGGTCGGCACGGCCTCCCCGCAGCCGCGCGGGGTGAGCCGCCACACCCCCGTGTCGTGCCCGGCCACCCGCCCGGTCAGCGTCTCGGCGACCTCCCGCCTCGCGCCGGTCCACAGGTCCTGCGCTTCGACCGTGCAGGACGGCAGCCCCAGCTCCTCCAGCGGCACCGCGATGTCCCGGGTGCTCGCCGAGCGGTTGAGGACCGCCACCGCGCGGTCGCCGTTCGCGAGCGGCCGTACCAGGATCTCGAAGGTGGCGTTCGAGGAGACCACCGCCCCCTGACGGCCCATGGGATCCTGGTCCAGCTCGATCATCCGGGTGTTCCCGAGGGCCGCGAGCCCCTCCGGGGTCAGCTTGGAGACCTCGGAGGACAGGATGAACGGGGCCGCCATCATCGCCCAGAGGGCGACCTGGCTGCGGCTCTCCGCCGCGGTGAGCCCGGGGGCGCCCGCGATCAGGAAGTCGGGGTCGTTCCAGTTGCCGGGGCCCGCGTACCGGCCGAGCCAGCGGTTGTAGCCGTAGTTGCCCATCACCGAGCTCCACCGCGAGGCGGCGGGCGTGGCGGGCTGGAACACCTTGACGTCCTTGCCCTCGCGCCACAGCTGGCCCGTCTCGCCGACCCAGCCGAGGACCCGGTGCCAGTCGGAGCCGCCCCACTCACCCTGCTGGAAGTAGGCGGGCGCGGAGGCCGACAGCACCATGTCCCGGCCGCTGTCGCGCAGGGCCGCGGCCACCGCGTTGTAGGCGTCCCGGTAGGCCTGCTCCTTCGTCTTCCCCTCCGGCACCCACAGGTTGCAGCCGTCCATCTTGACGTAGTCCACCGTCCAGGAGGCGAACTGCCGGGCGTCCTGCGCGTAGTGGTCCTCGCCGCCGCCCGCCGGGGCGCCGCTGCCCGGGTACTTCTCACAGGTGAGGGAGCCGGCGTCCTCGTAGATGCCGAACTTCAGGCCCTTGGCGTGCAGGTAGTCGCCCAGCCAGGCCATGCCGTGCGGGAACTTCGCGGTGTCGACGACCAGGGCGCCCCGTGCGTCGCGGCTCTTGGCCATCCAGCAGTCGTCGACGGTGACCGTGTCGTAGCCCTTGGCGGCGAGGCCGGTGGACACGAGCGCGTCGGCGTTCGCGACGACCTTGGCCTCGTCGATGTCGCACATGTAGTGCGCCCAGTTGTTCCAGCCCATGGGCGGGGTGAGCGCCAGCGGGGTGTCCGAGGTCGCGGTGGGCTCGGCCTCCGCCGGGGCGGGGGAGAGCGCCAGGGCGAGCAGGGCGGCCGCGGTCAGACAGGGGAGCGAGGCGCGCAGGCGAAGCGGCACGGAGTCTCCTTGACGTGGGGGCGGTGGGGCGGGGCACGGTCGAGGACAGGTGTGCGCCCAGTGCAGCCAGGTGACTACCCGCTGTCAACGTACATCGGTGGTTATCCGTCAATGACCAGCAATATGGCCGTAGTCGCTCGCACGCGAGAACGGTGATACGCCGTACGGTACGGAGTATGTTACGGTGTATCTCATGCCGAGGAGATCGCCCGCCCTGGACCACGCCACGCCCGAGGCGATCGCCGTCGCCGCCCTGCGCATCCTCGACGAGGAGGGGCCCGGCCGGCTGAGCTTCCGCACCCTCGCCGAACGGCTCGACGTCTCCCACGCCACCGTCCAGCGCCGCTGCGCAGACCTCGCCGGCCTGCTCGACCTCTGCACCGAGCACCTGGCCGCGCAACTCCCCGACATCCCCGCCGGCACCGACTGGGCGCAGGCGACCGAGCAGCGCTTCACCGCCCTCTACCGGCTGCTCACCGCGCATCCCGGCCTGCTCGTGCTGCGCGGCGGCCGGCCCTGGCTCGGGCGGCAGCTGCTGGCCCGGCTCGTCGAGCCCGCCCTCGCCGACAGCGTGGCCGCGGGCATGACGGCCGCCGAGGCGATGACCGCCTACCGCCGCATGTACCTGCTCACTCTCGGCAGCGCGGCCTTCGTCGACCACCGGGATCCGGCCGGCGCCACCGCCGCCTCGCGGGCGGCCCTGGCCGCGCTGGACCCGGAGGAGTTCCCCGTGCTCTCCGGCGGGCTGGCCGACGTACTGCCGCCGCTGACCGAGCACGAGGTGTACTACGGCGCACTGCGCCAGCTGATCGATGCCGCCCGGCCCGGCGGATCCGCCGGGCCCGCCGGACAGGCCCCGCCCACCGCCTGACGAGGAGTCCGCTCATGGAACTGCAGCTCGACTACGCCGCCGTACGTGCGGCGGCCGACCGGATCGCGGGCGCGGTGCGGCCCGTCACCGTCGCCCCGGGGGCCGAGGGTGTCTGGTACGCGCTGGAGCACCTCCAGCACACCGGCTCCTTCAAGGCGCGCGGCGCCCGCAACTTCCTCGCCGCCCACCACGCGGCCGGCACCCTCCCCGCCGCCGGCGTCACCATCGCCTCCGGCGGCAACGCGGGGCTCGCCTGCGCCTGGGCGGCCCGCGCCCAGTCCGTGCCCGCGACCGTGTTCCTGCCGGCCAATGCCCCGCGGGTGAAGGTGGAGCGGCTGCGCGGCTACGGCGCCGAGGTACGGCTCGTCGGCGACCGGTACGCCGAAGCGCTGGCCGCCTGCGAGGAGTTCGCCGCCGCGAGCGGGGCCCTGAGCAGCCACGCCTACGACCACCCGCTCATCGCGGCGGGCGCCGGCACCCTGCTCGACGAGATCCGGGCCGCCCTGCCCGGGCTGGACACCGTGGTCGTCGCGGTCGGCGGCGGCGGACTGTTCGCCGGAGTCGCCACAGCCGCCCGCGAACACGGCGTACGGGTGATCGCGGCCGAACCGGAGAACTGCCGGGCGCTGAACGCGGCCCTGGCGGCGGGCCGCCCGGTGGACGTGGCCGTGAACTCCGTGGCCTCCGACTCCCTCGGGGCGACCCGGGCCTCGGCGGACGCGGTCGCCGCCGCGCAGGAGGGGAACGTACGGTCCGTCCTCGTCCCCGACGAGGCGATCACGGCCGCGCGGCGCGCGCTCTGGGAGGAGCACCGGATCGTGGTCGAGGCCGGGGCCGCCACCGCGCTGGCCGCCCTGCGGGGCGCGCCGGAGCCGCTGGGCGTGCGGGTCGCCGTCATCCTGTGCGGTGCGAACACGGACCCCGGGGATCTGGCGGCTTCCGGGGGCCTGGCGGCTCCCGGGGCCTGAGTTCCCCGGGCCATGTCGCCGCCGGTCGCGGTCAGTCGTTCCCCTCCTCGTCCTCGCGGACGACCACGACGCTGCTCGTCGAGTACTGCACGACCTGCTGGCTCACGGACCCCAGCAGTGCTCCCTTGAAACCGCCGTACCCGCGGGTGCCGACCACCGTCAGATCCGCCTCCTTCGACGCGTCGACCAGAACCTGGGCCGGGGAACCCTGTTCCACGCGCCGGAACACCGGTACGCCGGGCGAGGTGCCGACGGCCGCGGCGACGGTGTCCGCGAGCTTGCGCCGCGCCGTCTTCTCGGCCGTGACCGCCTCGCTCTCGGCGCCATCGCCCGTGCCGCGGCCGATGGCGAAGGGATGGGTGTTCCACTCCCAGGCCATGACGGCGTGCACCCGGCCGCCCGTCATCTTGGCCTGAGCGACCCCCCAGCGCAGCGCCTCCTTGGAATGGTTCGAACCGTCGACGCCGACGACGATCAGAGGCTCGATGGTGTGCTCGCTCACGGTGGGTTCCTCTCGCTTCGCCCGAATAGTCGATCTCCTCCCTGTATACAGGGCAGAGGGGGCCTGACCTCGAACGACCATCGTCGCGACAGCCGGCGACTTTGGAGGGCTTCACGGACGGAAAGCTCGCCGAGAAGGCCGAGTGCGCCATGAAGTAGGCCCCCTGGCTGACGGGTACCGGCGATGCCGGGTAAAGCGCTTTCGTCGTGTGAAGGGTAAAGCGCATTAGTCCGAGCCTCGGCGAACCGTCGATAAGAAGTCAAACCCCTGACGGCGAGGCAGGTTGTTATCAAATCGATACCACCGCCAACCCCCTTTGAACTAAAGCGCATTAGTGCAGGTCGGAGTAGGGGGTGAGGCGGCCTTGCCGGGTGCTCGCAGCCCCCTCGCGCCATTCGGGACCTACGCACCACCGGCCAGCGGGGCCTCCGCCTCATTGACGAGGACTTCCTTTCGGACGACCGTGGGCACCGCCCCCGGCAATGAGGCCGGACTCCTGCGAAGGCGGCGACGATGACTCGTGCGAACCCGACCCGTACCGCCGTTGCCACGCTGGTGGCCGGCGCCCTCTTCTCGACCGCCGCCTGCGGCTTGAGCGGAGGGGCCGGGGACGGGAAGGAGTCCGGGAAGACGGGCAAGGTGGCGGGCGAGATCACCTTCCGCACCCTCCAGCTGAAGCCCACTTTCACGGCCTACGTGCAGGGCGTGATCGACGCCTTCGAGGCGAAGTACCCCGAGGCCAAGGTCAAGTGGGAGGACGTGCCGGGCGACGGCTACAACGAGAAGCTCGTCGCGGACGCCCAGGCCGGAGCCCTCCCGGACGTGGTCAACCTCTCCACCGACTCCTTCCAGCTCCTCGGCGACCGCGGCATGCTCGCCGACGTCGCCAAGCTCGACGGCGAGTCGGCCAAGGAGTACGTGCCCGGCGCCTGGGAGCAGTTCAAGCTCCCCGGCAAGGGCGACGGCGTGTACGCCTACCCCTGGTACGTGACACCGGAGATCCTCACCTACAACAAGGCGCTCTTCGAGAAGGCGGGCCTGGATCCGGCCAAACCGCCGACCAGCGTGGAGCAGTTCTTCGACTACGCCGAGCAGATCGCCGCCAAGTCCGGCGGCCAGTACTCCGCCTTCATGGCCGATCCCAAGGGCAGATTGCCCGGGGACTGGCAGAAGATGGGCATCCCGATCCTCAACGAGAAGCAGGACCGGTTCACCTTCGACACCGACCAGGCCGTCGCCTGGGTGGAGCGGATGAAGGACCTGTACGCGAAGGGCGCCATGCCCAAGGAGTCCCTGCTCAAGTCCGACGACATCAACCAGCTCTACGGCGGCGGAAAGATCGTCTTCGGCCCCGGCTCCCCGGGCTTCGTCAAGGACATCAAGCAGAACGCCCCGCAGGTCTACGCGGACACCCAGGTCGCGGGCGCCGTCACCGGCAAGCTCGGCCACATCGGCATCTATGCCCAGTCGCTCGGCATCAAGAAGGGCACCAAGCACCTCGACGCGGCGGCCGAGTTCGCCAAGTGGGTCACCAACGGCCCCAACCAGGTGGAGTTCTCCAGGAAGGCCACCATCTACCCGTCCAACGCCCAGGGCCTCGCCGACCCGCGCTTCGCGGAGCGGGGCGACGGCAAGGACGCGGAGACCGTCGCCCGCGCGATCGGCGCCGAGCAGCTGAAGACCGCGGCACTCGACGCCAACACCCCCGTCCAGTGGACCAACCAGGTCGGCGACGCCGTCGTACGCGAGATGCAGAAGGCGATCAAGGGCGAGCAGGACGCCCGTACGGCGGTGAAGAAGGCTGAGGAGGAAGCCAACAGGCTCCTCGCCAACGCGGCCCGGAAGTGACCGGCGGCAGCTGCGGGGAAGAGGCGGACGGCGACGGCATGGCACAGACCACCCTGCGGAAGACCACGAGCCCGGCCCGACTTCCCCGATTCCCACGACCGGCCCGGTCCTCGCAGCGGGGGAAGGAACCGAAGGAGGCGAAGGAGGCGAAGAGGGCGAAGCAGGCCATGGAGGCCGAGACGGGGCTCGTCCACCGCACGTGGTGGACCCCCTATCTCTTCCTCGCCCCCGGCCTGGTGATGGTGGCGCTGTTCAGCCTCTGGCCATTCGTCAACACCGTCATCCTCTCCTTCACCAGCGCCCAGGTCCTGCGCGGCGGCGGCTTCGTCGGCTTCGACAACTACAGCCGCGCCTTCGCCGACCCCGACTTCTGGGTCGCGACCGGCAACAGCGTGCTCTACCTCGTGGTCGTCGTCCCCTGCCTGGTCTTCCTTCCGCTCGCGCTCGCGGTCCTCGTCCAGACCAAGATCCCCGGCATCGGCTTCTTCCGCTCCGCCTTCTACACCCCGGTGATCGCCTCCGCCGTGGTCGTCGGCCTGATCTGGCAGTGGGTGCTGCGCAGCGACGGCCTCGTGAACACCCTGTTCCAGAAGCTGCGCATCATCTCCGAGCCGATCCCGTTCCTGACCGACAGCACGATGCTGCTGGTCTCCGCGATGATCGTGACCGTGTGGAAGGGCCTCGGCTACTACATGGTCTTCTACCTCGCCGCGCTCGGAAACGTCTCCACCGCCCTCTACGAGGCGGCCGCCATCGACGGCGCCGGCCCCGTCCGCCGCTTCTTCAGCATCACCGTCCCCCAGGTGAAGCCGATGATGCTGCTGGTCGGCACCCTGTCCGCCATCTCCGCCCTCCGCGTCTTCACCGAGATCTACATCCTCGGCGGCGAGAGCGGCGGCCCCGGCGGCGGCGCCCGGACCCTGCCCTTCCTCATCCGGCAGGTCGGGCTCGGGTTCGCCGGCGAGACCGGTTACGCCTCCGCCCTCTCCATCCTGCTGTTCCTCCTGACGCTGGTCTTCAGCCTGCTGGGCCGCCGTCTGTCGAAGGGAGACGAGGGATGAGCACGCCCGTCCCTCCCAAGGGCACGGTCTCCCTCGGGAGCAAGCCGACCCCGCGCGTCGGCGCCGACCGCCGGCGTCACCGGATCGGCCTGGCCGGCCGGTACGCCACCCTGGTCCTGATGCTCGTGGTCATGCTCGGCCCGATCGTCTGGCAGTTCCTGACCTCGATCCGCGGCCGCACCGAGAACGTCTACGACGGCGTGCTGCCCTCGCAGCCCACGCTCGACAACTACGTCCGGGTCGCCGAATCGTTCCCGCTGCTCCAGTACGCGGGCAACACCCTGGTCGTCGCCGCCCTCGCCATCACCTCGAACATGCTCTTCGCGGCGATGGGCGGGTACGCCCTGTCCCGGGCCGGCTGGAAGGGCCGAAAGGGCGTCTTCACCGTGCTCGTGGCGACCCTGATGTTCCCCTTCGAGTCCGTCATGATCTCGATGTTCCTCACCGTCCGCGAGATGGGCCTGGTCGACACCCTGATCGGTGTCTGGCTCCCCGGCGCGGTCTCCGTCCTCAACATCATGATCATGCGGGCGGCCTTCCTCGCCGTCCCCAGGGAGGTGGAGGAGGCCGCGGTGCTCGACGGCGCGGGCGAATGGACCCGCTTCACCCGGGTCTTCCTCCCTGCCGCCAAGGGCGCCCTGGCCGTCGTCTGCATCACGAGCTTCATGGGGGCCTGGGACGACTTCCTCTGGCCCCTGCTCGTCCTGACCAACAGTGACCACTACACCCTTCAGCTCGGCCTGAAGACCCTGGCCGGCGCCACCACCGTCAACGACCAGCGGCTCATCGCCGCCGGGGCGATGGCCGCGCTCATCCCGACGATGCTGCTCTTCTTCGCCCTCCAGCGTTTCTTCTTCAAGGGCGTGGGCGAGGGAGCGGTCAAGACCTGAGCCCGAGACCCCGCAGCCCCCCACCCACGACACCGACACCCCCCTTCTGGAGCGCCGTCATGCATGACGACCGCAGCATCACCGAACACCGACTCCGCCGGGTCCTCAAGGAGCGCATCAAGCCCGCCGTCCACGCCGATCCGGTCCCGCTGACCGTCGAGCGCTGGGAGGCCCCGGGCGAGCCCGTACCCGTAGCCGAGGGCCTCGCGGCGACGTACGAGCCCTGCGCGGTCGGCGACCCGTGGGGCCCGGCCTGGGGCACCACCTGGTTCAAGGTCACCGGCAGCGTGCCCGCCGAGTGGGCCGGCCGCACCGTGGAGGCCGTACTCGACCTCGGCTTCGACCGGATGATGCCCGGCTTCCAGTGCGAGGGGCTGGTCCACCGCGCCGACGGCGGCGAGATCAAGGCGCTCAACCCGTACAACGACTGGGTGCGCGTGGCCGACCGCGCCGAGGGCGGCGAGCGGATCGAGTGGTACGTCGAGGCCGCCTCCAACCCGGTCCTGGTCGACCACTCGGCCACGTACGAGGGCGACCGGCGGACCAGCGGCGACCAGCCGCTCTACCGGCTCGCCCGGATGGACCTCACCGTCTTCCAGACCGAGGTGTGGGAGCTGGTCCAGGACCTCGAAGTCCTCTACGACCTGATGATGGAGCTCGGCACGGGCGACGCGCGGCGCTACGAGATCCTGCGCGCCATCGACGCCGCGCTGGACGCGGTGGACCTCGGCGACGTGCCCGGCAGCGCGGCCGCCGCCCGTGCCGGGCTGGCCGGGGTGCTCGCCGCCCCCGCCCGCGCCTCCGCGCACCGGATCAGCGCGGTCGGCCACGCGCACATCGACTCCGCGTGGCTGTGGCCGCTGCGCGAGACCGTGCGCAAGGTCTCCCGCACCGCGTCCAACATGGTCAGCCTGATGGACGAGCACCCCGAGTTCGTCTTCGCCATGTCACAGGCGCAGCAGCTCGACTGGGTCAAGACCCACCGGCCCGAACTCTTCGAGCGGGTCAAGAAGAAGGTCGCGGACGGTCAGTTCGTGCCGGTCGGCGGGATGTGGGTGGAGTCCGACACCAACATGGTCGGCGGCGAGGCCATGGCCCGCCAGTTCCTCTACGGCAAGAAGTTCTTCCTCGACGAGTTCGGCATCGAGACCCACAACGTCTGGCTCCCCGACTCCTTCGGCTACACCGCGGCGATGCCGCAGATCGTCAAGCTCTCCGGCTCCCGGTGGTTCCTGACCCAGAAGATCTCCTGGTCCCAGGTCAACAAGTTCCCCCACCACACCTTCTGGTGGGAGGGCATCGACGGGACCCGCGTCTTCACGCACTTCCCGCCCGTCGACACCTACAACTCGGACCTGGGTGGCGCCCAGATGGCGCACGCGGCCCGCAACTACCAGGAGAAGGGCCGGGGTTCGCGCTCCCTCGCCCCCTTCGGCTGGGGCGACGGCGGTGGCGGCCCCACCCGCGAGCAGCTCGCCCGCGCCAAGCGCCAGCGGGACCTCGAAGGCTCCCCCAGGGTCGAGATCGAACGGCCCGACGCCTTCTTCGAGAAGGCGCACGCCGAGTACGGGGACGCGCCCGTCTGGACCGGCGAGCTCTATCTGGAGCTGCACCGCGGCACCTACACCTCCCAGGCCAAGACCAAGCAGGGCAACCGGCACAGCGAATCGCTGCTGCGCGAGGCCGAGTTGTGGGCGGCGACGGCCGCCGTGCGCGTCCCGGGCTTCGCATACCCGTACGAGGACCTGGAGCGGATCTGGAAGACGGTCCTGCTGCACCAGTTCCACGACATCCTCCCGGGGTCCTCCATCGCCTGGGTGCACCGCGAGGCGCGCGAGACGTACGCGGCCGTACGGGAGGAGCTCCAGGGGATCACCCTCGCCGCGCAGCAGGCGCTGGCGGGGGAGGGCACGGAGGAACTGGTCTTCAACTGCGCCCCGCACGCGCGCCGCGGCATCCCGGCCGGCGGCGCGGGCCGGCCGGCCGCCGAGGCCGGGCAGCAGCCGGTCACGGTGGAGGAGCGGCACGGCGGCGGGCACGTCCTGGCCAACGGCCGGCTGCGGGTGGAGATCGACGGCCGCGGCCTGATCGTCTCGGCCTACGACCTGGAAGCGGAGCGGGAGTCGGTCGCCCCGGGCGCCGCGGCCAACCTGCTCCAGATCCACCCCGACTTCCCGAACATGTGGGACGCGTGGGACATCGACGCGTTCTACCGCAACAAGGTGACCGACCTGGTGGAGCTGGACTCCCTGGAGGTCGCCGAGAGCGAGCCGGCGTCCGTGACCGTCCGCGCCGGCCGCTCCTTCGGCTCCTCCTCGGTGGTCCAGTCGGTCACACTGCGGGCCGGGGCCAAGACGGTGGACATCGTCGCGGTCGTGGACTGGCACGAGACGGAGAAGTTCCTCAAGGCCGCCTTCCCGCTGGACGTGAAGGCCGAACGGACCGCGTCGGAAACGCAGTTCGGCCACGTCTACCGGGCCACCCACACCAACACCTCGTGGGAGGCCGCCAAATTCGAGATCTGCGCCCACCGCTGGATCCATGCGGAGGAACCCGGCTGGGGCGTCGCGCTGCTCAACGACTCCACGTACGGGCACGACGTGACCCGCGACGTGCGCTCCGACGGCAGCCAGACCACCACGGTCCGGCTCTCCCTCCTGCGGGCCCCGCGCTACCCCGACCCGGAGACCGACCAGGGCCGCCACACCCTGCGGTACTCGCTCGCGCCGGGCGCGACCATCGGCGACGCCGTCCGCGAGGGCCATGCGCTGAACCTCCCGGAGCGGGCGCTGCGCGGTGCGGGCCCGGTGGCCCCGCTGATCGCGGTGGACAACGACGCGGTGGTCGTGGAGGCCGTCAAGCCGGCCGAGGACCGCAGCGGTGACGTGATCGTCCGCCTCTACGAATCACGCGGCGGCCGCGCCACCGCCACCCTCGCCCCGGGTTTCCCGATCACGGCGGCGACCGAGAGCGACCTCCTCGAGCGCCCGCTGGAGGGCTCAGCGGTGGCCGCCCCGTCCGCGGACGGCACGATCGCCCTGACCCTGCGCCCGTTCCAGATCCTGACGGTCCGGCTGCGCCGCGGCTGACTCCCCTGGGCACCGCCGGGCCGGCCTTCCGGGAGCGCCCGACTGCATCCCGTTACCCGCGGAGGCGGCTCTCAATGCGACGTGAACTGCACCACAGGGCAGGGCGCCGGGGCCCGAGGTTCCGGGGTTCCCGGGGCGGAGGACCCCCGCACCGGTTTTGCACTTAGTTGCAAAAGGGTCCGCGCCTCGCTAGAACAGGTTCATCACCCCCGCGCGAGGAGGCGCCCCTCATGAGTTCCCAGAGCCGGTACCCGCACCTGCTGAGCCCCCTGGACCTCGGTTTCACCACCCTGCCGAACCGCGTGATCATGGGCTCGATGCACACCGGCCTCGAAGAGCACGAGGGCGGCTTCGAGCGCCTCGCCGCCTTCTACGCCGAGCGCGCCCGCGGCGGCGCCGGACTCATCGTCACCGGCGGCATCGCCCCCAACGACGCCGGACGCCCCTTCGAGGGCGGGTCCCGCCTCACCACCGAGGACGAGGCCGCCGAGCACCGGGTGATCACCGACGCGGTGCACGCCGAGGGCGGGAAGATCGCGATGCAGATCCTCCACTTCGGCCGCTACGCCTACCACAAGGACCTGGTCGCCCCCAGCGCCCTCCAGGCCCCCATCAGCCCCTTCGTCCCGAACGAGCTGACCGACATCGAGGTCGAGCGGACGGTGGAGGACTTCGTCCGGGCCGCGCGCCTCGCCCAGTCGGCCGGCTACGACGGCGTCGAGATCATGGGCTCCGAGGGCTACCTGATCAACGAGTTCATCGCCGCCGCCACGAACAAGCGCACCGACCGCTGGGGCGGCGCGTACGAGAACCGCGTCCGCTTCCCGCTGGAGATCGTCCGCCGCACCCGCGCGGCCGTCGGCGCGGACTTCATCCTCATCTACCGCCTCTCCATGCTGGACCTGATCCCCGGCGGCTCCACCCTCGACGAGGTCGTCCACCTCGCCAAGGAGATCGAGGCGGCCGGCGCCACCATCATCAACACCGGCATCGGCTGGCACGAGGCCCGCATCCCCACCATCGCCACCTCCGTCCCGCGCGGCGCCTACACCTGGGTCACCAAGCGGCTGATGGGCGCGGTCAGCGTCCCCCTCGTCACCAGCAACCGCATCAACACCCCGGAGATCGCCGAGGAACTGCTCGCCGACGGGCGCGCCGACCTGGTGTCGCTGGCCCGCCCCTTCCTCGCCGACGCCGACTTCGTCGCCAAGGCCGCCGCCGGCCGCTCGGAGACCATCAACACCTGCATCGGCTGCAACCAGGCCTGCCTCGACCACACCTTCAGCGGCAAGATCACCAGCTGCCTGGTCAACCCGCGCGCCTGCCACGAGACCGAACTGGTCCTCGCCCCCACGAGGTTGAAGAAGCGCGTCGCGGTCGTCGGCGCCGGTCCGGCCGGCCTCGCCTGCGCCGTCTCCGCCGCCGGCCGCGGCCACGCCGTCACCCTCTTCGAGGCCTCCGGCCACATCGGCGGCCAGCTCGACATCGCCCGCCGCATCCCGGGCAAGGAGGAGTTCGAGGAGACCATCCGCTACTACGGCACCCAGCTCGTGGAGAGCGGGGTGGAGGTCCGCCTGAACACCCGCGCCGACGTGGAGGCCCTGCACGGCTACGACGAGGTCGTCGTCGCCACCGGAGTCACCCCCCGCACCCCCGACATCGAGGGCGTGGACCACCCCCACGTCGTCAGCTACCTCGACGTGCTGCGCGACGGCGCCCCCGTCGGCGAGCGCGTCGCCGTCGTCGGCGCCGGCGGCATCGGCTTCGACGTCGCCGAGTACCTCACCGACAGCGGCGAGGGCGCCTCCCAGGACCCCGACGTCTACTTCCGCCACTGGGGCGTGGACACCGCCTACACCGGCCCCGGCGGGCTCGCGAAGCCCGAGCGCCCCGCGCCGCCGCGCCAGGTCCACCTGCTCCAGCGCAAGGCGACCAAGGTCGGCGCCGACCTCGGCACCACCACCGGCTGGATCCACCGGGCGGAGCTCAAGCACCGCGGGGTCGTCTCCGTCGCGGGGGCCACGTACGACCGCATCGACGACGAGGGCCTGCACATCACCGTCGGCGGCGAGCAGCGCCTCGTACCCGCCGACACCGTGGTGCTGTGCACCGGCCAGGAGCCGCGCCGCGACCTGTACGAGGCGCTGCGCGCGGCGGGCGTCGACGCCCACCTCATCGGCGGCGCCGACGTGGCCGCCGAGCTCGACGCCAAGCGGGCCATCCGGCAGGGCACGGAGCTGGCAGCCGCGCTCTGACGCTCCGGCCCGTTGGCCGAAAGGGATTGTGGCGGTCCGGCCGGGCCGCCACAATCGCCCGGTGACGTTCTCACCCGCAGAAGCAGACAAGATCCTCGCCGACAACTTCGCCCCCTGGGTGCTCGCCCTCGGCCTGTCCGTCCAGGAGGCCGGCGACCGGCACGCCGTCCTGCGCCTGCCCTGGTCGGACACCCTCGCCCGGGACGGCGGCGGCCTGAGCGGCCAGGCCCTGATGGCGGCCGCCGACACCGCCACCGTCATCGCGATCTCCGCCGCGCGCGGAGCCTACGGCCCGATGACCACCGTCCAGCAGTCGACGAGCTTCCAGCGGCCGGTGGTCGGCGCGGACGTGCTGATCCACGTACGGATCACCAAGCTCGGCAAGCGGATGGCCTTCGCCGACGTCACCATGACCCCTGAGGGGGCGCAGGAACCGTCCGCGACGGCCTCCACCGTGTACGCCCTGCTCGGCTGAGGCTCAGTCCCGCCCCGCGACCGGCAGCCGGACCACCAGCCGGGCCCCCTGCGGGGAGTCCTCGGCGGTCAGGGTGCCGCCGTGGTGGGCGGTCAGGTCCCGGGCTATGGCGAGGCCGAGGCCCGCTCCGCCGTGGTCGCGGCTGCGGGCGTCGTCGAGCCGGGTGAACCGCTCGAAGACCCGCTCCCGGTCGCCGGGCGGGATGCCGGGCCCGTCGTCGGCCACCTCCAGCACGGCAGTCCGTACGGACGGTCCGCCGGAGCCGCGCAGCACGACGTCCACCCGCCGGCCGGCGAACCGCTGGGCGTTGTCGAGCAGGTTGGTGACCACCCGGGCCAGCCACAGTTCGCTGCCCTCCACCTCGATGCCGTCTTCCAGCGCGGTGCGCACGGGAACGCGGTCTCCGATGCGGGCTTCCACGGCGTCGCGGATCACCGCGCCCAGGTCCAGCCGGACCGCCGCCACGGGCGGGGCGGCGTCGATGCGGGCGAGCAGCAGGAGGTCGGCGGAGAGCTGCTGAAGCCGCTCGATGTCCTCGAGCGCGCCGCTGATCAGCTCCGGCCACAGCTCCGGGTCCCGGACGGCCAGGGCCACCTCCAGCTGGGTGCGCAGCACCGTGATGGGACTGCGTAGTTCGTGGGAGGCGTCGGCGATGAACTGGCGCTGGCGGATCCCGGCGGACTCCAGCCGGTCCAAGGTGGTGTTCATCGTCTGGGCCAGGCGGGCGACCTCGTCACGCGTGGGCGGTACGGGGACCCGGCGGTGCAGGTCCCGGTCGGTGATCTCGGCGACCTCGGCGCGGATCGCCTCGACCGGCCCGAGCGCCCGGCCCGTGACCCGCCAGGTGACGAGCGCGACGGTGGCCAGGAGCAGGGGGACGCCGACGGCGAGGGCGGCGGCGGTGGTGTCGTCGGCCGCGTCCACATCGCGCAGCGAGGTCCCCACGAAGACGGTGACCATGCCCTCGGGAGTCTCCGTGGTGACCTGGACGACCCGCTGGCGGTGCCCGCCCCCGAGCGGGCCGGTGTTCCAGGTGTGGAAGGCCTTACCGGGCCGGAGGGGTTTGACGGGGGCGAGCGAGAGTTCTCCGGCCAGATTCGGGGAGGCGCGCAGCACCCGGCCGCGGGCGTTCACCACCTGGACGAAATCGACACCGTGCAGCGGCGGCCGCATCGTGTCGAGATCTCCGGAGGCCGCGAGCCGGGCGAGCGTTTCGGCCTGCTGCACGGCGTCGCGCTCGGCGTTGCGGAGCAGATGGGCCTCCAGCAGTCCGAGGAGGGCGAAGGAGGCCAGGGCCAGGGCCGCGGCGACCACCACGACGGCGCCCACGGTGGCCCGGGCACGGACGGTCACGGGCCACATGCGGCGCAGCCGCGACCACCGCAGGAAGCGCCGCAGGTGCCGGAAGCGGCGGCGGGGGAGTGCGGGCTCAGCCACCGTCGACCGCCAGCCGGTAGCCGGCACCCCGTACGGTCTCCAGAGCCGCACGGCCGAACGGCGCGTCGATCTTGCGGCGTACGGCGCTGATGTGGACCTCGACCACGTTGGGATCGCCGGCGAAGGCGATGTCCCACACCTGTTCCAGGATCTCCCTCTTGGGCACGACCTCGCCGGGGCGCCGGGCCAGGTACTCCAGGACCGCGAACTCCCGGGCCGTCAGCCGTATCTCGGTGTCGCCGCGGGCACAGCTGTGCCGGGCGGGGTCCAGCACCAGGTCGCCGAACCGCATGGCCTGCGGGCCGCGGCGGCCCGTACGCCGGGCCAGCGCGCGCAGCCGGGCGACCAGGACGAGGTAGGAGAAGGGCTTGGAGAGGAAGTCGTCGGCGCCGGTGTCCAGCGCCTCCGCCTCGTCGTACTCGCCGTCCTTCGCCGTGAGCATCAGGATCCCCGACTCGTTGCCGGCGGCGCGCAGCCGTGCGCAGACCCGGTAGCCGTTCAGGCCGGGCAGCATGATGTCGAGCACGATCAGGTCGTAGGCGTGCTCGGTGGCCATCCACAGCCCTTGCGGCCCGTCGTGGGCCACGTCCACCGAGAACCCCTCCGATTGGAGCCCCCGCTGCAGGGCCACCGCCAGCCGCCGTTCGTCCTCCACCACCAGTACGCGCATGCCGACCAGGGTCTCAGGCCCGGCCCGCGCACGGCTGAAGAGGTCTTCAGGTGGCTTCAGGTGGGCTTCAGGATCCTCTCGGCATGCTCTGCAACGAGCCGGGTGCCGTGCCTGGTGGTGTATGAGGAGTCCCGGTATGTCTGAGTCTTTGCCGCCGTCCGAGCAGCCCGAGAACACCCCGGAAGCCGGCGCGCGCACGCGCGTGAACCTGGGGCGCCTGGTGCCCCGGCGCAAGGGCGCCCGCTGGGCGGCGCTGGGCGCGGCCGTGGTGATCGCCGGCGGTGCGGCGGTGGCGGTTGCCGTGGCGGTGGACGGGCATGACGACCGGAGAGTGGTCGGGGGTCCCCGCTTCGCCTGGTCCGACTCCGGCCCCGAGGGCGGGAAGCGGGGCCCCGGGGGCCGCGGTGACGAGCACCGGGTCCGGAAGTCCGGTGACGGTCACCTCAAGGACTTGAAGGCCTTGAAGGAGGCGCGGGAGACGGGCCCGAAGCCGCGCGACGGTGAACGCGGCCCCGGAGGCCCGGCGAAGACGCTGCCGGCGCCCGCGCCCCTGCCGTCGCCGGCCATCGGCCAGGCGGCCGAGAAGGCGGCCGCGGCGGTGGACGGCGGCAAGGTCGAGAGCATCCGGGTGATCGCGCAGGAGGGCGGCGGCAGCGCCTGGCTGGCCGTGGTGCTCGGACCGGACGGAGTCCGCCACAGGGTCACGGTGTCCGGCACGGACGGCACCGTCACCGGCAACACCCCTGTCAACGCGGTCCGATAGCACCGCAGGCCGCAGCCCACCACCTACGGCATCGCCTCCAGCCGCTCCCGGTGCGGCAACGGAAACGCGGGTGACAGGGCACGGTCCCGTCTCTTACCGTGCCGGTGTCGACGTCCGCACCGGGGGAAGGGGCCGGAGCATCGCATCGAACCCCGCACCCCGCGGAGAGCGGAGCCCGCTCCGGCGCAACAAGGACTTCAACGTCTTCTGGCTCGGCCAGGCGCTGTCCGTCCTCGGCGGCTCCGTCTCGCTGCTCGCGCTCCCGCTGCTGGTCCTCGAAGCCACCGGCTCCGTCGTGCAACTGGGCCTGATCACCGTCGTCTCCGGGGCCACCGCCATCGGCACGGGGCTGTTCGCCGGGTACGTGGCGGACCGGGTGGACCGCCGCCGGCTGATGATCGTCTGCGATCTGGCGCGGGCGGTGCTGCTCGGCGCGGTGCCGGTCGTGTGGTGGGCCGGGGGCCCGCGGATCTGGCTGCTGTACGTACTGACCGCACTGGCCACCGTACTGAAGACGCTCTTCGACGTGGCCTACGTGACGGCCGTGCCGACCCTGGTCCGCACCGGGGACCTCACCGCCGCCAACGGACGGCTGATGGGAACCTTCGCCCTCGGGACCCTCCTCGGGCCGGTCGCGGCCGGGTTCATCACCACCGCGGTCGGCCCGGACTGGGCCCTCGGCGTGGACGGGGCGACCTTCCTCGTCTCCGCCGCCAGCCTGGGGTGGGTGAGGTTCCGGCGGCCCGCCGAGGGCGGCGCGGCTCCGGCGCGGCCGGGGGCGGGGGCGGGGGCGCGGGTGCTGCGGGACGTGTTCGTGGTGGGCTTCCGCTTCCTGTGGACGCATGCGCTGCTGCGCCCGCTGACGGTGCTGCTCACCCTGCTGACCTTCGTCACCATGGGCGCCGTCGACCTGTTGATCTACCACGTCCGCAGCGACCTGGACCGGGACGCCGCCACCCTCGGCTACGTGATCGCCCTCAGCGGGATCGGCGTGGTCGCCGCGGCCCTCGGCGCCGGGAGGCTGCGCCGGACCCTCGGCTTCGGACCCTGCTGGCTGGCGTCCGTCACGCTGATCGGCGTCGCGGTGGCGGGGATCGGCGTCAGCGGCAGTGTGCCGGTGATCGCCGTGTTCGCCGCCGTGTTCATGTTCGGGACGACCCTGGCCGGTGTGTCCAGCATGACCTTGCGCCAGGAGGTGACCCCCGACCACCTGCTCGGCCGGGTCACCTCCGCATTCTGGACGGTGCACAACGCGTCGGGCCCCGTCGGTGCGGCCGTGCTCACGGTGCTGGCCGCCCGCCACGGGGTCCCGGCGGTCAGCGTGGCCGGCGGGGCGTTCTGCCTGCTGATCGTCGGCGCCGGGCTCCTGACGCCGCTGCGCGCCGCCCGCAAGGACGCCCCCGGCGTGGACCGCCGTGTCAAGGCCGGCGAGGAGGCCGCCCGGAGGCAGTAGCGGAGGGGCGGTGGACCTTCTGTACCGCCCCCCGCGACTGGCAACTGCTCAGGTTCGTCGTGTGGGCGGACGCCGTCCCGCAGGACGAGGACGCCACCGAGCGGTACCAGGTGCTCTACCTGTCCGCGCCCGGCCTGGCAGACCTGCCGAACGGCCTCCACCCGTAGTCCCGTTGAACCCATTGGACCCATTGGACCCGTGGGACCCGTTGACTCGGGTCGGTGCGGTCAGAAGCGGTTCGGCCCGGCCGGGAACGGCAGCGGACGCGACGGAGAGGACGGCGACAGCGACTCGCGCCGCTCCGTACCGCCCGCCGGATTCTGGCAGGTCACGTCCTCGGCGGGCAGCTGCCCCGTCGTCAGGTACGTGTTGACCGGGGCGTTGGCGCAGGAGTTCGGGTCGGCGAGGTACACGCCGTGCCCCTCACCGCCGGCCGCCAGTACCATCCGCGAGCCCTTGAGCGCCCGGTGCAGGCCCTGACCGCTGGTGAGCGGGGTCTGCGAGTCCCATTCGTTCTGCACGGTCAGCACGTTCGCCCACGTCCTCATCGGGGTGGCCGCCTCGACCGGCCGCTGCCAGAAGGCGCACGGCTTGATGTTGGACGCGAAGTCCCCGTACAGCGGGTACCTGACCTTGTCCTTCGCCGCGTCCCGCTCGTACTGCTCGGTGTAGCGGGGCCAGGTGCCGGTGTCCCCGCACACCACGGCCCAGAACACGGCCGTGCCGTTGTCCGAGGCGGGCTCGGCGGCCGGGGCGCCGGAGAGCAGCTTCTTGGCCTCCGCCACGGCCGGGCCCGCGGGCAGCGGCTTGCCCTCGGCGGCCGCCTTGAGAGCCGCCACCATCGGAGTCGCCTGCGCCGGATAGAAGAACACCGCCCGCGCGGCACGGATGTTGTCGCCCGTCACCTTCTGCCCGTCGAGGTCGATCGGGTCCCGGTCCGCCCGCGCCACCAGCCCCCAGAACGTGTCGGACACGGCCTTCGGGGTGTCGCCCAGTCCGTACTCGCCCGACCGCTCGGCCGCCCACTGCGTCCACCGCGCGTAGGCGGGCTCGGCCTCCGTGGCCCAGACCTGGAGCATGCCGCGCCAGATCCGCTGCGGGTCCACGCCGCTGTCGAGTACGAAGCGGTCGGTCCGCTCCGGGAACATCTGCGAGTACACCGCGCCCAGGTAGGTCCCGTACGAGTAGCCCAGGTACGAGAGCTTGCGCTCACCCAGCGCCGTACGGATCGTGTCCATGTCGCGCGCCGTGTTGCGTGTGGTGATGTACGGCAGCACCGAGCCGGCCTTCTCGCGGCACTTGTCGGCGACCGAACGCGCCCACGCCACATCGGAGGGGAAGCTCTCCGGGCGGTACGGCCGGTCGATGTTCTGCTCGCTGTCGGTCAGCCCGCAGGTGATCGGGGTACTGGCGCCGACCCCGCGCGGGTCGAAGCCGATGAGGTCGTACTGCTCCCGTACGTCCTTCGGCATCAACTCGTTCATCATCAGGGGCAGATCGAGCCCGGAACCGCCCGGACCGCCGGGGTTGAGCAGCATGGCGCCGTGCCGTTTGGCGGGGTTCTCGCTCTTTATCCGGGATATGGCGAGGTCGATCGTGCGCCCCTCCGGACGCCGGTAGTCGAGCGGGACCTTCAGCGTGGCGCACTCGTAAGAGGCCGGCTGGTCGGGACTGCAGCGGTGCCAGGCGGGCTTCTGCCGCAGGTGGTCCGCGACCGGGGCGGCGGAGACCCCCGTTGCGGTCAGCAGGGGCACGGTGCTGGCGATGAGTCCGGCGGCGGCGAGCAGCGGTGCGAAACGTTTCAGGCGCACGGGCCGTTCCTTTCGGTGAAGTCGCTTACCCGCTCACCTTGTTGCACGCGGCGCCGGGGCGAATCATCCCGAAGGCCGGGCCTTGTGCGTCTCACGAATGAGCCGATATCCGGACAACTGGCCGACACGCCGCCGCAACGCGGCGTGCGGCCGAAGGTGAGCAGAAGCAATGCGACCCCCCTGCACCCCCTAGAGCGGGTGACCGGCGTGACCGGTGTGACCGGTGTGACCGGCGTGTTCCGTGGAGGAGTCCAGGGAGCCTCCGAGACGGAGGCGAAGGGTGTCAAGGGCTTCGGGGGGCTGGGCGGTGACGACCCATCGGTCGCCGACCAGGTAGCTGCCGCCGTACGTACGGGCCTCGGCGAGCCAGGACCGCCGGCCCTCGGCGGCGGCGAAGGTGACCATGCGGAAGGCGCCCTGCCCGGTCTGGCATCCGCCCTGGCGCAACTCGTCGGCCTGGACGCTCACCTCGGCGGTGCAGCCGATGGCGGCGGCGATCTCCTCGATCGAGGCCGATGGTGTCCGGGGCGCCGGGTGCCCGGCGCAGCCGCCGCTCAGCAGGGCGGCGGCGCACACGGCGATGGCGGGAAGGGTCCGGCGGGCTGGGCGGTCGGGCGACGGCCGTGGCATGGCGTCCTCACTGGATGGGCTGATCGGGGTGTGGCCGTGGTGCCCGGTGGGGAGAGTCCGGGCACCACGGGTCTGTAGGGGCCGGGGCCGGGTCGGTCCTAGCCGACCGCCTTCGCCTTCTTTCCCTTGTCGGTGACGGCGAACCAAAGGCCTTGCTTGTTGTGCCCGTTGATATCGCCGGGCTCCTTGTCGCCCGTGAACAAATAGACCGGCCAGCAGTCGATCGTCAATTGCTCCGAGCCGTCCGGACGCTTTACCGAGCCGACCAGTTCGGCGGCGATCCCCGACACCTTTGTCCGGTCGACGGGCTGTGCGGGCTTCCACGTGTCCAGGCAGGCATCGAGGCAGCCGAATTTCATCGGCCAGGCACTGTCCTTGTCGAAGCGGTAAAGTGTCCGGCCCTCAGCGTCCGCGAGGATCGGGCCGAGCTGCGCATTCTGCCGGACGGAAAGCGCAACGCCCTTCTCCGCCTCCTGCGCCGGCTTCTTGGCCGCGGCCGCCGGCTTTCCGTCGGCGCCCAGCACGTGCCACGTTCCGCTGACGCCCTCACCCAGGGCGTCACCCGCCTTCACGTCCTTCGCGTAGCGGTACACGGGCCACCCCGCGAGGGTCAGCTGCCGGGTGCCGTCGGCCCGCGCGACGGAACCGAGCAGGCCCGCGTCGATCCCCTCGCCCGCCGTGGCATCGTCCGCCGCCACGACGGGCCAGGCCTGGGCGCAGTCCCCCTCGCAGTTGGACTTCGGGGGCTTGGCCGTGTCCTTGTCGAACCGGTAGAGGGTGAAGCCCGCCCCGTCGGTGACCGCGCCGCCCAGGCCCGGGAGCTCCGCCACCTTCAGCTGCCCGGCCGGAGCGTTCTTCCCCGCTTCGCCCGCGGTGGCCGTGCCCGGGTCGCTTCCGTACCCCGTACCCGAGCCGGTATCCGCTTCCGAGCCGTACGCAGAGCCGTATCCCGAGCCGAGTTTCTTGCTGTCGCTCACCGGTTGGACCGCATTGCTCTTTCCCGGGGATTCGCCGCCGAGACCGCATCCGGCTGTCAGCAGGAGCGCCGCGACCGCCGACCCGGCGAATATCCCGCGATGCATTCTCTTCATGATCTCTCTCCTTTGGATTCGGTCCCGCGATGTCGTGTGCCCTCGGCTATTCATACGGGCCTCGGGAGAGCGGAAGTTCATATCCCTCGGAATTTGTCAGATCGCGCCAAGAATGAACGCGGAGGCGGTCCGCGGCCGTGCACCGGCCCGGCTCATTCCTGGATCCGCAGCGCCAGGGCCGGGCAGCGCCGGATGGCGCGCAGCGCCTTCGGCCGCAGCCGCCCCGGCACCGGCATGGAGGCCTGGGCCGGATAGCCGTCCGCGTCGAGCCGTACGACATCGGGAAGGATGTCCACGCACAACCCGTGCCCCTTGCACAGGGTCCAGTCCACGACCAGCCGCTCCGGACTCTCGTCCCGCGGCAGCGGCAGCGCCCCGAGCACCCGCCGGCCGCACCCGCTGCCGAGGGCATGGTCGTGGAACTCGTCGGGGAAGGCGGCCAGCGCCGAGGCCACGAAGTGCGAGGTGCCGTCCGGATGGCTGCACGCACCGCGGCCGCGGACCGCCCCCAGCCGCGCCTCCACCGCCTCCAGGGCCGCCCGGCCGCCGCCTCTGACGGCGTCCTCCAGTACGTCGGCCAGCGCGGGCAGCCCCCGCACGCAGGGACCGCACTGGCCCGCCGACTCCTTCGCCATCCACCGGGTCACCCGCGCCACCTCGCCGGCCGGACAGGTGTCCTCGGGCAGGGGCAGCACCGCCCCGGCCCCCAACACCGCGCCGAGGGACGCCAAGGACTGCCGGGACACCTGCGCGGAGCGCGCGGACCCCGCGTCCAGCCACCTGCCGTGGTAGCCGCCGACCAGCACACCCTGGCCGGGATCGGTGCCGCACAGCTCCAGGACGTACGCCAGCGAGGCCCCGGTCGGCGTCTCGACCACCGTGGACCCGGCAATGGTCAGCAGCACGGTGCCCGGCTCGGCCGGCAGGCCCGTCCCGCGGAACTCCGGCGCGCCCAGCCGTGCGGCGACGGCGAGCTGCGCGTACGTCTCGGTGTTCGACAGGAGGGTCGGCACACCCCCCAGGCCCCGCTCGCTGGTCCGCACCTTCTGTCCGGACGGCAGCGCCGCCCCGCCGTTCAGCCCGCTGACGAGGGCGGTGCCCTCCCCGGTCACGAAGCGCTCGGGAAGCCTCGTCACGCGCACCCGGCGGCCGGCCGGGCCGCGCTCGGCGACGGCGTCCCGTACCGACTGCTCCACGTCCGCCCGGGTGACGGCCACCACCACGTCCTCGGCGCAGAGCGCGGCGGCGGCCAGCAGGGCCCCGTCGAGGACCAGATGCGGTACGTGCAGCAGCAGCGCGGTGTCTTTCAGACAACTCGGCTCGCCCTCACTGCCGTTGACGACGACGGCAGTGGGGGCGTCCCGTCCCCGGGCGGAGCGGGTGACGGCCCGCAGCTTCCGCGCGAAGGGGAAGCCGGCCCCGCCGCGGCCCCGCAGGTCGATGTCGTCCGCGAGGCCGACGAGTTCGTCGGGGCGGTACCGGGGCAGCGTGCCGTGCACGGCCAGATGGGCGGCGCGGTCGAGGCGCGGGGCCCGGTCGAGTCCGGCCAGCAGTCTGGGGGCGCCCACGCAGCCGAGGCCGGGGCGCGGCTCGCCGGTCACATCCACCGCTCTCGGGTGGCGGGCTGCCGGTCGGAGCCGCCCGGCGCGTACGCGGCGGCGTACGGGGGGCGTTCCGGCCGCGGCGGCGGCACCGGCCCTACGGATACGGTCCTCCGCGGAACCGTGCCCGTGCCCGTCCGCGAACCCGAACCCGGGCGCGGCCGTGGCCGCGCCCGCGTGGCCGCCGGAGCAGGCGAGGGGCGCGAACGAGCGCCGTGCATCCGCGACTTCAGGCGGATCGCGAGCACGGTGGCGACGCCGACCAGGCACAGGGCGTAGGCCGCCGTCACCCAGAGGGCGGCCGGCCGCCCCGCCTTGAGCCCGTGTACCAGGGACGCCCCCCACGCCGGGTAGGCGCCGATGTGCAGGGCCCGCCACCACAGGGAGCGACTCTTGGTGGCGAACACACTGCGCACCGCGCCGGATACGGCCACGGACACGAAGAGGTACCCGGCCAGTGTTCCGAGGCCGATGAGGACCGGTTGCTCTCCGTCTGCGAAGGGCACGACGGCAGCGGCCGCGGTCGTCCGCTGCTGCGCGACCTTGACCCAGATGTGCAGGGCCAGGAAGCCCAGCCCCGCCATGGCCAGGCCCCGGTGCACGCCTTGGGCGAGCAGCCGGTGGCCCGGACCGAGCAGCACCCGGTCGGTGGCCACCAGCCCCCACAGGACGGTGGCGGTGAGTGAGACGAGGGAGAGTACGCCCGCTCCGTAGTCGAGGAAGTCCCATAGGTGGGTCAGGGCGCCCGCGCGGGCGGCGACGATGACGGAGGCGAGGGCCGCGGCGGCGACCGGAGCCGCGGGCGCGGGAAGACTCCCGCGGCGGGCCCGGTGCGAGCGCGGTATGTGCAGCTGGGGCAGGGGCATCCAGATCTCCTGTGCACCTGGGTGCCGAGCATTCCAGCGGGCGCTCGGCACCCGGGGGTCGTTGACGGTCGTGCCCGGCAGCGCTGTGAAATTCCTGCGCCGGCCGAGGTGCTTGGGGCCGGAGTGCAGCAGCATCGTGGAGCCGCACGGCCCCTCCACAGGATTTATCGAAACGTGATAATTTCTCGCACCGCGTCTCCGGCGCATCGAACAACCCCGGAAGATTCCCCTCCAGTGGAGGTTGCGACTGGCCACCGCGCTGCCCGCGGCCTACGCGTCCCCGACCGCAAAAACAAGGCAAAACCGCGGGACCGCAGGGGGTCGGTCCCCTCCAGGAGGTAGTACGAGGGATGCAACTCACTCGTCGAACACGGCAGTTGGCGAGAGAAGCGCCCTCGGCAGGCCTGTCGCTCCCGCACCGGGCAGGCCTCACCCCGGCACGAACGAGGAAACGATGTGCGAACTTCTGAACCGCATCTGGTCCCGCCCACGCGGAGAGTGGACCCGCGTCCTGCGAAGGGAACTCCCCGCGCTGGCCGCCGAGATAGTGGAGGAGCTTCTGCATGGAATTCCGGGATTTTCCACGCTTATCGATGACAACGATGCCATCGATGACGAATTGCTCAGACAGCGAGTGGAAGAGGCTCTTCTCGCCGCTCTCGGCTACCGCGAGGCCCCGGCCGAACGGGACGGACGCGGCAGCCACTCGGACAAGGAACAGGAGCAACACCTGCCATCACATGCAGCACAGACAGCACAGACAGCACAAGGACGACGAGGGCGGCAAGGACGACAGGGGCCGCAGGCGTTGAAAGCCCTGCCGCCACCCACAGATCCCGAGGCGGAGGCCGAGGTGGAGGCGGAAGCCGGGGCCGGGGCCGGGGGCGCGGACCACGGAAGCCGGGCGCGCCAGGAGCTCTTCAAGGCGCTCACCGACGACCGGGCCTCATCCGAGAGCTCCCTCACGGAGCTCGCCGAGGCGGCCGGCTGGCCCCTCCCGGCCTCCGTACGGGCCATCGCCCCGGCCACGCCCGGTGAGACCCACCAGCTGGCGACCGTGCTGGACGACGCCCTCGGCGGCATGTTCGGCGGCCGGCCGTGCCTGCTGGTGCCGAGCCCGGATCCGGACACCAGGGCCGCGCTCGAACTCCCCCTGCGCGGCCGGTTCGCGGCGGTCGGCCACGCGGTCCCGCTGCGGGACACCGCCTCCTCACTGCGCTGGGCGCTGCGCCTGCTCGCGCTGACGCCCGCCCGCCCGGGCGGCCTGGACACCCGTGCCGTCTTCGTCGACGACCACCTCTCGACCCTGCTCCTGCTCCAGGACGAGCCGCTGGCCCACGCGTTGGCCGCCCGGTGGCTGCGGCCGCTGGCAGACCTGACCCCCCGCCAGAGCGAGCGGCTGGAAGTGACCCTGCTGGCCTGGCTGGAGGGCGGCGGCGCCCCCGAGGCGGCCAAGGCCCTGAGCGTGCATCCGCAGACGGTCCGCTACCGCATGCGGCAGCTGGAGAAACTCTTCGGACCCGGACTGCGGGACCCGCGCACCCGGTTCGAGCTGGAGATGGCCCTGCGCAGCCGCCGGCTGATGGCCCAGGTACGGCGTCAGCACTCGCGGGTGGGTCGCAGGACGGCCCGTGTCGTCACCGCGGACTTCACCCCCGTGGTCGTCGGGCGGATGGCGCGCGTCAACGGCCTGTGAGCCACGGCCGGACGGCTGTCGGCCCGGTCCCGTCACCACGGGGCCGGGCCGCTTTCACTCACGAGCGCGCTTACGAGGCGCGCTTACGAGGCGCGCTCACGAGGCGCGCTCACGAGGCCCGTTCACGAAGGCCGCTGACGGGCAGCGCTCAGGCAGCGGCAGCCGGGCCGGGCCCCGCAGCCGCCCCGCGCAGCGTGGAGTTGAGATCGATCAGCTCCGCGTACGCCCGTGCGCACGGCCCGCACGCCGCCAGGTGCACGGCGAGCCCGCGCGGCGGGTGCGTACGGGCGGCGCGCCGCACCGCCGAGCCGAGCATGCCGCTGTAGTGGCCGCACCGGCCGTCCGCCACGGTGTCCAGATGGGCGCGGAGATACGCCTCGCGCAGTCCTTCCCGAGCCCGGAAGGCCAGCGAGGTCACCGCGCTGGGGCTGATGCCCAGCAGTGCGGCGACCTGGTGCGGCGGGTCCTCCTCGACGAGGGTGTGCCACAGGACGGCCTGCCAGCGCGGCGGCAGCGTGTGGAAGGAACGCACGACGAGCCGGCGGTCCTCGCCCGCGAGCAGCCGGGACTGCGGGTCTCCGCCGGTGCCCGCCTGCTGACACCAGGCGTCGAAGTCCGCAGTCAGAAGGGTGCGGCCCTCACCGTCCCGCCACTGCATGGCGGTATGGCGCACGACGGCCAGCAGGTACGCCCGCCAGGGCCCCCGGGGGCCGGCGCCGGAGCGGACGGCCTGCAGGGTCCGCAGGAAGGCCTCCGATACGAGGTCCTCCGCGTCCTGGGGGGTCCGGCAGCAGGTGCGCGCGTACGCGAGGGCCGCCCGCCGGTGGCGCCGGTAGAGGAGGTCGCACACGGCCGGGTCCGCGGTGCCCGCGCCGAACCCCCTCCTGAGCCGGCGGGTGAGTTCCCCGTCGGTGTCTGCGGATGTACGAGAGCCGGACATGGGACTCCTCGCAGGGTCGTTCGGGACCGGGCCGGCCCGGCCACAGCTGTGCGGTGTCGGCCCGAAGCCGGCTTCGGGCCAACACCTGTCCCGGGCGGGCGCGAGGGGTGGGGGAGGGGTGCGCCGCGCCCGGGAGTACTGGGGGTGGGGGAGATCCGCAGGGACCGCCGCGGGTGTCAGCGGCAGGCGCGCCCGCCGTTGATGCAGTCGACGGCGGTGGCCATCAGGCCGTTCGACATGACGTTGATGAAGTCGTCGTGGTCCGTCACCGGTTTGTGCAGCTGCTCCGGGAAGCTGTCGACGGCGAACCGGGCGCCCGGTGCGATGCCGTAGGTGATCCGCTGCACCAGTTGCGGAACGGCGGTGAAGCCCTTCGCGCAGCGGCCGCTGCGGTCCGGGAAGGCCACGTGCGTACGGTGGTTGGCGCTGTCGGTGTTCCGGCCGTCCCAGCAGCTCTGGAAGGTGAAGGTGCGCACCACGTCACTGCCCTTGGGGCAGATCGGGTACTTGTCCTTCAGCTGGCGGTCCTCGAAGCCGGTGCAGCTCCACGAGGCGTTGGCGTTCGCCGTGCCGTTGGTGAAGGCCTTGGCGTCGCCGGTGATGATGCGCAGGAAGCGGGGCATCGCCGTGACCTTGCCGACGGGGCTGCCCTTGAAGGTGATCGTGACCTGCTTGGGCCGCAGGATGGTGCCGACGTTCGCGTCCAGCCCGCCGCCGGGCGCCTTGGCGTCCTTCTCCGCCTGGCCGTCGCGCAGCCGGACCACGGGCCAGTAGTAGCTGGACTGGTCGCCGTTGCCGCAGGTGGTGCCGGCCTTGGCGAGGCTGTCGTTGGTGGAGAAGGCGTCGGTGGACTTGTTGCCCACGTAGTCGTGCATGTGGTGGGCGCCGTTGGAGACGCCGGGCGCGACGATCACATTGTCGGGGTTGGAGTGGCCGTTCTCGTTGCGGCCGCACCGCGAGCTGAAGGAACCGGTGGAGGCACCGGCGGCCGGTGCGGGGGTGCGTACGTTCGGCCGGACCTTGGTGATGGAGACGAAGTCGCTCCGCGCCGGGCCGGCCTTGCCCCCGATGCTGCGGGCGGAGTCCGGATCGGCCGCCGCGGCGTCGTCCTGCGCGGACGCCTGCTTCATCTGGCATCCGGCGAGGGTCTTGAGTTCCTCGGGCCGGTCCGCGGACCGGGCAATCGCATCGGACATCCGGGTGATGGTCTGCTCGCGCTGCCCCTGGAGTCCGCCGAGGAGGGCGTCGCCGCGCGCCTCGCCGGCGGCGAGCCGCCGGTAGGCCTCGGCCACCTGTACGTCGAGCTCGGCGAGGCTCTCGTCGACCTCGGACCGGGCCTGGTCGGGTACGGCCGTGAGCCGGTCGCCCACGTCGGGACAGTCGATGGTGGCCGTCACCTGAGCCGTACGGTCCTGCTCCTGGCCCGCGTTGGCGTTGCCGGCGACGACGGCGACTCCGCCACCGCCCAGGACCAGAGCGGCGACCGTGGCCAGCAGCCGCTTCGACAACCAGGGGCGTTTATGGCCCTTTTCACTCATGCGATCACTTCACTTCACTTCGTCGGACGGACGGGGGAGGGGACGGAACGGGGGCTGGGGTCGCGTCGGAGAGGGCGTCGAAGTCGACCAGCCCGCTGTCCTCCAGGACCGTGATGTGGTCCAGGACGGTGGTGTTGGCGGAGGTGGCGAGGGCGCGGACCATGGAGTTGCGTGTCTGTGCCCGTACTTGCGCGAGCAGCGCGAACACCTTTCCGTGCGCGCGGCGCAGCAGCTGGATGAACAGCCGCTCGTATTCGTCGCCCTTGGCCCGGGTCAATTGGCTCAGCCAGTCCTGCTGTTGCGCGGAGGGCTGGTTGGGCAGGTCGATGCCGAGGGCCTGGCCGGCCTGGATGACCTGCCGGTCCAGTTCGGTATGGCCCTCGACGAGGTGCTCCCCGGCCGTACGGATCGCGGCGCGCGTGCCGCGCTGCTGGGCCTGCCGGCCGGCGGGCAGCTCCCACAGCCCGGCGAGCCGTACCTTGCGGACGAAGTCGCGGTCCGCGGGGGTGAGCGGACCGTACGCCGTACTGAGGATCCCGGCGCCGTCGTCCTCGGCCGCCGGCCGCCCGGCCGCGGCCGCGGTCCGGCCGCCGAAATTGTCCACCGGGATCAGCAGGGCGATCAGCGTGACGGCCAGGGCGGTGATGACGAAGCCGCTTCCGATCGTGTATCTCGCGGCCATCGACAGGCTGTTGATGGACCTCCGCCGGAATGACAGCACAGTGCCTCCTTGCTCCGTGGGCCGGGAGGGTGGCGGGGCAGGGGGGCCGCACGCGCCGTGCGGGGCACACCCGCGTTCCCGGGGTGTCACGGGACGCTAGTGCCCCTTGCGGTGCCGTAGCGGGAGGGCCATCACTATTGGATAAACATCCGGGCGACCACTCGAAAGACTGATATCTTGCCGCGCCCCACGCGCGGACGGCGCCCTACGTGCGGACGCCGGCCCACGTGCGGACGCCGGCCCACGTGCGGACGCCGGCCTACGCGCGGACGGCGCCCTACGTGCGGACCGCGGCCTACGTGCGGACCGCGGCCTACGTGCGGACCGCGGCCTACGCGCGGACTGCCGCCGGGCCGGTCGGCCAGGGCCGACCGAAGGGCCGCGGCCGTCTCCTCCGGCTCCGGGGCGCTGACAGAGATGCGGGCGTACGGCGACGGCGGCCGCAGATCGACCCGGACCACCCGTAGGTGCCGGGCACGGATGGCGACGAAGTCCTGACCCGTGGCGTGCCGCCAGGTCCCCAGACACAGCACGGAGGGCACGAGCGTGCCCCGGGCCCGCCTGCCGCGCAGCGGGCGCCACCAGTCCGTGACGACGGCGACCTCGGCCACGGCCGCCAAGGGGACGCGCGGACCCTTCTGCCGGGCCGCGATCTTCTCCCACCAGGACAGGCGTACCGCGAGCAGACCGCCGTCGACGGACAGCCGTGCCATGTCAGCCTCCCGAGGGCGGGGGAATGGTTCCTCTTCTGGTGATATGCCCCGATTCATTGACTTAAGGCGCGTAACACGCTGTTAACACAGTCGGATATCGCGAATCATTGACGGTCGGCAGATTAGCGAGATACTTGCTCCACTCCCCCTGCTGCCCCGAGATTGAGGTGCCGCCCCATGGAGCTGTCCCCGTCCGCCCATGCCGACACGTTCTGCCGTGACCGGCTCCCGCCCTTCCCGCTCTGGCCCGAACTGCACTTCGACCTACCGGAGTTGCACTACCCCGACCGGCTCAACTGCGCCGCGCGGATCCTCGACGACACCGTCCTCCGCTGGGGGGCCGACCGGCCCTGCCTGCTGACTCCCACAGACCGGTGGACCTACGGTGACCTGCTGGAACGTGCCAATCAGGTCGCCCACGTGCTCACCGAGGACTTCGGCCTCGTCCCGGGCAACCGCGTGCTGCTGCGCGGCCCCAACAACCCGTGGCTGGTGGCCGCCTGGTTCGGCGTCCTGAAGGCCGGCGGCGTCGCCGTCACCACCATGCCGCTGCTCCGTGCCGGGGAGCTCGCACAGCTGGGCGAGATCAGCCGGCCCACCGTCGCCGTGTGCGACCACCGCTACCTCGACGAGCTCACCGCCGCCGCCGGCACTACCGGCCCTGCCGTGCTGGCCTACGGAGGTCCCGGCGAGGAGGACCTCGTCGCGCGCTGCGCCGCGAAGGACGGCCGGTTCGCCACCGTCGCCACCGCGGCGGACGACGTCGCCCTGATCGCCTTCACCTCGGGCACGACCGGCCGGCCGAAGGCCACCCTGCACTTCCACCGGGACGTCCTGGCCAACGCCGACACCTTCTCCCGCCACGTCCTGCGCCCCCGCCCGGACGACGTCTTCACCGGCACCCCGCCCCTCGCCTTCACTTTCGGACTCGGCGGACTCGTGGTCTTCCCGCTGTACGCGGGCGCGGCCACCCTGCTGATCGAGCAGGCCGCCCCGCGGCAGCTGGCCGACCTCGTGGCGGAGCACGGAGTCACCGTGCTCTTCACGGCGCCCACCGCCTACCGGGCGATCATGGCGGCCGGCGCGGTGCACCGGCTGGCCGGCCTGCGCCGCTGCGTGTCCGCCGGAGAAGCGCTGCCCGCGGCCGTGTGGGAGGAGTTCCACGCCGCCACCGGACTCGGCATCATCGACGGCATCGGCGCCACCGAGATGCTCCACGTGTTCATCTCGGCCTCCGACGGCGACATACGGCCCGGCTCCACGGGCAGGCCGGTCCCCGGATACCGGGCCCGCGTCGTCGACGAAGAGGGCGAGCCCGTTCCGGACGGGCAGCCCGGACTCCTCGCCGTCACCGGCCCCACGGGCTGCCGGTACATGGAGGATCCGCGCCAGAGCGTGTACGTCAGGAACGGCTGGAACATCACCGGCGACACCTACGTCCGGGACGCGGACGGGTACTTCTGGTACGTGGCCCGGAGCGACGACATGATCGTCTCCTCCGGGTACAACATCGCCGGCCCCGAGGTGGAGAAGGCACTCGCCACCCACCCCTACGTCGAGGAATGCGGCGTCGTCGGGGCCCCGGACGACAAGCGCGGCATGGTCGTCAAGGCGTACGTGATCCTGCGCCCGGGTGTCGCGTCCGACGCGGCGACGGTCAAGGAGCTCCAGGACCACGTCAAGCGGACCGTAGCGCCCTACAAGTACCCGCGCGCCGTCGAGTTCGTCACCGATCTCCCGCGCACGAGCAACGGAAAGCTCCAGCGTGCCGAGCTGCGCAAGCGCGCCCACGCCCAGGCCCCCTCCCACGCCCCCGCGCACGCCGACGCCCCCGCCGGATAGCCCTCACCCTCACCCTCACCCCTCGCCGGCCGAACGAAAGACACCATCATGGACATCTCCCGCCCGCGGCAGGCGCCTTCCGCACCGACCGACAGCTGCGCCGCCGGATGCCCCGAAGCCCTGGCGCAGAACCTGCCCGGCGTCGTCATCGAGCGGCGCGTCGAATGGCCCGACACGGACGCGGCCGGCCACTACCACCACTCCACCGTGGTGCGCTGGGTCGAGGCGGCCGAGGCCGTCCTGCTGCGGCGACTGGGTCTGGCCCACCTCTTCGGCAGCACCCCCCGCGTCCGCTTCGAAGCCGACTACCGGGCCCGGCTGTGGTTCGGCGAGACCGTCCGCACCGAACTGGCGGTCGTCAAGGTCGGAACCAGCTCCCTGCACTACGCCTTCACCGTCCGCGGCGAGGGGGAGGAGCCGGCCGCCACCGGGCGCATGGTCATCGCCCACTCGGCGGCGCGTGCCACGGGATCCACGCCCTGGCCCGATGACGTGCGGGAGGTCCTCACCAAGGCCGGTCCGCAGGCCCCCGAGCTGTTCGCGTGACCCGAGGCGATGCCCCATCCCAGCAAATATGCTGCATTCTTGACGATCGCCAAATGTGCAGCATAATCTGCTGTCCGGAACCACAAGGAGGAACACCGTGCGTGTAGCAGTCATCGGAGGAGGGCCCGGCGGGTTGTACTTCGCCGCCCTGGCCCAGCAGCTCTCACCGGACTGGGAGATCACGCTCTGGGAGCGCAACGCCCGCGACGACGCCTTCGGCTTCGGCGTCGTCTTCTCCGACGAGACGCTGGACGGCATCGCCCAGGCCGACCCCGCCGTGTTCGCGGCCATGTCCGCGGAGTTCGCCCGGTGGAGCGACATCGATGTCCGCTACGGCGGCGAGGTCCATGTCTCCGGTGGCCACGGCTTCGCCGCCCTGGACCGCAACCGGCTGCGGGAGATCCTGCAGAACCGCTGCGCCGAGCTCGGGGTGCGCGCGCACTACGGCACCGAGGCCCCGCCCGTGGAGGAGCTCTCGGCCGGCTACGACCTGGTGGTCGCCGCGGACGGGATCCGCTCCACGGCCCGCGACACCTACGCCGACAGCTTCCGCCCGGACCTGGACGAGCGCCACTGCCGCTACATGTGGCTGTCCACCGACCGCGTCTTCGAGGCGTTCACCTTCATCGTCGAGAAGCGGGACTTCGGCAGCATCCAGGTCCACGCCTACCCGTACGACGACCAGCGCAGCACCTTCATCGTGGAGATCGCGGAGGACGACTGGCGGCGGGCGGGCTTCGAGGCGCTCGCCGACCGGGAGTTCGCCCGGGGCGAGAGCGACGAGGCGAGCGTGCGGCGGTGCGAGGAGATCCTCGCCGACCACCTCGACGGCCACCGGCTGATCCCCAACGCCTCGAAGTGGATACGTTTCACGACCGTCCGCAACGCCTCCTGGCGCCACGGCAACGTCGTCCTGCTCGGCGACGCCGCCCACACCGCCCACTTCTCCATCGGCTCCGGCACCAAGCTCGCCATGGAGGACTCCCTGGCCCTGGCCGCCTGCCTGCACGAACACCCCGACGTCGGCTCGGCGCTCGCCGCCTACGAGGCCGAACGCCGGCCGGTGGTCGAATCCACCCAGCGCGCCGCCCAGGCCAGCCTCGAATGGTTCGAGAACGTCGGCCGCTACACGGCCCAGGAGCCCCCGCAGTTCGCCTTCAACCTCCTCACCCGCAGTCGTCGCGTCACCTACGACAACCTGCGGGTGCGCGACGAGGAGTTCACCAGAGCGGTCGACTCCTGGCACGCCGACGAGAGCGCCCTGACGGCCACCCGGCCCGGCGCCACCGCCGCCGGGGCCCCCACCGCCACCACCGTCCCGCCGATGTTCCGCCCGTTCCGGCTCGGCGGCCTGCGCCTGCGCAACCGTGTCGTCGTACCGCCCACCGCGCTGTACACCGCGCGGGACGGGGTACCGGGCGACTTCGAACTCGTCCACCTGAGCACCCAGGCCCTGGGCGGCAGCGGACTCGTCCTCGCCGGGATGACCGCGGTCAGCGCCGACGGCCGGGCCACCCGCGGCTGCCCCGGCCTGTACACGGACGGGCAGGAGGCCGCCTGGCGGCGCATCACCGACTTCGTGCACGGCCAGTCGGACACCTGCCTGGGCATCCAGCTCACCCACGCCGGCCGCCGCGCCGCGACCGGCGTGCCCAGAGCGGACGGCCGGGCCGTCCCGCTCGGGGCCGACGGGTGGCCGCTCGTCGCCGCCTCCCCGCTGGCCTGGGACGAGCACGCCGGGATCCCCCGGGAAGCGACACGCCAGGACATGGACGACATCGCACGCGACTTCACCACCGCCGCCGAACGCGCCCACCGTGCCGGTTTCGACGCCCTGGAACTGCAGTACGGCCACGGCCACTTGATGTCCGGCTTCCTCTCGCCGCTGACCAACGAGCGGACCGACGAGTACGGCGGCAGCCTCACCGGCCGGCTGCGCTTCCCCTTGGAGGTGCTGCGCGCGGTGCGAGCCGTCTGGCCCGAGGGCAAGGCGCTCGTGGTCCGCATCTCCGCCGCGGACTGGGCCGCCGGTGGCACCAGCGAGGCCGACGCGGTCGAGATCGCCCGCGCTCTGGGCGAGGCCGGCGCCGACGCGGTCGACGTGTCCACGGGCGAGGTCGTCGCCCATGAGCGGCCCCGGTACGGCCGCAGCTACCAGACGCCGTACGCCGACCTGATCCGCAACGCCACCGGGGTGCCCACCATCGCCGTCGGCGCGATCTCCACGTACGACGACGTGAACTCCGTCATCCTGGCCGGCCGGGCCGACCTGTGCGCCGTCGGCCGCGCCCAGCTCCACGACCCCCTGTGGACGCTGCACGCCGCGGCCGCCCAGGGCTACCGGGGCCCGGCGGCACCGTGGCCCGCCTCCTGGCGGGCCGGCAGCGGCCGCCCGCCGGCTGCGCGCACCGACCGCGTCCCGCCCCGCCTCCAGCTGCTCCGCGAGGCTTCCGCGCCCGTGCACCAGCGCTGGGTTCCGCACGTCCCCGCTGCCGCCGCCGCGGCCGCCCGCTGACCTGGAGAACCGATGGACAATCTGCCACGCTTCACCGCCGCGGCCGTGCAGGCGGCCCCCGTGTACCTCGACGCGGCGGCGACCGTCGACAAGGCGGTCGGGCTCATCGCACAGGCGGCCGCAGGCGGCGCCGGACTCGTCGTGTTCCCCGAGGTGTTCGTCCCCGGGTATCCGTACTGGAACTGGACGATGAACCCGGTGCAGGGCTCGCCCTGGTTCGAGCGCCTCTACCGCTCGGCCGTCGACGTCCCCGGCCCGTACGTGGACCAACTGCGCGCCACCGCCCGCCAGTACGGCGTGGTCCTCGTCATCGGCGTCAACGAGCGCGGTTCCCACAGCCTCGGCGTCCTCTACAACACCCTGCTCACCATCGGCCCCGACGGCGAACTCATCGGAGTGCACCGCAAACTGGTGCCCACCTGGGCCGAGAAGCTCACCTGGACCGGGGGAGACGGCAGTTCGCTCAAGGTCCACCACACCCCCGTCGGCCCGCTCGGCGCCCTCGCCTGCGGCGAGAACACCAACACCCTGGCCCGCTTCGCCCTCCTCGCCCAGGGCGAACTGGTCCACGCCTCCTGCTACATCGCCCTGCCCGTGGCACCGGCCGACTACGACATGGCGGACGCCATCGCCGTCCGCACCGCCGCCCACAGCTTCGAGGGCAAGGTCTTCTCCGTCGTCGCCTGCTCGACCGTCTCCCCGGAGATCGTGGACGCCATCGCGGGCGACGACGAGGAGCTGCGCAAACAGTTCACCCGTCCCCGCAGCGCCCTGTCCGGGATCTTCGGCCCCGACGGCCGCCCCGTCACCGAACCCCTCGTGGACGAAGAGGGCATCGTCTACGCCGAGATCGACCTGGCCCGGTGCATCCAGCCCAAGCAGATGCACGACATCGTCGGCCACTACAACCGCTTCGACGTCTTCCAGCTCCACGTCGACAACCGCCCCCGCACCCCGGTGACCTTCGCGACGGACCCGGCGCACAGCGCGGCACCCCTCTCCACCGACATCACCCACACCACCGACATCACCCACACCACCGGCATCGCAGACATCACAGGCATCACCAAGGAGGACGCATGACCACCGAGTACGACGACAGCCGGCTGGGCCGCGCGCGCGTATCCGAATCGCCCGAACTCACCGCTTTCTACGGCGAACTCGCCCAGCTCGAAGCAGGCGCGCTGTGGACCGTGGCCAACGACATCGAGCCCTGGTACCCGCAGCCCAAGTCCGTCCCCGTGCTCTGGCGCTACAGCGAACTGCGGCCCCTGGTCCGCAAGGCCCTGGACCTGGTCAAGGCCGACGACGCCGGCCGCCGCGTGGTCATGCTCGTCAACCCGGGCCGCAAGGACGTCAGCGCCGCCGTCGGACTCCTCTACACCGGCCTGCAGATCATGGGCCCCGGCGAGGCCATGACCGCCCACCGCCACCAGGCCGCCGCCCTGCGCTTCGTCCACGAGGGCACGGGCGCCTGGACGATCGTCGACGGCCAGAAGCTGAAGGTCGGCCCCGGAGACTTCGCCATCACCCCGAACGGCACCTGGCACGAGCACGGCAACGAAGCCGACGACGCCCCCGTCATCTGGCAGGACGGACTCGACATCCCGCTGGTCAACGCCCTGGACGCCGGGTTCTACGAGGTCCACCCCGAGCTGTACCAGACCCCCGGAAAGGTCATCAACTCCTCGGTCCTGACGTACGGCGCGAACCTCCTTCCGTACGGCGTGGAGAAGTGGACCCGGCCCTACTCGCCGCTGCTCGCCTTCCCCTGGGAGCCCACCTACGAGGCCCTGCTGAACCTGGCCGAGGCCACCGAGGGCTCCCCGTACGACGGCGTGATCGCGGAGTACACCAACCCGCTCACCGGCGGCTCGGTCATGCCCACCATGGGCGCCCACATGCAGCTCCTGCGGCCCGGCCAGGCCACCTCGGCCCACCGGCACACCGGCTCGGTCATCTACACCGCGGCCAAGGGGCGCGGCGTCTCGGTGATCGCCGGACAGCGCTTCGAGTGGCAGCAGGGCGACATGTTCTGCGTGCCCTCCTGGGCCTGGCACGAGCACGAGAACCTCGACCGGTCCGAGGACGCCTGCCTCTTCTCCTTCAACGACTTCCCCGTCATGCGCTCGCTCGGCTTCCACCGCGAAGAGGCGTACACCGACAACGGCGGGCACCAGCCCACCGCCTGAAGCACCCCTCACCCCTCACCTCTCACCCCTTCACCCTTCACCTGCAAGGAGCACCCACCCATGCGGCTGGTCAGCTACACCCACGACGGTCCGCCCCTCCGCCTCGGGGCACACGCCGACGACCTCGTCGTCGACCTCGCCACCCTGGCCGGCCTGGCCGGCGAACCGCTGCCCCTGGACCTCCTGTCGTTCATCCGGGCGGGCGCCCCCGCCCGGGACACCGCGCGACGCCTGCTGGCCGGCGGCCCCGCGGCGTGGCCGGCCGAGGCCGTGCACCGGATCGAGGAGGTGGCGTTCGCGGCCCCGCTGCGCCCCGGGAAGATCATCGGAGTCGGACTGAACTACGTCGAGCACGTGGAGGAGTCCAGCCGCAGCCTGGACACCGACAAGGAGCGGCCCCCGCGCCCCGTGCTCTTCAGCAAGCCCGCCACGGCCGTCACCGGCCCGGGACAGCCGATCCTGCACAACGCCGACCTCACCACCCAGCTGGACTGGGAGTGCGAACTCGCCGTCGTCATCGGCCGCACCGCCTTCCGGGTGAGCGAGGAGGACGCGTACGACCACATCTTCGGCTACAGCATCGTCAACGACATCAGCGCCCGCGACCAGCGCCGCTCGGGCCAGTGGTTCTTCTCCAAGGGCCAGGACTCCTACGCCCCCTTCGGCCCCGCAGTCGTCACGGCCGACGAGATCCCCGACCCCATGGCCCTCGACCTCTCCCTGCGCGTCAACGGGGTCACCAAGCAGAAGTCCAACACCCGGCACATGCTCTTCCCCATCGCCCGCCTCATCGCCGACATCTCCTCCGGCGTCACCCTCGAACCCGGTGACGTCATCGCCACCGGGTCGCCCGCGGGCGTCGGGGCCGGCATGGTCCCGCCCGAGTTCCTGCACCCCGGTGACACCGTCGAGGCCACCGTCGAAGGCATCGGCACCCTCACCAACCCCGTCGTCGACGCCCGCTGCGCCCGCTGAGGAGCGAAACATGTCCGCCCGTACCCCCCGTACCTACCGCATCGGCCAGATCGTGCCGAGCTCCAACGTCACGATGGAGACCGAGGTGCCGGCGATCCTGCGCGCCCGGGAATCCGTCGCCCCGGAGCGCTTCACCTTCCACTCCAGCCGGATGCGCATGACCCATGTGACCCCGGAGCAGCTCAAGGCCATGGACGCCGACTCCGACCGGTGCGCCGTCGAGCTCTCCGACGCCCGCGTGGACGTACTCGGCTACGCCTGCCTCGTCGCCATCATGAGCATGGGCTTCGGCTACCACCGCACGTCCGAGGAGCGCCTGCACACCCGTACCGTCGAGAACGGCGCCGCCGCCCCCGTCGTCACCAGCGCCGGAGCCCTCGTCCACGGCCTGCACACCATCGGAGCGAAGAAGATCGCCCTGATCGCCCCCTACATGCGGCCGCTGACGAAGACGGTCGTCGACTACCTCACCAATGAGGGCATCGAGGTCCTCGACTACGAGGCCCTGGAGATCCCCGACAACCTCGACGTCGCCGCCCACGACCCGGCCCGGCTCCCGGGGCTCGCCCGGGCGCTGGACCACGCCGACGCCGACGCCGTCGTGCTCTCCGCCTGTGTCCAGATGCCCTCGCTGGGCGCCATCGAGGAGGCCGAACAGCTCCTCGGCAAGCCCGTCGTCTCGGCCGCGGTGTGCACGGCCCACCAGATGCTGCGCGCCCTGGACCTGCCGGCCGTGGCCCCCGGAGCGGGCCACCTCCTGTCGGGCGCCTATGCGCAGTGACGGCACGGCGCCACCCGTCGTCGCGCCCCCGGGGCCCCGCACCCCGGACCTGGACCGTGCCCCGCCCGCACGGCTCGGTAGGATCGCGACCGCACACGACGGAAGGCGATCATGGCGGACAGTCCCCTCAGGCCCAGCTCGTTGATCAACACGGTCTACGGGGCGTTCCTGCGCCGCCTCGGCGGCTGGATCTCGGTCGCCGACCTGATCACCCTGATGTCCGAACTGGACGTCGACGGCCCGGCGGCGCGCTCGGCGATCTCCCGCCTGAAGAAGAAGGCCGTCCTCGAGGCGGAGCGCCGCGGTGCCACGGGCTACCGGCTGAGCCCGGCCGTGCGGCCCGTCTTCGACGAGGGCGACCGGCGCATCTTCGGCAGCCTGGAACCGGCGCGGCTGAGCGACGGCTGGGCGATGGCCGTCTTCTCCGTGCCGGAGTCCGAGCGGTCCTACCGCTACCAGCTGCGCACCCGGCTGACCTGGCTCGGCTTCGGGAACATCGCTCCGGGCGTGTGGCTGGCCCCCGGCCGGCTGCTCGACGACGCCCGCGACATGCTCATACGGCGCGGACTCAGCGACTACGTGCATCTGTTCGCCGCTGACTACGCCGCCTTCAGCGACCTGCCCGGAACGGTCAGCTCGTGGTGGGACTTCCCGGCGATCCAGGAGCAGTACGCCACCTTCACCCATGCGTACGGGTCCGTCGCCGAAGGTCTCGCGCAGCAGCGCGAGATCGACGGCGGCGAGGCCTTCCGCCACTACGTCCCGATGCTCACCCAATGGCGCCGGCTGCCCTACCTGGACCCCGGTCTGCCCAGCGAGCTGCTCCCCGCGGACTGGAACGCGGTCGCCGCGCGCCGGATCTTCCAGCAGCTGCACGACGTGCTCGCCGAGCCGAGCCTGCTGCACGTACGGCAGGTCACCGGCCTGGACGAGGCGACGCCCGAGTCCTAGACCGTGTCGTCCGGGGCGACCGCATCGTGCGGGGCGACCGGTGCGGCTACGGCGTCGCGGGGTGGTGCAGGCGGCGCCAGTACCCTGCAAGGTCGCCGACGGCCGTGGTCACCGAGTCCAGGGCCATCGTCGTACGGGAGTCCCGGTCGTAGCGGTCCCAGCGCGGCATGGGGGCGTGGTGGGGGTCGCCGGTGCGGATGAAGGAGATCCAGGACGCGTGCATCGTCGCGGCGAGGCCGTCACGGACGTAGGGGTTGGGAGTTGTTGTTGT
>NZ_JAGGOZ010000065.1:21480-66795 GCF_018614075.1 Streptomyces sp. ISL-94 | reverse complement strand
TTTCCGGTCACAGCACTAGGCGCCGCTCGCGTCGAGCATGTCCTCGCGCTCGACGATCTTCACGCGCTCCCGGCCCTGGGGCTCACCGAGGGCCTTCTCGGCCGCGTCGAGCCGGTGCCAGCCCTCCCACGTCGTGTAGCGGACGCTGCGCTCGGCGAGGAAGGACTCGACGGCCTCCGGCGCGGGCTCGGCCGGCGTGTGCAGGCGGCCCTCCGCGTGGTCGGCCAGCAGGTTCGCGACGGTCTCGTTCGCGTCGCCCTTGGTGTGGCCGATCAGGCCGACCGGACCGCGCCGGATCCACCCGGTCACGTACGTCGACTGGCGGTGTCCGCCGGCTTCGATCACGCGGCCGCCCTCGTCCGGGACCGTGCCCGACTCGACGTCCCAGGGGAGCTTGGGCAGCTCGTCGGAGAGGTAGCCGACGGCCCGGTACACGGACTGGACGTCCCAGTCGGTGAACTGGCCGGTGCCCTTGACGTTGCCGGTGCCGTCGAGCTCGGTGCGCTCGGTGCGCAGGCCGACCACCTTGCCGTCCTCGCCGAGCACCTCGGTGGGCGACTCGAAGAAGTGCAGGAACAGTTTGTGCGGGCGGTCGCCGATGTCGCGGATCGCCCAGTTCTCCAGGGTCTTGGCGACCATGTCCGCCTGCTTGTTGGAGCGGCGGGTCGCGATCGAGCCCTCGTCGTAGTCGATGTCCTCGGGGTTGACGATGACCTCGATGGTGGGCGAGTGGTCCAGCTCCCGCAGCTCCATGGGGCTGAACTTGGCCTGGGCCGGACCGCGGCGGCCGAAGACGTGCACCTCGAGCGCCTTGTTGGCCTTGAGGCCGTCGTAGACGTTCGGCGGGATCTCGGTCGGCAGCAGCTCGTCGGCCGTCTTGGCCAGGATGCGCGCGACGTCGAGGGCGACGTTGCCGACGCCGAGCACGGCGACCTTCTCCGCCTCCAGCGGCCAGGTGCGCGGGACGTCCGGGTGGCCGTCGTACCAGGAGACGAAGTCGGCGGCGCCGTAGGAGCCGTCGAGGTCCACGCCCGGTATGTTCAGAGCGCGGTCGGCGGTGGCGCCGGTGGAGAAGATCACGGCGTCGTAGAAGGAGTGCAGCTCGTCGAGGCTGATGTCGTTCGGGTAGTCGACGTTGCCGAAGAGACGGACCTGCGGCTTGTCGAGCACCTGGTGCAGGGCCGTGATGATGCCCTTGATGCGGGGGTGGTCGGGCGCCACGCCGTAACGGATCAGACCGAAGGGCGCCGGCATCTTCTCGAAGAGGTCGATGGACACACCGGGCTCGGCGGCGGCCTCGGACTTCAGCAGCGCGTCGGCGGCGTAGATCCCGGCGGGGCCGGCACCGACGATTGCTACTCGCAGAGGGCGAGGCATGGCAAGGGTTCCCTTCGAGCGACAGCACAATCGATCAAGGGAACCCTAAGCGAAGGCAATCCTAACCCGGCACCCGGTACAGGGTTATGACCTCATCAGCAGAACTTATGACCTCCCAAAGCCATCCTTGGGGGCCAACGGTCTGTATACGACCCCTCTTATGCCGGCCCGTAAAGATCGAGGGCGACCTGAAGGCTTCGCACGGGCGCCGGCGGACGCGCTGGAGGAGCACCGGGAACACCACGAGGTCGGCGCCCTGGGCCGGGAGCCCGAGGCCGCCCTCAGCCCGGACGTCCTGGCGCTGGTCTGCCACGCCCGGCGCATGGGCCGGCCCGTGCCGGTGGGCTCCCCGTACCTGCCCCAGGAGCTGGTCACACGGAACTCGCTGGTCAGCGGGCACGCCAGCTGACAGACTGAAACGGCTTGACAACCCCCAGGAGGACACATGGCTGACGAGACAGACACCCCGCAGGACGAATCACCGGCCGACGAGGCCAAGCGCAAGTTCCGGGAGGCGCTGGAGCGCAACGCCGCGAACGCCCATTCCCAGCAGGCCCACCAGAGCCGCGCCAAGGTCCAGGGTGCGAGCAGCGGCCCCGGCGGCAAGAACAAGAAGGTCCGCCGCAAGACCGGCTGACCCTCACACGAGGTGCTCCGTCTCGCCGTCACGGCGGCGGGACCGGGCTGCCCCGGCGTGCCGGGCCACCCGGGTGAGTGGGGACAACCCCGAGCGTCGCCGGCAGTTGATCAGGGCGTCCCCCAAGGGCGCCCATCACTGCGACAGAGCGACAGAAGGATCCCCCGGATGCTCAAGAAGTTCCTGGTCACCGCCGCGGCACCGCCTCCGTGATCGGTGTGGGCGCCGCGGCCGCCGCCCCGCGATGGCGATCGGCAACGACAACGGCGTCAAGACGGTCAACGGCAACGGCGAAGAGCAGATCTACGGCAACCAGGAGACCAAGGGTGCGCTGAGCCCCCAGGCCGGCCTGGTCCAGGGCTCCCTCAACAACTCTGCACCGGCCTGCCGGCCAAGGCCAACGTGCAGTCCATCCTGCTGCTGATCAACGTGGGCGTCCAGGACATCCCCGTCCTGTCGAACCCCCAGAACCAGCAGTGCGCCGAGAACTCCACCCAGGCCAAGGGAGACGAGCCGCTCTCGCACCTCGTGGACGACATCCCGGTCCTGTCGGGCAGCCTCTCGCATGGGAGCTGACCCCCACGGTCCTGCGGCCCCGCGCCGGCGTAGCCTGCTACGCTGGCGCGTTTCCGTGTGACCGGGCGAGCGACGTGGCGAGTTGGGCCCGGGAGCGGACGTCGAGCTTCTGGTAGATGCGGGTCAGGCGTGCCTCCACCGTCTTGACGCTGAGGAACAGCTTCGCCGCGGCTTCCTGGTTGCTGGCCCCCTGGCTGACGAGCAGCGCGAGGCGGGTCTCCGCCTCGGTCAGGGTCGCGATGGCCGCCACCTCCGGGCGGCCGGCCGCCTCGCCGGGAGCGGGCTCCCTGGAAAGCTCCGTCCACGGAGTGGCTCCCGCCCGCTCGAAGACGCCGGCCGCCGCCAGCAGCGCGGCGCGGGCCGGTGCGCGGCGCCGGCGGCGGCGTTCCACCCGGGCGAGCGCGAGCAGGGTGCGCCCGCGCTCCAGCGGCAGTCCCAGGAGGTCGAACCGCTGCGCCGTGGCCTCCAGGACCCGGACGGCCTCGTCGGCCTCGCCGTGGGCGGACAGGCACAGGCCCCGGGCCCGGTCGAGGGCGGCGACGACCCCGGTACGGCCGAGGCCGCGGGCGACCGTGCGGACGGAGTCGATCAGGCGGGCGGCCTCGTCGGGTGCGTCGGCGGCGACCAGGGCCTCCGCGAGCTCCCCGTGCCAGCGCAGGATCGAAGGGTCCACCACCTGCTGGGCGGCCTCCAGTTCGGCGACCCGGCGCAGGGTGGCGACCGCCTTCGCCGCCTCGCCGGTGGCCAGTTCGACGAGGCCGAGCGCGTGCAGGCTGCGGGAGAGGAAGACCTGGTCGTGCTCCTCCTGCGAGGCCTGGATGCCGCGCCGGGCGTATCCGGCGGCGCGCGCGAAGCTGCCGCCCGCGGCCTCGGCCATCGCGGCGACGTACCAGGCGGGGCCGGGCGAGAGGCCCGCCTCGATCGTCAGCTCCAGTGCCTGGCGGGCCCGGGCGGAGGCGGGCGCGCACCGGCCGCTGCGCAGTTCGACCTCGCTGAGGCTGCGCAGGACCTCGAAGACGTCCTCGGCGGAGCCGGTGCGCTGGACTGCGGGCAGCAGGACCATCAGCTGGTTGCGGGCGTCGTCGAGACGGTCGTCGAAGAGGGCGTGGCGTACGGCGAGGTACTGGGGCGCGTTGCGCATGCCGAGCGGCACCTCGGGGGCCGGCAGGGCGAGGGCTTCGGCCAGGATGGCCTCGGCGCCCGGGTCCCCGAGGATGCGGCCCATGCGGGCCCGTACGGTCAGGGCCATGGCCTGGGCGGTCCGGTCGCCGCCGAGCGCGGCGAGGGCGCCGGCCCGGGCGGCGGCGTCGCGGGAGCGGACGGGGTCGCCGTCGCTGAGGTTGTGCTTCCAGGCGATCCGCAGCTGGACCGCGGCCTGGAGGGAGGGGTCCCCGGCGGCTTCGTCCATGGCGTACGCGAAGGTCTCGTCGAGGGCGCCGAGGGCCTGCCCGGCGGCGTCGATGACCGCGAGCCGGGCCCGTACCCGGTCGGCGGGCGAGGCGTCGCGGGCCAGGACGGCCCGGGTGGCGAGGCGCGCGAGGTCGGCGCGGCCGGCCCAGCCCGCGTCCTCGGCGGCGGTGACGAGCCGGGCGAGTTGCTCGCCGGGCAGGTGGCACGGCGTACGTTCGGCTGCGAGCAGGCCGAGTTCGGCGGCGAGGGCCCGCTGGCCCCGGCGGCGGCAGACCGCGGCGGCTTCGGTGATCTCCGCGGCGAGCCACTGGTCAGGGGTGTCCACGGCCAGCGCGCGGTGGCGTACGGCCTGGACCGGGTCGTCGACGGCAGCGGCCAACGCGGCGTGTCCGGCGGCGCGTTCCGGCCATCCCGCGTCGGCGGCGAGTGCGGTGGGCAGGGCGCCGGCGGTGAACTCCACGGTGCCGTCCTCCCCGACCCGGACCAGTGCGGCCCGTTCCGCCTCGGCCAGCTCCGCCTCGGCGTCGGGTCGCCCGGCCCGGCGCAGCAGGGCGGTGGTGGGGCGGGTCGCGAGGGCGGCGAGGAGCAGGGTGCGGCGGGCCTGGGCGGGGGCCTCGGCCAGCAGCCGTCGGGCCACCTCGCGGGCCTGTCCGGAGACGGGCAGGGTGTCGGCGTGGTGGGCGCCCCCGTCGCGGGAGCCGGCGGCTTCGGCGAGGGAGTGCCCGAGGGCGAGGGCGAGCCGGGGGTTGCCGCCGCTGGCCTGGTGGATGCGGCCGGCGAGGCGGGCGGGGAGCCCGTGGCGGACGAGGAGTTCGGCGACCTCGTCGGCGCCCAGCGGGGGCACCCGAATCGAGGGGGTCCCCGTCCCGCAGAGGGATTCGCCGACCGGTGCGCCGCCCTGGACGCATTCGGCGACGAGGACCCGCACGCGGGGCGGGGTGAGCCGCAGGGCGAAGCGGAGCAGGTCGGTGCTCTCGGCGTCGAGCCACTGGGCGTTGTCGAGGACGAGGAGGACGGGGTGGCGGGCGGCGAGCGTGCGGAGCACCTCGACGACGGCGAGGCGCAGCGCGACGTGGTCGCGGCCGGCGCGGGGGGCGTCCGCCTCGCGGCACAGGAGGGCGATGGCGGTGCGCTGCGGGCCGGAGAGCCGTTCCAGCGCGGCGCCCGGGACGGAGGCCAGCAGGGCGGCGGCGGAGGCCTCGGGTATCCATTGGTCGGCGGCCTCCGGGGCGAGCCGCAGTACGGTCTCGCGGCGGGACGCGGCGGCGGCCGCGACGGCGCGGACCACCTCGGTCTTGCCCGCTCCGGCGGGTCCGGTGAGCAGGGCGCGGCCGTGCTCGGTCAGGGCGCGGTCGACCGCCCTGATCAGTTCGCCGTGTCCGACACCTGTGTCAGCGTGCCCCGTCGCCGCCACCACGCACAGCCACCAGCCTTCCGGTTCCCCTGTGCCCTTCCTGTGAAACGCGACAATACGAGGTCGGATGCCGGGTGGGCCCGCATTGTGACGCAGAAATCAGCCAGAGGCCCGGAAAACCCGTCGGACCTGCCGATACGAGGTGTATCAGCAGGTCCGCGGGCTCTGTTGGTCCGTACTATCGGCCCGTCAGGATCAGAAGGTGAGGTTCCAGGAGTTGATGTAGCCGGTGTCGCCGCCGGCGTTGTCGTTGACCCGGAGCTTCCAGGTGCCGTTGGCGACCTCGGAGGAGGCGTTCACGGTGTAGACGGTGTTGATGTTGTCGGCGCTGCCGCCGGCCCGGTTGTGCACGGTGTAGACGGTGCCGTCGGGGGCCACCAGGTCGACCTTCAGGTCACCGATGTAGGTGTGCACGATGTTCACGCCCACCTTGAGGGTGGACGGGGCGTTGCCGGCCACACCGCTGACGGTGATCGGGCTCTCCACGGTGGTGTTGTCGCCGATGGCCACGTCCGCGGTGTTCTCGAAGACCGGGGTGGTCGGGGTCGAGGTCACGGCCGTGACGGTGGCGGCCGCGTCGGCGAGGCCGGCGCCGCAGCCGCCGGTGCAGGTGCCGGCGAGCGGGCGGGCGTTGGCCTTGATCGCCGACTCGATCTGCGCCGGGGTCAGCGAGGGCTTGGCGGCGACGAGGAGCGCGGCGAGGCCCGCGACGTGCGGGGCGGCCATGCTGGTGCCCTGGTAGGGCTTGTAGATCTCGGAACCGGGGGTGGTGGTGCCGGAGTTCAGGCTGGAGAGGATGCCGTTCTCGGGGGTGGTGACGGTGCCGGGCGTGTCGGTGGCGCGGCGGGTCTCACCGCCCGGGGCGGCGACGTCGATGATCGAGCCGTAGTTGGAGTAGAAGGAGCGGTCGCCGGTGCGGTTGCTGGCGGCCACGTTGACCACGTTGGCGCAGCTGGCGGGCGAGAAGCCGCTGGCGTCGGAGTTGCTGTTGCCGGCAGCCACGACGACGGTGGTGCCGCGGGCGACGGCCGCGTTGATGGCGTTCTGGTAGCTGGTGCCGCAGGCGCCGGAGCCGCCGAGGCTCATGTTGATGACCTTGGCGGGGGTGGCGTTGGCCGGGATGCCGGGGACCGAGCCGCCGGACGCCCAGGTGATGGCGTCGACGATGTCGGAGGTGGCGCCACCGCACTTGCCCAGCACGCGGACGGGCTGGATCTTCGCGTTGTACGCGATGCCCGCGACGCCCTTGGCGTTGTTGGCGGCCGCGGCGATGGTGCCCGCCACGTGGGTGCCGTGCCAGGAGGAGTTGCTGGCCGTGGAGCCGGTGCCGCACTCGCCGGCCGCGCTCCAGTCGCCCTGGTCGGCGGCGTTGCTGTCGCGGCCGTTGCCGTCACGGGCGGCGGTGGAGTCGCTGATGAAGTCGTAGCCGGCGACGATGTTCGGCGCGACGTCCGAGTGGGCCACGTAGCCGGTGTCGATCACGGCGACGGTGACGCCGGAGCCGGTGGTCTTGTCCCAGGCCGCGGGAACGTTCATGCCGGCGGTGGCCTCGAAGAGGTCCCACTGCTTGGCGTACTCGGTGTCGTTCGGGGTGACGGCGGTGGCGTAGGCGCGGGTGTCCGGCTCGACGTAGGCGACGTCCGGGTCGGCGCGGAACTGGGCCATGACGTTCGCGGCGTCGGCGGGGGCGGTGGTACCGCCCAGGCTGACGAGGGCGGCTCCGGTGCCGAGGCGGCGGTCGAACGTCGCCTTCTTGCCGGCCTTCTTGCCCTTGGCGGCGGCGTCGTCGGCGGCCGCGGAGTTGGAGCTGGCCTCGGTGGCGGAGGCCTTGTATCCGACGATGAGGTTCTGGACCGGGGCGGCGGGGGTGGCGGCCGAGGCGGCCGGGGCCGCGGGGGTCTCGGCGGCCAGGGCCACGGCGGCGGTGGCGGAGCCCGCGAGCAGGGTGACGGACATCGCCACCACGGATATGAGCCTACGTCTGGATGCGTGCACGTTGTTCCCTTTCGCGGGCCGTTCCGGGCAGGCCGGATCGGCCGGTCGGTGCAGTGTGGGAGGTGTACCGGCGGCTGCGGAACCGGGGCGAGCTGGTCGAACTCCCCCCGGCGCCGCCGCGCGCCACGTTGTCCCGGCCGCGACGGCGGGGCTGGGCAACGGCGGTGCCGGCGATTCCCCGGGCCGCGCGGCATCACGCCATGTGGGGTGGGCGCGTTGGCCGTGACCTGGGGAAGATCGCCGGTGGGCAGACAGTAGGCAACGCGGAGATGAACCGGATACGGGGAAAACCCTTGTCCGCCCCCTGCCGCTCCCCCCTCGGGTCCTACCGCCGCCCTTCGAACCGCCGCTAAGGGCGGGGCGGGAGGAGTTTACGGTAGTACGTCCAGCTGGTTTCGTTCGGGTCGCTCCACTTCTCCGGAGCGTGGGCGAACTCGGGGTGCCGGTCGGCGATGTACGCGCGGGTGCGCTCGGGGACCTCGGCGTGGGAGCCGAGTTTGCGGCCCCGGCAGTGGAAGGTGAGACCGCCGGGGCGCTGCCCCTGTTCCATCCACGGCAGCCACGGCGACATCCGGGTCCAGGACATCGTCGACGGGACGCTCGGGGCGTCGGTGGTGAGGGCGGCCGCCGGCGCGAAGAACTGGAAGAGCTCCAGGGCGCGGTAGGTGTCGTCGGCCGACTGGGCCGGGTAGTCCGCCACCGGCAGGGGCGACGGGTAGGCCAGCGGGATCTCCAGGCTGAAGCAGACCTGGTCGCCCAGCTCCGTCACGGGGACCGGGAAGGGCCGCCACTGCTGGTTCGCGGGGTCGTTCCAGACGTGAACCACCGGTTTGTCCTGCCAGGTCTCCGCGATCTCCCGGGTGCGGGGGTCGAGGTAGAACGCGGCTTCCCTGGACAGCAGCCGGTAGCCTCCGGTTTCCTCGTCGGCGGTCAGGCGGGCGACGTTCAGCCCTTCGAAGCCGAAGAGCCGCTCGTACGGCTCCCCCGGGGCCCAGGAGTGGACGTCGCCGGTCCACCAGAAGGTGACCTCGGCGCCGTCGAGCGAGGCGCGGGTACGGGCGAAGGCGTCCAGGAGCTCGGCGGGCGTCATGGCGGTCGTCATGGGCCGTACTCTGTGCGGCCGCCGGCCCGCACGGCAAGCACGCACGGACAATTCGCCCGCCGACGGGGCCGGTTCTCGCCAGGACGGACCACGGGATGTTCGTGAACGCGATGACCGACCGCCAGATGGCGGCGGTCGGCGACTGCCTCAACGAGGGCCGCGACTGCCGGATGGGAGTGACCTACGCCACATGAACCGGAGCCGTCCGGCGGGCGTGTTCCGACCGCACCACTCATGCGAGGAAGACGGAGAGGGTGAGATGGCCGGACCGCTGTGGCCCCGCACTCGGCGGGGCTCGACCGATGAGGCACTGATCAAGTCGGTGTACGAGGAGCACGGTCACGCCCTGCTCGCGTACGCCACCCGGCTGACCGGGGACCGGGCCGCCGCCGAGGACGTCGTCCAGGAGACGCTCATCCGGGCCTGGCGGCACTCCGAGGTCCTGGTCAACGGGAAGGGTTCGGTACGCGGCTGGCTGCTGACGGTGGCCCGCAACATCATCACCGACCGCTACCGGGCCAAGGCCGCCCGGCCGCCCGAGGTCTCCGGGGCCTCGGCCGCTCCCCCGGTGGAGGCGGACCACGCCGACTCCGTGGTGGACACCATGACGGTCCTGGGGGCCCTCGACCAGCTGTCGCCGGAACACCGTGACGTGCTGACGGAGTTGTACTACCGCCAGCTCAGCGTCGCCGAGACCGCCGACCGCCTCGGCATCCCGGCGGGGACGGTCAAATCGCGTTCGCACTACGCGCTCAAAGCCCTGCGCGAGGTCTTCCGGGACAACAGTGCCAGGGACAGGACGTCCAGAAACGGCAATCGATCGGGCAGGCCGCCCCAGCAGCCCGCCGCACTGCGTGAGGTGGTGGCATGAACCGGCAGCGGCACGAGGAGGAACAGCTCGGCCCGTACGTGCTCGGAGTCCTGGACGAGGAGGAGGTCCGCCGGGTCGAGGAGCACATGAGCGGATGCGTGCAGTGCCGGCAGGAGGTGGCCGCGTTGCGCGAGATGGAGGCGGCACTGGGCGAGGTGCCCGAGGAGGCGTTCCTCGACGGATCGCCGCAGGGCGGTGACCTGCTGCTCCAGCGCACCCTGCGGGAGATGCGCGGGGAGCTGGCCGGTGCGCGGCGCCGCCGTGTGGGACTGGCCGGACTGGCCGCGGCGGCCTCGCTGGCCGCCGTGTTCTGGGTGGGTACGCAGCTGGGCGCCGGGGATCCCGGGCCGGTCGCGCTGCCGTTGCCGTCCCCGACGGTGTCGACGGCCCCTTCGACCCTGCCGGCCGGGACCAGGCTGGGCTCGGCGACCGATCCGGCCACCGGCGCGCGGCTGACCGTGCAGATGACCCCGGCCGCCCGGTGGGTCAGGGTGCACGCGGCCGTCACCGGGGTGCCGCCGGGCGAGCGGTGCCGGCTGGTCGTGGTCGCCAAGGACGGTACGCGGACCACCGCCGGCGGGTGGGTCGTGGGCAGCCAGGAGAACGGCGAGGGCAAGGGCGCGGCGCTGGACGGCTCGGCGGCCGTGGACCCTGCCGACGTCAAGGCGATCCTGGTCGAGAACGAGGCCGGCAGGGCGTTCGTGTCCGTACCGGTGTAGCAGACGGGCCGAGGACGTGAGGAGGTGACGGAGCCCGGGAGCATGTCCAGCTCCCGGGCTCCTGTTTGCCACCCGATGGCGCACACCGGCGGCGTTTGAGAGCCGCGGATCATTCTTAGATCGCCGTGTTCTGCCTTTGAACTACCGCGCCACGAGGAGAGGCGCAGGAGGGACTTGAACCCCCATCCGTCGATGATCGTCCGCGCTCGGTCGATCCGGTGTTCGGCGGCGAATACTGAGACCGGAGCGAGAATCTGAGATTAAAGGGCCGCCTCTGTTTCCCCCTGTGGCGGTGCGACGGCTCGGACTTCCGGGCCCGAGTGGCGCTGTACGCGGCCGGTCGGGCGTCGGCCGGGACGGCGCCGGACCGGCTGGCGGACCTGCCCGACGGCCTGCTGGACCCGGCCGGGGACGCCGACGTGGTGGCCGCTGCCGTGGCCCTGGCTCCGCGGCTGCTGGCCTTCGACCCCGCCTGGGAGCTGCTGGAGGCCGCGGCCGCCACCGGCAACGCGGCGGCCCGGCAGGCGATCCTGCGGACGGCTCCGCTGGATGCGGCACCGCAATTCCGGGCGCGCTACGGGGAGTTGGTGGCCGTGCTCGCGACCGCACCCGACCCGCAGGCGTCCTTCATGGCGGTCCACGGACTGCCCCGGTGGATCGCGTACGCGCCCGGGGCGGGCGACACGGTGCGGGCGGCTGTGTGCGACGTGTCCCGCCGGGACCGGAGATGGCGGGGCGCGGCGCAGGTGCTGGGGCAGATCGCCGGGTCGGGGCTGGAGCACCCGGTCGGCGGGGCCGCAGCCGGCAGCCTCCTCCACCGTACGGTCGAGTCTCTGCTGGCCGCCGTGCGCGCCGGGGACGGGCCGGAGGCCGAGAAGGACGGCGACCTCCCGGCGCGGTGGCGGCTGCACTGGCTGACGACGAAGGCGGTCGGGGACGACATCGGCCTGGCAGCCGCCCTTGCCGGGCAGTTGGCCGGCGAGCCGTCCCTGACGGGCACGCGGGTGGAGCTGCTGGTCCGCACGGTCGACCCGCAGGCACCGGCACCGGCGCGCCTGGCGGCGCTGCGCGAGCTGGCCGCGGCGCACGAGGGCCGGCCGGTGATGGCCGCGGCAACGGCGGCCGTACTGGACCAGCGCCACAAGAGCGCGGACCCGGCGCCGGATCCGGCCGGAACCCTGGAGCTCGTACGGACCCTCGCGGCCGACGGGGGGACGGCAGCGGGGCTGTTCGCCGTGGCGCTCCTCTCGGGCGTCGGGTGGGCCACGACTGGCCGCCGGAGTGGCGCGAGCAGCTGAGGGCGCTGCGGCGCCACCCGGAGCCGGAGGTGTGCGACGCGGCGCTGGACACGACGACGTACAAGGAATGACGGCGGGCCCGGCGGGTGTCACACGGGGCCCGACCGCAGGTCGTTTCGTCGAAGTCCGCCCGGCCCCGCGGGGCGGGGCAAGCCCCGCCGACGCGGGACGATCATCACATTGCGGTCCATGACATCCTGTGACGTCACAACTCGCCGGGCGGGATCGGCGGACGTCCGGGGAATATGGGGAAGGTCCATGAGGCTCTGCTTCCTGGTGGAGGAGCTCTACCGCCACGACGGCATGCCGAACGAGGTGATCCGGCAACTGACCGCGTGGGGCCACCAGGTCGACGTGGTGCGGCCGGGCGGCTCGCTGCTGCGCATGACCGAGGCGGTGCACGCGGGCGCGCACGACGCCTGGGTGCTCAAGACGGTCTCCGGCGGCCCGGGGCTGACCCTGCTGGAGGCCGCGGCCGCCGCCGGGCTGACCACGGTCAACGACGCCCGCTCGATCCGGGGCGTACGGGACAAGGCGCTGGCCGCCGCCATCGGCCGCGCCCGGGGGCTTCCGCTGCCCCCGACCTACGCGGCTGCCTGCCCCGAGCTGCTCGGGGAGATACCGGCGGCGGAGTACCCCCTCGTCGTGAAGCCGGCCGACGGCAGCTCCGGACGCGCCGTGCACCTGGTGTCCTCGCCGGAGCGGCTGGCGGCGATGCTCCCCGCGCTCGCGGGCGAGGGCATGCTCATCGCCCAGCCGTACGTGCCCAACTCGGGCACCGACATCAAGGTGTACGGGGTCGGCGGGGAGCTGTTCGCGACCGAGCGCTGCTCCCCGCTGCACCCCGATCCCTCGGTGCGGGAGCGGCGCGTGCCGCTGACGGCCGAGGTCGCGGCGATCGCCGCGCAGGTGGGGGCGGTGTACGGGCTCGACCTGTACGGGGTGGACGTGCTGCTGGGCCCGGACGGGCCCGTCGTCGTCGACGTGAACGACTTCCCGAGCTTCCGCCAGGTGCCGGACGCGGCGGCGCGGGTGGCCCGGGCGGTGCTCGGGCTGGCGCGCACGGGCGGCGCGCCGCCCCCGCCGACGTCGTCAGCGCGGCCGTACACGCTGCCCGTCTCCATCCCGGCACAGGCGTCCGCGCGGGCGGGTGACGGCGCGTGAGGATCGGCCTGATCACCCCGGAACCCGGCCATCCGCTGCTGGCCTCCACGACCGCGCTGCTCGCCGCCGCACACGAGGTGGAGCCGCTCGATCCGAACGCGGCCGCCGCCGTGCCCGACGACCCGGCCGACCTGTACCTGCTGAAGTCCAGGACACCGCAGGCGCTGGCCCTCGCCCGGGAGCTGGAGCGGCGCGGGGTTCCCGTGGTCAACTCGGCCGCGGCCACTGCGCTCTGTCAGGACCGTACGGCCATGGCGGAGCTGGCCACGCGGGCCGGCCTGCCGTTCGCGGGCACCCGTACGTACGACTCCCTCGCGGCGTGGGCGTCCGGCGCCGCACCGCTGCGCACCCCTGTCGTCGTCAAGAGCCGCCAGAGCCGCCGCCTGGACCTGGTCGCCCGGGTAGACGACTCCGCGGTGCTGCGGGAGCTGGCGGCCTCCTGGCCGCAGGAGCCGGTCGTGGTCCAGGAATTCGCCCCCAACAGCGGCTGGGACCACAAACTGTGGGCGATCGGGGACCGGGTCTTCGCCGCCTTGCGCCGCTCGGAACTCTCGCCCGGGGAGCGCGGTCCCGCCCGGCCGGTCGCGGTGGACGAACTGCCCGCCGGTTGGGCCGATCTGGTGCGGCGGGCCGGGGCGGTGTTCTCGCTCGACGTCTACGGCGTGGACATCATCGACACGGGTGGCGGCACCCCGCTCATCGTCGACATCAACGCCTTCCCCGGGATCCGGGGCCAGGCGGGCGCGCCGCAGGCCCTGGCGGCCCTGGCCCTGAGCCGGGCCGGCCGCCGCCCCGTTCCTGCGGCCGCTGCCGCTGCCGACGGCGGCGACGACGACAACCGCAACGGCGGTTGCTGAGGCCGGACAGGTGATTACGGGGCTCTCGACCACGCCGACGTCAATCTGGTGGCGGTGCCCGGGGAGCTGTCGTACGCGACCGCGGCCGGGCCGGGCTGCCGGTTCGCGACGGCGTTCCGGGCCGTGGTGGCGCAGGGCAGGGTGGCGGCGGGCGAGTGGGTCGCCGTGCACGGCTGTCGATCCCGGCGGTGACCCTGCCCCTGCTGCGTCAGGGCCGGCCCGGGGCGGGCGGAGTCGGCTGGCTGTCTGCGGTGGTGGCGGCGGCGGTGGCTGCGGCGGTGGTGGTGGTGGTGGTGGTGGTGCGGGCCCGAATGCGCAGTTCGCCGCGCTTGAGCTTTCCGGAGCCGGTGCGCGGGAGGTCCGGGACGAACTCGACGGCGCGCGGGTACTTGTACGGGGCGATGGCCCGCTTGACGTGGGCCTGCAGCTCGCGGACCGCCGCCTCGCCCGCCGGTGCGCCGGCCCGCAGGACGACGTACGCCTTGACTACGGTGCCGCGGCGCTCGTCCGGGGCCCCTACGACACCGCACTCCGCGACGTAGGGGTGGGCGGCGAGGGCCTTCTCGACCTCGGGACCCGCGATGTTGTAGCCGGAGGAGACGATCATGTCGTCGCTGCGCGCCACGTACCAGAAGTAGCCCTCCGCGTCGCGGATGTAGGTGTCGCCCGTGATGTTCCAGCCGTTCCTCACGTACGAGGCCTGGCGCGGGTCCGCGAGGTAGCGGCAGCCGGTGGGTCCGGTGACGGCGAGGAGGCCGGGCTGCCCGTCGGGGACGGGATCACCGTGCTCGTCGACGACGGCGGCGCGGTAGCCGGGCACGGGGCGGCCGGTGGAGCCCGGCCGGATGTCCTCGTCGGACGCCGAGAGGAAGACGTGCAGCATCTCGGTGGCGCCGATGCCGTCGATGATGCGCAGTCCGGTGGCGGCGCGGAACCCGTGCCACACCGCGGCGGGCAGGGCTTCTCCGGCGGACACGCAGCGGCGCAGGCCGGCCAGCCGGCCGGCAGCCCCGGCCGCCATGATCGCGCGGTAGGCCGTGGGCGCGGTGAAGAGCACCGTCACCCCGTGGTCCGCGACGAGGTCGGCCAGCCGCTCGGGGGTCGCCTGCTCGATCAGCAGGGTCGCGGCTCCGACGGACAGGGGGAAGACCACGAGTCCGCCGAGCCCGAAGGTGAAGGCGAGCGGGGGCGTGCCGGCGAAGACGTCGTCCGGGCGGGGCGCCAGAACGTGCCGGGAAAAGGTGTCGGCGGTGGCGAGCACGTCGCGGTGGAAGTGCAGGGTGGCCTTGGGGCGGCCGGTGGTACCGGAGGTGAAGCCGATCAGCGCCACGTCGTCCGCGGCCGTGGCCACGGTGGCGAAACGGCCGTCCTTGGCGGCGCAGCGCGCGGTCAGGTCCGCCGGTGCCGGGCCGCCGTAGGTGAGGACGCTCAGCCCGGGGAGGCGGGCCGCTTCGAGCTCCCCGGCGTAGCGGTGGTCGCAGATCGCGACCGCGGGCCGGCTGATGTCGTGGAGCTCGGCGAGTTCGGCGGCGCGCAGCAGCGGCATGGTGGTGACGGCGACGGCGCCCGCCTTGATGACGCCGAACCAGGCGGCGACCAGCCAGGGGTTGTTGGGGCCGCGCAGCAGGACGCGGTTGCCGGGTCGCAGGCCCAGGTCCTCGGTGAGCACCTGGGCGACCTGGTTGGCCCGGAGCTGTAGCTCGCCGTAGGTCCAGCGTTCGGTCGGGGTGAGCAGGCAGGGGCGGTCGGGGCCGCGTTGCTCGACGGCGTCGTCGAGCAGTCGGCCGGCGCAGTTGAGCCGGTCCGGATAGTCCAACTCCGCCAGATCGAAGTGGAGTTCGGGCCAGAGGGAAAAGGGCGGCAGCCGGTCCCGGCAGAAGGAATCGGCGTGCGCGGAAGGGGAGAGCTCCATGGGCGGCACCTCGGTCAGGGAGCAGCGGGGGGCGGAAACAGGCGTGTTGTTGCATGGCTGCTGTCCGTCAGGACGTCTCGGCGCAGGTGCCTGGGGGCGGTATCCGTGACGCCGGGATGCGCACCCGGACGGCCTTTCCGAACTCATCGACGGTCAGGGCGAGGTCCCCGCCGAGGTCGGCGGCCAGCAGCTGCACGAGCAGCAGCCCCCGGCCGCTTTCCGAATCCGGGTCGACCACCGCGGAAGGGGCGGGCAGTCGGGGCAGGGCAGCGCCCTGGTCGGCGACCTCCAGCCGGAGCCATCCGCCGCCGGAGGCCACGCCCACCCGCATCCGGCCGGCGCCCGCGTGCCGGACGACATTGGCGACGAGTTCGCTCACGGCCAGCAGCAGGACGTCCGCCTCGTCGGGGGACACGCGCCAGCCCTCGAGCGCGGCGCGCACCCGGGCCCTGACCTGGGGGACGGTCGCCGCCACCGGATCGGTGACCCAGTGGGTGAAGTTCTTGCTGCCGCTGCGGGCGGGGGTGGCGGCGGCACGGGTGGCGGCGATGGCACTGGGGGCGAGGGTGTCGCTGATGGCGCTGCTGGTGAGCATGACGTGCTCCCGGAGGGGAAGGGGCGACGCCCCTGCTGGGCGGCTCGTGTAACGGGCCCGGAAGTCAGAGCGCCTCTGGGCTTGTAGTCAGTGGAAATGCGTCGCTAGAGTCTTGGTGACACGTGTAACGCTTCGCTTCAACACCGTAAGTCCACCCGGATGACTTGCGCAAGGATTTCGGACAAAGCGCACGAAACCTGAGCCCGCACGTGGACCCGCCGGCCAACCCTGGCCGCGCCGATTTGGAAGGGCCGCAATGACCCCATCGCCCCCGGCCGTGTTCGACGTCTCCGACATGACCTGGCCGCCCCCGCCGTACCAGTCCCCCGTGCCGCCCGCGACCGGCCCGGACGGCGTCCGCCGCTTCGACGGGGTCACGTACGCGACCACGCCCGGCTACCGTCCCCGGCTGCTCGATGTGCAGGTCCCCGCCGGCGAAGGGCCGTTCCCCGCCGTCGTGTGGATCCACGGCGGCGGCTGGCTGGACGGCGACCGCCGCTACCCGCCGCCGACCGTGCCCGCCGCGCTGCTGCACGGGGCGGTGCTGGCGGCCGGCCTCGCGCTGGTCTCCATCGACTACCGGCACAGCCTCGAAGCCCCTTTCCCGGCCCAGCTGCACGATGTGAAGGCCGCGATCCGCTACGTCCGCGCGTTCGCCGGCGACCTCGGCATCGACCCGGACCGGATCGGCGTCTGGGGCGAGTCGGCCGGGGGCCACCTGGCGGCCCTCGCGGGCCTCGTCGGCTCCGGCACCCCGGACGGCGCGGCGCTCGAAGGCACGGCCGGTGTCGGTACCGGCGAGACGGGGGTGCTGGCCGTCGTCGACTGGTACGGCTGCTCCGACCTCGAAGCCCTGGCGGCCCACCCCATGCCGCCGATGCCGTCGGGTGTGGAGTTCCCCGATCCGTACGTTTCCCTGCTCGGCGGCACCGAGGCCGAGCGCCCGGCGCTGGCGCGGACCGCCAGCCCCGTGACGTACGCCGGGGGTCCGCACCTGCCGCCGTTCCTGCTGGTGCACGGAACCCGTGACGGCCTGGTCCCGTACAGCCAGAGCGAGGCGCTCGCCGCGGCGCTGCGGACCAGTGGGGGCGAGGTCACCCTGCGGCCGGTGGACGGCGCGGACCACATCTTCCTCGGCTCGCCGGACATCGCCGGGATCGTCGCGGAGAGCGTCGCCTTCTTGGCCGGTCACCTCGGCGCGAGCGTCTGACCACCCTCTTTGCTCCACCGCGCGGGGCGCGGCGCCCGCCGGGCCCGCGCCCCCGCGTCCCCTCAGCACCCGCACGGCCGCGAGAGGCAGCGATGAACCACGCCACCACCCCGCCCCACAGACCTGACACGCCCGACCGGCGGCCCGACCAGCGGCCCGACGGGCGTAGCCGCGGCGACGAGGCCCCGCACGGCCCCGGCGTCCTCGTGCTCGCCTCGGCCCTCCTGTTCCTGGGGGCTGCCGCAGTGTTGGCCCTCGTCGTCCGCTCGGACGTCGCCGATCCGCCCTTTCAGCGCCTGGACGACCGCTGGCTGGCTTGGATGGGAGGCCCACACGGGGGGCCGTACGCGGCCCTCGCCGCGGTGCTGAACTGGTTCGGCGGACCGCTCGGCGTCGTCGTCCCGCTCGCTCTGCTGGCCGTGCTGCTCGTGCGCGGGCGCCGGGCGTCCGCCGCTTTCCTCTTCCTCGTCTACGCCAGCGGCAACCTGGCCGTCATCCAGGGGCTCAAGCACCTGGTGGACCGGCCGCGCCCGGCGAACCCCCTGGTCCGCGTCGACCACGGCTCCTTCCCGTCCGGTCACGCGGCCACGGCGGCGCTGTTCGTCGTCCTCATCGGAGCCCTGCTGGTCCCGGCCGCCCGGCGGCGGGCGTGGTGGCCGGCCGGCACCGTCTTCACACTGGCCATGATGTGGAGCCGGACGTGGCTGCACGCGCACTGGCTCAGCGACACGGTGGCCGGGGCCGCCGCCGGCGCGGGCACGGGACTGCTGGCGTGGTGGCTGTGCCGGGCCGCGCTCGCCCGGGAAGCCGGGAAACACGTACGAGTCCTCGACCGCCGGGGGGCGGCCGCGGGCGTCCCGGAACGCGCTGCCGTCTGACGGGTGCGGTCCGGCCGGGGCCGGGGGAAGCGGCTGCTTCCCCCGGCCCTTCAGGACGTCTGGCGCTGGACGAGCACGGCCTCGACGGCCGGTACGGGCGGGGCCGTGCCGGTCTCGATCAGCGCGTGCAGGGCATCGGCGATCCGCGCGGCCGAAGGCATGTCCAGCCGGACCGTGGTGAGCGCGGGCTGCTGGATCGCGGAGAGGACGAGGTCGTCGGAGCCGACGACGGCCACCTCGTCCGGGACGACGATGCCCTCGGCCTGGAGCGCGTGCAGGAGCAGGGCGGCGTACTCGTCGTTGTAGGCGAAGACGGAGTCCAGGCCGAGGCCGCGCCACCGGCGGGCGAGGGCGGTCGCCGATTCCCGTGTGTAGGACAGCTCCACGGCGGTGACGGTGGCCATGTGGCGGGCGGCGACGGACTCGGCGCCCGCGAGGCGCGGCTGGGCGAGCGTGCCGAGGCCGCGCTCGGCGGGCATGACCACGCCGATCCGGGTCCGGCCGCGGGCGATGAGGTGCTCGGCCGCGGTGGCGCCGATCCGGGCGTGGTCGAAACCGATGGTGAACACGCCCTCGACGGGGCGGGCCGCGAAAGCGAGCAGACCCCGCACCCCGGCACGGCCCAGCAGCCGGGCCGCCTCGGCGGTGAAGCGGTCTCCGTCGAGGGCGACGACGGCCGCCGGGCGCAGTTCGGCCCAGGCCCGGGCGGCGTCCAGGGGGTCGGCGAAGCGGCCCGCGTGGAGCACGGCCGTATAGCCGTGGCGGTCGAGCTCGCTGTGCAGGTCGTCGATCCAGTCGCTGACGAGCCGGCCGACGGCGGAGATCGACGCGGGCATCAGGACCAGGTTGCTGCGGCCGGCGCGCAGGGACCTGGCGGCGGCGTGCGGTACGTAGCCGAGCTGATCGGCGGCGTCGAGCACCCGGGCGCGGGTGGTGTCGCTGACCCGGTGGCCCTGGGTGTCGTTCAGCACGAAGGAGACCGTGGCGCGCGAGACTCCCGCGAGGCGGGCCACGTCGGCGCTGGTGATGGACGCGCGGACGTGCGTGTCTTTGGCCATGACGTCCCTCGACACTCCTCTTGCTCGACCTGCGCTGCTGCGCTGCGTGCGCTGCCTGCACTCGCTGCACTCGCGGCACTGGCAGAGCGCGCTGCTCGACGCGCATCCGGCCGACGCGCACCTCCTTTCAGGTTACACGAGTTAAATCAAGCGAGCGGGGGCGTGCCCACTCGTGCGGTCGGGGCGGGCGGACTGGTGCAGGAGCCGGGAGGTGGCGGCGGGGTCGCCGAGGGGGGTGACGACCGAGTCGAAGCGCATGGTGGTGCGCGCGTGCGCGTCGTACGGCTGCCAGTCCGGCAGGTCGGGGTGGTTCGGGTCGCCCGTGCGGACGAAGGCGATCCAGGCCTGGTGCATGGAGTGCGCGAGGCCGTCGCGGACGGCGGGGGCGAGCCCGGCGAGGAAGGGGGCGTGCGACCACTGGTCGAAGTTGTCGAAGACGAAGGGGAGTTCGAGGCAGTGCGCGGCGCCGAGCCGGCCCTCGTACGCGGGCGTGGGCAGGTCGAACTGGTAGGCCCAGACGGGCCGGCCCAGCGCGGCCCGCTCCTCGGCGAGCTGTACGGAAGGGACGCGGAACAGCTCGTCGGTGATCAGGTCCATGAGCACATCGGCCGGCCGGGCCCCGGGGCGGGCCGACGCGTACGCCGCGTACACCCCGGGCGCGGCCTCGGCCCCGAAGGTCTCCGCAATCCGGCTCGTCACCCGGTCGCGGGTGGCGGCGGCGTACCCCTCGTCGAGGGCGAAGCCGAAGTTGGCCTCTTCTCGCGTCCAGCCGATCATGACGTCGAGGTCGGCGGCCGCTCCGTGCAGCAGGGTCCGAGCCGGATGGCGGAGCAGGCTGGTCCCGTCGATCACGGGCAGGAAAGGTGTGGGCCAGTAGCCCCAGCGCATCGTCCGCGCGAAGAGCCCGCCGCCCGCTCCGATGAGGGCGGGCCAGGGCAGGGCCCGCAGTTCCTCGGCGTCCTTGACGCCGGCCAGCTCCAGGTAGGCGGCAGTGCGCTCCAGGTACGCCTCCGGGTCGGGGAGGTCCAGGCCGAACGGCGGGCTCTGCAGGATCACCCGCCGGATCAGCCCCTGGGCCTCCGGGTGCCCGGCGAGCGCGGCGGTGGAGACCGCACCGCCGGACTGTCCGGCGACGGTGATGCGGTCGGGGTCGCCGCCGAGGGCGGCGATGTTCTCGCGCACCCAGCGCAGGGCGGCGAGCTGGTCGGTGAGCCAGTGGTTGGCGTCGGCCGGCCCGGATCCGTCGCCGCCCTCCGGGCCGAGGTAGAGATAACCCAGCGGGCCGATCCGGTAGTTGATGCTCACGACGACGAGGTCGCCGTCGCGCGCGAAGGTCTCGCCGGAGTAGCCGGGCAGCGATCCGGAGCCGGAGACGAAGCCGCCGCCGTGGATCCAGAGGAGCACCGGGCGGCGGGCGCCGTCGGCGGCGGGAGTCCAGATGTTGAGGGTCAGGCAGTCCTCGTCGAACGGGGGCGATCCGTGCCCGCCGAGCACGGGGTCGCCACCCTCCTGGTACATCTGCGGGGCACTGGGGCCGTCGGCGGTGGCGTCCCGCACACCGTGCCAGCCGGGGTGCGGCCGCGCGGGCCGCCAGCGCAGGCCGCCGACGGGCGGGGCGGCGTAGGGCACGGCGCGGAAGACGGCGACGCCGCCTTCGATCGCACCGCGGAGCCGCCCTGCCGGCAGGTCGGCCACCGTTCGGTCCTCGGCTGCGGAGTGAGCGGAGTGAGCCATGGGTCGAATCCTTCCTGGCTGCGCGCGGAGGTGCGCGCCGACACCAGAGAATATTGCGAACATTTCGCGACCGTCAATGATTCTCCATAAAACGGCGGTCCCGTGCCTCACAGCCACAGGCTGTCGGATGCCATGAGCTCGGCTTCCGTCCGTAGGAGCGGCGCGAAGGCCCGCCACAGCACGAGGCCCGTGCCGATACCGAGCAGGACGCCGGCGCAGGTGTCGCTGAGCCACTGGGCGTGCAGCCAGGTCCGGCTGCCCATCATGGCGAGGACGTACGCGGCGCCGACCGGCCACCACCAGCGGCGGGCCCGCGGCGGGAACACGACGACGGCGACCACGAGCACGAGGATCACCGCGCTGAACACCTGGCCGGAGGGATACGAGCCGTCGTTGACCAGGACCGAGGGGTGGGGCGGACGGGGCCGGTCGGCGAGCTGCTTGAGCGGCAGCACCACCAGGACGTTCGCGCCGACGGCGGCGGTGAGGACGAAGAGAGCGGAGCGCCAGCGCCCGTAGACACAGAGGCAGCCGACGAGCGCGAGCGGCAACACCAGCCCGAACGGCCCGCCGAGCCGGTCCAGAACGATGGCCCAGCCCTCACCGCCACCGGCGGAGGAACCGTCCAGGGACGCGGCCCACTGGTCGTCGAGACTCTGGAAGGCGGGCCGGGGGGAGACCCGGAGCCACAGCGCCACGAGCAGCGATACGAGGAGGAGACCGACCCCGCAGACCAGCGCGTGACGGGGCGGAGCGGCCGGAAGAGGATGCCGGTAAGTCGCCATGGCGTGCCTTTCGCGATGGGCCCCTGGGGGCCCGGGGGCGAATACGGGGAAGGGGGAGAGAAGGTCGAGGAACACCCGGCCACCCACCAAGCCGCGAAGCGGCCAACGTGCGCGCAGCCGACCCGGCCGACCGGGCTGGCCCAGCTGGCCCGGCTGGTGGGCTGGGTGGGCTGACCCGGCTGGCCCGGCTGACCCGGCTGATGGGCTGGGTGGGCTGGGTGGGCTGGGTGGTGGGCTGGGTGGGCTGGCCCGGGCCGGCCGAGCTGGCCTGGCCGGTCACCGGGCCTGACGGCCTGACGGCCTGGCTGGCCTGGCTGGCCTGGCTGGCCTGGCTGGCCGAAACTAGGGGGCCCAGGCCTGCCGCCTGGCCGGGACGGGCCGAACGTATGGGCCGGCCCGGCCCGTGGCGGCTCATGACCGGCCTGAACTCCCGGACCGGCCGGACCGGCCAGCCCCGACTGGGCTCGGCCGGCCGGGGTGGGCCCGGCCGGGCTGGGCTCGCTCCGTCCGAACCGACCTGGCGTTACGGCCGGCCCGAGGTGGGCCGGCCCTGGGTGGGCAGGCCCGGCAGGCCGGACCCCGGAGGCGCCGGAGCCGCACGTCCTCCGGCGGATGGGGATCCGGTCCGGCTGAGGCCCGGTGTGGACGTCTCCGCCAAGCACCTCGCCGGACCCCGTTCCGGGGAGCCCCGGCGATGCCCCGCCTGACATGCACTGCGCTGTCACTCGCACGAGCCCGACCGAGCCGCCGGGCCCGCCCGCCGGAGCGTCGGCGCTCGCCACCCCCTTCGAGTGCCGGCGCCCTGCCTGCGGCGGCCCGCGGGTGGGACGGCGCCTGCCGCTCCGGCTGGGAGCGGGCTCGGGACGCGGGGTCGCCGCGGTCGGCTGCGATGGTCCCGCACCCTGCGGGGATGGTGCGTCGGGTGGCGAGCCGGAGCTCGCGCCTCGTGATGCGCCGCCGCGGGCTACCGGCCCCCGGCGGTGGCCAGAGAGCGATTCCGGGGCTCGCGCTTTGTGGCGCGGCGCCACGGGCTACCGGTCTCGGCGGTGGCCGGGGAGGGCCGGCGCGGCCCGATCGGCAGGGCTGGTCGCGCTGCGGCACGGAGTATGGCTGATGCGTGACGGCCGCCACAAGGGCAAGACGGTTTTACGACACTTCCACGCCGCCCGGTGGCCGCCGAGTGGCGGTTACACGTCATCGCATCGACAGCCGCCCATCGGTCACGATCTGCGCAACGACGGCGCGCAGCCTCTAGCGGGGCCCCGAAATGGGTGCTACACAGTGTCCAGCGCCGACGGTGACACGTGTAACAACCGCCCCGGCGGAATCCCCGCCGTCTCGCCGCCCTCCCGGCGACCCCGCCGCCTCGCCGCTCCCCTCCCGCTCGGTCCCCCGAGGAGTCGTCATGGCCCTGCCCGAAATCGCCGGTCCGCCCGTTCCCGCGGTTCCCGAACCTCCCCGTCGGCGGGGGCTGCTGCCCCTGCTGCTCTTCGCGAACTCCGCCATGATGGCCGTCTACATGGGCGTCGGCTCCGTCCTGCTGCCGCTCCAGATCGCGGAGATCGACCCCGTCCGCAAAGTCGCCGTCCTCGGCCTCATCGGCGGGATCAGCGCGGTCTTCGCGACCGCCTTCAACCCGGTCGCCGGCGCCCTGTCCGACCGCAGTGGGCGCCGCAGCCCCTGGATCCTCGGCGGAGCCTTCGGGTCGCTCGCCGGCCTGGCCTTCCTCGGCAGCGTCGGCACCGCGCTCCTCGTCGGCATCGGCTGGTGCCTGGTCCAGGCGACGATGAACATCTACCAGGCGGCCGTCACCGCCATCGTGCCCGACCGCATCCCCGCCGCCCGCCGTGGCACCGCGTCCGCCCTGGTCGGCCTCGGCCTGCCCATCGGCGGTACGGCCGGCGTGCTCATCGCCTCACAGACCTCGGAACACCTGCGGTCCGGCTATCTCGTCTTCGGCGCCGTCATCGCCCTGGCCGCGCTGCTGCTCACCACCTTCTGCCGGGACGTCCCCCGCACCGAGGCCGCCAACCCCGCCCCGACCGAGCGGGAGCCCAAGGGGAGACAACTCGCCGCCTTCCTCTCGGCGTTGTCGCACCACGACTTCCGGTGGGCCTTCATCGGCCGGGCGCTGATGGTCCTCGGCTACTTCTCCGTCGTCGGCTACCAGCTCTACATCCTCGACGACCACATCACCCTGCCCGCCGGACTGACCCCGCCCGGCGCAATGGCCGTCCTCACCCCCGTTTCCATGGTCGCGATGGCCGTGTCCACCCTGCTGGGCGGCCTGCTGTCCGACCGGTGGAACCGCCGCAAGGTGTTCGTCGGCGTATCGGCCGCCCTCGCCGGGCTCGTCATGGCGGTCCCGGTGATCAGCCCGACCTGGACCGGCATGCTCGTCTTCAGTGCCCTCAACGGCCTCGCCTTCGGCTGCTTCATGGCCGTCGACACGGCTCTCGTCACGCTCGTCCTCCCCCGGGCGGAGGACGCCGCCCGCGACATGGGCGTCCTCAACATCGCCAATGCCGGGCCGCAGGTCATCGCCCCCTTCGTCGCCTCGGCCGTGGTCACCGGCCTGGGCGGCTACACCCCGCTGTTCCTCGTCGGCGGGGCCCTCTCCCTCATCGGCGCGCTCGCCATCCTCCCGATCCGCAGCGTGCGCTGAGCAGCTCCGGCGGGCGCGCGCCGAGGGTCGCGCGCCCGCCGGCCATCCACCCCTCCGACCCTCCCCGCCCCTCTGAAGGAGCACCCTGTGAGACGCAAGCGAGTCCTGCCGCTGGCCGCCCTGATGCTGTGCACACCCGCCCTGGCCGGCACGGCACCCGCCGCCGCCGCCACGCCGCAGACCGCGCCCGCCGGCCCGCTGCGGATCCTGCTCACCAACGACGACGGCTACAACGCGCCGGGCATCCGGAAGGCCTTCGACCGGCTGACCGCGGCCGGGCACGACGTCACGATCGTCGCCCCGCTCACCAACCAGAGCGGCACCGGTACGAAGATGATGAGCGCGCCCTCCGTCACGGTGAAGCACCCCGAGCCGAAGGTCTGGGCCGTGGACGGCACCCCGGGCGACTCCGTCGCCTTCGGCCTGGCCGAGGTCTTCGCCGGCAAGGCCCCCGACCTGGTGGTCTCCGGCACCAACTTCGGCCCGAACGTCGCCGGGCTCGCCACCCACTCCGGTACGGTCGGCGGCGCCGTCGCCGCGCTGGAATCCGGTGTGCCGGCCATCGCGCTGAGCACCGGCGGCCTGACCGCGCCCGACCCGGTCACCACCGTCAACGCGATGGACCCCACGGTCGACTTCGCCGTCCGGCTGATCGACCGGCTGCGGGCGCACGCACGGTCCGGCCCGCTGCTGCCCCAGGGTGTCGGCCTGAACGTCAACCACCCCGTGGTCGGGGCGGACGGCAAGGGCACGGCCGCCGGTGTGGCCGCGACCTTCCAGGATCCGCAGAACTTCCTCCAGCCCGACTTCACCGATTCCGGCGACGGCACGTGGAAGGTCTCCGTGAAGGTGGCCCTGCGGCCCGCGGCCAAGGGCGGCGACATCGAGGCCGTGAGCGCCGGCCGCATCGCCGTCAGCCCGATGAACGCGGACTGGAACACCGGCCCGGCCGACCAGGCCCTGACCACCGCCCTGCTCGCGGGGCTGCACCTGTAAACCCACCCCATCGGACGGCTGGGGGCGGGGAGGTGGAGCACGCGCACGCCCGCCCCGCCCCCGGCCCCCGGTCACACCCAGGAGGACGGATGAAGTGGCCCGGAAAGCGGCTGGCTTCGGCAAGACCCCTGATCGGTACGGCTCTTGCGCTGGCGGCCCTGCTCACCGTCTCGGCACCGCCGGCGGCGGCCGGGGACGCACCACCGCGCCCGGTGGCCGCCCTCGCGCAGGGCGCCGTACGGGGACAGGCCCACGACGGAGCGCAGGAGTTCCTCGGCGTCCCGTACGCCGCTCCCCCCGTCGGGGCCGCCCGGCTGCGGGCTCCCGAGCCGCCGCCCCGGTGGACCGGGGTGCGCGACGCCGTCCGGCAGGCCCCCGCGTGTCTGCAGTTCATGCCGTTCGGGCTGCGTGATCCGCAAGCCGTCAGCGAGGACTGCCTGTACCTGGACGTCTACCGGCCGCGGACGGCCCGCCCCGGGTCCCGGCTTCCCGTGATCGTCTGGATGCACGGGGGCGCGTACACCATGGGGACGGGCACGCAGTTCGGCGGGCGCACCATGGCCGATCTCACCCAGACGGTCGTGGTCAGCATCAACTACCGCCTGGGGCAGCTCGGTTATCTGGGACTGCCCGAACTGGCCGCGGAGAACGACCGGCACTCCGGGTCCTTCGGCCTGATGGACCAGGTGGCGGCCCTGCGGTGGACGCGGGAGAACATCGGCGCGTTCGGCGGCGATCCGGGCAGTGTGACGATCTCCGGCCAGTCCGCCGGCAGCGGTTCGGTCTGCGCGCTGCTGGCCGCGCCGTCCGCCGCCGGCCTGTTCCACCGGGCCGTGCTGCAGAGCGGCCCGTGCACGCTGATCCGTACGCCCGACAGCGCGCGGGCCGAAACCGAGGCGCGGGCCTTCGCCGCGCAGGCGGGGTGCGCCGGTCCGGCCGGTATCGCCGCATGCCTGCGGGGCGCCCCGGGACCGGCTCTGGTCGAGGCCGCCCGTACGCTCCCCACCTCGGGTCCGGCGTCCGGTGACGGGCTGCTGCCGGTGGACCCCGCGCGGGCCATCGGGAGCGGGGCGTGGAACAAGGTGCCGGTCCTGGTCGGGAGCACCCGCTCCGAGTCCCGCTTCTTCGTCGCCCTGAGCCAACCGCACCTGACGGCGGAGCAGTACGCGGCGCAGGTCCTGGCGCAGTACGGGGCCGCGGGCTCCGAGGTGCTCGCCCGCTATCCGGTCGCCGCGCACGGCTCTGCGTATCTGGCGCTGTCGGCCCTCATGACCGACTCGTCCTTCGCCTGCCACACCGCGTGGACGGCGCAGCTCTTCGCCCCTCAAGTACCGACGTACGCCTACGAGTTCGACGACCCGGATTCGCCGACACTGGCGGGCGCGCAGGTGCCTGGCCTGGACGAGTCGAACGCGCACAGCGCGGAGCTGGCGTACCTGCACGACTTCACCATGGGCGAGCGGCCGCTGACCCCGGTCCAGGTCGCTCTGGCCACCCGGATGAAGCGCTACTGGGGCGCCTTCGCCCGCTTCGGCGCCCCGGCGGTGCCGGACCAGCCCGGGTGGCCCCGGACGGGCACCGGCACCGGGACCGTCCTGACCCTCAACCCTTGGGCGACGCGGCCGAGTACGTCCTTCGGGGAGGACCACCAGTGCGCGTTCTGGCGGTCCCTGAGCGTCTAGCTCCTAGGCCGGGTTCAGGCGGCGTCGGCGGCGGAGCACCGCGAAGGCCGACGCCGCCAGGGCGACGAGGGCGGCGGACACCGTCAGGAGCCAGACCGGGATCCCGTCCCCCACGGTGAGGAGCTTGTCGCGGTAGACGGCCCGGCGGTAGGGGGCGTCCGCGGGCGCGGCGCGCAGTTCGTGGTCGGCGTCGATGCGGCCCGGCTCCGGGAACTCCTGGTCGATCGCGGTCAGGAACACCTGCTTATCGCCCGCGAGTTCGGCCAGCGGGCCGTCCTTCGGGGTGACGGTGCCGGCGAAGGTCACCTTCGGGGCGGATCCGCCGATCGCGGAGCCGGGCTCCATGCGGTGGTCGGCCAGCACGTACAGGCCGAGGGACTGCGGGGTGCGCGCCATCCGGGACAGCCGCATCGGGTAGACCAGCCGCGGGCTCTCGAAGCGGATCTTCAGGGGGTCCAGGTCGCCCCGCAGGACCTTGCCCTGCTGCCGCGGGGCCAGCCGTACGGCCACGTACTCCCACTTCTGGTCGACGTACGGCTTGACCTCGGCGGCGAGCCGGTCGGGGAGCTTGAAGCCGTTGGACTCGAGCCAGTTCTTCAGAGCGTCGGGGTCGGTGGCGGTGAGGCGTGCGACGTCGAAGTCGCCGAGCTGCTCGCGGCCGACGACGCCGACTCCCGCGTCGGCGCTGCCCGGCAGGGCGGAAGCGAGGCCGTCGCGGGCCCCGGAGGAGAAGGGCCAGTCGCCGCCGCGCGGCCAGAAGTAGCTGCGCGTCCTGCGCTCGGGCCGGGTCAGCCAGGCCAGTTCACCGAACATCCCGGCATCGCCGAGCTCGACGGTGGCCCGCCCCGGCACGGGCATGATCCAGGCGGCCCGGTGGGCGTCCCCGCCGACCGTGAACCGCATGACGATCTGTTCCGTACGGCCGTCCCAGCGCACGACGGAGGTCTCCCGGTCGACGCCGATCCGGGACTGCCCGTCGGGCACCATGGCCCCGCAGCCGCACGCGTAGGCAGGGTTGACCAGCGCGCCCACCTGGGTCGTGAGCAGGGCGAACAGCAGTACGGCGATTCTTCGTTTCATCCACACGCGGTCTCAGACGACGGCCCGGGAGATCCGGTTCCGCGGAAGTTCCCGGGCTCAGCTGCGCGAGCCCGAACCGGTGCCGACGGCATTGCGCCAGACCGTCACGTCCAGCGTCATGTACTCGCTGGGCGAGCCCTCGGGCGAGAACCCCTGCACGGTCACCAGGCCCATGTGCCCGGTGCCCGTGCTGACGCAGATCTGCCGGCCCTTCGCGAGCTTGGTGAGGTAGATGTTCTTGGCGAACCGGGTCTCGGCGCGGCAGACGGCGAGGGAGCCCTCCTGCCCCGGGTCGAGCAGCACCAGGTTCCCCTCGGAGGTTTCCGCGTCGAGGTATCCGCCGGTGTCGTAGGAGAGTTCGTACCCGCCGTCCTCGCCCTGCTGGGGCCGGACGTCATCGTCTCCGAGGGTCAGGTGGTAGCCGGCGGTGAGGTTGATCGCCTTGAAGTCGGCCGGCTTCGGGTCGGCCTTGGCGTTAGGCTTCGCGGAGCCCGCCGCGGCCCCGCCAGCCGCCGTCGTGTCGTTGCCCTTGCCCTGCTCCGCGCCCTGCGCCGAACCGCCGCTGCCCTGCTTCTGCTGCCCGTCGTCCTTCTGCAGGACGTACGCCGTGGCGCTGCCCGCGACGGTGAAGATCACCGCGGCCGCCAGGGCGATGAACACGCCCCGCTTGCCCCCGCTCTTCGGGGGCACCGGCGCTCCGGGGTACGGCTGTGGGTGCTGCTGCTGGTGCTGGTGCGCCGGGAACGGGGTCGGCGCGTAGGCGTGGGCGTGCGCCGGCGGCGCGGGGTACGGCCTCGGCGGCTGCTGCGCAGGCGGTACGGGCGTTCCGGGCCGCTGGACCGGCGGCTGGACGGGCTGCTGCTGCGGCGGCCCGAAGCCCGGCGGCGGGGTGGCCGGGGCCACCGGCGCGGTCGGCGAGTAGGCCACGGCCGGGGCGGCCGCCGGGGGCGGCGGGGTCTGGACCGGGGCCGGGGCGGCCGCGCGCACCGTGATGTCGGCGGCGACCGAGCTGGGCAGCCAGTCCTCGGGGCGGCGCAGCACCGTCTCCGCGTTCGCGGTCTGGCACAGCCGGATGACCTCGGCGATGGTCGGCCTGGCCTCGGGGTCCTTGGCGAGGCAGCGGGTGACCAGTTCCGTCAGCCGCTCCGGGACCCCGCTGAGGTCGGGCTGCTCGTGCACGATGCGGTAGAGCACCCCGTGCGAGGTGCCCTCGCCGAAGGCCGGGGTGCCCGTCGCCGCGTACGCCGCGACCTGGCCGAGCGCGAAGATGTCGGTCGCCGGGGTCACCTTGCGCCCCGCCGCCTGCTCGGGGGCCATGAACGAGGGCGTGCCGATGGTCACTCCGCTGCCGGTGAGCGAGGTCGCGTCGGCGGCGTAGGCGATGCCGAAGTCGATGACGCGGGGCCCGTCCGCGGCGAGCAGCACGTTGGACGGCTTGAGGTCGCGGTGCACGATGCCCGCGCCGTGGATGACGTGCAGGGCCTCTGCCATGCCGGCGATCAGCAGCAGCACCGCCTCGACCGGCAGGGCCCCGTGGGCGACGACGGCATCGGCGAGCGAGGGCCCCGGCACGTAGGCGGTGGCCAGCCAGGGCTGGGCGCCGTCGGTGTCGGCGTCGATGACGGGGGCGGTGAACAGCCCCTGCACGCGCTGGGCGGACTGCACTTCCTGGGCGAAACGGCGCCGGAACTCGGGGTCTTCGCCGAACTCGGGGCGGATCACCTTGATGGCCACGGGCCGGCCGCCGGGCGTGTACGACAGGTACACCTTGCCCATGCCGCCGGCGCCTAGCTTGGCGGCCAGCCGGTATCCGGCGACGGTGGTCGGATCGTCCGCCGCAAGCGGCTGGAAGACCTGTGGATTACCGGCCCGGCCCGGCTGCTGACCACTCATCGACTCATGTCTCCCCCGCTGATCCCTCACCCGACGACCGGCACCCTACCCAACCGGCGGGCCCGGTCTCACACGGGCGGCCGCGTGCAGCCCCGCGGCCGCGCCGGGGCGACCTCCTCCAGGGACGCGGCGACGCCTCGAACGACGGTTCGTCAGGCCACTTGCGCCACCTCCGTGATCGCCCCGGGCAGCCAGTCGGCGATCCGGCCGAAGCAGAAACCCAGCCTTGCGGCCCGTCCGTTGTCCAGGGCGTAGCCGCGGTCGAAGGAGAAGGGCGAGGCGGCGGCGCCCTCCCCGGCGATCCGGTACACCGGCCGCCGCCCGAGCCGTTCGGCGACCGCCTCGCAGAGCGCGGTCACGTCCAGCGCCCCGTGCGAGGCCGCGTTGAGGGGCCCGGTGAAGCTCTGGCCCGCCGCCCAGTGCAGGAGTTCCGCGATCTCCTCGTGGTGGATGAACGAGGTGGCGTACGGGGCTTCGTGGACGTCGACCGGGATCCCGTCGGCGATCCGCCCGACGTAGTGCGCCAGCCGCCCGGTGAAGTCCTCCGGCCCGCCGCCCAGGACGTGCGCGGTCCGTACGGAGACGTACGGGAAGGCCGGCTCGCGCAGGAAGACGGCCTCGGCCTGCCGCTTCCCCTCCGCATAGGCCCGCGCGGGGCCGAGCAGCCGCTCCGCCTCCGCCCGGTCCGGCCACGGCAGCCCTGGCGGGTGCGCGAGCGCCACGGGGTCGAGGGACTCCTCGGCCACGGGCTCCCGCCGCCGGGGGTCCGCCGGTCCGGGGAGGGTGGCCGGGTCGTACACCTCCATCGTCGAGGTCATGACGTAGCGCCCGGTCCGTCCGGCGAACACGCGCCGGGCGACGGCCGCCTGGTCCGGCGTGTAGCAGATCTGGTCGATGACGGCGTCGAAGGTGCGCGGGCCCAGTGCCGCCCGCAGCCGGTCCTCGTCGTCGCGGTCGGCGACGAGGTGGCCGACACCGGCGGGCGGGGCGGTGGAGCCCCGGTTGAGGACCGTGACCGAGTCACCCGCGTCACGGGCCCTGGTGACCAGGCTCTTTCCGAAGTACCGGCTCCCGCCGATGACAAGAATCTTTCGCATGCGTTCGACTCTGCCGCTGTAGGGTCCCCAGCGGAACTGACGATCCACTGAACGCGTATGAAGGAAAACCGATGATCGACGTGCAGCGGCTGCGCATCCTTCGGGCCGTGGCCGAGCACGGCAGCTTCAACAAGGCGGCCGGAGCCCTGCTCCTGACCCCGTCGGCCGTCTCCCAGCACATCGCCTCGCTGGAGCGCACGCTCGGCCACCCGGTGGCGGTGCGCAGCACGCGCGGGGTCACGCTGACCGAGCCGGGGCGGCTGCTGGTGGAGGCGGCGGAGAGGATATCCGCCGAACTGGACCAGGTCCGCCACGAGATCGACCGGCTCACCGCGCCGCGGCCGCGCCTGACGGTCGCCACCTTCACCAGCGGGGGCCGGCATCTGCTGCCCGAGGCGCTGTCCCGGTTCGTGGCCGCGCACCCGGAGGTGGAGCTGACGGTGCTGGAGAGCGAGCCGGAGGCCGCCGTGCCGATGGTGCGCGGCGGCGCGGCCGACCTCGCCCTGACCTACCACTTCGACGGGCCTCCGCCGGTGGGGGCGGGTGAGCGGCCGGGGCTCGACTGGCTGCCGCTGATGGAGGATCCGCTGTGGCTCGTGCTGCCGGCCGGGCACCGGCTCGCGGGCCGGGCCTCACTGAGCCCGGCCGAGCTCGGCGGCGACCGCTGGGTGCTCGGCTGTCTCAAGACGGAGGCGTTCCTGCGCCGTTACGCGGGCCTCGCCGGCTTCGACCTCCGGGTCGGGGCGTCGACCACCGACTACTTCTTCGCACAGACGCTGGTCGCGGCCGGTGTCGGGGTCTCCCTGGTGCCGCACGTGTCGCTGGCACCGGCGCCCGGGCTGGCGGTGGTCCGCGTCGAACCTCCGCGCCCCGCCCGGCACATCGGGGTGCTGCTGCCGCGCCGACGGCGGCCGCGGCCGTACGCGAGCGCGCTGGCCGAGGCCCTGACGGCGGCGGCCGGACAGGGGACCCGCCCGTGAACCACCTCCTGTGCGGACTCGCCGGCAATCCGGCGCTCCCGCTTGCCGCCGCCGGCCTCCTGTCCCGGCCTGCCGCCCGATGTCGTGGACACCCCCGCCGCCGACCCGGACAGCGGAGCTGCACACCGAGTAGCCGCGGCCGGGCCGGGACATCAGCCGCCCTCGCCGTCCCCGCCGTCCCCGCCGCCCTCGGTCCCGCCGGCCGCGTCGCCCGTCAGGGCCCGCAGCCGGCGGCCCGCGGCCTTGGCGGCGCGGCGGGCCTCCCGGGCCGTGCGGCCGGCTTCGCGGTGCCGCTCCTCGGCTTCGGCCACGGCGGCGTACGCGCGGTCCCGGGCGGCCTGGGCGCGCTCCAGTTCGGCATCGGCGGCCGCCGCCGCCTCGACCGTCCGCTGTCGCGCCTCCTCGGCCACGCGCAGCTCGTCCTCCCGGGCCGTCGCGGCCCACTCCGCGTCCTGGGCGGCGACGCGGGCGGCCTCCACCCGGCGGTCGGGGCGCCGTCCGGCCGGTTCGGGCCGCGGTACGGGCGGCTCAGGCTGCGGTACGGGCGCGGGTGCGGGCGGCGGTGCGGGCGGCACGGCGTCCGGGTCGATGCCGGGGAACTCCGTCACCGGGGCCGGGGCCTTCGACAGCCGGCCGGAGGCCCACGCGTCGGCCGCCTCAGGATCGGCCAGCGCGGCGTACAGCATCTGGCCGACCTCGCGCCGCACGGTGTCGGAGACCGGCGTTCCGGCCTCCTCGGCCAGTCGCTGCGCCTCCAGCGCGAGGGCCCCGACGACCACGTGCTGCTGGTGGGACAGGGCGCGCAACTGCTCCCCGTCCAGGGTGCGGTGCGCCACTCTCAGCGCCTGTCCGAGCTGGCGGAACTGCTCGACCTCCTCCGGCTTCGCCCGTACCAGCGTGTTCGACGTCCAGGCCGCCAGCGTGGGGCGCCGCAGCCCCGCGATCCGCTTCCCCGCCGCCGGGTCCCCGGCCCGTTTGGCGCGGGCCGCCGCCTCGTCCCGGGCGGCCGTGAACAGCGCCGGGGGCAGCGCGTACAGGGCGTCGATGACCTCGTCCACATCCACGCGGCCCACTCTCCGTCATCACCGCGCGCGATCGCCGCAGCGGACGGGCGACACGGCACGCGCGGGTGAACGGCGCGGCGTGGCGCTTCAGCGGACGGCGGACTGCCCGGCCTGGTCGCCCTGGCCGGTCCGGTCGCCCCGGTCGCCCTGGTCGCCCCGGTCGCCTTGGTCGCCCCGGTCGCCTTGGTCGACGCGGTGCGGCGGAGACGCCCAGATCACCGCTCCCCGGGACCAGGCCGTTCCCGCGGAGCTGATCCGGGCGGCCAGGGCCCTGCCCGAGGTGCGGACCTCGGTGGCCGCCTGGACGGAGGAGGACGCCTTCCTCTTCGGCGTCGACCGGGGTTCCCGGCAGGTCACGGTGGTCGTCGCCGATCCGGCGGCCTACGCGGAGCTGGCCCGGACGGCCGGGCGCGGCCGCTTCGACCCGGCGGTGCTCGCCGGGGGCGGGGGCAGCCTCGACGATCCCGTGCCCGCGCTGTTCAGCGGCGACCTCGGGGCCGAACCCGGCGACCGGCCTTTCCGGCTGCGGATCCGCGGTGAGGACCTCCAGGTCAGGGCCGCCGGGGTGGTCGACGGCACGCCGGCCCTGCCGGACCGCGGCGGCGCCACCCTCGTGCTGCCGGCCCGGCCGATGACCTCGCTGCTGCCCAAGTCCGCGCTGCCGAACAGGTGGTTCGCCACCGGTTCGGTCGACGCCGACCGGCTGGAGGAGCTGCTCCGGGCCGCGCTGCCGGCCGCGGCCGCCGAGAAGTACCAGGTGCGGACCAGTGCCACCGTGGTCGCGAACCTCGCCACCGACCCGCTCCAGCATGCGGTGCAGCGCCTGTTCTGGGCTTCGGTCGCGGGGGCCGCCGGCTTCGCCCTGCTGGCGGTCCTGCTGACGCTGGTCCGGGCCGCGCCCGAACGGGCCGCGCTGCTGGCCCGGTTGCGCACGATGGGGCTGCGGCCGCGCCAGGGCGTGGCGCTGATCCTGACCGAAGCGCTGCCCCAGACCCTGGTCGCCGCGTTCGGCGGCGCGCCGGCCGCGGCGGCCGCCGTGGCCCTGCTCGGCCCGGCCGTGGACCTGTCGGCCCTGGTCGGCGCGCCGGTCGCGGCCGGGGTGGACCTCGCCGCGCGGCCGGTACTGACCCAGGCGCTGGTCGTGGCGGTCGTCCTCGCGGAGGCGGCGATATCCGGCCGGAGACAGATCACCACCGAGTTGAGAGCGGGAGACGAGCGGTGAACACCGACCAGCCGACCTACGAAGAGCTGCGCCGGCAGGCCCTGGCCGCCGCAGCACCCCGTACGACGGGGGCGGGCACGGCCATCGTCTGCGACCGCCTGGTGCGCATCTTCAGCGCCGGCGGCGTCGAGGTGCAGGCCCTGCAGGGGCTCGAACTGACCGTGGCGCAGGGCGATCTGGTGGCGCTGGTCGGCGCTTCGGGCAGCGGGAAGTCCACGCTGCTGAACATCCTGGCCGGCCTGGACGTCCCCACGGCCGGCACCGCCACCGTCGGCGGCTACGACCTGCTGGAGATGTCCGCCAAGGACCGGCTGCGCTACCGCCGCGAGACGGTGGGTTTCGTGTGGCAGCAGACGGCCCGCAACCTCCTGCCGTTCCTGACGGCGGCCCAGAACATCGCGCTCCCCATGCAGTTGAAGGGGCGCGCCTCCCGGGGCGCGGCCGGGCGCCGCGCGGCCCGCGTCTCGGAGCTCATGGAGGCCCTGGAGATCGCCAGCCTCGCGGACCGGCGCCCGGCCGCGCTCTCCGGCGGCCGGCAGCAGCGCGTGGCCATCGCCGTGGCCATGGCCAACGACCCGCGGGTGCTGCTGGCCGACGAACCCACCGGGGAGCTGGACTCCGAGACCGGCGCCGCGATCTTCGAGGCCTTCCGCACGGTGAACCGGGACCTCGGCGCGACGGTGGTCATCGTGACCCACGACCCGCTCGTCGCCGGCGAGGTCCGCCGTACGGTCGCCATCCGCGACGGCCGCACGAGCAGTGAGGTCCTGCGCCGCACGGTCACCGACGAGCACGGCGCGGAGTCGGTGAGCGAGCGCGAGTACGTGATGCTGGACCGCACCGGCCGCGTGCAGCTCCCGCAGAAGTTCCTGGAGGCCCTGGGCATGGAGCACCGCGTCGCGGTGGACCTCGCCGCCGACCACATCGAGGTCCGCCGCGACGACGTGGAGGCCGAAGGATCCTGAGCCCGCAAGTCGTTCCGTCACCTCCCCGGCCCGGGGGTCGTTAGGGGCTGGGGGGTTGACTCGGGGGCGAAGGGATGACGGAATGCGGCAATTTCCTCTGGAGATGCACCAGGTGGCACCCGGCCGGGTGGTCGAGTGGCGGTTGCGGTCCACGGCTGCGGCCGGGGCCGACGGCCCGGCCGATCCGACGGGCAGGAGGGCGTCCTTCAACCAGGACAAGCACTTCACCGTAGCGGAGGAGAGCCGCGCCGCCGATGATCCCGTGGCGTCGTGGCTGGCGGTCACCTTCGAGGTGGCCGGGCGGCTGGACGAACGGGCCCTGGCCCAGGCCCTGCTGGGCTTCGTCCAGCGGCACGAGGTGCTGCGGTGCGCGTTCCGCCGCCTGGCCGGGGAGTTGGCCTGCGAGCCCTTCGACCCCGCCGAACTGGCGCTCGATGCCGAGGAGGTGGGGACCTTCGCGACATCGGAGCTGCTGCGCGGCTTCCTCGTCGAGCGGTTCAAGCGGTCCATCGACACCCTCTCCTGGCCGCTGTTCACCATGGGCGCGGTGCTGCGCGAGGACTCCGCGACGGTCTACCTCGCCTTCGACCACATCGTGTGCGACGGCATGTCGATGCCGATCGTCGTCAACGAGGTGCTGAGCGCGTACGAGGCCCTGTGCCGCGGCGAGGACGTCGAACTGCCGTCCGCCCCCAGCTACCTCGACTTCGCAGACGAGCAGCGGCGGCGCTACCTCTCCATCGAGGCCGACGACGGGCGTCTGGACTACTGGAAGTCCTTCATCGGCCGGGGCGGCTCGTTCTTCCCCCGCTTCCCGCTCGACCTCGGCGTGGAGCCGGGCCGGATGTACCCGATCGTCAACGAGGCCTCGACGCTGCTGGACGCCGCCGATGCCGAGGTGTTCGAGAAGACCTGTGCGACGGTCGACGGGAAGCCCTTCATGGGGGTGCTGGCCGCTGTCGCCGTGTGTCTGCGCGAGGCCGGCGGGCCCGGTGTCTACCGGGGCCTCATGCCGGTCAGCGAGCGCGGCCGGGGCACGTGGGCGGACTCGGTGGGCTGGTTCGTCAACACCATGCCCATCGAGTTCGACGCTTCCCCAGGGCGGGATTTCGCGCAGGTCATGGCCGCGGTGCGGGCCGGGTTCACGGAGATGATCGGCCATATCGACGTTCCGTTCGTACGGGCGTGGGAGCTGCTGGCGCCCGAGGAGTTCGCCGCCCGCTCCTGGCCGTACCCGGTCAACTTCTTCTCGTACCTCGACATGCGCAAGTGCCCGGGCGCCGAGCGCCACGGCCAGTGGCGGCCCGCGACCCATGTGTGGTCGGCGCGCGCCAACGGGGCCTGCTCGTGGTTCCAGCGGGACGCCGCCGGGATGCACATGAACTCCCTGTACGTCGACACCCCGGCGGCCCGCCGCACCATGGGCGACTTCCAGGAGGCCCTGCGCCTGACGGTCCAGGAGATCGCCCGCTCCGGCGGGTTCCGGCGCCCCATCGCACTGACCGCGCCCCGCCGGCCGCTCGGCACACCGCTCGACGTGGCCTCGTTCGCCCGCCGCAGATGACCAGGGGTCCCGGCCCGCGCGGGGCCGGGGCCGCCACGGATCAGAGGCCGGACGCCCGCCGCAGGAGCAGGGTGCGCTCGCGGGCGTTGCGGGTGAGCGCGGCCGCGCGCTCGAACTCGGCGCGGGCCTCAGCCGGCCGTCCGAGGCGTTCGAGCAGGTCGCCCCGTACGCTCGGCAGCAGGTGGTAGGCGCGCAGGGCCGGTTCCTCCGCCAGGGCGTCGACCAGCGGCAGGGCCGCCTCGGGCCCCTGAGCCATGGAGACGGCGACCGCCCGGTTGAGTTCCACCACCGGCGAGGGGGGGCCCGGGGACGGGGGGCCCGGGGCCGGTCAGCGGCTGTCGCCGGTCCAGTCCCAGCGCCCCGGATCACCCGGTCGGCGGCGGTAGTGGGCGCGGCCGCCCGCTCCGTAGCGCCCTATCTCCGTGGGGAGCCTGGCCTCCTCGGCGAGCTGCGGGGCGCTCCAGCCGGTGATGTCGAGGAGGAGCCCGTCGAGGGGGCCGCCCACGAGTTCGCCGTAGACGTGGCCGGGGCGCGGGCCCGGGTCGGGGTCGTCGTGGTCGGCGCCGTAGACCCGGCGCCGGAGCATCCTGTCGTCCATACCGCTCAGCTTCACAGGCGCCACTGACAACGGGCCACCTCCGAGCGGCGATGATGGTGGCCGCCTTCCCGATCACGGGCGGGGCGCGGGAGCGAGGAGCGGTACGCATGGCACGTCGGGTACACCAGCCACTGGAGGACCAGGAGTTCGACTTCATCCTCTCCATGGCGCCGGGGCCGGTTCTCGCCTACTTCTGCGGGACCTGGCCGAAGGCCCTGGATGCATGCCGCGCGATGGACGCCGTCGTCGGCGAGCTGGCCGAGGAGTACGGGGCGCGGTTCACCGCCGTCCGTACCGACATGACCCGCTGCCCCGGGCCGACCAGGCATTACGGGGTGACCGCCGCCCCGACCGCCGTGCTCATCAAGGACGGCGGGGCGGTCGCGAGCCACGCCGGACCGATGACGCGCGAGGAGTTCCGGGTGTTCCTGGACACCCACTTGGGCGAACTCGGGTGATCTGGCCGAAAGTGGCATAGGTGGGATAGGTGCCTCAGGCATGTAATGGAGTCCGGCACGACGGATCACGGAACCATGCTCGCGAGGTGCTTGATGTCCTTCACGTCAGAGACCGTTGCCTTTCCCCAGGACCGGACCTGCCCCTACCACCCGCCGACCGGCTACGAGCCCCTGCGGGAGGGGCGGCCCCTCTCCCGCGTCACCCTCTTCGACGGCCGCTCGGTATGGGTGGTCACCGGGCACGCCGAGGCGCGCGCCCTGCTCTCCGACGGCCGGCTCTCCGCCGACCGCACGAAGGCCTCCTTCCCCGCGCCCACCCAGCGCTTCAAGGGGCTGCAGAACCGCCGCGCCGCACTGCTCGGCTTCGACGATCCCGAGCACAACGCGCAGCGCCGGATGCTGATCCCGCGTTTCAGCCTGAAGCGCACCGCCGCCCTGCGTCCGCGGATCCAGCAGACCGTGGACCGCCTGATCGACGAGATGGCGGCCGGCGGCCCGCGGGCGGAGCTGGTCGGGGCCTTCGCCCTGCCGGTGCCGTCGATGGTGATCTGCGACCTGCTCGGGGTGCCGTACGAGGACCACGAGTTCTTCGAAGGACAGTCGCGCCGGCTGCTGCGCGGGCCGGAAACGGCCGATGTGGAGGAGGCCCGCCGGCAACTCGACGCGTACCTGCACGACCTGATCCAGCGCAAGCGCGCGGAGCCCGGGGACGGCCTGCTCGACGAGCTCATCGCCCAGCGCCTGGAGACCGGTGAGATCGATGTCGAGGAGCTGGTCGCATTCGCCGTGATCCTGCTCGTGGCCGGCCACGAGACCACGGCCAACATGATCTCCCTCGGCACGTTCACCCTGCTGCGCCACCCCGAGCAGCTCGCCGAACTGCGGGCCGATCCGTCCCTGATCTCGACGGCGGTGGAGGAGCTGATGCGCTTCCTGTCGATCGCGGACGGGATGCTGCGGGTGGCGACCGAGGACATCGAGATCGGCGGGGTGACGGTGCGCGCGGACGACGGGGTGGTCTTCTCCACCTCCGTCATCAACCGCGACGCGTCCGTCTTCGAACAGCCCGACACGCTGGACTGGCACCGGCCGGCCCGCCACCACGTGGCCTTCGGCTTCGGCATCCACCAGTGCCTCGGCCAGAACCTGGCCCGCGCCGAGATGGAGATCGCCCTGGGCACGCTGTTCGCGCGGCTGCCCGGCCTGCGGCTGGCGGCCGAACCGGACCGGATCCCGTTCAAACCCGGCGACACCATCCAGGGCATGGTCGAACTCCCCGTGGCGTGGTGAGGGCCGTGGCCGACACGACTCCCCGTCCCCCCGTGCACATCGAGATCGACACCGGCGTCTGCATCGGCGCGGGCCAGTGCGCGCTGACCGAGCCCGCAGTGTTCACCCAGGACGACGACGGCTTCGGCACGGTGCTCCCGGGCCGCGCGGACGGCGCCGGCAGCCCGCTGGTCCGCGAGGCGGCACGGGCCTGCCCGGTCTCGGCCATCTCCGTACGCCCGGGCGCCTGATGCCCGGAGGAGGCTGACGGACTCCGGGGGCGGGCCCGCCATGGGGCGGGATCGGATTTCCTGTACAGTTGTCCAGGAAATCCGATCCTGACGAACCCCCCGGCGAAGTGGAGGCGGCCATGCACACGGTCGCTCTGATCCTGATCGGCCTCGTGGCCTTCCTGCACGCGTACTTCCTGGTGCTGGAGATGTTCCTGTGGCAGCGGCCACCGGGCCGCGCCCTGTCCGGCTTCGACGCGGACACCGCGCGCCTCACCGCGCCGCTCGCCGCCAACCAGGGCCTCTACAACGGGTTCCTGGCCGCCGGGCTGGTCTGGTCCCTGGTCATCGACTCGCTCGCCACGCAGGTCTTCTTCCTGGTGTGCGTGATCGTCGCCGGGGTGTACGGGGCCGCGACCGCCAACCGCCGTATCCTCGTGGCCCAGGCCCTGCCCGGCGCCCTCGCCCTCGGCGCGGCGCTGCTCGCCGCGTGAGCCCACAGGAGTCGCGCGCGCCGGACCCCCGTACGGCCAGGACGAAGGCGCGGTTGCGCGAGAGCCTGCTCGCCGAGTGCGCCGGCCGGCCGCTCGCGGAGGTCAGCGTCTCGGCGGTGGTCCGCCGGGCGGGAGTCGGCCGCGCCACCTTCTACCTGCACTACGAGGACCTCACCACCCTCGCCGTGGACGCCTGCGCCGATGTGGTGCACGCGGCGGTCGACGCCCTGCACGCCTGGCAGACCGGCCCCGCGGCCGTCGCCCCGGCCCGGCCCCCCGCCGCACTGGCCGGCTTCCTGGCGGGCGCCGCCCAGCGCGCGCCGCTCTACCGCACGCTCCTCCTCCCGGGCGGCGGCGGTCCACTGGGCGAGCGCCTCCACCGGGAGCTGCGGGCGCGCGCCCGCGCCGAGCGCACGGCCGTCGGAGCCCCGCACCCGGACCTCGTGGCCTCGGCGGTCGCCGCCGCCTTCACCGGCGTCCTGGCGGACTGGCTCCACGAGGCCATCCCTGCCGATCCGGCCGGCCTGGCGGACCTCATGTGGCCCCTCCTGCTGGCCCTCCACCGCGCCGTCTAGTGCGGCGAGGGACACCGCCGGACCCTCGAAAGCCCCCGGGCGCGCGAAAGCCCCGCCGGATGACCGGCGGGGCCCGGGCTCACGAGAGCGCCTCGCGAAGCGGTACTACCCGATGGGGACCACCCGCTCTGCCTGGGGGCCCTTGGGGCCTTGGGTGACCTGGTACTCGACCCTCGCGTTCTCATCCAGCGACTTGAAGCCGGTGGACTCGATGGCGGAGAAGTGCACGAACACGTCGGGGCCGCCGTCGTCCTGCTGGATGAAGCCGAACCCCTTCTCCGAGTTGAACCACTTCACGGTGCCTGTTGCCATCTGGCTGATCCTTCTCAACGTTCCACTGCGGGCCGCACGCGCGGCCGTCTCGATCCTGCCCAACGGTCCCGCACAGCACACGCTGGACGCGGCCAACCGGGGCGCGCCGCGGATTCGAACTTCTGGCCGCCCCATCCGTGAATCGGGGGAAAGGTACCTTCGGCGCACCCTCCGAAAGGGGACGGACATGGTCAGGTTCGCAACATTCCCCGGCCCGGCGACGACTACCGTCCCGCGATCTTCATGCGCTGCTGTCCGGAGCGGGCAACGACGCGGCGGATCGAGGCCGAGGGGCTGCTGCGCCGGCTCGCCGGCTCGGCGCCCTGTTCACGGACTACACCCCCGACGAGATCGCCGTGATCGCCGACTGGTTCCAGCGCGCGGCGGTCGAGGTGCGCGCCCACTGCGCGCAGGTGCGGGCGGGCGAACTGGACGCCGCGGAGGCGTAGCCCCCGCTGGTACCATGGGCGGTTGACCATCTTCTTTCCTGCTTCGAAAGGTTCTGCATGAGGAACCCGTCAGCTCATGGGCGCTTCGGTGTGAAGGGCGGTGCCAAGGCCGCCACCAAATCCGGCGCCAAGGCCCCTCGGAGCATCGGGCCGCAGGGTGAGTTCACGATGCACGAGCCGAAGGTGCCGGCGCTGCCGCCGGTGAAGTCGTTCTCGGAGCTGGACCTGCCCGATGAGCTGGTGAAGACGATGGCCGACCTGGCGGTGAAGGAGCCGTTCCCCATCCAGGCCGCGACCCTTCCCAACGCCCTGGCCGGGCGGGACGTCCTGGGCCGCGCGCAGACCGGCTCCGGCAAGACGCTCGCCTTCGGGCTGGCGCTGCTGGCGCGTACGGCGGGACAGCAGGCCGATCCGAAGCGCCCGCTGGCGCTGGTCCTCGTGCCGACGCGCGAGCTGGCGCAGCAGGTGACGGAGGCGCTGACCCCCTACGCCGAGGCCCTGAAGCTGCGGATGGCCACGGTGGTCGGCGGACTGTCCATCGGGCGGCAGGTCAGCTCGCTGCGCACCGGCGCCGAGGTCGTGGTGGCCACGCCGGGGCGGCTGAGCGACCTGGTCGGGCGGCGTGACGTCCACCTGGAGCGCGTGAAGATCACCGTGCTCGACGAGGCCGACCAGATGTGCGACATGGGCTTCATGCCGCAGGTCACCGAAATCCTGGACCAGGTGCACCACGCGGGGCAGCGGATGCTGTTTTCCGCGACCCTGGACCGCAATGTGGACCACCTGGTGCGCTCGTACCTGAAGGACCCGGTCTCGCACTCCGTCGACCCGCAGGCGGGCGCGGTGACCACGATGGACCACCACGTGCTGCACATCCACGCGGCCGACAAGATCTCGGCGGCGACCGAGATCGCGGCGCGCGACAAGCGGGTGCTGATGTTCCTCGACACCAAGCACGGGGTCGACCAGTTCGTGAAGCACCTGCGGGCCATGGGCGTACGGGCCGAGGGGCTGCACAGCGGAAAGTCGCAGCCGCAGCGCACCCGGACCCTGGCGCAGTTCAAGACCGGGGCCGTCACCGTCCTGGTCGCGACGAACGTCGCGGCGCGCGGCATCCACATCGACGACCTGGACCTCGTGGTCAACGTCGACCCGCCGGCCGACCACAAGGACTACCTGCACCGGGGCGGCCGCACCGCCCGGGCCGGCGAGTCCGGCCGGGTCGTCACCCTCGTCACCCCGAACCAGCGCCGGGACATGGTCCGGCTGATGGCGGACGCCCGGATCCGGCCCACCATCACCCAGGTGCGGTCCGGCGAGGCGGCCCTGAGCCGGATCACCGGGGCGAAGGCGCCGTCCGGGGTCCCGCTGGCCGGCGCGGCCCCGACCGACGCCCAGGGCAAGCCGTCCGGCTCGGAGCTCGGTTTCCGCGGGATGGGCACCCGCCCCGGGCGGGTGGGCAAGGGCAAGGAGTCCCGCAAGACGCTGGAGGCCAGGCAGCAGGCCGAAGCCCGCCGCGCGGCGCGGGTGCGGCGCGGCGTCTGACAGCTGCCGGCCGAGGCGCGGCGGGAGCCGGCGGGGTCCTCGTACAGCGCCCGGCCGCTGCCCATTGTCAGACCACGGTACGGCGGCGCAGGCGCTCGGCAGCGGCGTTGCGGACGCGGCGGGTGCGGGCGCTGGAGGCGAGCAGGACGAGGGCGTCGAGCGAGGTCAGGGACTGCGCGGCGGTGCGCTGGCACCAGTCGGAGGCGGCGACGAGCTCCGCGGCAGACCAGGGCTCGCCGTGGGTGATGGCCTTGAGCAGGGTCCACTCGCGCAGCCGGCGCTCGGGGAAGGCACGGCCGGCGAGCACGCCGGTCATGGCCCGCGCCCAGGCGGGGAACCCGTCGTCGGCCAGCAGCCGTGCCGCACGGCGGTCGAGATGGGTGACGACCGCGCTCTCGGCCATGACCGGGTCGGGATCACGCAGCACGGCTGCCGCGACCTCGGCCTCGGCGTCCGCTCCCGGCGCCACGGCGAGCGACTCCAGGTGGCGGCCGTAGCGCCAGTGCTCGGGGGGCATGGCGGCATCGGAACGGCTCATCGGGCAACGCCTTCGCCGACGCGCCCGACCCACGCGCCGTACGTGGCCGGCTCCCAGCGGACCTCCACGGCCCGGCCGTGCACGTCCCGCGCGAGGGCGGTCCCGGTACCGGCCGCCCTGGCCTTGGCCTGCTCGGCATCGACGACGGCCGGATCCGGCCGACCGCACCCCACTCCGGCGATCGCCTGAGCCCAGCCGCCCGCCGTGGGCATGACCCATACCGTCTGCGGCACGGCGATGGCCGGCCGCTGCTGCTTCCCTCTCCCCATGGCACCCATTCCACACGACCGCCCTGAGCGGCCGGCGGTCAGGGTGCCGTCGGGCTGCTATCCGCGGGCGCGAGCCGGCATCAGGCACCCGGGGGGGCGCGCCGACCGGCTGGTAGCCGGCGGCCCGGACGACGCGGACGCGGAGAGCCGGCTCCCGGGCGCGCGCCGGTTCTCCGTGCCGGCCGGTCAGCTGCCGTCGGGTCCACCGGTCGGGTGGGGCTCGTGCGCCTCGTGGCCGCCGGACCCCTGTTCCGACTCGTGGCCCGGCTCGGGCAGCGGGGCCCCGGTCTCCAGCAGGGTCTTGAGGCTGGAGGCGAGCAGCGGCCAGGCGCGGCCGCACATGCCGATGAGGGTGCCGCGGGGTTCGAAGCCCTCGTGGAGGATGGTCAGCCGGGCGAGGGTCTCGCCGACCGGCTCGATCTCGTACGTCACCTTCGTGCGCCGCTCCTTCGCCAGTTCGGCCCGCAGCTCCTCGCCGATGCCGACCGAGGCCGCCCACTGCGGGGTGAAGGTGTGCCAGGTGTAGGAGAGCAGCCGGTCGGGGACGCAGTCGAGGACCACCTGCTCGGGATCGCTGGTGCGGGCCCCGCGCTCGACCCAGTCCATCGGCGAGCCCACCGCCCAGTCGGTCTCGAAGCTCAGGCCCCAGTACCGGCGCGTAAAGGCGGGCTCGGTGAGGGCCTGCCAGATCCGGTCGGGGTCGGCCTGGATGTACAGGGTGTAGGTGATCGCACTGTCGCTCATGGCCCCATGCTGCGGGACCGCGGACCGCGGATGCCGGATTTCCCGACCATGGCGGCTCCGGCGGCCGCCCCCGCCCGGCGCGGGCCACCCCCGCCGGCGGCATCCGGTTCACGAGACGTGGAAGGCAACCGTTCCTTAATCAGCGTGCAGGAGTGAGTCTTGGACCCATTCCTGGTCACTGCGGACACCCCGAACGGTTTTGGGTGTCCTGGTTGCCCGCGTTCCTTGTGTTGTCCCTGTCCGGGTACGTAGCTCTCGGCTACGGTCCGTGACGGGGCGGCGGGTTTCCTCACGCCGCCGGTCACCTGGTCCGGCCTGGGCGCTCCGATGCCCGCCGGCATCGCTCTGGTGCTGGCGGGGCGGTGTGGTCCGTCGCCGGATCGGGTGTCCGAGGGCGCGTCGTGCGATGGCCACGCTCGCCGCCTGGTGGCGGGTCACGGGCCTGGTCTTGGTGGTGAGGGGTTTCTGCCAGTGCTGGCCGCCCCACATGCTGGTGTAAGCCGGGTCTACGGCGATCACCCGGATTCCAGCCTCGGTGCACATGCTCAGGAGCCGGGCCTTGAGTTTGCCGGTGGGGATACCGGACATCAACTGGCGGAAGCGGCGCTTGCGGCCGTGCTTCTCCCGGGTTTTGGAGTCGGTGAAGTCGAGGTCTTCGACCGCGATAGCGCGGACGCCGGTCGCGCCTGCCCAGTGGAGGAGTCGGGTGAGGGCGTGGCGGAGCTGTGCGTCGCGGTGGCTGGCAGTGCCGGTCAGGTTGTAGTCGAAGCGGCGGGGTTCGCCGACCGGGTTGCCGTGGGTGTCGAGGTGCCAGGCGGCGAGGTGGTCGGCGTTCATGTCCACGCCGATGATCTCGCCGGCCCGCAGGGACTCCAGCGGCACGACGGGCGCGTCTTTGCGCTGCCAGGACGCGTCCAGGTACCAGCGGCCCCGGGTCACATCCAGGTGGATGCGGTAGGCGACAGCTCGGTTCTGCGATACACGGTCACGCCATTCGTCGCCCCGGTGCGGGAAAGCGACGCGGGCCGTCAGGG
>NZ_JAGGOZ010000065.1:0-21399 GCF_018614075.1 Streptomyces sp. ISL-94 | reverse complement strand
CGGCCGCCCCGCACCACACGGACACGCCCGGCTTCCCGGTCGGCCCTGACAGCCTCAAGCCGGTCCTCAAGAACATGCAGGCGGCGCGTTTTCTGGAACCACTCCCACTTGGACCGGTAGCCGCCCGGGGCCCGCTTGCTTCCCTTCTCCCCGATCGGGAGAGACAGCCGGTGCGCGATCGTCTTGATACCGGCGTCGAGGGATTGCAGGTGGGCGTACTGAGCCCGACGGGACAACGCCCACTGGTCGTGGCTGGCCTTGGTGATACTGCCCGCCCAGCGCGACGACGACAGGGCAGTCAGGTCCCGCTTCCGCCCGGCCCACGTATCCGTGGAGTGCTCCAAGCCGTCGCGGACACGCACGGCGAGATCCTTCGACGCCAACGATCCGAGATGCGCGCCGACCAGGCGCAGCACCTTCTCGTCCTGGACGGTGAAACCCTTGAGACGGTCACGGACACACACGCCCGACGCCGGGTCGGCGACGAACGCGCGGGCGATCTGCCGCAGCTTCTTCGGCTCAGCCATCGGCGGCAGCCGCCTCAAGAGCTTTCTTCGCCCGGTTCTTCGCGCAGCGGCGGCCGTACAGGCGGGCGCAGAACGAAGTCAACACCTCAACCATGTCCCGGACCAGGTCGTCTTCGACCTCACCGTCATCGAGAACCACCAGGCGACGGCCTGTCGCGGACAGGGCGGCTTCCACCAGCTCGATGTTCATTCGCCCGAGGCGGTCCTTGTGCTCGACCACGACCGTGGTCACCTCGGGATCGGCCAGCAGACGCTTCGCCTTGGAACGGGCGCCGTTCACACCCGAGCCGATCTCCGACTCGACACGCACCACACGGTGACCGGCCTTCGCAGCCCACCCGGCAAGCCGGGCCGTCTGCCGCTCAAGATCCGTCTTCTGGTCATGCGACGACACACGGGCATACAAGCCCACACCACCCGTCACCGACGGTGACGTATGTGCGTCGATGTTCACCAGAATTGTTCGCGGTCCGACGCGCTCCGCCGGGACCGGCAACGTCCCCTCACGGAACCAGCGATAGGCGGTATGCGGGTGCACACCCTGCGCCTTCGCCCACTCCTTGAGGTTCATGGACACAACCGTAACGACACTCACCAAAACGCACTATCACTCACAAGAGTGAGCCAAAACAACAACAACTCCCAACCCCGCACACCCCCGCCCCGCCGCCGCGGCGACCCGCCGGACGCGCAGCGGCCCGTCCAGGGCGCGTTCGTCGCGAGGCCCGTAGTCCAGCCAATCCTGCGCCTCCGCCCGCTCCCGCGCCCCGGCCCGAACCCCAGGGCCCGCTCCACGCCCGGCAGCGCCCGCCGCACCCCGGCGGCGTCCGGCAGGAAGTTCCCGCACCAGCCCGGCAGCAGCGCGGCGCGCTCCGGGCCGACCGCGTGGAAGAGCGCGGCGACCGCAATCCCATGCCGTCGACGGTAGGGCGTGCCGCTGACGGCTGTGGTCCGGCTACCGGCCAGGGATTCGCCGGACCGGGGCGGATCAGCCGCGGGCTCGCCGGACAGGGTCTTCTCGGGGACGGCCTTGTCGGTCAGCTGCGGCATCGGAACTCCGTTCACCGGGGGTGGACCCGTGCGCTGTGCAACCGCGGGCGCGGCCCGCTGGTTACGGCGACCCCGGGCCCGGACCCAATGCCTTCGTTTTGCGACCCCTATACCTCTTTATTACCTGGTTATGTAGATCTTGCTACGGTCCGGGGGCGGACCGGCGGCGTGAAACCCGCCGGTCCGACCACGTCACCGGCCGCCCGAGGAGAGACCCGGACGTGAGACGCGCTTCCCGTACGGACACGAGCACGGGCACGGGCACGGGCACCGGGACGGACGCCGCGACGGACGCCGGAAGGCGGGGGACCGTGCCGGGTCTCGTCGGCGGCGCGGCGGTCGTCTGCCTCGGCGGCCTCGCCGCTCCGGCCGGCGACGCACGGGCGGAGGCGCCCGGAGTCACTCCCCCGCCCCGGGAGTCACCCGTCCGCGTGACAGGGGCGCGACTCCGGCGGCCCGGGTACGGCAGGGTGGGCGGATGCAGCTGCGCCGGGCCCTGCCCCTGACCCTTGCCGCACTCGCGATGGCCACCGGATGCGTGACCGTGACCCCCGCCGCCCCGCCGGATTCCGCACGGCTGGGGCCCGCGGCGGCCCGGACGGAGCCCCGGCAACCGACGCCGCCGGCCTGGCCGTTGGGGCGGCTGCCGGTGGCACCCGTATCGGTGGAGCCGGTCGAAGCGGCCGAACCGGCGGAACCGGCGGCGGTGCCGGAGCGTCCTGCGGCCCCCGCCGCGCCTCGGGCCCCGCGTAGGGCCGGGCACGCCCGGCCCTACGCCCCGCCGAAACCCCACAGGCGGACGCCCGGGAAGCCGAAGGCCAAAGCGAAGGCCAAGGCCAAGGCCAAGGCCAAGGCCAAGGCCCCGGCGAAGATCAAGCCCCGCCCCGTGCCGGAACCTGCGTACGACGACATGAGGTCCCTGTGCGAGGCCGGGCGCGGCACGGTGTCGCCGTCCATCCTGGCCCTGTGCCGTTAGGCCCCCGCGTTATTGGGTGGATGAGGCCGCTCCGGATACCTACAGTGACGAGGACCCCATCGTCGGCCAGGAGCGGATCATGCGCACCCACTATCCCCGGACCCCTCATCTGCCCTGGTCACCCGGGGTGGGTCGGGATGACGTCCGGGCCGCTGCCGGGCTCGAGGGGCTGGCCGGGCGGGAGGTGGTGGTCACCGAAAAACTCGACGGGGAGAACACCACCCTGTACGCCGACGGACTGCACGCCCGTTCGCTCGACTCGGGGCACCACCCGTCGCGGGCCTGGGTCAAGGGGTTGCAGGGGCGGATCGGCGCGGGCATCCCGGCCGGCTGGCGGGTGTGCGGGGAGAACCTCTACGCCCGCCACTCCCTTCCGTACGAGGACCTGGACAGCTGGTTCTACGGATTCTCGGTGTGGGACGGCGACCAGTGCCTCGACTGGGACCGAACCGTGCCGTTCCTGCGGGGCCTCGGGGTGCCCAGCCCGCGTGTCCTGTGGCGGGGTGTCTTCGACGAGCGGGCGCTGCGCAGGCTGCGCCTCGACACCACGCGCCAGGAGGGGTACGTCGTACGCACCGTGGGCGGCTTCGCGCGTGCGGACTTCGGGCGGTGCGTGGCCAAGTGGGTGCGGGGCGGGCACGTACAGACCGATACGCACTGGATGTACGCGCAGGTCGTGCCCAACGGGCTGGGGCCCCAGGCCCCGCTGTGGGGGGTGCGGTCGGGCGCGGAACCCGATGTGGCGGGGCTGTCGGCCGCCCTCGGGGTCAGGGCCGGGGCCGACATCGCGGCCGGAACCGAGATCGGCTCCGAGGCCGGGGCCGGGGCCGAAGCGGGAGCCGCAGCCGCAGCCGCAGCCGCGACAGTGGCCGAGGTCGGTGAAGTGACCGCCCGGATCGACGGGTTGGGCCGGACCGGCGAGGCACGCCTGGCCGGTGTACTGGCCGCGATGCTGCGCCGCGTGCCACGCGCCCGCCTCGCGGCGCGGCTGGCGGCGGGCCCGGCCGGGATGCCCCTCGCGCGGCGGGTGGCCGACCTGGTCGGGCTGTACCCGTCGCTCCAGCGGCCGTTCCCCGACGCGGAGCGGCGCGCCGGCCTGGTACGGATGGCCGTCGCGGCCGACCTGGGGGTGCTGCACGCGCTCGCCGGGGCGACGGCCGGCGACCCCGGGGCGCGGGAGTGCGTGGAGTGGTCGGCGCTGTGCGCCGAGGAGGCCGGGCTGCTCGGCGCGGACCCGCTCGGTTCCCTGCGCGCCGGATTGCGGGAGGCCCTGGCCGGCCTCGGGCCGGAGGCGGCCGACCGCTGCTGGGCCGAGGCCCGCGAGGCCTTCGCGCGGGGCGGGATCTCCACCCCGCAGGAGGCGGTGGCGGCGACCTGGCGGTGGCGGGACGCGGGGTTCCCCCGGCTGGTGCAGCTGTGCGGGCCCTCCGGCAGCGGCAAGAGCACCTTCGCGCGGAGCCTGCCCGGCGTGTCGGCCTACGTGAGTCTGGACGATCTGCGGTCCGCCCGGGGGTCCCGCGCGGACCAGCGGGCCAACGCGGACGTCCTGCGCGAGGGCCTGGACCGGCTGGACACCGCCCTGGCCGCCGGCGGCACCGTGGTGTGGGACGCCACCTCCCTCACCGAGCAGCAGCGCGGCCTGGCCGGTTCGGTCGCACGGCGCCGTGACGCGCTGGTCACCCAGGTGGTGGTGCTGGTCGAGGAGGCGGAGCTGCTGCGGCGCAACGCGGTGCGGGCGCATCCCGTGCCGGCCCCGGTGCTGACCGGACAACTGCACCGGTTCAGTCCGCCGTATCCGGGTCAGGCACACCGGACCTGGTACATGGGGGCGGGCGGCAGCGTGGAGGACACGGCGGGGATTCTGGACAGCCAGGGCGGTCCGGGCACGGCGGGCGGGGAGTTCTGATTCCGATGCGTACCAGTGAGGAGCTCTACCACCAGGTCCGCTGGGACCCGCGGTTCGATCCGGCGCGGTTCGTGCTCGGCCTGCTCCAGCGCGGGGCCGCCCCCAAGCGGGTCCCGCTGCCTTCCTTCGTGCCCGGCGGGGACATCCCCTGGCACCGGGTGCTGTTCGTCGAGGCGGACGGCGAGCTGGTGTGGGACCGGGCCACGGGAGTGGACCGGATCGACGTCACCGAGGCGGGGCGGGTGCGCGAGCCCCGCCTGCTGCGGGCGCCGTTCTTCACCGCCCGGACCCCGCACGCCTGGGATCCGGCGGGCGGCGGCGCCTGGCGGCCTACGCCGGCGCTCGGGCCCGGCGGCGCGGAGGTCCCCGCCACCGTCCGGCTGCTGACGTGGAACACGCTCTGGGACCGCTACGACGCCCCGCGGATCGCCACCGCCCGGCGCAGGCCGCTCCTGCTGGCCGAACTGGCCGCCGCCGATGCCGATGTCATCGCGCTCCAGGAGGTCGAGCCCGCGCTGCTGTCCATGCTGCTGGCGGCGCCGTGGGTGCGGGCCGGGTACACGGTCGGCACGGATCCGGGCGGCCCGGACGTCACCGACTGCGGGCTGCTGGTCCTGAGCCGGCTGCCGGTGCGGGAGGCCGGGCTGCACGTGCTCGGCCCGCACAAGGCGGTCACCGCGGTGAGGGTGGACACCGTGGCGGGACCTCTGGTCGTCGCCGCCACCCACCTGACGAGTGATCACACCGACGGCGGAGAGGTGCGCCGACGGGCCGAACTGGCCCGACTCGCCGAGGGGTTGGGCGGGATCGGGGCCGGGGTGGCGCTGCTCGGCGACTTCAACGACGGTCGGCCCGGGGCCGAAGGGCCCACGGGCGCCCTGGGGATGCGGGACGCCTGGAGCGACGTACACGGGCCGGCGGACGATACGCCCACCTTCGATCCGGTGGCCAATCCGCTGGCCGCGGTGGGCTCCCTGTCGGGGCGGGCCGCGCGGCTGGACCGGATCCTGCTGGGGCCCTCCGAGGCTCGGGTGACGGCGGCGGCGCTGCGCGGGAACGCGCCGGGCCCGGAAGGGTTGTTCATCTCCGACCACTACGGGGTGGAGGCGACGCTGGACTTCGGGGAGGGGAGCGGCAGGCCGCCCGCGCGGCTCGGCACACCGGCGACGGCGCGCACCGCGGTGGCCTGGCTGCCGCCGCGGCTCCCGGATGCCGTCGAGGAGTTGAGGCGGGAGCACGACCCGCAGGCCGACCGCCGGCCCGCGCACGTGAACCTGCTGTTCGGCTTCGTCCCCGAGTCCTCGTTCGAGGCGGCCGTGCCGCTGCTGGCCGAAGTGGCCTCGGCGACGGCGCCGTTCACCGCGCGGCTGGAGGGGGTGTACAGCTTCGGCCACCGCGAGGACGCCACCCTCTGGCTGGATCCGGCGGCGGCCGGTGACGCACCGTGGCAGGAGCTGCGGCGGGCGCTGACCCGGCGGTTCCCGGGGTGCCGGGGGCGCGCCGAGGGCTACACCCCGCACCTGGCGCTGGGGCGCAGCCGGGATCCGCAGCGGGCGGTCGCCGAGTTCACCGCCCGGCTCGGCGGCGGGCCGGACCGTGCGCAGATGGTCGCCGGGGTCGGGGAGCTGGCCGTGCTGTCGCGGCGCGGGAACGGCCCGATGCGGACGCGCGCGGTGGTGGAACTGGGCACGGGCCGGGTGCGGTGGCTGCCGGAGCCCGCGCCGGGGGACGGCATCGAGCCGCCCGGCGCCGCTGAGTCGGTCACCGCGCGGATCACCGACGCGCTGGCCGAGGGGGTGGTGCACGTGGCCGGATCCCGCCGCATGGGCTGTGCGCTTCCGGGTGCGGACCTCGACCTGGTGGCGGCGCTCCCGGGCGCGGCCGGTATCGCCGGGGTACGGGACCGGGTGGCGGCCGCATTCCCGGACGCCGTACGCCTGCGCGAGGTGGCGGGTGCGCGGGTGCCGGGGCTGCGGTTCCGGGCGGCCGGACTGGATGTGGACCTGGTCGTCGTCGCCACCGGCGCGCTGGACCCGGTACAGGCGGTGGCTCGGCGGGCGGAGCTGGGCGAGGCCGCCGCCATCGCGCTGAGCGCGGTGAGCGACGCGGATGCCGTACGGGGCTTCGCGGGCGGGGAGCGGGACGCGGACCGGGACGCGGACGGGGGCTCGGCGCAGGGCGGGGAGCAAGGCGGGGAGCAAGGCGGGGAGCAGGGCACGGCGCAGGGCCCGGAGTACGCCGCCTTCGCCCGTCTGGCGCGGGAGGTCAAGGCCTGGGCCCGGGCCCGGGGTCTGGACTCGGCGCCGTTCGGCGGGCTGCCGGGGCTGGCCTGGGCCGTGCTGGCCGCACGCACGGTGCGCGGGGCCTGCGACCTCTCCCCCGCCGCGCTGCGCCTGGCATTCTTCGGGACCTGGGCGGCCTGGGACTGGCGGGACCCGGTGGGTCTGACCCCCGGGACTCCGGGGCCGGACCCGGTGACGGTGCTCACCCCCTCCGAGCCGGTCCGCAGCTGCACGGTCCAGGTGGGGCCGGCCCTGCGCGACCTGCTCGCGAGGGAGCTGTACCAAGCCTGGGAGCTGCTGGACGCGGATCCAGGCGACTTCGGTGCCGCCCTGGCCGTGCCACCGCTGCACCGGCGGCACGCGGCCTGGGCGGTGGTGACCGTACGGGCGCCCGGGGAGCGGGAGTTCGAGGAAGCCCTGGGCCGGGCCCGCGGCCGGCTGCGGGCGCTGCTCGGCGCCTTGGAGGAGGCGGGCGTCACGGACGCGCACGCCTGGCCGCACCCCTTCGACACGGCCCCGGCCCGGGCCCGGTACGCGATCGGCCTCGGCACCGCTCCGCCGGACGCGACCCGCCTGGCCGCCCTGGCCGCGCCGTGGTCGCGCGGCCTGCCGGGCGTCGAGGTCACCTGGGCGGCCTGCGGCGAGGTCCCGGACCTGAGCCCGGCAGCCGCCGGGTGACGCACCGGCTGCCGCCGGACCGGAACCCTTCCCGCACGCTGCGCCTCAGACCTCGATGACGATCTTTCCGGCGGTGTGCCCGCCCTGGCTCAGTTCGAAGGCCGCCGCCAGCTCGGCGAGCGGGAAGATCTGGGCGACCGGCACCTTCAGCTGCCCGGCGTCGGCGAGCCGGCCCAGTTCGGCGAGGTCGCTGCCGACGGGGCGGACCCACATCCACTGCCCGCCCGCACCGAGCACGGTGGGATCGGTGATGGAGGCGTGCCGGCCGTCGTCGTGCAGAACCTTGCGGGTGACGTCGACGACACCGCCGACGAAGTCCGCGGCGACGGTCACCCCGTCGGGGGCGAGGGCGAGCACCCGCTCGGCGAGTCCGTCCCCGTACGCAACGGGCTCGGCGCCGAGCTCCCGCACCCGGTCGTGGTTGCGCGGCGAGGCGGTGCCGATGACCCGTGCCCCGAGCGCGCGGGCGATCTGCACGCCCATCGAGCCGACGCCGCCGGCCGCGCCGTGGATCAGCACCGTGTCGTCCTTCCCGGTGCCGAGGCGGGTGAGCAGCTGGTAGGCGGTGAGCCCGGCGAGCGGCAGCCCGGCGGCTTCCGCCCAGTTGAGGGAGGCGGGCTTGTGCGCGAGGGCGCTGACGGACACGGTGACGAACTCGGCGAAGGTACCGCCGCGCACGTGGTCCTTGCGGGCGTAGGCCATGACCTCGTCGCCCTCGGCGTACTCGGGTACGTCCAGCCCGACGCGCTCGACGGTGCCGGCCATGTCCCAGCCCGGGACCACCGGGTAGAAGGCGTCCATCATGCTGTCGAGGCCGCCTGCCATGATCTTCCAGTCGACGGGATTGACCGCGGCGCACTTCACCCGGACGAGGACTTCGCCCGGTCCGACCTTCGGGACCGGCAGCCGCATCTCGGAGAGCACCTCCGTCCCGCCGTACGTCTCGTACGCCATCGCCCGCATGGTGGCCTCGGCCATGTTCCCGACCTCTCCGTGAGCTGGTGGACCCTCCCCTGGTTCCCATCCCACCATGTGGGCGGCGCCCGTCCCGAGAAGCGCGGCGGGCGGGGAGGAGGAGCCTGTACGGACACATCCGTCGTCTTGGGAACCCAGCCGGATCCGGCTGCAACCGGCCCGCGAGGCCCGCGAGGCCCGCGAGGCCCGCGAGGCCCGCGAGGCCCGCGAGGCCCGCGAGGGCTGATGACATGATCGGGACATGATCGAGGAACCGAAGCGGTATGTCCTGTTCGATGTCGACGGCACCTTGATCGATGCCATCGACAACCAGCGCCGGGTGTGGGGTGCGTGGGCGGAGCGCTACGGGCTGGACCCCGACGAGGTGTACCGCGTCGCGCTGCGGACCAGGCCGGTCGAGACCTTCGCGCAGGTCGCACCGGACCGGGATCCGCGGGAGTGTCTGGCCGCACTGCACGAGCTGGAGGACGAGGACGTCCGGTCCGGTGTCTACGGTGCCTTCGACGGCGCCTCGGAACTGCTGGCCGCCCTTCGGCCGGGGGCCTGGGCCCTGGTGACCTCGAACTACGGGCACCGGGTGCGCGGCCGCTTCGCCCGTACCGGTCTCCCGGTCCCCGAGGTCCTGGTGGACGCGGCCGCGGCAGAGGAGGGCAAGCCGTCGCCCGTTCCCTACCTGCAGGCCGCCGCGCGACTCGGCGCCGACCCGCAGGACTGCCTGGTGATCGAGGACGCCCCGTCCGGCGTGCAGGCCGGGCTGCGGGCCGGGATGACGGTGTGGGGGGTCAACGCGCCCGTCGCGGTGGACGGTGTGCACCGCCATTTCGGAAGCCTGCGCGAGGCGGTCGGCGACATCCTGGCCTTCACCAGCCGATGACCAGGTCCGCCCGATCGCGGCCGGGGGCGATCAGGCGGGCGTTGGACTCGTCCGAGCGGACCACCCAGGCACGGGCGCGTGCGGGGTCCTTGCCGTGGCGCACGTGGCGGTCGATCAGGCGTCGGACCCGCAGGGTGTCGGCGGGGGCGAGGTACCACGCCTCGTCGAGCAGGGGCCGCACCCGCGCCCATTCCCCCGCGTCGTGGAGCAGGTAGTTCCCCTCGGTGATCACCAGGGCCACGGCGGGCCCGACGGGGATGCTCCCCGCGATCGGCTCCTCGATCGAGCGGTCGAAGGCCGGTGCGTAGACCGTGCCGTCGCCCGGTTCGCGCAGGCGGCGCAGCAGGGCCGTGTAGCCCCGTGCGTCGAAGGTGTCGGGGGCGCCCTTGCGGCCGGCCCGCCCCAGGCGCGCGAGTTCGGCCCCGGCGAGGTGGAACCCGTCCATGGGCACCACCACCGCCAGCTCCGGCCCCAGCGCCTCGGCCAGCCTCCCGGCAAGCGTCGACTTGCCTGCCCCGGGCGGCCCGGCGATCCCGAGGATCCGCCGACCGCCCCTGTCGCCGCGGTCGTCCCGCCCGCCCGCGCCGGCCAGCGCGCGGGCCCGCGCCGCCAGTTCCGTCATCTCCACGGTCCCATCCTGCCCGAGCGGGCCGGCGGAGTGGCTCTCGGGCTCACGCCGCCGCGAGGCTCGCCGCCAGGGTCCGTACCTGGTGCATGTACTCGGTGACCTGCGGTTCGTGCCGCCAGGGGTGCAGCGCGTTCGTGAAGATCCTGATGTAGTCGATGCCCCGGACCGTCTGGAGGCGGGAGAACAGCTGGAGCGCCTCCCGGCCGAGGGTCAGGCCGGCTTCCAGCTCTCCCTGCTGCGCATGGGCCGTGGCCAGGACGGACAGGCGGATCCCCCGGGACCGGGCGAACGCGTCACCGGGCATCTCGCCCAGCGCGTGCCAGGCGAAGGTGGACTTGGGGCGTCCGAGATCGCGGAAGATCTCGGTGGCGTCGGTGATGACCCGCTGGCGGGTGAAGAAGTCGATCCAGGCGCGCTCCCCCGAGCCTTCCGCCTCTCCCCGCTCCAGCAGCCGCTCCGACGCGGCCAGGCAGGCGGACGCCGCACGGGCATCGCCTTCCCTCGCGTGCGCCCTGGCCTCGATCAGTTTGGCGAAGCCCAGTACCCGGGGATCCGCGGCCGGGACCCGCTCGTAGGCACCCTGCGCCATGTCGATGGCCTGCGAGGAGAAGCCGCGCATCATCGCCTGCATCGCCATGGTGGTGAGGATGTACGCGCCCAGGTGGATGTCACCGCCTGCCTTGGCCATCCGCAGCGCCTGGATGTAGTGCCGCTGCGCCTTCTGGTGCTGGCCGGCGTCGAAGGCCGTCCATCCGGCCAGCCGGGCCATCTCGGCCGTCACGGAGAAGAGTTCGCGTCCGTCCTGCTCGGAGTAGCGGGCGCGCAGGAGCGGTGTGACCCGCTCGTAGAGGTACTCGGTCAGCGACTGGGACTTCCATGCCGCACCGCCGAACCGCGAGTCCCAGGCCCGTGCCGCGTCGGCGGCCGCCCGGAGTTCCTCGATGTGCGTACGGCCGATGGTCGTCGTCGTAGACGAGGCCGGCACCGGCTCGGTGGGGCTGACCAGCCACCGGGTCACGGGCTCCGAGAACGCGGAGGCCACGAACGGCGCTGCGGCCAGGAAGTTCCGTCGGTTCACCATGCTCCAATACGAGGTCGCTTCGTCGACCGCCTGCTGTTGATCTCTCGGGAAGGTGAGTCCCGCCGACTGATCGGGACGGGCCCCCTCCATTCCGATGTCCGCGACGCTCACCGGCCTCCCGAGCACCTCGGTGAGCACAGTGCCTATGTGCTGCGGCACCGGCCACTTGGGCTGCATGCCCCTGCGGCACCAGTTGGCCACGGACGTATGGGTGTACTCGGTCGTGATGCCCTCGGAACGGCAGATCTCATTCAGTCGGAAGGCCAGCCGTTTGTGGCTGATCCCGGATTCCTCTATCACCTCGACCAGCCGGTGGTTCACCACGTGCTTTGGTCGCTCCGCCATCGGAGTCTCCTACCCTCAGCGTCAGGCGTATCCCGAACTCCATGATAGTGAACGTGAGTTGGCATGAGCCTTCGCTCCGATTCGTGAGCCCCCTCTGTGAGCCCTGTGCGCCGGCCCGGGCGCTGGTCTCCTGGTGAGACATCGACAGAATCACCCGGACGAGGGGCTGGAACCGGTGACAAGGATGACGGACAAGACGAACCAGTCGAAGAAGACGAAGGCCCGGATCGCTTCCGCCGGCGGGCGGTGGTCTCGGCACGCGGCCGGCCGGGGTGTGGCGCTGGCCCTCGCCATGATCCCCGTACTGGTCGAGGCGCTCCCGCCCTGGCTGCTCATCGTCGGCATCGCGGCGCTCGTCGTCGCCGCGGGGCAGAACGGGCAGCCGGGGTCGGCGCCGGAGCACGTCCGCAACGGCGTGGATGCCGGCCCGTCCCGGGCAGGGCGGCCCGTGCCCCGCAGGGTGCACCACCGCGTGCGCGCGCCGCGGCGCGGGGGTCCGGCCGGCTGGGACCGGAGGTAGGGACTTCCCGCTGCCGGGGGCGGCCTTAGGGTGCTGACGGGAAGCCTCGCTCGAGGCGCCGGGGAAGGGGAGACACCACATGCAGCACGTTGCGGTCCTTGGGGGAAGTGTCGCGGGCCTCGCCGCTGTTCGGGCGTTACGGAGTTTCGGAGTCAGGGTGACGCTCCTCGAGCCGGACGGCTTGGGCGGCAGAGCGGAAGACGGGGATGGCGGGGACGCCCGCAAGGGGGTGCCGCAGAGCGGGCAGCTGCATGCGCTGCTCGACATGGGGCGTACGCAGGCGGAGCGCTGGTTCCCGGGCCTGACGGACGAGTTGGTGGGCCATGGGGCGGTGTTGGGTTCAGGGGACGAGATCCAGCTGTTCGCGGGCGGCACGCGCAAGGTCGCCGTCCCCGGCAACGAGCTCATCGGGACCACGCGCCGCCTCCTGGAGCAGCGCATCCGCCGTCGGACGCTCGCCGATGAGCAGGTGACGGTGGTGGCGGCCCGGGCCTGCGGCCTGCGCTTCGAGGGCGGGCGCGTGACCGGCGTACTCCACCAAGGAGCCGACGGCGGGCCGGAGTCCTGCCTTCCGGTCGACGCCGTCGTCGACGCCATGGGCCGCTCCAGCCGGCTGACCTCCTGGCTGCGGGACGGCGGCTGGCCCGAGCCGCCCGTCGACCGCATGAGGATCGACCTCGGCTACGCCACCGGACTCTTCCGCCGCGGTACCGAACTGCCCGGCGTGCGCGTCGCGCACCAGCTGCCCCTCGCCGCGGCCACCGTCGACCGGCAGCCCGACACCGGCGCCATGGCAGCCGTCGAGGGCGACCGCTGGATGGTGGTCATCGCCGCCTACGCCGACCGGCGCCTCACCCGCGACCGCAACGCCTTCCTCCAGCGCATGCGCGAGATGGAAGCCGAGCCCTTCGGCGTCGTCGCCCGCCGGTGCGAGCTGCTCGCCGAGGTCGAGACGTACACGATGGCGCACTCCATGCGGCGCAACTGGTCGCGGACCGAGCGGCTGCCCGGCGGCCTGTTCGTCGTGGGGGACGCCGTCGCCTCCTTCAACCCCGTCTACGGCCAGGGGATGACCTCGGCCTTCCTCCACGCCTCCTGCCTCGCCGCCCACCTCCGCAGGGGCGCCGACCTCACGGCCCCGGCCGTCGGCTACTTCGAGCACGTGAGGGTCGTCGTCGACGCGGCGTGGAAGGTCTCCACCCTCGCGGACCTCGCCCAGCCCCACGTGACCGGCCCCTACCCGACCGGCTACCGGCTCGCCAAGGCCCTCTCCGACCGGATGGGCGAGGCCTCCGTAACGGACGCCTGGGTCAACGAGCGCTTCCTCGACGTGGTCAACATGCGCCGCCACCCCGCAGCCCTGGAAAGCCCGCACTTCTGGTGGCGCGTCGGCAGGGCGCTGCTGTCCCGGCGCGCCGCTGCGGCCCGTTCGGTGAGGTGTTAGCCTGCCGCGCCGTGCCGCGACAGCACGGCTCAGCTCGTACGGGAGGCTCACATGTCACGTCGTCCGGTCACCGTCGTCACCGGAGGCAGCAGGGGTATCGGCGCCGCGACCTGCCTGCGGCTCGCCGCCGACGGGCATGACCTGGCGCTGGGCTACGTCCACGACGAGGCCGCCGCCCAGGGGATCGCCGACCGATACGGGCGACCGGGGCCCGCTGTGTGACGGTACGCGGGGACACCTCAGAGGAGTGCGGGGTCGAGCGGCTGTTCGACATCGCCGGCGCCGAACTCGGTACGGTGACGGGGCTGGTCAACAACGCCGGGGTGACCGGCCCGCTGGGCCGGCTCGCGGACGCCCGGACCGAGGACCTGCGGCGCGTGGTCGAGGTCAACCTCCTCGGGTACCTGCTGTGCTGCCGCCGGGCCGCCCAGGACATGGCCGCGGCGGGCGGCGGCGCGATCGTCAACGTCTCCTCGGCCGCCGCGACCCTCGGCAGCCCCGGGGACTACGTCCACTACGCCGCGACCAAGGCCGCCGCCGACGCCCTGACCATCGGCCTGTCCAAGGAGCTCGGCCCGGACGGAATCCGGGTCAACGCCGTGGCCCCCGGCATCATCGACACCGACATGCACGCGGCGATGGGCGATCCCGGCCGGCCGGCGCGGGCCGCAGCCGGAATCCCGCTCGGGCGGCCCGGGCAGCCCGAGGAGGTGGCCGGGGCGATCACCTGGCTGCTGTCCCCGGAGGCCTCGTACACGACGGGAGCCGTCCTGCGGGTCTCCGGCGGCCGCTGACGCCTGTGCCGTACCTGGGTCCGACGCCGGGCGGCCGCTGCCTGAGCGCACCGCGCCGACCGCAAATATGATGAGCACGGGCCTTTCGCTGGCGGAAGGAGTGGCCCATGAGCCCGCATCGTCATCCGCGGGCCGCGAGCGCCGACCTCCTGTCCAGGCTGGGCCGGCTCACCGCCCAGGCCCGGGAAGGGGCGGAACTGCAGCAGGCGCGGGTGCGGCTCGCCGAGGTGCTGCAGCGCGCGATGCTGCCCGCCTCGCTGCCCGTCCTGCCGGGGCTGCGAGGCGCGGCCCGGTATGCCCCTGCCCGGGACGGCCTGGACATCGGCGGTGACTGGTACGACGGCTTCCGGCTGCCCGACGGTGCGCTCGCGTTCTCCATCGGCGACGTGGAGGGGCACGATGTCGAGGCGGCCGCCTTCATGGGGCAGGTCCGGATCGGCCTGCGCGCGGTGGCCTCCGTCGTCGAAGACCCCGGCGAGGTCCTGAGCCGGACCAATGACGTCCTCCTGTCGACGGACGGCGAACTCTTCGCCACCTGCACCCTGCTGCGCTTCGACCCCGAGACCTGGGAGTTCGAGAGCGCCCGGGCGGGGCACGTCCCCTCGGTCTGGGCCACGGTGGACGGCGAGTACGGCATCACCGACGACGACGGCGGGCTGCCCCTGGGCATGCTGCCCGGGGCGGGATACGCCGTGACCCGGCGCCGGCTGACCAAGGCGGGCGCGATCGTCCTGCTCACCGACGGGGTGGTCGAAGGGCCGGCGTTCCCGATCGAGGTGGGGCTGGAGCGGGTCGCCCACGTCGTCAAGGAGGCGGCGGGCGCCGATCCCGGCGAGATCGCCGCCGAGGTGATGAAGGTGGCCGATTCCACCGGCCATGCCGACGACGCCGCCGTGCTCGTCCTCCGCCACGACGCGGCGAGCCCCTGACCCCCCTTAGCGCGTGTCACGGCCGCCGGGGCGCGGGGACTGTTGTCTGATGCTGTGGTGCGCAACGAGGAATGGCGACGTCTCCCCGAAGCTGTTCTGTGGATCCTCGCCGTCGCCGTCGCCTACTACGCGGGCGGCCGGATCGGCCTGCTGCAGCGGGTGGTCGTCGAGGGCGCGATGGTCACGCCCCTGTGGCCGCCCACGGGCATCGCCCTCGCGGCGCTCCTCTGGCGGGGCGTCCGGATCTGGCCGGGGATCGCCCTGGGCACGTACTTCTTCATCGAGGGCATCAGTACGTTCGACCTCCTCCCCGACTGGGGGATCATCGCGGGGAACACCCTCGCCCCGGTGTGCGCGTACCTGATGCTCCGCCGGGTCGGCTTCCGCGTCGAGCTGGACCGGCTGCGGGACGGGCTGGCGCTGGTCTTCCTCGGCGGCCTGGTGCCGATGCTGATCAGCTCGACCGCCGGGACCTGGGTCCTGATCCTCACCGGTGACCTGGCGATGCCGGGATTCTGGTCGACGTGGTCGGCCTGGTGGGCCGGAGACGCGATGGGCGTGCTCGTGGTGACCCCGCTCCTGCTCGTCCTGCGCAAGGTCCGCCTGCCCCGGGAGACCTACCACGTGGGCGAGTCGGCGGCGCTGCTGGTCACCGCCGTCGCCGTCACGCTCGTGGGCACCCGCAGCTCCCTCTCCCTGCTCTTCCTCGTCTTCCCCCTCCTCATCTGGGCGGCGGTGCGCTTCCAGCTGGCCGGGAGCGCGCCGTGCGCCCTGCTCGTCTCCGTCCTGGCCAACTCGGCGGCCAGGGACCGCGCCGGGCCCTTCGCCCACCACACCCTCTTCGAGATCATGGTCAACCTCCAGGCCCTCAACGGAGCCGCGGCCCTGACCGGGCTGCTGCTGGCGGCGCTCGTCACCGAGCAGAACAACATCCGGCTGCAGATCGAACAGGTTTGCGAGGATCTGGCCGAGTTGGTGGAGCAGCTCGGCCCGCGGAAGCCGGAGCAGTGAAACCGCGCCCGACTCCGGGATCCGGGCATCCGGGCATCCGGGCATCCGGGACTCCGGGACTCCGGGACTCCGGAGCCCCGGAGCCCCGGGGCTCAGCCGAACGCCGCCCGTGTGGCCGGGCCGTAGACACCCTTCGGGTCGCCCGTGATGCCCCGGTCGCTCTGGAGCTGGGCCACACCGCGCCGGGTCTGGCCGTCGTACACGCCGGTGACGGAGACGTACGTGAACCCCTGCCCGAAGAGCCGTGCCTGGAGGTCGCTCACTTCGGGGCCGCGGTCCCCCGGGCGCAGCGTCCCACCCGCGCCGGGTGTCGGCCGCGCGGTCGAGGCGCTCGGCGAGGGCGTCGGCTTCGCGCTCTGGCTCGCGGCCGGTCCGGAGGCTGCCGAAGACCCCGGCGCGGCCGACCGGGCCGCGGCCGGGGCCGAGGTCGCGCCGTCCGGGCTGCGCGCCGGGAGCGCGGGTACGGACAGGTCGGGCGGCCGCTCGTTCCGGGGCGGCGGCTGCGGATCAGAGCCGTTCAGCAGGAACACCAGGACCCCGGCCGCGGCGAGCACCGTCAGGACGACGACGGCAGCGGGCGAGATCCGGCGCCGGCCGCGCCCTCTTGCAGGACGACCGAGGTCGCCGGCACCAGCACCGGCACCCGCTGCGGCAGCAGCGGCCCTGTGGCCGGCCGCGCGCGGAGGCTCCCGGTCCGGCGGCGGACCGGGGTAGGCGACAGGCCCGCTCTGCGGCCATGCGGGGCCGGTCGCCGTCTCCTGGTGCGGCCGGCCCGAGGGGGCCACGTACGGGCGTATGAACAGGCGGTCGTCGGGGACGATCCCGCTCTCATCGGAGTCGTGGGACATGTGTCTCCCCGGCTGGGTCGGGGGCCGGCGCGGCGGTGCGGTGCCGGCCCCCACCCGGCCGGTCAGGCCCCGCGCCGCCGGGCAGCCGGGACCGTCACGGCGCGTGCGGCGGCTCCGCCGGGAGCGCGGCCGGGCGTACCGCCGAATGTGGGGGAACCGCCGGTCGTGGCCGGAGCGAGCCCCGGTTCGGGCAATGAGCGGACGGACACAAGCATCTGGGGTATCTCCGAAGTGCGGCTCAAGCGGTGGTTCTCGACCGGCGCACTCTTCCCCTCCGGGCTGGGCCGGGTCAAGCCTGATGTCCGATCTGCCCTCGTCCATCCGCTCTCTGCCCGCTGATCACTTGAGGTCACCGGGCCGGCGGCGGACGGACGTGACCCAGACCGTGACCGACGCCAGGAGCATCAGGGCCGCTCCGCCGAGCGGGGCGGCGGGCGCGGAGATGCCGTCGACCGCGAGGCCGCCGAACAGCGCGCCCGCGGCTATGGCCAGGTTGAACATGGCCACCATCAGCGAGGACGCGGCCTCGGCGGCGGCCGGCGCCGCGGTGATCATCCAGCTCTGGAGGCTCACCGAGACCCCTCCGTACACGAGCCCCCAGGCGAGCAGCAGGACGGTCCCGGCGACCGCTCCCGGAAGGACGGCGATCAGGCCGAGGATCACGGCGAGGCAGGCGCTGACGGCGAGCAGCGTCCGGTACGGATCACGCGCGCCGGCCAGGAAGTTGCCCGCGACCCCGGCGGCGCCGTAGCCGAGCAGCAGGGTGCTCACGTACGCGGCGTCGATGCCGGAGACGTCCTGCAGGATGGGCCGTACGAAGGTGTAGGCGGCGAACTGCCCGGTCACCAAGAGGAAGGTGACGATCACTCCGGCGCGCACCGCGCGGTTCTCGCGCAGCAGGGCGGGGAGTTCCGGGAAGGCGATGTGCCGGGTCGGCGGCAGCGGGGGCAGCAGGAGGAGCAGCGCGGTCAGCGTGAGGAGGCCGAGGGCGCCGACCGCCGCGAAGGCACTGCGCCAGCCGCCGAGTTCGCCGAGCAGGGTGCCGACCGGGACACCGAGCACCGAGGCGGTCGGGACACCGCCGAAGACGAGCGCGGTCGCCCGGCCGACGTGGCGCTCGGGGACCAGCCGGACGGCGAGCCCGCCGGCGATGGCCCAGAACCCGCCGACACTGATTCCGACGAGCAGGCGGGCGGCCAGGACGACGGCGAAGTTCGGCGCGAAGGCGGCGGCGAGGTTGGCGGCGGCCATCAGGGCGATGAGTACGCAGAGCACGAGCCGCCGGTCGAGGCGGCCGGCGCCGACGGTCACGAGCGGCGCGCAGAAGCCGGCGACCAGCCCGGGCACGGTGACCATGAGCCCGGCGGTCCCGTCGGACACGCGGAGGTCGGCCCCGACGGGGGTGAGCAGCCCGACGGGCAGCAGCTCGGAGGTGATCAGGCAGAAGATCCCGAGCGCGACGGCGCACACGGCCGCCCAGCCCTTCCAGGCGGGGCCCGACTCCGTACCCGGGCGGGAGCCGGGCCCAGGTGCGGAGGCTGCCCCAGGTGCGGAGGCTGCACCGGGTGCGGAATGGGACCCGGAGGCGGAACCTCGCCCGGGTCTGGCGCCCGGTACGCGTGACAGGGACTCGGGGCCGGCCCCGGTAGCGGAGGTGGGCTCGGGTTCCGGACGGGGCGCGGGGTTGCCGGGCGCGGCAGCAGCGGTCATGGATCGGTACTCCGTACGGGCAGATCGGCGGGCAGGACACGGCGGCACGCGGTGCCGGGGGTCGCGCCTCCCCGGGCACTGGTACCGCCGCTCCGGTGACCCTCCCATACCGGTGGATCCAGGACTACCCACCGTCCAGGCTCCGGCGGCGAATCGATTCCGCTCCGGGCGCCGTCACCCGGACGCGTGAGGCGGAGGACGGTGCCGGCCCGGCCGTACGGCAAGGTGGTCGGATGCTGTTACGCCGGGCCGTGCCCCTCTCCCTCCTCGCGCTCCTCACGAGCGCCGGCTGCGTCTCCGTCGGCCCGCAGGATGCGGCTCCGGTTCCGGTACCCGTTCCCGTACGGGGTTCCGTACCGCCCGTGGCCGCGCCGGACGTGCCGGAGCCGCTGCCCTTGGGGAAGCTGCCGGGGGCGTCCGTGGCGGGCGGCACCGATCCCGAGGCGGACCCGCACCAGGAGCCGTCCCCCGCACGGCCCCCGGCCAAGGCCGGCCGGGCTCCCGCCGCCCGGCCCGCGAAGCCGGCGGCGACCACCCGCCGCCCGCGCGCGGCCAAGCCCGCCTCTCCCCACCCGCGCCGGCAGCCGGCCCCGCCACCGGGTGTGGACGAGCTGTGCGCGGCCGCCGGGGGCGCGGTTCCGCCGTCGATCGTGGACCTGTGCCTGCGCCAGTACGGCCGCTGACCGCACCGCGCTGCACCGCCCCACCCGCTCCGCTCTGCTCCGATGCGAGGCTGGGTATCTGGGCGGCGCGGTACGGATCGGCACGCTGCCGGCGGTCGAGCGGGCGGCGACCGCGGTGCACCGGGGCCCGATGGACGGGGTCCTGCCGACGGCGCAGGCCCTGGCCCGGTGGATACCGTGCCCGGATGCGACGCGTACTGGTGGTCGGGATCAGCGGAGCGGGGAAGTCCACCCTGGCCCGGGCTCTGGGTGAGCGGCTCGACCTGCCGTTCCACGAGCTGGACGCGCTGCACTTCGCCGGTCCGGGGTGGGCCGTCAGCCCGACCTTCGCCGAGGACACGGCGCGGCTGGCCGGTACCGAGCGGTGGATCTTCGACTCGCTCGGCTACCCGGCCGTCCGGGACCTGCTGTGGGAACGGGCCGACACCGTCGTCTGGCTGGACCATCCGCGGCACGTGGTCATGCGGCGCGTGGTGCTCCGCTCGCTGCGCCGGAGCCTGCTGCGCGAGCGGCTGTTCGGCGGGAACAGGGAGGCCTGGCGCGAGTGGCTGCGGGCCGACCACCCGGTGTGGTGGGCGTGGACGCGGTACGGGCCGCGGCGGGCGGAGATCGGACGCCGGGCCGCCGATCCGAAGTTCGCACCGCTGCGGGTGGTCCGGCTGCGGTCCCCGCGGGCGGCCGGGGCGTGGCTGCGCGCGCAGGGGGCGGGGCCGTCTCAGGGGCGGCGGCCGCAGGCGTGAGCGCACCGGCGGGCCGTGTCGCGGCGGGCGGTGCGCAGCCGGCGCAGTGTGCTGTGGCCGCGCCGGCGCCACTCGCCCCGCGGCAGGGAGGCGCGCTGTCCGCCGCCCGCGATCAGGGCGTTGACCGGGGTCATCGGGTCTGCGGCCAGGGCCTTGGCGAGCAGGACGCCGACCACGAGCGGGACCAGGGCCACGGCGAGGGCCGAACCGGCGGTGGTCACGTGCTGCATGCGGAAGCGGGGGGTCTCGGTCGCGGAGGTCATGGCCTCATTCGACCAGCGGCGGCGCGGCGGGGAATCGGGGCGGATACTCAGGCCGTTGGGCACAAGGTACTCAGACGGTCGGGGCGGTGGGTGATGTCGGTGTCCGGGCAGGGCTTCGAGGCGGCGACCGGCGAAGGTCCGGCCGCGCCGCCGGATGCCGGGCGCGCGGCGGAGCTGCGCACGGCGTACGAGGGGCTGCTGCAGATCCGCCGTCTGGTCAACGGCCCGGCGGGGGCTGCGGTTCCCGCCCCGTGGGAGGTACGGCAGTTGCCGCGCGCGGTGGCCCTCGTACTGGAGGCGTCGGGGATGACGCCCTCGGCGGTGGACGCGCAGGGCCTGCCCGTGCGGACGGGCTACCGCGTGAGCGCCGCCCCGGATCCGGGGCGCGCGGAGGTGACCTGGGTCGGCCCCCGGGGCGGCGGCGCGGCCGAGGAGGAACAGGAGCGGCTGACGGCCTGCGCGGCCGCGCTGGAACGCCTCGGCTGGGTGTGCCTCCTCTACCGCGGCCCCCGCCGGCGCCGCTTCCTGGAGGTGGAACCCCCTCGCTGACGCCCCCCGAAATCCACTGGCCCCGCCGCCTCCCCCGGGGACACTCGCCCGATGGACGCACGGGGCACAACGGGGGACGCCACCGGGCAGGGCGGACCGTGGAGTCGCGGCACCCCATCCGGCCCCTCACGCCGGCCGGGGCGCGGGCCGATCCGGACCACACCGCCTCGGCGGCGGTCACCGCCGCCTGCGGGCTGCGGCCGACCCCGTACCTCCAAGAGGGCGAGGTCCGTTGGGAATCCGGCCCCGAAGCCCGTGGCCAGGCGTCCTCAGCGGAGCGAGCGTGAGGGGGACGTCAACTGCTCCCAGGAGACGCCCAGATCACTCTCCCGCCTCTGGCGCAGCTCGATCTCCACGCACCGTTGCCCTGCCCCTCGTGCGTCCGGTCCCGGCCCACCCTAGTCCCGGACTTCGCAGGTCACCCGATCGTGAAGATCAACCGGTCGCGATCGGTCGCCATCGGATAGTTGACGCCGTGCGGTCTGTCACGGCTGGGCCAACGCGGCCGAGATCGGCCAACGATCTTGAGTTGAGGCGTTCCTAACGGGTGACCTGCGAAGTACGGGCCTAGTGTGCTGCGCCTGAA